>JBBSBV010000004.1:0-168043 GCA_038250905.1 Acidimicrobiia bacterium
CCGCATCCTCGATCTCGGGGAAGTGAGCGAGCGGGGGATACGTGATCATGCCGTCCTCGATCGTCGCGCGCGTGAGTTCGAGCCGGCGGCGATCGGTGGCACCCTCGGACGGCACCGCGGCCAACGCGGCGACGTGGGCACACAGGTTCCCGCCCGACGCGTCGAGTGCCTGTGCCTCGGCGCCGAGGAGGTCGGTGACGAGCCCCGCGGCACGGTCGACGTCGCCACACGTGGTGGGGATCGCCCAGGAGTGACAGCCCGAATACGAGACGCGCCGCACGGACCCGGCCGGGTAGAGGAACGGCGCGAGGTCAGCGGCGTGGTCGGAGTCCCGGATTGCGCCCCAGCCGCCCGGCCAGGCCGCCGCCGCGTCGACGCGACCGTCGAGCAACGCCGCGTCGACCCCGTCGTAGTGCCAGTCGGGGAGATCGGCCGGCGCACGGGACGCGAGCCGGCGCAACACCTCGATCGCCCACTCTGACTCCGGGGTCGCCATGGTCGGCTGCAGTTCGGTGTCGAACAGGGCGCCGCCCGCGCCGACGACGAGTTCGAAGAACGTCCCGAACAGACCCGACTCGCGGCCCGGGAACCCGAAGGCGATGTCGGAGTCGAGCAGCTCGGTCCACGTGTCGGGCGCGGTCGCGACCCGATCGGTGCGGACCCACATGACGCGAACGTCGACGAGTCGAGGTGCGCTGAGCAGGGCGCCGTCGAAGCGGCACAGGTCCACCGCGCGCGGCGCGAGCGGGGTGAGTGCCTCCGGGGCCAGCAGATCGTCGAGATCGTGGAGCCAGCGTGCTTGCGATGGCGCGTACTTGGAGTGGGTGGCGAGCACGTCGAGGCGTTCACCGCGGGCGAGCATCTCGGCGACGCGGCGGTTCAGGGTGGGGTGGTCGGCGTGGATCACGACCTCGATGTCGTGGGCCTGCAGACGCGCGTACAGGTGGTCGTACATCGGGCCGCCGACCAGCGCGACCCGCAATGGCCCGTCGCTCATCCCTTCACGATCCGCACGCCGGTGATCCCGCCGTCGAGCAGGAAGTCGGCGCCGGTCGTGAACGTGGTGGGTGCAGCGAGGTAGACGACCGCGGCCGCAACCTCCTCGCACGACACCATGCGTCCTAGTGGCTGGCGGGCCCGCAGGGATTCGGTGGTGGCCTCGGGATCGGGAGTGGTCTGCACCAGTCGTTCCACCCACGGACTCCAGACCGTGCCCGGGGAGACGCAGTTGACGCGGATGCCGTACGCGATCTCGTCGGCTGCCATCGCCTTGGTGAGTGCGAGCACGGCACCCTTGGACGCGCCGTAGACCGCGCGCTCCACGAGGCCGACGGATGCCACGACCGAGCAGGTGTTGACGACTGCGCCGGCCCCCGCGGTCCGCATCGCCGGGAGGAACGCGCGACTCATGTTCGCGGTACCGAAGACGTTCACCGCGAAGACGCGGTCCCATTCCTCGGGCGTCGACTGCACCACGTCACCCACCGCGCTGATGCCTGCGTTGTTGCACAGCACGTCGACGCGCCCGTGCTCGCGCTGGATGCGGTCGGCGGACTCCGCGCAGGCGGCCGGGTCGGTCACGTCGAAACCGTCGAGGAGATCGAGTCCGATCACCGTGTCGCCGAGGGCGGTGAACGCATTGCCGATGGCGGTCCCGATACCCCCGCTCGCCCCGGTCACCACGATCACCCGGTTCGCCATGTGCGCTCCCACGTTTCTCCGCCCGCCACCCGCGGGCGCGGTCGTCATCATGGCCCGTGGGTCGGCTGTCGTGGCGCGTCGGCGGGCGGCTGTTTACTGTGCGACGCCATGACGCGGATCACCGGAGTGCGGACCCTCGACGTGCGCGCGCCGACCTCGCGCACCCTGGCCGGATCGGACGCGGTCCACACCGACCCCGACTACTCCGGGGCCTACGTGTTCCTGGAGACCGACGGTGAACACGAAGGCGTCGGCATGACCTTCACCATCGGTGCGGGCAACGACCTGTGCTGCGCCGCGATCGAGTTACTCGCGCCCATGGTCGTGGGGCGCGAGGTCGAGGAACTGCTCGTCGATTCGGCAGGGATGTGGCGCCGGCTCACGAACCACAGCCAGCTGCGCTGGCTCGGTCCCGAAAAGGGACTCATCCACCTGGCGACGGCGGCGATCGTCAACGCGGTGTGGGACCTGAGCGCAAAGTCTGCGGGCAAGCCGCTCTGGCAACTGGTGGCCGACCTGTCGCCCGAAGAGTTCGTCGGACTCGTCGACTTCCGGTACCTGACCGACGCGCTCGATCGCGATCGGGCCCTCGACCTCGTGCGGGCGTGGGCACCGTCGAAGGCCGCTCGGATCGCGGAGTTGCGCCGCGACGGCTACCCTGCGTACCTGACGTCGGCCGGGTGGCTCGGCTACCCCGAGTCGAAGGTGCGGGACCTCACGCGCGCTGCGCTCGCCGACGGATGGCGGTGCTTCAAGACCAAGGTGGGGGTGGACGTCGCGTCCGACATCCGCCGGTGCGAAGTGATGCGGGAGGAGATCGGCGACCTGCCGCTCATGGCCGACGCGAACCAGGTGTGGGACGTGCAGCAGGCGATCGACTGGATGCGACACCTCGAGCCGTTCCACCTCCGGTGGATCGAGGAGCCCACCAGCCCCGACGACGTCCTCGGCCACGCCGCGATCCGGCGCGCGGTCGCCCCGGTCGGCGTCGCGACGGGTGAGCACGCGGCCAATCGCGTCGTCTTCAAGCAACTGCTCCAGGCCGAGGCGGTGGACTACGTCCAGATCGACGCGTGCCGCCTCGGCGGGGTGAACGAAGTCCTCGCAGTACTGCTGCTCGCCGCCGAGTTCGGGATGCCGGTGTGTCCCCATGCCGGTGGACTCGGACTCTGCGAGTACGTCCAACACCTCTCGATCATCGACTACGTGTGCGTGTCCGGATCGCTCGAGGATCGCACCACGGAGTTCGCGGACCACCTCCACGAGCACTACCTGCATCCCGCCCTGATTCGCGACGGGCGCTACCGCGTGCCCGACGCGCCGGGATACTCCATCGACATGTTCGCCGAGTCCTATGCCGCGCTGACCTGGCCGACCGGTTCCGAGTGGCAGTGATCCCCACCGCTCGGCTCGGCACGACAACGGTCGAGGTCACGCGGGTCGGACTGGGCTGTGCGCCGCTCGGCAACCTGTTCACCGCGCTCTCGGACGCCGACGCGACCGCCACCGTCGATGCCGCCTGGGACGCAGGCGTCCGGTACTTCGACACTGCCCCCCTCTACGGACTCGGGCTGTCCGAGCGGCGGCTGGGCCGCGCGCTGGCGACCCGACCGCGCGATTCGTTCGTACTGTCGACCAAGGTGGGTCGGCTCCTGCGCCAGGATCCCGACTTCGATCCCGGGATCTTCCGTGTCCCACCGGGTCTCGCACCGCGGTTCGACTACTCGAGGGACGGTGTGCTGCGTTCGGTGGACGAGAGCCTCGAACGACTCGGGCTCGACCGGATCGATGTGGTGCTCGTGCACGACCCCGACGATCACGAGCAGCAGGCGCTCGACGGTGCATTCCCCGCGCTCGTGGAGCTGCGCGACCAGGGCATGGTGCGTGCGATCGGGGCCGGAATGAACCAGCACGAGATGCTGAGCCGGTTCGTCGCCCGGGTCGACCTCGATTGTGTGCTGCTCGCCGGTCGTTACTCGTTGCTCGACCGATCGGGCGAAGGGTTCGTGGACTCGTGCGGGGAGGCCGGGGTCGGCGTGATCCTCGGCGGCGTGTTCAACAGCGGGATCCTCGCTTCGGCCTCGGCAGACGCGACGTTCGACTACGAACCGGCGCCCGCGGCGGTCGTCGCGCGGGCCGCGGTCCTGGCGCGGGAGTGCGATCGCTTCGGCGTCGCGCTGCCGTCGGCCGCCTTGCAGTTCGTGATGGCCCACCCGGCGGTCACCTCGGTCGTGGTCGGTGCGCGGAGCCCCGACGAGATCCGCAGTGATGTCGGCTGGGCCGGCGGCACCCTGTCGTCAGAACTGGCTCGGAGACTCGACGAGCAGCAGTAGCGTCAGGGAGATGGAACTGCCTGCTCTCGCGTCCGTCTCGTTGGCCGACAGCAGTGGCGAACCGCATTTGCTCGGCGATCTCTGGCGGGACCGGCCGATCGTGCTCGTGTTCCTCCGCCATTTCGGTTGACTGCATTGCCGTGAGCATGCCGCGCAGTTGCGTGAGCGCTACGACGAGATCACCCACCTCGGTGCCGATGTGGTCGCGGTGGGCACGGGCGACCAGCGGTACGCCGATGCATTCGTGCGGGAGGAGCAGATCCCGTTCCTCGTCCTGGTCGACGACGACGCCGAGGCGGCGCGTGCGGCATCGCTGCGGACCGCGAGCTGGTTCCAGTTGCTTCACCCCCGGACGTGGAAGACGACCCGGGAGACATCCAAGCGCGGGTACCACGTGCACAAGGCGGGGGCGCGCGTCCGTCAGATCGGCGCGACCTTCGTGATCGGTGCCGGTGACCGGTCGCGGTACGAGCACCTCGATGCCGACAGCACCGACCACGCATCGATCGTCGAGGTGATGGCGGCGTTGCACGCGCGATGACCGTCGAGGCGACTCAGCGCCCGACGAACTCCTCGGCGAGGGCCGGCGGGGCCACCGCGAGCCACGCGTCGACGATCGCTTCCCGGAGCGCCCGTTTCCCGACCCGTCGCAACTGGACGAGCACCGCGGCGTAGCCGTCGAAGTGCGGGATCGTGAACAGGCCGGGAGTCCCGGCCGCGAGCACGGCCTCCTTCTCGTCGAGGTCCTCGACGGCGACCGCCAGGATCGGACCGTCGGGCCGAGTCTCGTCGCCGAAACGTTTGATGTCCGCCTTGCTGAAGGGTCGCTCCCAGGCGAACGCCTGACCGGCCACGGACCAGGTGCGCCGGCCGTGACGCTCACCCTCGGTCACCTCGGGAAGCTCGGCCGCCAGGCCCGCGGCGTCATCGATGGTCGGCATCGTCCGACGGTATCGGGGTGGTCCGATCCGCAATCGGTTCGCCGGCGTCGCGGGTCCGAGGGCCCTCCGCTCTGGATCTGCCCCGGCACCTGGGTGCCCGAGGGAGAAACGCAACCTTTTCCGCTTCGAGCCCTTCCGACATTCACGCTGCGTGGCTATCGTGTGCGAAATTGACCCAGATTTCTGGCAGTTGTCCGACTCATCCGGAAGGATGGGTCACTCGGAGTGCTACGCCAGGCGGAGCTCCTGTCCCCGGACGGGCGATGGCGAGGAAGGTGCGGAACGCCGATGTGCACACAGCGCGCGAAGCGGGCGCGTTACGGCGTCGCGCTCCTCTCCTGCGCCCTGGTCGCGGCGGCATGTGGGAGCACGGCGACGGCACCTCCGCGCGCCGCCGAGCCGACGGTGGCTGCGAAGCATGCGCCGCACGTCGAACCGTGCGGTCCCGGCACCCCGACGCCCTCCGACGAGATCGGAGTCACCGCGGACGCGGTGACCGTCGGGGTGGTCGCCGACGTCACCGGTATCCGCGCGCAGTTCCTTCCGGCGTGGGAGGCGATGCAGGCTTTCGCCGCGTTCTGCAACTCCGAGGGCGGAATCGCGGGCCGACGCCTCGACGTTCGACTCTTCGACACCAACGTCTTCAGCCATCGCATCGCGATCACGAACTCGTGCGGAGCGGTCTTCGCGGTGGTCGGTTCGGCTTCGGCGTTCGATGGTGACGGCGCCGACATCGAGTCCGACTGTGGGATCCCCGATGTACCGGCAGTGGTGCTCGAACCGGCCCACGAGCGGGTGCCGACCGTGGTCGCGCCGCTCCCGAACCCACAGAACCAGTACCTCGTCGGCCCGCAGCGGTACCTCGCCGCCGAACACCCCGCCGCCACGCGCAGCGCCGGGATGGCCTACCTCAACGTGGGCGTCACGGCGTTGCGCGCGACCCGCGAGATCGCGGCGACCCGCCAGATCGGGTACCGCTACACCAGCATCGACCCGATCCCGGCGTTGTTCAGCTCGGCCGACATCGACCACCTGGTCACCAACCTGCAGCAGCGGAAGGTCCGGTATCTCGCGGTGCAGGCGCGGGTGTCGGACCTGGCGACGATCCAGACCGCACTCGCGGCGAAACACGCGATGCCCGAAGTCGTCGATGCCGGGACGCTCGCCTACGACCCGGCGTACCTGCAGCAGGCCGGCGCCGCGGCCGAAGGCACCTACGTGGCGACCCAGACGACACCCTTCGACGAGGCGGCTTCGTCGCCGGAGCTGCGCCGCTACACCGATTGGTTGGGCCGCACGGTTCCCGGGGCGAGTCCCACGACCCTTGGCGCCCGCAGTTGGTCGTCGGGTCTGCTGTTCGCCGAAGCCGCCCGTCGGGCATCGGCACATCTGGACCGGAGCACGCTCCTCGGGCAGTTGCGATCGGTGCACGCGTGGGACGGCAACGGCATCCAGGTGCCCGCCGATCCGGGTGCCGGACTCACGAGTTCTTGCTTTGCCTATCTCCGGGTGACCGGCGGCGAGTTCCGCCGCGTCTACCCGGCACGCGGTTTCGCGTGTCCCAGCGACGGTTGGCTGCACCTCCGTCGCGACTTCCGCCATCTGTAAGGAGATCCGAGTGCTGCGCAACCTGCGGTTCCGCACCAAGTTGATGTTGATCGTCGCCATCCCGATGGTCGCCGCCCTCGTCGTGACGGTGCCCGGGCTGCGGACGCGGATCCACGATCTCAACGCGAATACGCAAGCGCACGACCAGGCCGGACCTGCCGCACGGGTGCACGCGTTCCTCGATCGCATCGATGACGAGGGTTCGCTGTCCGCATGGTGGGTCGCGAGCGGTGACCCGACGGTGCGCGAACGTCTGACGGTGGCCCGACGCGCGACGGATCGGGCCGTGCGTCCACTCGCGGCAGCCGAGCGGGATGCGGCCGATGCCGCGGCGCCGACCGCTTCGCGCGGCATCCACGACCTGCGGGAGACGGTCGCACTCCTCGGTCAGCAGCGGCAGTTCATCGATCTCCGGTTCAGCCCCGATTCGTCCATCCTCGGCAACTTCCGGGGCATCGCACAGACCACGACGGGGATCCTCGACGCGTTCGCCGCGTCGCCACAGAGCGCCGCGGCCGCGATCATGTTCCGGGACGAAGCCACCCTCGGTCGGCTCGAGAGCGCTCTCGCCGACGAGCGGTCGATTCTCACGGTCGCGCTCGCCCGTGGCGCGCTGCCCGACGCGCTGGTCTCGGATCTGGTCGCCGCGGTGACCACCCAGAACGCGGCGCGCACCGAGTTGGAGACCCAGGGTCGGGCGAACACCCGCGCCGCGGTGCAGACCGGAACCGATGCGTTCCGAGGGGCAACGGACCAGGTGAAGCAACGCCGGGCACCGGCGCTGTCCGGCGGCGAGCTGCCCACGGGTTTGACCGCCACCGAGTGGTACGCCACCGCGTCGACCCAACTCCGTGGCTGGCAGGCGATCGGCGCCCGGATCACGGCCGGGATCGACCGCGACCTCCAGCAGCGCCGCGACGACGCGCGGTCGAACCTGACCGCGGTCGGCGTCGGTTCGATCGCGGTTCTGCTCCTGGCCGCCGGTCTGGCCTTCGTGATCGCGCGGGCGACGACGCGACCCTTGCGCCAACTGGCCGACAACGCGCACGACGTGGCGACCCGTCAGCTCCCGGCGCTCGTCGACGCGCTCCACGATCCCAAGGCGCCGTCACCGACGATCACGCCGATCGTGGTGAAGTCGCGCGACGAACTCGGTGCCCTCGCGAAGGCCTTCAACGACGTCGAGCGCACGACGGTGAAGGTCGCCGACCTCCAGCGCGAGACGGTGCGCACCGGAATCTCCGATCTGTACGTGAACCTGGCCCGACGGAACCAACCGCTGCTGACCCGGCAGCTGGCACTGGTCGAGGAGCTGGAGCAGGAGGAGCGTGACCCGGATCGCTTGGGCGCGTTGTTCACCCTCGACCACCTCGCGACCCGGATGCGGCGCAACTCGGACAGCCTGCTCGTGCTGGCTGGCGTCGACGAACGGACCGGTGGGCGCGCGTCACTCCCGCTGCTCGATGTGATCCGGGGCGCCGTCTCGGAGACAACTGACTTCCAACGCATCGACACCGCGGGGATCCCGGCGCAGGTCGAAATCGTCGGGTACGCCACCACCGACCTCGCGCACCTGCTCTCGGAGTTGCTCGAGAACGCCGCGTCGTTCTCCACGCCCGCATCGCGCGTGGTCCTCATGGCGAGGACCGTCGCGTCCGGCATCGAACTGACGATCTCCGACCAGGGCATCGGCATCCCCGCCGACCGGATGCAGGAGTTGAACGCGCTCCTCGAGGATCCGCCGCCGCCGGGCCTGGTGCTGTCCCGGTCGCTGGGTCTCGTCGTCGTCGCCCGCCTCGCGCACCGCATCGGTGCGGGCGTCCGGCTGCAGAGTGCGCCGGATGTCGGGACCGCGGCGGTCGTCTCCATACCGACCGCGCTCGTGGCGGACCCGACCACCGACGCGACCGCCCCGGTCGAGGCGCCGGCCTCGGTTGACCTCGTCGCCGCGGAAGCGGAGCCGGATACGCCGGTCGCGGCCGCAGTCGGAGCCGTTCGGGAGCAGCCGGCCGGCGTCGTCGCCGAGGGGGCGGACACCACGCCGGCCGGACTGCCCCGCCGGAGCCAGCCGACGAGCGGGGTGCCGGAATCACCCGAGACCGTCGGCCCGCCGCCCAGCCGGTCGCCGGAAGCAGTCTTCGAGTTGGTGGCCCGCTACGAAGCCGGCCGCCGCCGGGCCGGTTCCCGACCCGGTGACGAGAACCCGGAGGAGGGATCGTGACCGCGAACAACGACCTCGGCTTCCTGCTGAGCAGCCTGGTGGAGCGGGTCCCCGGGATTCGGGAGTCCGCCGTCGTCTCCTCCGACGGTCTGCTGATTGCGCTCTCGGCGAACGTCGACCGGGCCACCGGCGATCGCCTCGGTGCGGTCGCCGCCGGTCTCCTGAGCGTGGCGCGCGGGGCGAGTACGCCCATGAAGGCAGGCGGAGTGCACGAGATCATCGTCGAACTCGAACACGCGTTGATCGTCGTGATGGGGATCTCGGACGGTTCGGCACTCGCGGTCGTCGCCACCCGCCCGTGCGACATCGGACTCGTCGCATACGAGATGGCGATGCTCGCCGACCGCGCCGGGACTGCGCTCACGCCGCAGTTGGTGGCCGATCTGCGCGGAGTGTTGCCGGGATGACCGTGATCGCGCGGTACGCACTGACGTTGGGCCAGTCACGAACATCGGTGATGGCATGACCGACGCGCTCGAGTCCGAGCCGGGCCTGACGCGGCCGTACGTGCTCACGGGCGGTCGTACGCTCGGCGGGAGCGATCTGCCGCTCGAAGCCGTGGTCGTGAGCGAACGGGTTCCCCTGCCGCCGGGTGCTGCCCCCGAAGTGGTTTCGATCGTCGACCTCTGTCGCATCCCGTACTCGATCATCGAGATCGCGACCCACCTGCGGTTACCGGTCGGGGTCGTGCGGGTCCTCGTCGGCGATCTCGCGGCGGCGCGTGTGCTCTCCGTCGGGGTGACCGCGAGCAGCGAACCCGAGGACCGTGTCCAACTGCTCGAAAGGTTGCTCGATGGTGTCCGAGCCCTCTGAGCCGCGGCGCGCGCCGCTCGCACTCAAGATCGTCGTGGCCGGCGGGTTCGGGGTGGGCAAGACGACCACGGTCGGGGCCATCTCCGAGATCGAGCCGCTCTCGACCGATGCGGCGATGACCGAGGTCGGCGCCGACGTCGACTGTGCCGACCTCACGCCGAACAAGACCGAGACGACGGCGGCGCTCGACTTCGGGCGCATCACCCTCGCGGACGACCTGGTGCTGTATCTGTTCGGCACTCCGGGCCAGGAGCGCTTCTCGTTCATGTGGGACGAACTGGCGCGTGGTGCTGTCGGCGCGATCGTCGTGGTCGACACCCGTCGCCTCGCCGAGTCCTTCCCGGCGATCAGTTACTTCGAACAGCGCAATCTTCCGTTCGTCATCGGGATCAACTGTTTCGACGGGGTGCAGTTGCACACTGCGGAGCAGGTCCGCGAGGCGGTCGCGGTCGGCGACGACGTCCCGATCGAGATGTACGACGCCCGGGAGCGTGCGACGGTGAAGGAGCTCCTCACGGTGCTGGTGGAGTGTTCTCTCGGCCGGGCCCGGGCGGAGCTCGCAGCCGCCGCCGGGCTGGTGACGCCGCCGGTGTCGACCTGACCGAACTCGGGCGGCGACGATCGAATTCCACCATCTGAGCCCTTCGCCCGTTTACCGTGAAGCGATCACGCCCGAAAGGAGGAGGTAGCGGTGGCCTGGAAGAGTCAGCGAACTCGCGCGCTCGATCTTGCCGTGGTCCAAGCCGAAACCACCCAACTCGAGGTCGACACGCTGCGGAACGAACTGAGCGGTCTGCACACGCAGCTCGCTGATCTCCACCAGGAGCTCGCCCGCCGTGACATCGAGCTGATAGGGGCGCTGGCCCACGTCACCACCGTCACCGATCAACTCCGGGTGCAGAACGAGGAGGACCGCGCCCACCACGATCGGCTCGACCGTGCCATCGAACTCCTCACCATGGTGATCGCGTCGTCGGCGCCGGCGCTCGAGGCATCGCACCGGCCCGAAGTGGTCGATGGCGACGATTCGCTTCCTGCCCCACCCACGGTGATCGGCGGCAGCGTCGATCCTTCTCTGCTCGCCCGGGCCGCGGCTCAGGATTCCGTCGTCGACCTCACGGCCGACGGATCCCCCGAGTTCCCCCGGCGTCCGACGTCGGTGCCCGGCGCGAACTTCGCCGGTCCGCACGGAGCGGGCGCGATGCGCGGGCGCGCCCCCGACCCGGGGGAATAGCGTCGCCGGCGAACGGTTGCACTGGCCGCTCGTCTCCCTTTCCGAAGGAACGTCCGATGTCGGTTCCCCTCCCGACGCCCGACCACATGAACCTCGAACCGCCCAGCGAGTCCGAGGTGATCGCGCTCAGCCGAGGCGTCGTCAGCGCGGTCGCCGACGCCGACGGCCTCTCCGAGATCCAGCGCGTCCTCATCAGTGCCGTGTTCCACGCCATGACCGATCACGACGCGGTGCTCGACGGCGAACCGATGACCGCCGCCGAGTTCGCCGCGTGCCTGGCCGACCGCGATCTCGTGTTCCGGTCGCGCATCGTGCAGTTGATGGTGCTCGCCGCGCTCGTGGTGCGTCCGCTCCCGTTGGCGGTGGCCGATCGCATCGACGCGTTCGCGAGGGAAGTCGAGGTCGAGGACGGCATGGTCCACGTCGCGCACGGGTTCGCCGAAGGCAGCTTCGAGTTGGCGGCCATCGACTTCGAGCGCAACGGTTACCTCACCGACTGGACCGCGACGGACGGCGAAGCGCTGCACACGTCGACCGGACTCGCGACACCGTGGGACCTCGCACTCCACGATCCCGAACTCGCGGCGCGGTGGTGTGCTCTCGAGACGCTGCCCCCGGGCACACTCGGACGCCGGATCACCGAGTTCTACCAAGCACGCGGATTCGCGTATCCCGGGCGACCCGGCTCCGCGCCGCCGCTCCTCGCGCAACACGACTGGGTGCACGTGCTGGCCGACTTCGGTACGACCGTCGAGTCCGAACTCGAGGTCTTCGCGTTCATCGCACGGGCCAACGACGACCCTCATGCCTTCTCGTTGCTCGCGATGGTCATCTCGCTCTTCGAGACCGGCTATCTCAGCCGCGGTGCCGGGCTGTTCGAGTCCGACGCCGGGCATCTGGGGCACGAAGGCATGGCGGCCCGCGTCGCGGACGCCATGCGCCGCGGTGCCCGGTGCGAAGGCAGCATCGACTTCCTCCGGGTCGACTGGTTCGCGATCGCCGCGCTCGACGTCGACGCGGCGCGGGCACACTTCGGCGTGACCCCGAAGTCGCCGAGCGCGATTACCGCCGGATCCGTCGGGCCGTGGGAGCCCGGTGGCATCAGCGAGTTCCAGGCCGCCGCGGGTCGCGCGCTCGCCGCCGCCGAAGGTGGGCCCTACGACGCTTTCGGTGCGTCCGTGGCCTGAAAGCAGCCGGGACGGACCGCCGCGATCGAATCCATCCGACGAACAGGAGCCGACCATGACGTGTGAACACCTGGAAGACGTGGACACCGACGCCGCCGCGAGCGGCGCTGGTTGCGTGGAGTGCCTGGCGACCGGAGGGCACTGGCTGCACCTCCGCCGGTGCCTCGCGTGCGGCCACATCGGTTGCTGTGACAGCTCGCCGGGACGCCACGCGACCGCCCACTTCGGCTCCTCGTCCCATCCGGTGGTCCAGAGCTTCGAGCCGGGGGAGGAGTGGATCTGGTGCTTCGTCGACGAGGCGGCGATCGAGATCACCGGCGCTCCGCCCAGCCCGTCGCATCCGTAGATCCCCGACGTCCCGCGGGTCGGGAATATTGCCTCCTCCTGGATGTTGTATGCTTGTAATCAAGTAATCAACGCAAAGGAAGAAGCAATGAAAGACGACAAGAGAGCAAGAGAACCGGGCTCGGACGGTGGCCGACGCGGCCGCGGTGAGGGCCCGAGGGGTCGGCGGCGCGGTCCGGGCGGCGGCGGTCGGGGGCTCGGACGGCCCGGAGGTTGGCAGCAGGCCGATCTTCCCCCCGCCGACGACGCACCGGCGTGGTTCGCCGGTCGGTTACCCGAAGGCTGGTTCACCGGGACGCCGAGCGTGAACGTGGACCGCGAGGAGATCATCGTCGCCGGCGAACTCACCGCCCCCGATCCCGGTACTACCGACGGGAGTGCGGCCGATGCGGCGGCGCTCGGTCGGATCACCCGGTTCCGGGAGGAGACCCGAGAGGCGCGGATGCAGATCGCCACCGAGGCCGAGGCCCGCTACGGACGCAAGGTCGGGTGGGGCGCCTCGATCGGCGAGACCCGGGTGAAGTTCGCCCATCTCGCCGTGCCGGTCATGACCCGGTTGCGTCAGGACGAACGCCAGGTGCTCGACACGCTGGTCGATTCGGGCGTCGCACGCTCACGATCCGAGGCCCTTGCCTGGTGCGTGAAACTCGTCGGGGAACACACCGACACCTGGCTGTCCGACCTGCGCCGGGCCATGGCCGACGTCGACAAGCTCCGGACGACGGGCCCCGACCTGTAGCGCGCCCGGGCCTCAGGTGGTGACGGGAGGCGCGACCGAGTGTTTCAGGTCCTGGGCCATCGCCTCGGCCCCGGCCTTCATCTCGTGCGCGGCGTCGTGCAACTCCGCGCTGACGTCCTGCGCAGCGTCTTTCGCCACGAGTCGGGCATCGACTGCGTCACTCACGATGTCGTCGGCCGCGACGCGGGCCAGGTCGGCCGCGTCGTGCAGATGGCCCGCGGTGCGGTCCTTCACCGGACGCACCCGGGCCTGGACGAGTCCGGCGAGGCGGTAGGCGCCGTACCCGGCGAGTCCGAGCACCACGGTCTTACGGATCAAACGAGTCAACACGTTGTCGTTCCCTTCGGGCTGCGTCACCGGGGTGTGCCCCGAACCCCCGCACGGCAAACCACGGCGGCCGGCGCAGGGGTGCGCCATGATGGGCGCTTCGTCGGACCGATCGGCTCGAAGGGGACTGCTGATGCACGACGTGGTGATTCGCGGGGGAACGATCGTGGACGGGACCGGCGCCGACCGGTTCTCCGGTGACATCGCCGTGGACGCCGGCCGGATCGCCGCCGTCGGCGGCCGCTTGGAGGGCGCCCGGGTCATCGACGCCGACGGTGCGATCGTCACGCCCGGATGGGTCGACGTGCACACGCACTACGACGGCCAGGCCACCTGGGACGACCAGCTCGACCCGTCGTTCAGCAACGGCGTCACCACGTTGGTGATGGGCAACTGTGGCGTCGGCTTCGCACCGTGCCCGCCGGGCGAGCAGGCGACGCTCATCGAGTTGATGGAAGGCGTCGAGGACATCCCCGGGAGCGCGCTGCACGAAGGAGTTCCATGGGGCGCGTGGGAGTCGTTCCCGGAGTACCTCGACTTCCTCGACTCCCGCCGGTACGCACTCGACATCGCGGCCCAGCTGGCCCACGGTTCGTTGCGGTTCCACGTGATGCGCGAGCGCGGCTCGAACAACGAGGACGCGACGGACGCCGACATCGCCCGGATGCGCGCGCTGACCGCGGAAGCGGTCGCTGCGGGTGCGGTCGGGTTCTCCACCTCGCGGACCATCTTCCATCGGTCGATCACCGGCGAGGCCGTCCCCGGAACCTTCGCCAGTGACGTCGAGCTGACCGAGTTGGTGCACGGCATGGCCGACGGTGGGGGTGGCGTGTTCGAGGCCATCACGTCGTCGTCGCTCGGGATGCTGTCCGGACTCGGTGGTGAGCGGTTCAGTCAGGACGAGGAGCTGCGGCTGCTCGCCGAGGTGTCACGGGCGACGGGCCAGAAGATCACGTTCACGACGGTGCAGCACATCGACGACCCGGAAGCGTGGCGTGCGGTCCTCGATTTCGCGGTGACGAGCAATGCGGCCGGCGCGCAGTTGTATCCGCAGGTGGCGTCGCGTCCGGTCGGGATCCTGGGCGGCCTCGGGTGTTACCACCCGTTCATGGGTCGCCCGTCGTACCGCCAGCTCGCGCATCTCCCGCGCCCCGAGCAGGCGGCGCGGATGCGGGACCCCGAGGTGAAGGCGCGCATTCTGGCCGAGTCGGATCTCGCACCCGACGACGCCGGCTCGATGGAGATGTTCGCCCAGGTGATGCAGGGCGCGGCCGCGTTCCTCTTCGCCCTCGACGAGATCGTCGACTACGAACCTACCGAGGCGAGCACGATCGGCGCTCGGGCCGCGGCCCAGGGAACCTCCCCGATCGAGGCGGTCTACGACTTCCTTGCCGACGGTGACGGGAGCGGCATCGTCGCGTTGCTCGCGGCCGGGTACACGCAGGGCAACCTCGATGCGGTCCGCGAGATGATCACGCACCCTGCGACCGTGGTCGGTCTCGCCGACGCCGGTGCCCACGTGAAGCTGATCTGCGACGGCTCGAGTCCCAGTACCCAGCTCACGCACTGGACGCGTGATCGCGTCCGCGGCGAGACGATCCCACTCGAGTACATGGTGGAGCAGCAGACCGGACGCACCGCGGCGCTCTACGGCTTCACCGACCGGGGCACCATCGCCGTCGGTCAGCGTGCCGACCTCAACGTGATCGACCTCGACCGGCTCGTGGTCCGCCGCCCGGTCCTGCACGCCGACCTGCCCGCAGGTGGTCAGCGCTATCTCCAACCGGTCGAGGGCTACGTGGCGACGATGGTGGCCGGGGTCCAGACCCGCGAGCGGGACCGGGACACGGGGGCGCGGCCGGGTCGCCTCGTGCGCGGCAACCGCGGCTGAGGGTTCAGGCGCCGGCCAGCTTCGAGTAGCTGTTGCCGAGTTCGTCCTGGAGCACGTGGCCGGGCTCGGTGCGCGTGTTGACGACCAGCGGCTGATCCAGGACGCGGGAGCTGTACTTCCACCCGGCCGGGAGCGCGAGGCGCGAGCCCAACGTGGCCAGGCCCGCTTCGTCGAGCGTGGGATCGGTCTGCTGGCTCCACGTCTGCATCACGTAGCTGGTGCCGTCGGCGGCGGTGAGTTCGTAGATCCTCGTCCCCGCCCGGAAGCTGAACACGACCGACCGGTTCACGTCGTGGGTCATGTACGGCACCCGCGCGGTGGCCACCGGACCGATGTCGACGGTGGCGCGCTTGGTCATCTCGATGCCGCCGAAGGTCTTGCTGACGGTGTCGGGCGGCCCGTAGTTCTTGATGGTGTCCATGAGCCAGAACCGCGGGCCGTTCAACACCGCGAGCGGCACCCCGGCGTCCTTGGCAATGGTCCCGGCATCCAGCGCGGCCCACTGCGCTTGCGGACACTCGTTCATCGGGAAGCTGTTGTAGACGTCACCCGTCCCGGACCCGTTGGTCAGCGTGACGAGCAGCACCTCGCAGTACCGCTTCCCGTGCAGGCCCGCGGCCGCGTCCGCGGTCGGTTTCGAGGTGCTCGACGTCACCGACTTCGTATCGGTGGTCGAGGAGGATGACGACGAGGACGAACCGCACGCGGCGAGGGCTGCGAACAGGACCGCGCCGCCGACGGTCGTGAGTGCCCGCCGGGTGCGCGCGTGCGAGGTCGACGAGTTCATGTGGTTGCTCCTGCTCGGACGAACGTGTCGATGATCTCGACGAGTGCGTCGGGGGCGTCCTCCTGGATGAAGTGGTTCGCGCCATCGATCACCCGGTGGGGTTGCCCTGCCGCGCCCGGGACCTTCCGCTGGAACTTGAGGTGCGCGCCGGGTTTGAACGACACCGCGTCCTCGGAGCCGAACACGGTGAGGAACGGCTTCGTCCACGTGGTGAGGAACTCCCACGTGGCGAGACAGATCGGTACACCCGGGTTGTCGGGTTGCACCGGGATCAGGAGCGGGAAATGCAGCGCACTCGTCTGGTACGAGCCGTCGGGATACGGCGCGAGGTAGGCGGCCTGCTCGTCGGCGGTCAGCGCACGGGTCGTGCCACTGTCGACGAGCGCCCCGATCGGCAGTTCGTCCACGCTCTGACTGAACTCGAGCCACTGCTGCATGAACTTGTTCGCGCCCTCGCCCGTCGGCAGACCGGTGTTCGACGCGATGACCCGAGCGAACCGTTCGGGGTGCAGGGGCAGGAGGTGCAGGCCGGTGAGCCCGCCCCAGTCCTGGCAGTAGAGCGTGACGTCGGTCAGGTCCTCGGCGACGAGCCACTGGCTCATCCAGTGGATGTGGTTCGCCATCGTGTAGTCGGACCGCTCGGTGGGCTTGTCGGAGCGGCCCATTCCCATGAGGTCGAGGGCGACGACGCGGTGACCGCGCGCGACCAATCCGCGGATCATGTGCCGGTGGAGGTAGGACCAGGACGGGTTGCCGTGGAGGAGCAGTACGGGCGCGGCGGTGCGCGGACCTTCGTCGACGAAGTGGAACCGGAGTGCGGTGCCGTCGGCGGCCGTGACCTCGCGGTAGTGGGGCGCGAAGTCGTAGTCGACCAGGTCGGCGAACCGGTCGTCGGGGGTGCGGAGAACCTGCATCAAGCGGTCAGGACGTCATGCCCTGGAGCCCGACCAGCCCACGCGCGAGTTCGATCTCGCCCATGTGCCGGAGGCCGTGCTGGTACAGCCAGCACTCGAAGCCGTCGAGCACCGTGATGCCTTCGGGACCCGCACACATCGCGCTGTACGTGCTCGCCACCTGGGGCGGGAACGGACGCGTGATGAGGACCCGCATCACATCGTTCGGGTCCATCGTGGCGAGGTAGTCCTCCGTCCGTTGGAACACGGTCCGCTGGTACTCCTTGAACGCCTCGTAGTCGCCGATGCGCTGGTGGATCATCTCGTCGACGGTGCGGTGCTTGCCGTGATCGTCGATGGCCATGCGGACCTTCGACTGCCAGTCCTCGTTCCAGATCGGCGCGACGCCGGTGATGAGCATGAAGGACGCGTCCTGCATGTTCGTGTAGTGGAAAAGGGAGAACGCGATGGGCAGCACGCCCTCGCGCTCGAAGTGGTTCACGTGGTCCAGGTCCATGCTGCCCACGGCCTGGTAGTAGAGCGAGTGCATCGTGTGCATCCGCCGCTGCAGTGAGTCCATGAGCACGTCACCGATCACGGGCGCCATTGGTCATGCTCCTTGGTTGGAGGGCGTCGGGTTCGCACTGGTTCTAACTTATGTCACCGCAACTGTCAATAGTCGGGTGGCTCGGCCGGCCCAGTCAGTCGGCCGCCACCGGCCACTCGTTCCCGAACCAGCGCCGGATCCGGGTGTTGCCGAACTCGACCTTGTCGGCGACGAGGTCCGGCGAGGGTCCGTGCATGTCGCCCCGCGGCGCCTGGCCGCTCACGAACGTGACGTCGACGATGGCCACCTGCTCGTTTCCGAACTCGAGGTAACACATGCCGTGCCCGTCGTACTCGGCGGAAGCATCGCCACCCCGGACCAGGGCGATGATCCGGTCGGCCACGACCGCGGCCTGCCCCTCGGCGAAGACACCGGCCTTCGGTGTACCCACGGTCGCGACATCGCCGATGGCGAAGACCCCCGGCACCGGCGTTTCGAGCGTGAGCGGGTCGACCGGCACCCAGCCGTCGACGGTGATGCCCGATTCGGCGACGACCGTCGGCGGGCGGTGGACAGGGATGCCGAGGAACAGGTCATACGGCATCTCGGTGTCGTCGCTCAGGATCGCGGTCCTCCGCTCTGGGCTCAGCGCCCGTACGAGTCGTTGCGGGTGCCAGCTGATGTCCCGTTCCGCGAACGCGGTGACGAGCGCGGCTGACGCGATCGGCGACGGCGGGATCGGGATGGGGAGTGGTATCACCAGTGCGACCTCCGAGCGGTCACGCAGGCCGCGCTCGACGAGGAAGTCGTGCATCAACAACGCGGTCTCGCTCGGCGCCGGGGGGCACTTGAACGGGGTCGACGTGACGCCGACGATGACGCGACCGCCTTCGAAGTTCTCCAAGACGTCGCGCAGGCCGAACGCGCCGGCGACCGTGTAGAACTCGTGGCCGGCCTCGACGAGTCCCGGTGTGGCCTCGGGGTGGAGATCCGCCCCGAGCGCGATGACGAGGATGTCACCGTCGAAGGTGCCGGCATCGGTCTCGACCCGCTTCGCGGCCGGGTCGATCGAGCGGATCGTGGTCTGCACGAACGTGACCCCGGGCTTCACGATCTCGCGATACAGATGGCGCACCGCGTCGCCGGTCGTCCGGCCGAACATCACGTCGAGTTTCGAGTAGCCGAAGACGAAGCCGTCGCTCCGGTCGATGAGCACCACGTCGGCCGCGTCACCGAACTCGTCCGACAGGCGGGTCGTGAGTTCGAGACCGCCGAATCCTGCACCCAGCACGAGAATCCGCATGGCCGGAAAATAGTGGAATCGCGGCTAGCCGAGCGCGTCCACCTGATGCAGGACTGCGACGGATACCCCACTCGGCCCCGGCGCCGGGATGTCGACGGCCAGACCTCCGGGCGAGCCCTGCCACGGGAGGGCGGACCCACCCACGGTGGAGACCCGCGTGGTGCGAGTCGCGAGTACGTCCGACAAGGTGACACGGCCGAATCCCCGGACGAACGCGTAGACGTCGTCGTCCCGGGCGGTGTAGCGCACCGGCTGACCCTCGACCGTCGTGGTCCCGGGCGTGACCCAAGGGCTCGTCGCCATGACCGCCTCGGAATGTTGACGGAGCCAGTCCTCGAGCCACTCGAGGCGGGCGGTCTGCTCCGCGGGGATCTGCGCGTCGATTCCGCGCGGGCCGACGTTGATCAACAGGTTCCCGCCCTTGGCGGCGATGTCGACCAGCGTCCACACCAGCTCGGTCTGCGCGATGAAGTGCTCGGGTCGGGAGTTGCGGTTGAAGCCGAAGCTGCGATCCATCCCGCGCACGGTCTCCGAAGGATCACGTTGGATGTCGGCGAAGGTGAGGTACTCCGGCGTCCGCACGTCGAAGTGGGGTGGCTTCGGCGGGAGCAGGCCGCCGTCGCGACGGGCCTGGCGCCGGGACCCGGCATCGATCGCCCGCCGCCCGAGTGCTGTGCGCGCAAGGGACAGCGCCGGGCTCCACGGCATCCAGCGGTCGTTGATCACGCCGTCGGGAACATGCTCGTAGTAGTGCGCGAGCAGAGGCCAGAGTCGGTCGCCCGTCGCGGGCCAGGCGACGTCGTTCCACAGCACGCTCGGTCGGTACCGCTCGATGAGTTCGCGCACTTGCGCCTCGGCGTACGCGGGATAGTCGCCGCGCGGGATCGACGCGATCGTGCTGCCCATCGATCCCATGGGTCTCGGTTCGAAGCTCCAATCGAGTCCGCCGCAGTAGTAGACGCCGAAGCGCAGCCCGGCCCGCCGTACTGCATCGGCCAACTCGCCGACGACGTCACGGGTGGAGTGCCAACGGTCGCGGTGAGGATGCCCGACGCCGGTGGGCCACAAGCTGTAGCCGTCGGCGTGCTTGGCGACAAGCACCAGATAGCGCGCCCCGGTGCGCGCGAAACGGGCAGCCCACGCGTCGGGATCCCACTGCTCGAGTCCGGTTTCCCAGTCGCGCGCGAACGCGTCGTAGGGGCGATCGCCGTACACGGCTCGGTGGTGCCGGGCGACCGCGCTCGACGGGAAGCGGAGCGAGTTCTCGTACCACTCCGAGTACGGCGAGGCGGCGAGCGCATCCGGCGTGTCCGACTGCAGGAGGTCGCCGATCTCGGCGTCGACCGGTGCGAAACCGGGCACGGACGCCGGGGTCCAATGCACGAAGATCCCGAGCTTGGCGTCCCGCCACCAGGTCGGGACCCGGTGCCGGCGGAGTCGGGTGAGCTCCTCGTTGCGCAGTGCCATCCGGGGCACTGTAGGAGCGCGCGGTCGACCCCGGATGGCGCATCTCGCGGTCGGGTTCCCACGGTCCGTGGCCGGAACGGATCTCCCGGAGTTTCAGGCCCGATCAGAGTTGACGTCGCTTCGGCGGGGGTGCTGAGGTTGCGCCTTCCCGCAGGAATGGAACGTCATGCGCCGCAGTGCACCACCCGCCCGAATGTTGGTGATGATCGCCATCCTCGTCCTCTTCGCGGGCGTCGGGTGCAAGTACCGGGTGGCGTCGACCGCCGGCATCTCGACCAGCGCCGGGTTCAGCCAGGGGAGCGCCGCGGACCAGGAACTCGAACTCGGTCGTCTCGCGCAGACCGGCGCGCACTGGGTGCGCCTCGACCTGGACTGGGACGGCGTGCAAGCCGGTGGCCCGGACTCGTGGGACTGGACCAACTTCGACGCGCAGGCGCGCATCGCGGAGGGCCGCGGCCTCGAGGTGCTCGCGGTCGTGAGTTTCTCTCCGGGGTGGGCGAACGGCGGTCGGGGCCCGACGACGCCACCGACGGATCCCGCCACCTACGGCCGGTTCATGGCCGCGGCCGTCGCGCGCTACCACGCGGGTGGTGCCGCGGGAACGCATGTCCGCGCGTGGGAGATCTGGAACGAACCGAACCACCCGCCGTTCTGGGCCGGTGCCCCCGACGCCCGCGGGTACGTCGATCTCCTGCGCCACGCGTACTACGCAGTGAAGTCGGTCGACGGCGATTCCATCGTCGTCAGCGGAGGGATGGCGCCGTTCGGCGATCTCGGTACGCCGGGGAACTACGAGCACCCGGTCAACTTCCTCAACGCCATGTACTTCGCCGGAGCCGCCGGACTCTTCGACGCGCTGGGCGACCACCCGTACGCACCGGTCCCGTACTCACCACTCACCGATTCACCGGGCGCGATGAAATGGAACTCGTTCCTCTACACGCAGACCCTCTACGAGATCATGGTGGCCCACGGCGACGGCGCGAAGCAGATCTGGGGGACCGAGACCGGTCCGGCCACCGGCTCCTGCAGCAACTGCGTCTCGGAATCGACCCAGAAGGACTGGCTCGCGCAGGAGTACGTGAAGTGGCGGTCGTGGACCTTCGCCGGACCTCTGTTCTGGCACGCGGGCCGCGACGAGGCCACGGGTTCGACGCAATCGGACGACAACTTCGGCCTGTTGCACTCCGACTTCTCGCCCAAGCCGGCCTTCGAGGTCGCGGCCGGCCTCTGGTAGGCGCGCGTCAGCCGGTCTCGGCGCGCCCGTGCTTCCAGTAGCCGCGGATCGTGGCGTGGGCGCGGGGAAACTCCCGCTCGGTGAAGAGGTGGCGACGCACCCGCTGGACCGCCGCGGCTTCTCCCGCCACCCACACCCGCGCTTCGGGCATCACAGTCGCCGCGATCACCGCGTCGGCGAGTGCAGTCCCCGGTAGGGTTCCGGGGGTCGCTTCGAGCCAGGTCACACTCGTCATCGACCTGCGAGCGAGATCGATGCGCGCGGACGCTTCGGTGATCTCGACGATCACCCGGGTCGGCATGCCCTCGGGGAGGAACGCAAGGAGTTGTCCCATGGCGGGGAGCGCGCTCTCGTCGCCGCCGATCAGGTACTCCGACGCGGACGGGTCGATCGTGTAGCCCCGGCCGGGACCGGAAACCGCGGCCTCGTCGCCGACCCGCACGCGTTCGGCCCACTCCGAGGCGACGCCGCGCCCGTGCCGGACCACGTCGAGTTGCAGCGTGGTCGAGCCGGGCGGGACCAACGACGGGGTGAACGTGCGGATGGCGGGCTTCGAGTCGTCGGGCAGGAGGAACTCGTTGCCGCGCCAGGTAGGGATCACCAACTCGTCGGCACCGGCCGGCGGGAGCAGCAGCCGGATGCTCGCACCGGGTTCGGTCACCACGAGGCCGGCGAGATCCGGGCCGGTGAGGGTGACCCGGCACAGCCGGGGATTGATGGGTTCGACCGCCCTGACCGTGGCGCGGCGGAACGGTGGGGGACTGCGGCGGACTCGTTGGCTGATGGACGCGGCGTCATTCTCGATGGCGACAGCATGACCGACGCGGAGCGCCGATCCGTCTACCCCTTCACGTACGAGAACTTCTCGGCGACGAGCCCCTCGCGCACGCGGAACACGTCGACGCCCCGGATGTGGCCGTCGGCCCAGGAGTAGCGCCACCGCTGCACGACCCGATCACCGGCCGCGAACGTCTCCTCGGCCTCGAAGTTGCTGGCGGTGTCGTCGAAGATGGGTTGCCATGCCGCGCGGATCGCAGCTTTCCCTTCGCAGCGGGAACCGTCAGGGGCCGGACCGGTCGCGTCGAACACGCAGTCGTCGGTGACGAGGGCGAGGCACGCGTCGAGATCGTGGTCACCCCACGCTGCACCGAACCGTTCGACGATCGTGAGTGCATCGGCCACGGCGGGCTCCCTCCCTCTCTCCCTCGGTCGGTGGTGGTGCCCGGAGGTTACCGTTGGGGAGCGGAACTGGCGGTGCCTCGACGCGACGATCGAGGGCCTGGCACGAGGAGTCACCATGGTCACCACGGACGAGCAGCACTACACGATCATCTCGGCGGACTGTCACGCAGGGGGCTCCCACGAGCAGTACCGCGAGTACTTGGATCCGGCCTACGTCGCGGACTTCGACGCCTGGCGCAACAAGTACAAGAACCCCTACCGGGACCTGCACGACGGCGGCCGGGTGCGGAACTGGGACGACGACCGCCGCAACGGCGACCTCGAAGCCGACGGTCAGGTGGCCGAGGTCGTCTTCCCGAACACCGTCCCACCGTTCTTCCCGAGCTTCGTGCTCTTCGCCAAGCCACCGACGGCCGAGCAGTACGAGCACCGGCACGCCGGGATTCAGGCGCACAACCGGTGGTTGGTCGACTTCTGCGGCCGGTTCCCCGAGCGCCGCGCGGGCATCGGTCAGATCTTCCTCAACGACATCGACGATGCCATCGCCGACGTGCACTTCATCAAGGAGCACAACCTGCGCGGTGGTCTGTTGCTCCCCAACATCCCACCCGACTGCCACTGGGTCTCACCGATCATCGATCCTGCCTACGACCGGTTGTGGGAGGTGTGCGAGGACCTCGGCGTGGTGATCAACCTCCACGGTGGTACGGGTGCGCCCGATTACGGACGCTTCCCCGCGTCGCCGCTCGTCTTCATCAACGAGGTCACGTTCTACTCACAGCGTCCACTGGTGCAGTTCATCGTCTCCGGCATCTTCGAGCGGTTCCCGAAGCTCAAGTTCGCGATCACCGAGACCGGCTGTCACTGGGTGCCGCCACTGCTCAACCAACTCGACACGATGCTGGCGGGTATCCGCGCCACCGGCCGCACCGGTGAACTCGCCTACGACACCGAGACCATCCCACCGCTCTCGGCCACCGAGTACTTCCAGCGGAACTGTTGGATGGGGGTCTCGCAGCCCGGTCTGTCGGACATCGCGGCGCGTGACGCGCTGGGTGCCGACCGGTTCATGTGGGGGAGCGACTACCCGCACACCGAAGGCACCGGACCGTTCACGCGCGAGCACCTGCGTCAGGTGATGCACGGTCTGCCCGAGACCGAGGTGCGCGGCATGCTCGCGGGCAACGTCGCGAAGCTGTACGACTTCGACCTCGATGCGCTCGCGCCGCTGGCCGCCGAGTTCGGCCCGACCGTCGACGAGATCGCGGCGCCGCTCACCGAGCTGCCGCCGGAGCCGAACGAGGCCCTCCGCCGGGTGGCGGCGGGGGTTCGCTAACCGGCAGCCGGGTCCGGCGCACCACCGGGCCGCTCGCGTTCCGCGGCCCACTCGTGGAGGAGCGCGATCGCCTCCTCGCGGTCTTCGAGATCGAGGTTGGCCGCTCGACGGAGGCGGCCGTCGTCGTCCTGCTCGACGGCGAGGAGGTAGACGAGTTCGAAGCCGTCGTCGTGGCTCATCCGGAACTCGCCGAGTGCGAAGTTGTCGCCGATGACCTCGACGGCGGTGAACGTCCGGTTGCCGAGCCCGACGTCGTTCCCGGCCAGGAGTGCATCGACGGTCTGCTCACGGTTCGAGGTGCCGAAGTTGACCCCCCGGCGGCGGTCCTCGCGCACGAAATCTGGTGCGTAGGTGGCGAGCACCGCATCGCGGTCACCGTTCGCGAGTGCTTCCATCCGGACCGCGGAGCTCTCGGCCATCCGCCGGCCGATCTCCGGAGGGCTGGCGTTCGTAGCGGTGTGGCGCATCTCCAACTCTTCGAAGGCGGCATCGAGGTCGTCCTCGTCGAACACCACGAGCGCGACGAGTCGTCCCGACCCGTTCGCCTCCAAGAGATTCAGCCGGGTCGAGACGAAGCCGTTGGTCTCGAACTCCATCTTCATCAGTGCGAGGCGGTCACCGCGGACGGCGAGTACGGACGGACGCACGTGGGCGAACATCTCGATGTGGGCGCCGGCGTTGGCGACGAATGCCTCGAGCCCGGTGATCGTCCCGGCCGAGACCCCGGCGCGCCGGTCCTGGATGATGACGTCGTCGGCGATGAGGGTCGCGACAGCCGGGACGCCACCTCCGGCCCGGTCCAACAACTCGCGGAACGTCTGCGAGATTCGGTTCGCAGGCTCGCGCGGCCCGGAGGGCGACTTCGCCGCGCCGGACAGCTCGTCGAAGCGGGCGAGTGCCTCGCCCCACTGCGCCGCGCCGTACAGGTCACGGCGCAACCCGCGTCCGTCGGCCGCGGCCTGCATGACCTGGATGAAGTCCCACCGGTATTCGTTGCCCTCGGCCGTGGTGCCGAAGGTCGTCCCCACGACGAGGGTCGCTCGGCCCGCGGTCAGGACCTTGCGCAGCACGACGACGAAGTCGGGCACAAGCTCGGCCATGCCCCGCATCTGGTCGTTCACGAAACCGTCGCGGTCTGTGGTGGGGAACCCGAGCGGGGAGTGGTCGACCGCCACGAAGTCGGGGTGGAGCAGTGCCGCGAACCCGTCCCAATCGCGACGGTTGAGGAGTCCGACACCTTCGAGGAGCGACGCCTCGACCTCGGTGGGGGCGGAGCCCGAGATGTCGGCGTACCGCGCGTCGAGCGCATCCAGGGCGGCGGCGAGTGCGTGCTCGTCGAAGAACGTCATGGCACATTGCTGCCCGGCCTCGTTCGTTTCGATGATCCCGAGTGAGACGAGCTCGAAGCCGGAGCTGGACACGGCGTGAGTGCGGAAGAGGGCGAGGTGCTTGCCTCGGACCGCGATCGGCTCGAACGTCGTCGGCCCGAAGAGCTGGTCCTGGGCCTGGATGTTCTCGATTGCCGCGTCGACGCCATGGAGCTCCCCGATCGAGACGCCGGTACGGCGGTCCTCGATGACGAGGTCGTCGGCCATGGTCTCGGCCGGATCCGTGGCCGCGCCGATCTTGTCCAGCCAGGTCCCGCGCGCCAGGAGTCGCACGACCGCGTTGTCGACGTGGGGAGTGCGGGTCTCGGCGCCGAGCTCCTCGAACCGCGCGCGGGCGGCGTCGTGCTGCTCTGGGTCGAAGTAGTCGAGGCTGTCGGCGCGACCGGCGACCGAGTGCGTGACGACGAGGCTTCGCTTCAGGTATTCGCTGCCTTCGGGAGTGACGAAGGAGTCGTCCTGCGTGATGAGCACGGCGTCGCCGAGCACCTCGAGGGTGGCGAAGATTGTTGTCCGGGGTCGGGAGATCCCGCGGTCGGCGCGGATCTGGTCGACGACGTCGGACACGGTCTCGGTGGGCCAGCTCAGGAGTCGGTGATCTGTCACCCGGCAGTCGGGGGTGTGAAGTGCCTGGTACGCGGCCGCCCGGTCGGTCGCGCTCGCACCGCGTCGCACGTCCCCGGCCCGCAGGATCGCGAACTCATGCCCCGCGCCCTCGCCGGCGATGAACCTCGCCTCGAGTTCGTCGAGCGCGAGCGCCAGGTCGAGGTCCTCGTTGTCGAAGGTCGTGCCGCGTACGACGAGCCCGTCCTCGTCACTCTCGTAGACCGCGAGTATCGGCAACGTGAACCCCTCGTGGGTCCACTGCACGCGGATGAGGGCTACATGGTCGCCACGGATCGCGAGGTGCTCCATGGAAACCGTGTCGAACATCTCCAAAATGGCACTGATGTTGGCTTCGATCGCAGCGCGACCTCGGAACGTCGGCGCGGAGATGCCTCGTCGCCGATCGAACAGCACGCTGTCGTCGGCGAGGATGCCTTCCAGGCTGACGTCACCTGCGGCGAGTCGGGCGGTGTACCGGTCGAGGGCATCGGTGACGTTGTTGCGAATCTGCGGTGCGGTACGTGTGGTCGAGGTGGAGAGCATCTCGAACATTGCGCGGGCCTGGTGCCACTGCTCGGGTGCGAAGAAGTGGTCCTCGACGATCCGCAGGTCCTCGTCGAAGCGCGTGACGACCACCAGGTCCGACTCGAACGCGGGGCCCTCAGTCGTGTCCCGCACGGGGATCGAGAGGAGGGCGGCGCGGCCGTCGACCTCGAGCGTGGCGGGGACGATCACCAGATCCGGCATCTGCTCGAACCCGGCCCGGAGGTACTCCGCGTACCGCTGGGTGCCGAGCTCGCCGAAGCCGATCGGGCTGTGGTCGTGCGACCGGTGATCCGGCGAGTGGATGGTGGCCCACGCGTCGAGGTCCCGGCGGTTCATCGCCGCGTACCCGTCGGCGAGCACCGTGATGACGGCGGCGTGCGCGGCGCCTTCTCCCTCGGCGTACCAGCGGTCGAGCTGCTCGACGGCCGCCGCGAGTGCGTCGACGTCGAAGATCTCGGTGCGGGCGAACCGGCCCTGGGGGTCGGTCTCGGTGACCTCCAGCCGTTCCGAGATGAGCCCGTCGGCGGTGGTCGCAGTGAGTCGGGTCAAGGCCAGCCGGTCGCCCCGCACTGCGACCGGGACCATCGACTGCGTGGTGAAGCCGACCTCGTCGCCCGCGCTGGAGAGCGCCCGCATCTCCTCGACGCCTTCGCTCGCCGGGACGATGCCGCCGAAGCGGTGGGAGACGACGGTGTAGCCCGGCGCGATGAGGTGCTCCAACTCCGCGCTGCGACCGGCGTTCCGGGCGTCGACCCACGCCGCGTTGAGGCGCGTCACCGTGTTGCCCATGGCGGGCGTCTCCGAGCGGGCGCCGAGCTCGTCGAGGCGGGCGAGCGCGGTCGGATAGTCGGTGTCGTCGAAGAACTCCATTCGTTCGACGCGCTGGTCGCCGTCGAACGTCGTGACGAGGTGGAACACCCACTGCACGGTGCCGCCGTCGGTGTCGATGCCGGTGCTCTCGACCGTTCCCAGCGCCGCACGCTCACGAAGCTGTACGGATCGCGTGAGGACCTGCTCCGAGATCTGATCCTCGTAGCTCTGCTGTGCCGCGACGAATCCGTCGCGATCAAGGGTCGGCCAGGAGAGCTGACGGTGGTTGACCGCGACGAAGTTGTCGCTGAGCAACGAGGCGAGTCCGTGCCGGCCTTGTGAGTTCATCGCGGCGCTGACCCGCCGTCCCGCCTCGAGGATGAGCGCGTGTGGTGCGCCTTCACCGGCGATGAAGCGGTCGTTCAACTCCTCGACCGCGTCGTCGAGCGCGTCGTCGTCGTGGAGCGAGATGTGCGCCACGAGACCCGCGACGTTCGTCTCGCAGACGGAAAGAATCGGGAGGTGCATACCCCCTTCGGTCGCGAAGGTCGTTCGCATCAGACTGAGTCGCCGACCCCGGACCGCGAGGTGGTCGATGGTCACCCCGGTGAACCCGACCTCGAACGTCGCCCGCAACGCGGTCATGTATTCGTCGCGCCCACGCGTCGTGGCGTCCGACACCGCGGTCCGGTGGTCGACACGGACGATGTCGGGCGTGAGGAGTTGGGCGGCGTCGTCGAACCGGCGGCTGATCGCGAGGGCGAAGAACCGGTCGACGGCTCTGGTGGTCGCGTTCTCGACGCGCGCCGGGCCCGTCGCGGTGGGTGCCGCGCCGGCGAGCTCGTCGAACCGCGCCAGCGCGGCGAGGAAGTCATCCTCGGCGAAGAACTCGAAGCCGGCGAACCGGCCGTCGACGACGGCCGACGCGACGTGGAAGCCGTACTCGTAACGCGCGCCGTGCTCGGAGGTGCCCCGCGCCCCGTAGGTGGCGAGCGAGGCGTTGCCGGCGGCGACGAACCGGCGACTGATGACCGCGCTGTCGGGCGACGTCTCGGTCAGGCTCTGCATGCGAGCCACATGCGCGTCGCGGTCGCTGGTGCGAGGCCAGAGTCCTCGGTGATCGCCGACGACGATGTCCGGCCGCATCGTGGCGACGAGGGCGTCCCAGTCCCGCCGGTTGATCGCCGCCACGTGATCCATCGACGGTCGTACGACCTCGGCGTGCTTCGCGCCCTCGCCGGCCAGGTAGCGGGCATCGAGTTCGGCGATGGCGTCGAGCAGGCTGTCGTCGTCGAAGGTGAGCAGACCGGTGCATCGGCCGTCGGCATCGAACTCTGAGAGCGTCAGCTGCGGGATCTCGTCCCCGGCCTCGCTGTGCCAGACGACTCGACCGAGGCTGAGGCGATCGCCACGAACCGCCACGACGTCGTGCAGCTCGGCGGTGAGCCCGACGTCGAGGCTGGCCCGAATGCCCGCCAGCAACTCGTCCCGACTGTTCGAGCCCCATGAGACCGTCGTCCGACGGTCGTCGTTGATCATGCGCGGTGCCAAGCGCGCCTGGATCTCGTCGATCCGGCCGGCGTTGACCAGGGTCAGGATGTGCTCACCGGCGCGGGTCGCCGCGTTTTCGAGTCGGGCGGGATGGGCCTCGACCGCGTCGGTCGACTGGACGCCGAGCTCGTCGAGGCGGGCGAGCGCGGCGGGGAAGTCAGCCTCGTCGAAGAGTTCCGAGGCGGCGATCCGATCCTCTCCATCGACGGTCGAGACGAGATGGAATGCCCACTCGAATGCTCCACCCCCGGCGTCGGTGCCGGTCACATCGAAGGTGCAGAGGAACGCGTGCTCGACCGGGTGGAGGGTTCGCACGAGCATGCGGCGTCGAATCTGCTCGGCGAACATCTGCTGCATCGCGACGTACCCGTTGCGATCGAGTGGCGGGTTCGCGATCTGTCGATGGTCGACGAAGGTGTAGTCGTCGGTGAGCAGGTTCGTGAGCGTGGTCCAGTCCTCGGCCTGGAGGGCGGCAAGGGTGCGGATCGCCGTGTCGAGCATCGGCGCGTACGGCGCACCTTCGCCCGTGACGTAGCGCGCGTCGAGCTCAGCGACGGCGTCGTCCAGTGCGTCCTCGTCGAAGCTGATCGTGCTGCACACCCGACCGGACTCGTCGATCTCGTCGACGCTGAGGAAGACCAGCTCGTTCCCGTCGGCGGAACGCATCGTGACGAGCGAGAGCTCCAGGCGGTCACCTCGGATCGCGATCGAGACGGATGATTGGTGGGTGAAGCCGGCGTCGAGGGAAGCGCGCGAGGCGTCGCTGAAGTCCTCGAGGCCGCGGGTCGTCGGCATCGACACGACGGACCGGCGGTCGACGCGCTCGAGGTCGTCGCTCAGCAGCGCTCCGGCCTCGTCGAAGCGTCCGGTATTGAACATCGCGAGAGCCCGGGTTCGGGTGCGAGTCGCGGCATTCTCGGCGCGCGGGTGACGCGGGTCGGGCGGCGCTTCGGCGCCGAGCTCGTCGAGGCGGGCGAGCGCGGCGGGAAAGTCGTCGAGGTCGAAGATTTCCAGGCGGGCGACGCGATCGGTCGCGTCGATCGCAGCCACGAAGACCCCGGCCCACGTGTAGGTGCCGCCGTCCTCCGTGACCTTGAGGTCGTCGCGTACCCCGAGCACCGCGTTTCCTGAGATATGCACGGTGCGGAAGACCTCGAGCCGGGACGTGAACTGCTCGTCGAGCGCCGCGACGGAGGCCCTGAGGTAGTCGCGGTCAGCTTCGCCGTGGCCGATCCGTTGGTGGTCGACGGCGACGAAGTCGGGGGACACCAGATCGGCGAACCTGCGGGCGTCCCGCATGCTGCCGACGATCCGGAGGATTCGTGCGTGCGGTGCGCCCTCGCCCGCGAGGTACCGCGCGTCGAGCTCGTCGATCGCGACGACGAGGTCGTCGGGGTCGAAGTTGATCATGTGGACGAATCGACCGGTGGTGTCGACCTCCTCCAACTGGAGGAACTCGCTCTCGTCGCCATCGCCGGTGCGGAAGACGCCGCGACACAGTGCGAGGCGGTCGCCGCGCACCGCAACGGGAGCGAGCGTGATGTCCGAGTAGCCCGCCTCGAAGATGGCCTGCACCGAGGCGAGGTACTCGTCGCACCCGGTCGCGGTGGGCGCCGACACCACGCGGCGACGGTCGTCGCGGATGAAGCCCTCGGCGATCAGCTCGCCGGCGCGTTCGAAGTCCCTCACGTTCGCCAACTCGACGAGTCGGGTCATCGCTCGCGTGACGGTGTTGTCGGCCCGGGGGTGACGGGGGTCGGCCGGCTGCTCGGCGCCGAGCTCGTCGAGGCGGGCGAGCGCGGCGGCGAAGTCGTCCAGATCGAAGCTCTCCATGCGGATGACGCCGTCCGGATTCGCCGAGATGACGGTGTGCGCGGACCAGGCCACCGCCGAGCCGTCCGACGTGGTCCCGATCCCTTCGAGGGTCGTCAACGCCGCGTTGCCCCGCGTGTGGAGCTTCCGGACGACCATCACGAGATCGGGTACGAGCCCCACGTACTGCTGCATCGTCGCGACCCAGCCCTGACGGTCGACGCTGGGCCACCCGAGTTGGCGGTGGTCGACCTGGGTGAACTCCGGGAAGTCGGGACCGAGGAGGGTCGACCAGTCCCGGCGGTTCACCAGGTTCACGACCGGGAAGTCGGAGAACGGGATACCGCCCGCGCCCTCACCCGCGTAGTACCGAGCGTCGAGTTCGTCGAGCACGTCGACGAGGTCCGCCTCGTCCGCCAGGTCGATCGCTGCGACCCGGCCCGCTTCGTCCAGCTCCAGCAGGGTCAGGAAGACGGATTCCAGACCGTCAACAGTGGCCGTGCCGCCCTCGACGAGCGCGATCCGGTCGCCCCGGATCGCGATGACCGATCGCTCGATCGGAGTGTCGAGGCCGACGGCGCCGATGGCCGCGTCCGCGGTCAGGATCTTGTCCCGCCCGGCGGCGCGCCCGCCGCCGACGAGTCGCCTGCGGTCGTGGATGGTGACGTCGGGGGCGAATCGGTCGGCGATCTCGGACCACCGACCGAGTTGCGCCCCGATCTCGACGACGGCGACGACCGCGGCGTTGACAGCGTCCGGCGTTCGGGTCTCAGCGGGTTCCGCGGCACCCAGCTCGTCGAGGCGGGCGAGCGCGGCGGCGAAGTCGTCCTCGTCGAACACCTCGATGACCGCGACACCGGTCGGCTCGACGACGCTGACCGTCAACTGCACCCACTCCACCGCTCCGCCGTCGGGGGTCGTGCCGGATGCATCCAGGGTGAACAGGGTCGCCGGTCCGCGAATCTCGACCTTGCGGGGCAGGAGGATCAGGTCCGGGGCAAGCTCGGTGTACTCACGAATCGTCGCGACGAGTCCCTCGCGATCGAGGGTCGGCCAGCCGATCTGGCGGCGGTCCGTGCACACGAAGTCCGGGGTGTAGGTGTCGCGATACGCGTCCCAATCACGTGCATTCGCGGCGGTGAACGATCGAAAGCCGACCCGGTGTCGCGACGCCAACGCCGCGCCTTCTCCCGCGAAGTACCGCTCGTCGAGTTCGTCGATGGCCTCGGCGAGTGCATCGTCGTCGAACCATGTCGCCGAGACCCAGCGACCCTCGGCGTCGAGCTCGACGACGCCGAGCATGGGCATTTCGTCGTCACCGGCGCTTCGCCATGCCCCCCGTCCCAGGAACAGTCGGTCGCCCCGGACGGCAAGCGGCTGGTGCGAGAGCACGAAGCTCATTTCGTACGCGGCGCGAGTGGCGGCCATGAACCCGGCCCGGTCCTGCGCACCGAAGGACACCGTCGTCCGACGGTCGGTGTCGTGGTACCCCGGCGCGAGCAGTGCATCGGCGTCGTCGAGGCGACCGTCGGCGTATGCCCCGACGAAGCGGTCGAAGAGTGCAGCCGCCGCATTCTCGGCGCGCGCGTGACGCTCGCCCGTGTCGTCTGGAACCGACGGCACCGGCGAACGTTGGGGAGTCGGGATCGGCGCGGGTGTGACCCGAGCCTCGTCGGCGAGCCGTTCCGACGGGACGGTCGCGCCCTTGAGGTCGTAGAGACGCCGGGCCTCGGCGCGGACGGAGCGCGAGTTGGTCGCGTCGCCGGCCTGCTGGTGGAGCGCGGCGAGCGCGACGCAGGCGTCGGCGTGATCGATCACCAGGTCGGTCACGGCCGCGATCTCGACCGCTTCCTTCGCCAGGGCGATCCCGCCGGCGACATCTCCACGGGCCGCGAGCACCTCGGCCCGCGCGACGCGCCACGCGATTGCCGTCTTGAGGTCCTGGCCCGCGAGCTGCTCGCTCGACGCGGCGAACGGTTCGGCCTCGTCGACCCGACCCTCGGCAATCAGCGCGTGGGCGAGCAGCGCGGCGGCGCGCCCGGCGTCGATTCCGACGCCCATCTCGATGAGGCCCTCGTACGCGTCGCGGAGCGGACCGATCGCGGCGGCCGGATCGCCGGCCACGAGCTCGACCACGCCAGTCAAGTACGCGGTCTCCAGCAATCCGTGACGGAGCCCGAGCTCCTCGAGCGTCGCCCGGGAGGAGTCGAGCATCGAGCGGGCGACGTCGAACCGGCCACGCAACGCTTCCAACACCGCCTGGCATCGCATCGACGTCGCCTCGACCGAGGGCGACGCGGTTGTGATCCGCAGCAGTCGTACGACGTCGAGGCAGCGTCCACCCGCCCGGGCCACCGGGCTCGGACCCCACAGTGCGGCGCTGGGAGTGGCGCCGAGGACGGCGGTGACGCGGCGACGGTCGTCGACCCGGCGCGCCGCGCCCAGCGCCAGGTCGAGTTCCAACTCGGCGTCGCCGACGCGACCGAGGCGAGCGAGCAGCTCGGCCCGTACCTGGTGGGCCTTCGCCTCGCCGGCGCCGTCGCCGAGCTCCTCCATGATCTTGGCGGCGCCGGTCGCCGTCGCCTCGGCGCCCACGAGCCCTTCGGGATCGGTGAGGCCGACGAGCTGCGCCTCGAAGCACGACGCCCAGGCACCGAGCGTCGGGTCGTCGCCGGCCTGGGCCCGGAACTGTTCCACCACGGGTCGAGCGCTACTGACGTCGCCGGACGCCAGCGTGCACTCGCAGGCGATGACGAACAGGTCTGCTCGCGCCGGGCCGTCCGAATCGGGGAGCAGGGCGAGCGCCCGGCGGGCGAGCGCCCCCGCGGCCGCGAGGTCGTCCTGGCCGAGGGCGCGGTCCGCCGCGGCCGCCAGCAGTTCGGCGGCGCGTCGACCGAGTCCCGTGACGTGGTCGTCGACGCTTCCGAGCTCGGTCCGGTAGCGGTATGCCTGCTCGTAGTGGAACGCGATGACGGCTTCGTGCTCACCGATGAGCCCGGCCGCGGCGGCGTCGGTCCAGACCGCGACCTTCTCGTGCAGGTCGGCTCGCGTGGTCTTGAGGAGCCGGCGGTATGCAGCATCACGGATGAGCACATGGTGGAACCGGTGGACGGGCTCGTCGCCCCAGTACGCGCCGGTCGGCTCGACCAGCTCCTTCCTGCGCATCGATTCCAGCAGCGAAGGAAGCGGTGTACGCGCGCCGGCGAGCTCACGCAGCGCGCCGAGGTTGAACTCGGAACCGATCACCGACGCGAGCTCGAGCAGGCTGCGTTCATCATCGGGGAGGCGCTCCACGCGCGCGGCGAGCAGCGACTGGATCGTGGGCGGAACCTCCACGGCCTCGGCGTCTATCGCGAGCTCCCACTGGTCGCCGCGGCGGCGGATCACCTTGTCGTCCACGAGCATGCGGACCAACTCGCGGACGAACAGCGGGTTGCCGTCGGTGGAGGTGGGGAGCCGCTCGACGAGTCCGGCCGGGAGGCGATCGGTGCCCAGGAGTCCGGCGGCGAGCGCCTCGGTGGCGGCGGAGTCGAGCCCGTCGAGGGCGATCACGTCCTCGACCCGGCGGTTGCGCTCGGCGAGTGACGGCCGGACGTCCCGGAGCTCCGGCCGGGCGAGGCAGAGCAACAGCAGCGGCACGTCCTGGACCCACTCGGCGAGATGCTCGAGGAGATCGAGGAACAGGGGCTCGGCCCACTGGATGTCGTCGATCACCACGACCATCGGCCGGTCGCGAGCGCTGGCGCTCACCAACCGTCGCACGCCCCAGAACGTCTCCTCCACCGAGCGGGACGGCGTCACGCCGACGAGCCCGGCGAAGACGTCGAGGAGGCGTTCGCGTTCGGGTTCGTCGTCGGCCAGCAGCGTGCCGAGCCGCTCGCGAGCGGAGGCGGGGTCGGGGTCGTCCCCGAGGTCGGTGGCGTCGCGGATCAGTTGCGCGATCGGGGCGAACGTGGCGTCGCCGGCGCGGTCGCAGCGCAGCTCCACGGTGATCGCGTTCTCGTCGGCGGTGACGGCGGCGCACAGCTCGCGGGAGAGGCGGGTCTTGCCGACGCCGGGGGATCCCAGCACGGTCACGAGTCGGGCCGCGTGCGAGGTGGTCGCGGCCGTGAATGCCCGCCGCAGCGACGCCATCTCCGGCGCTCGGCCCACGAACGGTGCCGCGGTCTCGACCTCGGCCGCGCCGCCCGCGATGACCTCGAAAATGGCGACGGCCTGCGCCCGACCGGCAACGGTGACCTCGCCGAGCGACTCGTAGCCGAACTCGCCCCGGGTGAGCCGCCACGTCTCTTCGCCCACGGTCACGTTCCCCGGACGACAGGTGTGTTCGATCCGGGCCGCGACGTTGAGCGCGTCGCCCACCAGGTCGGCATCGCCGCTCGCGATCACGACCTCGCCGGTGTTGACGCCGACGCGGAGGCCGAGGGTCTCTCCGTACTGCGTCTCCACGTGGCTGGCGAAATCCGTGAACCGGCGCTGGATGTCGATGCCGGCGCGGACAGCACGCAGTGCATCGTCCTCGGCGATCTCGGGGATCCCGAAGGTGGCCATCATCCCGTCGCCCATGAACTTGGCCACCGTCCCGCCGTGGGCGTCGATCGCGTCCTGGAGGAGGGAGTGGTATCGGGCCATCACGGTGCGGGCGACCTCGGCGTCAGCCCGCTCGCCGAACGACGTGGAGCCCACCAGGTCGGCGAACAGCGCGGTGACGATCTTGCGGGTGGCGGTGGGCGCCGGTGCGCGTGCGGCGGGCGCGTTCGCGACGGGCGTACCGCACTCGTCGCAGAATTTGGCGGTCGCACGGAGCTCGGCCTGGCAGTTGGTGCAGTGGTGGGCCAGTGCGGTGCCACACCCACTACAGAACCGGGCACCCTCCCGGTTCACCTCGCCGCACTGCCCGCACTCCACTGCCGTACTCCGATCACCTGTCCATCGAACGCCTGAGCTACTTACTGGTGTCGGCGATGAGGACGCTGCAGTGCGCGTGGTGCGAGATCTTGTTCGGCACACTGCCGAGGACGAAGCGCTTGACCCCGGTCATGCCGCGGTTGCCGACGACGATGAGATCCGCGTGGACCTGTTCCGCCACCGAGATCAGCGCGTCGCAGGGATCGCCGGGGACCGCGTGGGTCTCGCAGTTGACTCCCTCGTCGACGATGCCACTCGATCGGGTACAGATCGTCTCGGCATTCGACTTGATGCTCGCGTTCACTCCCTCAACGTCGATCGTCGACCCACCGCTTCCCGCGCTCATGGCCAGCGTTCCCATGTTCATGGGTTGGTACGCGTGGACGATGTGCAGGGTTCCGCCACCGGCCTTGGCGAGTTCGGCCGCCTGCTGCACGGCGCCCGCCGCCGAGTCGGAACCATCGGTACCTACCACGATCGTTGTGTACATGGCCGTGATCTTGGCAGCTCTCGGCCGGAGTGACCAGACGAGCGGTCAGAGCGAGGCGAGCAGGTCCGGACCCTTGACGGCGATGCCGAAGGGGCCGGTCATGCCGACATCCTGGCCGATCTCGATCGCGGTCTCGAGGTGGGGTCGGGCGCCGAGCACATCGCCGCGCTCGGCGAGCATCCGGCCGTGGAAGTAGTGCACGCGTGCCAGGTAGGCGCGAGCGCCGGCCCGTTCGCAGAGCGCGATCGCGTCGGTGTGGTGGCGGTCGGCGTCGTCGGGCCGACCGAGTACCTCAGCCGCGATCGCGAGCCCGGTGTCGTTCCCTTCGCCGATCGTGCCGCCGGTCCAGTTGAAGATCCCGGCGAACGGGAGGAGTGCCTCGTAGAGGAACTCCACGACCGCACGCGGTGGGTTGACGTGGGGCGCCATCCGGGCGAGGCCACAGAGGTTCACGGGGTACATCGGGTCGCGACGGAGCGCGGCGCATTCGTCCGCGACCAGCCAGTCGTAGTGCGCGCGGGCTTCCTCGTATCGGTCGCATTCGTAGAAGGCGCCGGCGAGCGCGAGCCGCCAGGTCGGCAATCCCGGCTGGGCCGTCACCAGATCCTCGATCGCCGGGATCAGTTCGTCGAGCCGCCCCTGGCTCTGGCGGATCGAATAGAAGAGGGAGCCAGTGGTCGCGCTGATGTTGGCGGGATCGAGGCCCGAATCCGCAGCTTGGGTCAGCGCGTCGATCGTGAGTCGCTCGCCTTCGGCGAGCCGACCGAAGAACAGCGCCTGTTGGGCCTCCTTCCATTGGACGCTGACACGGACGTCGCGCCGCCGGCTGCGATCGCCGAGCCGAACGTACGTATCGAGGTGGGCATCCGCTTCGACGCGGTCGCCGGTCATCGATGCCATGCACATCGCGAACATCTCGGTCGCCCGGAGCGCGTCGATGTTTCCGGTCGCCTCGGCGAACGTGGCGGCTTCCGCGTTCCGCCCGGCGAACTCCACGTGCCAGGGCCGGGAGCCGTCGATCATCGCCCAGCTGCGGAGGAGTACGTGACCGAGGGCGACCGGGTCGCCCGTCTCCCGTGCCACCGCGAGCGCCTCATTGGCCAGAGAGGTGCGGCGCGCGTCGTCGGCGCCGTGCTGGAGCTCAACCGCCAGTGACGACAGCAGCCGGGCCCGTTCGGATGAAGGTGCTGGACCGAGCGCGGCGAGTGCCTCCTCCATGAGGGCGACGAGCTCGGTGTCGACGTTGCCGACGCGCTGGTTCGCCCCCTCGCGCGACACGAGCACGAGTGCGGCGCGCGCCATGCGCGGTACGTCACCCGAGGCGCGGGCAGTCGCAGCCGCGTCGAACACTGCCTGCCGCTTCCGATCGTCGCCACTGAGCAGGAGCGCGTCGGCCCACGCCAGGAGGAGGTCGCACCGCTCGGCGGCCGACGCCGCATCGACGAGTTCCATCGATCCGAGGGCACGTTCGAAGTGTGCGGCGGCCGATTCGAACGCCAGATCGGCCAGCGCCCGTTCACCCGCTCGCCGGGCGAAGTCGGCTGCCTTGATGGCATCGCCGGCCAGTGCGCCCTCGCCGTAGTGGAACGCGAGTTCGTCGAGATGGTCGTCCAGCTTCGACGCGTACCGGGCCTCGATCACCTCGCCGATACGCCAGTGCATGCGGACTCGCCGGTTGGTCGTGAGTTCCTCGTACAGCGACGCGCGCACGAGCGCGTGGGCAAACGCGTACCGACCGGGCGCACCGGGTGCTTCACGGATCAGGCCGAACTGGGTGGCTTCGTCGAGCGCGTCGAACAGTTCGTCGCCGGTGGGGCCGCCTGCACCTTCGATGGTGGCGAGGTCGAACGTGGGACCGATCACCGCGGCGATCGCGAGCGCGCGGTTGACGGCTTCCGACAAACGCGAGAGTCGACGCCCGACGACCTCACGCACGCCTTCCGGGATCCCGAAGTCGGCCACCGCGCCGGAGGTGGTCCAGCGCCCGTCGTCGTCCTGGAGAATCGCGCCCGATTCGGCAAGGTGACGGAGCACCTCACCCACGAAGAACGGGTTGCCCTCGGTCTCGGTGTGGAGTGCGAGCGCGAGATCGCGGCCGCCCTCGGTGAGCTCGTGGCCGGCGACGTTGGTCATGAAGCCCGAGATTTCGTCCTGGTCGAGACCCTGGAGGTCGAGCCGGTCGACACCGGGCTGGCGCCGCAGCTCGCCGAGCACGTCCGAGAGCGGGTGGCTGCGGTCGAGGTCGGTGTCGCGGTAGGTGCAGAGGAACAGGACGCGCATCGGGGTCGCCGAACGCAGCAGGTGACGCAGGAGGACGAGCGACGGCTTGTCGGCCCAGTGCAGGTCGTCGAGCACGAGCACGACGGGTGCGGCCGCCGAGATCTCCGACAGCAGGTCGGCCACCGCGTCGAAGAGGCGGAAGCGCTCGGTCTCGGCGTCGGCCACCATCGGCTCGGCGAGTCCGGGCACGCGACTCGTGATGTCGGGCACGATGCGCACGAGCTCACCGCCGAGCGCGCCCACCTCCGCACGAACCTGGTCGGGTGGGGTGACCGACACGTAGTGACGCAACGCTTCGGCGAATGGACCGTAGGGCGCGCCGAGATCCTCGTCGCAGCGGCCCCAGAGCACGACCGATCCGCGATCGTGCGCGGCCCGGACCGCCTCGGTCACGAGTCGGGTCTTGCCGATACCGGGCTCGCCGGAGACGAGCACCGCGCGGCGCGCACCCTCGGCGGTTTCCTTCCATGCCGTGGTCAGGGTCTCGAGCTGGTCCATACGGCCCGAGAACGGGAACGCGGGGTTGGTGTCGACGAAGGCCGGGAGGGGTGTCGCGGTGATCTGGTCGGTGATCTGCCAGACCACTTCGCACGCCGGGAGCGGGTCGGGCAGACCCTTCAGCTCCAGCCCGCCGAGCGACCGGAGTTCCAGCTCGGTACGCGAACCAGCGAGGGCGCGCACGAGATCGCTCGCGAGGATCTGGCCACCGACCGCGGCCGCACACAGCCGCGCCGCCTCGACCACCGGGGTGCCGAACCAGTCGCCGTCCTCGAAGCTGGCGTCACCGGCGCTGACACCGACGCGCATGGCGATCGCTTCCCCGTCGGCGAGCCGGCGGTTGTGGCGTTCCACGGCCCGTTGCATGGTCGCGGCGCCGTTGAGTGCGTCCGCCGCACCGGTGTACGACACCATGAGTGCGTCACCGATGGTCTTCACCTCGGTGCCGCCGGTCGCGGCCACGGCTTCCCGCAGCGACGCGAAGTGATCGCGCCGCATCTCGTCGGCGGCGGGATCGCCGACCGTCGACGCGTGCGCGGTCGAGCCCACGAGGTCGGTGAACAAGATGGTGATCAGCCCGGATGCGGCCACGATGCCCTTCCTGCCCGCGAAAGTGCGGAGCGTACCCGGGGGAACACGATCCGTGGGCCGGCGGTTGGGTACGTGGCGCGGTCGAACACCGCCCCGCCGGTGGAACCCGGAACCGGAACGTGTGCATGAGAGAGTGGCCGACCCGAACGCGAGGAGACGGAAGAGCATGCGTGAGTACGACGTGATCGTCGTGGGGGGCGGGAGCGGCAACTCCATTTTCGGCCCGGAGTACGACCATCTCCGGTGCGCCATCATCGAGCCCGACCGGTTCGGCGGCACCTGCCTCAACCGCGGGTGCGTCCCGTCGAAGATGTTCGTGGTCGCCGCTGACACCGCGGAGATGCCACACCGGGCCGGGCGCCTCGGCGTGGACCTCACGTTCAACGGGGCCGACTGGCCGGCGATCCGTGACCGCGTCTTCGCTCGGATCGACCCCGCGCACGAATCCGCCGTCCGCTACCGGCGCTCCGTCGGGATCGACGTGTACACCGATCCGGCGCGTTTCGTCTCGCCGAAGGTGTTGCAGGTCGGCGACGAGCAGTTGACCGCGACCGACATCGTGGTGGCCTGCGGAGCGCGGCCGATGATTCCCGACATCGAGGGGATCGACTCCGTCCCGTTCCACACCTCCGACACCGTCATGCGTCTCGATACGCTCCCGGAGTCGATGATCATCCTCGGCGGTGGCTTCATCGCCGTCGAGATGGGGCACGTGTTCAGCGGGCTGGGGACCCACGTCACTGTTGTCCAGCGCGGCCCGCGTCTCCTGATGGCCGAGGACGAGGAGATCTCGCTGCGGTTCACCGACGCCACGCGCAAGCGGTTCCACGCGCACACCAACTCGACGTTGATCCGCGTGGATCCGCACCCGGACGGCGTCGCAGTCACGATGCACTCCGGCGCTCGCGAGCGCACGCTCTTCGCCGAGGTGCTGCTGGTGGCGACGGGCCGGATCCCGAACACCGACCGACTCGATGCCCGCGCGGCCGGACTCGAACTCGACGAGCACGGCCACGTGGTCCTCGACGAACACTTCCGCACGAACGTGGACGGCGTGTGGGCCCTCGGCGACGTGGCCAACGAGCTCCAGCTGAAGCATCTGGCCAACGCGGAGACGCGCGTGGTCAAGCACAACCTGGTGAATCCGGACGACCTGCACACCCTCGCCCACCCGGACGTGATCCCCCACGCGGTGTTCACCGATCCGCAGATCGCCGCGGTCGGGCTCACCGAGGCGCAGGCGCGCGCCACCGATGCCGAGCTGATGATCGGGGTGCGGCCGTACTCGGGCACCGCGTACGGCTGGGCGCTCGAGGACACCACGGGCTTCGCCAAGGTGATCGCCGACCAGCAGACCCGCCGGATCCTCGGCGCGCACATCATGGGTCCGTACGCGTCGATGCTGATCCATCCGCTGGTGCAGGCGATGACCTTCGGGCAGACGGTCGATCAGATCGGCCGCGAGGTGATGTACACCCACCCCGCGCTCACCGAGGTGATCGAACAGGTGCTGCTCGAGTTCTGACCCGACGCCACGAAATCCCGTTCGACGCGCGTTCCGGTCGCTGGAGCACGCGATTCGCGATCACCTTGGTGCGGGGCGGTCAGGTGGTGGCGCGGAGGTGGTCGGAGAGGCTGACCATGGCGTTGGCGAAGACGGTGCCGATCATTTCGCCGGCGCCGGCGATGAGTTCGGCCAACTCGGGTTGCGGTTCGACCGCGAACGTCCACTGGAGTGTCGAGTCCGTACCTCGCGGTTCCATTACCCAGTCTTCGGCGAGCGCTACGAAGGTGGTGTCGGTGCTCTCGTCCACGCGGTAAGCCCACCGGCGGGGCGGGTCCCACGCGAGGATCGTCTCCCGGTAGACGGTGCCTTCCAGCGCGATCGCGCGCTTGGTGCCTACGCCGTGGGGTGCGGGGCTCTCGTACCGACCGTCGGCGAGGCCGGGGAACCAGGTCCAGGTCGACGGGTCGGCGCTGATCGCAGCGAACACCACCTCGACCGGCGCGGGCAGTTCCACCTCGTAGGTGAACGTCACCGGCGCGTCGGTGAGGAAGTCGAGGCCGACGGATCGGAGCTGCTGGAGGGCGTTCTCGGTCATATCGGCAAGGGTAGGTTGCCCCGACCATCGCCGATCGACGAGCTGGGAGGGTCGATGAGCGGAGTGGGACCACCGAGCCGGCCGAGCGACGAAATCAACGCTGCGTGGCCCGTCCGGCCCGGTCCGCAGGACCAGGAGGACACGAGATGAGCGACGACGACCGGGACTTCGGACCGATCGGCACGAAGTTGCTGTTCGAGAACGACCGGGTCCGGGTGTGGGAGGTGCGCCTCGCACCGGGGGAGCGGGGCGCGCTCCACCGCCACGACCTGGATCACGTGCTGGTCCAGATCCGCGGCGACCGGGTCGCGGTGGAGTCCGAGCCCGACTCGCCCACGCCCTGGGGTCCCTATTTCGAGGCACCGATCGCGCCGGGCGACTTCAGCGTGATGCATCGCGGTGGCATCGAGACCGCGGTCAACGTGGGAACCGAAGACTTCCACGAGATCATCGTCGAACTGAAGGACTGACCGGTGACGATGCCTCGGCGCGGGTTCCTCGTGGGCGACATCTTCGCCAACGCGGCGCGTGCGGTTCCCGACCGCGTCGCGGCGGTCCTCGGCGACTCGTCGCTGACCTTCGGCCGGCTGGACCGCCTCGCGAACGGAACCGCGCGGGTGCTCGCCGCGCGCGGGCTGATCGCGGGTGACCGGGTGGTCGTCTGGAGTGCGACGAGTCTCGACATCGTGGTGGCCTTCGCCGCGTGTGCCACGGCCGGCTTCGTCTTCGTCCCGGTGAACCCCGGACTCGGCATGGACGAGGCCGAGGGGATCGTGGGCGCGGCGCGACCGTCCGTGATCCTCGCCGACCCCGATCGCCTCGACGCGGCGCGAACCGTGGCGGGCCGGCTGGGGATCGAGGCGGTGGCCCTGGGCGAGATCGTCGGGACCGAGGAACCGACCCCACCACGCGCGGTCATCGACGAGGACGCGCCCCACGTTCTGTTCTTCACCAGTGGGAGCACCGGTCGACCCAAGGGCGCGGTGTTGTCGCACCGGGTCAACGTGTTGCGGACCCATCCGGGCGCCCAGTTCGAACCGCGCGGTGCCACCGTGTGCATGTTCCCGCTGTTCCACATGGCGGGTTGGACCATCGGGATGCAGCAGTGGCAGGCGCGCGGCACGCTCGTGCTGACGACCGCGGATCCCGTCCAGCTGTGCGAAGCGGTGCGCACGCACCGTGCGCACCGGCTCAACTGCATCCCGCTCGTGTGGCGGCGGGTCCTGGAGCATCTCGAATCGGGTGCCGCGCCGAGCGGTGCGCTCGACTCGCTCCGCTTCGCCGATATCGGCACGTCGGCCACACCGCTGGAGCTGCTCCAGGCGATCCGGCGCGCGGTGCCACGCGCGACCGTCCGGGTGTTCTACGGCTCGACCGAGGCCGGCAACGTGATGACCCTGGAGGCGGCCGACTTCGACCGCAAGCCGGGCTCGGTCGGGGTGCCGAGCCTGCACACCCGGGTGCGGATCGGCCCGGCGGGGGAACTGGAGGTCTCCGGCCCGCTCGTGTTCGACGGCTACTTCGACGATCCCGAGGCCACGCATGCGGCGCTCGTCGACGGCTGGTACCACACCGGCGACCTTGCCGAGATCGACGCCGACGGCTTCGTGACCATCGTGGGGCGGGCCAACACCGTGATCCGCACCGGCGGGGAGAGTGTGGTCCCGGGCGAGGTCGAAGCGGCGTTACGGGACCATCCCGCGATCGAGGACCTCGCGGTCGTGGGCGTTCCCGACGCCGATTACGGCGAGACCGTGAGCGCGGTGGTCGTCGTCCGTCCGGGTTCCGCGGCGCCGTCGCTCGACGAACTCCGCACGTTCGCCGGCACACGTCTCGCGGGCTTCAAACTCCCGCGCCGGCTCGAGATCGTCGACGCGATCCCGCGCACGGCCGCCACGGGTCAGGTCCAACGCCATTTGGTGCTCGACTTCCTTTGATGGCCCGTCCGCTCACGCTCCTGATGGATGGGGCTCCCGTGGGGTTCGCTCCCGGGCTGCTCGCTCCGCAGGCTCCGCTCGGGAGTGCTTGAGTCCTGGGCCGGGGCTGCCAATCGGGATCAATTCACGGCGCGGCCGTGGCCTTCCCAGTACGGGGCCCGCAGGTCACGCTTGAGCACCTTCATCGCGCCCGACAGCGGAAGCGGATCGGTGCGGAACTCGACCGACTTCGGGAGCTTGAAGCCCGCGATCGACGGCCGCGCGTGGTCGATGATCTCGGCCTCGGTGACGGTGACCCCGACCCGGCACACGACAATCGCGTGGACCGCCTCGCCCCACAGCTCGCTCGGGATTCCGATGACGGCTACCTGCGCGACCGCGGGATGCGAGGCGATCGCGTTCTCCACCTCGGTCGAGTACACGTTCTCACCGCCGGTGACGATCATGTCCTTCACCCGGTCCACGAGGTACAGGTAGCCCTGCGGATCGAGGTAGCCGGCGTCGCCGGTGTGGTACCAGCCGTCACGGAAGACGTCGGCCGTCGCCTCGGGCTGGTTCCAGTACTCGCGCATGAAGTTGCCCGCCCGGGCGCACACCTCGCCGGATTCACCCTGGGCGAGGATGTTGCCGTCGTCGTCCTGGATCGAGAGCGCCACGCCCGGAGCCGGACGACCCGCCGATCGCAGCCGATCGCCGCCGGCGCGGTGTTCCTCCGGTCCGAGGATCGTGAGCACCGCGCAGCCCTCGGTCATCCCGTAGCCCTGGAAGATGTCGACCCCGGGCAGATCGGCGCGCACCCGCTCCAGCAGCGCGGCGGGCATCGGCGACGCGCCGTACGTGAGCACCTCGAGCGACGCCAGGCGCTCGGGGCTGTAGTCGGGGTGGAGCATCATCAGCCCGATCATGGTGGGCACCATCACCGTCATCGTCACCTGGTGCTGTTCGAGTGCATCCATGACCGCGCCGGGCTCGAATGCAGGGATGAACGTGGAGAGGCCGCCGGCCGCGGGCACGCCGAGGATCCCGCCCATCGACGCCGCGTGGAACATAGGGGTCTGGTGCAGGAACACGTAGTTGTGGTCGAACCGCCACGCCATGGTGACGTGGTACAGGTTCAGCATCTGGGCCCGCTGGTCGAGGAGCACGCCCTTGGGGAGCCCCGTGGTCCCGCCGGTGTACATGAGCACGACGGCGTCGTCCTCGTTCGGCTCGGGCGGGGTGCTCGTCGCACCGGCACCGACGAGGTCCTCGTAGGCGAGGTCGTGTGGGGCGTCGCCGCCACCGATGAGCACGACCTTGTCGAGCGCGGTCTGGGACCGGACCGATTCGACGAGGGGCGCGAAGAACTGGTCGACGAAGCAGACCTTGGTATCCGAGTCGGTGAGGATGTGTTCCAACTCCCGCGCCGCGAGCCGCAGGTTGAGCGGGTTGATGACGCCACCGCCGAGGAACGCGGCGTGCCACAGCTCCAGGTAACGCTGCGAGTTGAGGGCGAGCACTGCGAAGCGGTCCTCCCGCGCGACCCCGAGTTCGGAGCCGAGGGCGTTCGTGAGCCGGCACACGCGCTCGGTGTGCTGGGCGTAGGTGAGCTCGAAATCGGCGTCGACGAAGCCGACCTTGTCGGCGAACTGGTCTGTCGCGGCAAACAGACTGCGGTGATAGATGAGCTCCTGCATCTCGACCTCGCGAGGTTGCGCCCGAGCGCGGATGGCAACGGACTCCAGACAGCGGGCGGAGGGTACCGCCCGCAGCGGGGATCGGCCATGGTCGTGTGGCGATCAGCCGGACTCAGGCGCTGCGGTCGAGTTCCTCGTCCCACTCGGCGATCGCGGGCCGGTAGCCGGACGCGACCGCGATCAGGTGCTCGTGGCGCGGTGTGGGCACGCTCGTCCAGTGGCCGGTGGCGGCCAGGTCGACGCCGACGCGCAGGGCGTGAAGCCGCGTCTCCCAGGTGAGGGTGTCGGCCAGCCACCGCAGGGCGACCTGGTCGATGTCCGGTTCGTTCACGGCGTTCGCTTCCCGTCGTGGCGTAGACCGCAGGATCGCAGACCGAGATGACCACCATGTTGCCGGCACGCGACGGGACCGCGAAAGGAACGCACACTTCAGACGGACTCCCGGCGCCGTGGGGCGCCGGGAGTGCCGCTTATCGTCGGGCGAAGCGCGGGTCGCCCGAGAGGTACAGGATCTCGAACGTGACGACGAACGAGTTGAACGTCGGCTGGGTGATCGAGCGGGCGTCCACGCAGGGGTGCGGGGCCGCCACCCCTCCTCCGGGCGTCGCACACGTCGGGACGATCGCGCCGAGGTTGGGGCTCATCGGGTCGTCGTTCTTGTAGATGGTCGACCCGAACGCGGTGGCGGCGTCGGTGAGGCTCGTGGGTCCGGCGGGGAAGGTGTAGGTCAGGGTGAGCCGGATCGGGTGGAGCGGATCGCTGTAGCCCGGGAAGTCCGAGATCGTGGTGGCGGGTCCGGCGCACGGGCCGTCGCAGAAGCTGCCGTCGCCCTGGGTGATCACGATGGGGGCGCCGTCGCCCGTGTCGGGGAGCGCCACCGTCGCCGGGTTGTCGCCCGGGATGGTGATCGACCCGCCGGGGACCACGAAGCCCTTGGCCACGCCGGGTTCGGATGCTTCGACCGTGGTGGTCTCGGTGGCGGTCGGGTTCGACCCCGGAGACGCGGTCGCGGAGTCGGTGATCGATCCGCTGTCGGGGACGCTGGCCGGGCTCGTGACGACGACCGTGGCGATCGCCGAATCGTTCACGGCGAGCGGGCCGAGTGTGCAGTCGACCGGTCCCGAGCCGGTGCAGTTGCCCGGGGCCGACGCGCTCACGAGGGTGGTGTCGGTCGGCAGTGTGTCGATCACGTGGGCGTCGGCGACGGGCGCGATGCCGTGGTTGGTGACCGTGAGGGTGTACTGCACGTTGTTGCCGGCGGTGACCGGGTCGGGCGAGTCGGTGATGGTGGTGTCGAGCACCGGGGAGACGACAGTCGTCGATGCCGTCGCGAACGGGGTCTCCCCCGCCGGGGCTGAAGCCGTGTTCACGATGAGCCCGCCGCTCGGCACGGTGATGGGGCTCGTGACGACGACCGTCGCAGTTGCGTTGCCGCCCACTGCGATCGAGCCGAGGTCACAGGTCACGGACGTGGTACCGGTACAGCCGCCGGACGAGGTCGCGGAGAACAGCGTGGCGCCGGGGAACTCGTCACCGAGGATCACGTTGGGGACCGTCGAGTTGCCGTTGTTGGTGACCGTGATCGTGTAGGCAACGTTGCTGCCGGCCTGAACCGGGTTCGGGGCCTGGTTGATCGAGACGCTGAGCGGGTTGGCGTGTGCTGTGATGATCCGGAACTCGTCGAGTGCCTGGGTCGTCCTGAAGTTGAAGGACACCGTGCGCCGGTCGGCCGAGATGGTGACGTTGTCCTCGCCCGACTCGAGTCCGCGGTACGCCGTCAACCCGGAGTAGGTGGTGCCGGTGGCACCCAAGAAATCGCTGTTGGAGAGCTTGCGGGTCGAAGCGACGATGCCGACGACGTCCCCGGCGAAGGTCACCGAGCCGCTCCGCCTCGCGGAGTAGGTGCCGTTCGGTGGATCACTGTGTACGAGGTGGCTGTCGACCGAGAGTCCGGCCGCGAGCTTGGGGCCCGCGCTCGGGAACTTCGCGTAGGTGCCTGGCGCCGCGAAGTCGACCTGGACGTCGGCGGGAAGCGTGAGGCCCTGCTGCTCGTCGAAGGTGACGGCAGAAGTGGCGTTCTCGAGCGCGTTCAACGCGACCGACGGCGGGGCCGACGCCAGGCGGATGACACCTCCGCTCGAACTCGTGATGAATGCGCCGGCCGCGACGACCGTCGTCGCCACCACGACCGCGCTGACCGCGATGATGCTCAACTTGCGTACGTGTCGCATTGCCAACCTCCCGAGTTCCTGCCCCCACCGGCGGTATCTGCGGCGGGATCCGGACCTTAATGCGCAGGTCACGTGGTTTGCCCGTTGTGTGACCGCTGGCTGACGAATCCACGTGCCCACACGCGACGAAGCCGCCGGCGAACCGGCGGCAACGTCTCGGAATTACTGGTGGAGCAGGTTCAGATGACGCGGACGTTCTGCGCCTCTTCACCCTTGCGACCGGGAGCGGTGTCGAACTCGACGCGCTGGCCATCTTCGAGGGTCTTGTACCCATCGGCCTGGATCGCCGAGAAGTGAACGAACACGTCTTCACCCGAATCACGCGAGATGAAGCCGAAACCCTTTTCGGCGTTGAAGAACTTTACGGTGCCTTGCTGCACAGATTTCTCGTTTCTTTGTTCGCGATCGACCAAGGGATTTTGATCGACTCGCGCCCCAGTAGCCTAGGGCGTCGCGACCGCTCTGTGGGTACCCGGGGCCGGGAACGAGCGATAGCAGGCCCGATAGCAGGCCCGAAAGCAGGTCACCGGGCGACGAGTTGCGTGAAGAGGGCGAGGTGTTCGGGCCGGTGGCGGAGGAACTCGGGGTGCCACTGCACGCCGAGCACGTTGTCGGCGCCGTCGATCTCGATCCCCTCGACGTGCCCGTGCTGGTTGTGGGCCACCGCCCGGACTCGGGTGCCGAGCGTGTCCAACACCTGGTGGTGGAGCGTGTTGACGCCGAGCGACTCGGTCCCGACGATGGCGGCGAGGCGCGAACCGGCCTGGATGGTCACCGGGTGGGCGTCCTGGTTGTACTGGTCGAGCCGCATGTGTTCGTCGACGTGTTGGTCCAACGTGCCGCCGAGTGCGACGTTGACGATCTGGATGCCGCGGCACACGGCCAGCGTCGGGACGTCCCGTGCGACGACGGCCCGGGCGATCGCGAGGTCCGACGCGTCGCGTCGCGGATCGACCGGTCCGAGTTCGGCGACGGGCTCACTTCCGTACGACGCCGGGTCGACGTCGCAGCCGCCGGTGATGACCACGGCATCGACCGCGTCGAGCAGGCCGTCGACGTCGTCCGGGTCGACAACGGGGAGGACGAGGGGAATCGCGCCCGCGCGGTGCACGGCCTTGACGTACGCGGTCGCGGCCATGAAGTGGTCGACTGCGACGCCTTCCTCGCCGGTCACCGACTCGATGTGACCGACGATCCCGACCCGACGACCGCTCGCGGCCATCAGATCAGCTCGAAGTAGCGGTCGAGTTCCCAGTCGGTCACCGCGGTCGCGGTGGGGTCGCCGCCACTGGTGTGGAACATGAGCCACTCCCACCGGCGGGTGTTGATCCAGAAGCGGACGAAGTCGTCACCCATCACCGCGGCGAGGCCGCGGTCGGCTTCGAGGGTATCGGCGGCGCGGGTGATCGTGTTCGGGAGGTGGGGATGCCCCTCGGGCGGGAGTCCCCAGCCGGAGACGGTGATGGGTGGCGGCAGCTGCGCGAACGCGTCGAGGCCGGCGATCCCGCTGGCGAGGGCCACGGCCAGCACCAGGTACGGATTCGCGTCGCCGCCGGCGACCCGGTATTCGATGCGTGCCGCCTTCGGCGATTCGGAGAGCACGCGCAGCGCGGCCGATTTGTTGTCCTCGCCCCAGGAGGCCACCGTCGGCGCCGCGGCGAAGCCGACCATCCGCCGGTACGAGTTGATGTTGGGACAGAAGAACGAGGTGGCGGCCCCCGCACTCCGCATCAGACCGCCGAGCCAGTGGCGCGTGGTGTCGCTCATGGTGCCGTCGGCCGCGTAGAAGACCGGTTCGCCGTCGCGGGTGAGGGAGTGATGGACGTGGAGGCCGTTGCCGTATTCCTCCGAAGGCTTGGCCATGAACGTGACGACGTGGCCCTGGTCCATCGCGACCTCGCGCATCACCTGCTTCGCGCGCACCACGTGATCGCACGCGGTGAGCGGGTCGGCCGGGTCGAGGTTGATCTCGAACTGTGCGGGTGCGGCTTCGTCGTGCCAGCCCTCGACCGGGATACCGATGGCCTCGAGCCGCACGAGGACCTCGTCCACGTACGCGAGTTGCTGGCGGGAGTTGTGATGGAGGTACCCGACCGGGATGTCGGTCGACATCGCGTGCAGACCACGGAAGTGACGCCGGCGCGCGGACTCGAGGGAGTCGGTGAAGATCATCGCCTCGATCTCGAACGCGGCCTTCGCCGCGAACCCGAGCGCGGTGAGTTGGCCGACAACGTGCTGCAGCACCCCACGCGGACAGCTCGGGATCGGGACTCCGTGATGATCGACGAAGTCGCACAGGACGTTGGCCGTGCCCGGGCGGTCGGGCGCGACGACAAGCGTGCCGAGGTCGGGCCGTTGGTAGATGTCGCCGAGCGCGTCGGCGCGCCACGCATCCCACCACGCGAGGTAGGGCGTCCCGCCGACGTCGTAACCCAGCGCCAGGTCGGTGATCGCGTTGCCGAGAGGGAGCGCGTGCTCGAACTTGGCGCGCGAGAGGTGCTTGCCGACGACCAGACCGTCGGGTGAGACGCCTTCGGTCCTGACCCAGCGGATGGCGTGCTCGTCGAGCCACGCGGGCATCGCGGTGATGTCCACGTCAACGGCCCATCATGAAAGCGAGCGACCGGCCGGTGAGCTCGGCGGTGTGTTGGAGCGAACCGACGCCGTAGAGGTGGCCGGCGAGCAACTCCTCGCCGAACACCGTGTTGCCGGAGAAGAGCGCAGTGAGGCGGTGGGCGGTGCCGTGGATCTCGTACGCCGCCGGCGACGCGCCCAGGGACAGCTCACTGCGGTCGTCGAGACAGACGATCCGCAGACCCGCGGGCGAACCGGGATGGCGCGCGACCTGGGCCCAGAATCGGGCCGCCTCCTCCTGCCAGGTGCCGATGGGTGGATCGAGGACCTTGCCGGCGATGAGCGCGAGCCGCAGATGGGTGGCCGCGCCGCTCACCTTGGGCTTGGGCGCGTCCTCGTCGTTCATCCGGTTGAGGTCGGTGGAGATGGTGACGTGCGTGTCGGATGCAACACCACGTTCCACCCGGATCCGACCGCGTTGGAAGCGGATCGTCGCCGCCTGCGGGTCCACCGTCGACCGCAGCGCAACGTTGCCCGAAGCCTTCTCCATGAGTGCCGCGAGCTTCGGGGTCTGCTCCGCCCGGCGCAGGGCCGTGGCCACGATCAGCACGATCGGTGGGGGATCGACCTCGGTTTCGACGATCGAGACTGGTCGGCTCCCGGTTTCCACCGGCATTACGTACCACGTGGGCGCGACGACGTGCGCCTCGCGTCCTGCTTCACCCGCGTCAGCTCCACGCGGTCGGGGTGGTCCTTGTACAGCGGGTCGAGGGGGAAACAGCCGGACACGAGTCCGTGACGGGGCGCGGTGGTGCAGTCGGAGAACGTGCGACAGATCTGGGCGCGTTGCACCGGACGACCAGCGAGGACGTCGGCCGGGAGGTCGGGATACGAGAGCACCATCCGCCCCAGCCCGACCATCGAAGCGCCGCCGCTCACGATCACGGCCTGACCCGCGTTCGGTACCCAGTCCTGGAGGTACGAGTAGCCCGACCCGACGACGGTGAGGCGCGGGTGACGGGCCGTGATCTCGGCCGTCGCCGCGAGCTGACGGGCGACGCCGACGAGCGGGTCCTCGGGCGGCTGGTAGCCGTCGGAGGGTGGAAAGTAGGCGGGCCGTTGGACGTGCGGGTTGTAATACGGACTGCCGGCCGTGATGCTCACGAGTCCGATGCCGAGGCCCTCGACGACGTCGAGGAAGGCGTGGGTCTCCGTGAGGTCGATGCCGAGTCCGGTCCCGTCACCGCCGAACGCGTATGGGTACGCGCCGGTGATCGTGCCGGTCGTGCTCTCCGGCGTGCCCGTCCCGTCGGGTCCGGCGACGAACGGCACGAGGTCGAACGCCGAGAGCCGCACCGCGATCGCGAGCGCCGGCGCGCGGTCGCGGATGCCCGTGACGACGGTCCGCAGGAAGCGCGTGCGCCCGGTGAGATCGCCACCGAACCGGCCGGGCCGATCGTGAGCACTCAACAGTTCGTGGAGGAGGTAGCCGTGGCAGTGCTTCACATCGACGAAGTCGAAGCCCGCGTCCGCGGCGAGGACCGCGGCATCGATGTAGGTGGCCGCGAGGTCGTCGAGTTCGGTGTCGGTGAAGGGGGAGTTCGCGCCCGCACCGACGCGAGCGTCCAGCCACGGGTGCGCGTACGCGGTCCGCGGCGCGGGTTCCCCGGCGGGGCGGGACCAGCGGCCCGAGTGGGTCAACTGCAATCCGGCGACCTGCCCGGGTGCCAAGAGGGCCCGGAGGGCTGCGAAGTCCGCGGCGGTGGGTTCGTCGATCACGAGTTGGTGGGGGTTGGCCCGACCGTCGGCGCGTACCGCGGTCGCCTCGCACCACGCGAGCGCGGCCCCGCTCTGGCCGATCCGCTGCCAGCGCCGCCGAACGAGGTCGGTCGCGTGCCCGTCGGTGGTGCCGTCCCAACCCTCCATCGGCAGGATGGCGAACCGGTTGGGTGCGGTGAGCGTTCCGGCGGCATCGACGATCGTCACCGGGGTGGCAAGGGGTCCGCCCGGGTCCACGGTCGCGTCGAGCGGGATCTGCACCCCGAGCGCGTCGAGATGCGCGCGCAGGCGGTCGAGGGTGTCGAGCCGTTTGACCTGGGTGTACCTCACGCGCCGACGCCGAACGTGGCGGCGCCGAACGTGGCGGCGCCGAACTCGTCGAGCCGGTCCCGGATGGTGGCCAGGACGGCGCGGTCCGACTCCGGGCGCTGGAGTACTCCTGCGGGCGTGTTTGCGCTCGTCGACCAGCCCCGGAGTTCGAACCACATCGCCGCGTCGTGGCGGTAGGCCGGTACCGGTTCGCGGAAGGTGAACGCACCGAGGTACTGGAGCAGGTCGTTCAACTCGTAGAACCGGGGATCGCGGGTGGCCCACATGCGGTCGCGTGCGGCGAACGCCTCGGGGGCGAACGTGGAGAGGCCGAGGAGGTAGTCGGATCCGTACATCACCATGTCGATCGCGAGATCGTTGCCGGTGAGCACCATGAAGTCGGGGCGGAGCGCGTCGCGGACGGCCAGCCGGTCCCATTCGAGTTGGCGGCTCAGCGACGAGTGCTTGGCGCCGATGCACCGGGGGATCGCGAGCAGCGCGCGGTAGGCGTCGAGGGAGACGATCCGACCGTAGGGCACGAACATGGTCCCGAGTTCGAAGCCGATGAAGCGGTCCACGTGCGCGCCGATCGCGGTGAGCGCCGCGATCCACGCGTCGTCGCCCGACTCGTTGAGGCCGTGCGACGGGAAGATGACGGGAGTGCCACCGGCGGCCGCGATCGCGTCGGCCGATCGCAGGTACGCGTCCCGGTCGAACGGGTCACCCGGCGCGTCGGAGACGAACGCGCCGGCCACGAACCGACCGCCGGTGACCGCGGCGGCGAGGTCGAGCACGCGCCGCGCGTCGGCCTCGGCGAGGAGTTGGACGTAGCCGGTGTCCATGTTCACCGCGGGGGTCAGGCCGGCGGCGTGCGTGCGGCCGATGTGCGCCTCGACGGCGGCCCAGTCGATGTCACCCTCGGCCGTGAACGGCACCAGCACCGCCGACATCCCGGTGATGACCCGCCCCGGCCGCACGCGGTCGGCGATGTCGCGGTCCACCCGTGTGTTCTCCACCGGTGTTCTAGACCGGGGCTTCGACGTCGAGGCGGGGGAGGTGCGGCTCGGGTTGGCGGTCCCAGAGGCTGGTGACGAGATCGGACTGCACGGCGGCGACGGCGGGGTCGTTCCACCGGTTGTGCCGCTGGAGCGGGTCGTCGGCCAGGTTGTAGAGCTCGCCCTCGGTGCCGTCGTGCACGTAGCCGGGCCGGTAGGCGGTGCAGACCCAGCCGTCGGCGGTGATGGTGCGCAGATGGACGGCCACTCCCCACAACTCGCTGTCCCACTCGGTGAGTACATGGTCCTTGGTGCGCGCGGTCGCGTCGGCGTCGTCGACGGGGAGCGGCGTGGCCTGGAGGTATTCGGGGGCATCCACGCCGGCGATCGCACAGAACGTGGGCGCGAGTTCGATCAGGCCCACCGGCGTGGTCACTACCGCGGGCGCGATGCCGGCCGAAGGGGCCGGCCGCCAGACGAGCGGGAGGCGCATCAGACCGTCGACGTGGTACGGGCCCTTGAAGAGCAACCCGAAGTCGCCCTGGAGCTCACCGTGGTCGGTGGTGAAGATGACGTCGACGTCGTCGGTCCACCCGCGGGCATCGATTGCCCGGAGGACGCGCCCGAGCGCCTCGTCGATGAGTTCGCATTCGACGGCGTTGCGCGCGTTGACCTCGCGCACCTGGTCCTCGGTCATGGTGGCGGGCACCCATTCCTTGGGCGCTTCGTAGTTGGAGACGAGTTCGCCGTCGTACCACTTGCGCCAGTGGACCGGCTTGTCGTCGAGGATCCGCTCGCGTGCGGCCGCCGGGGTGGGGTAGCCGGCCGGCAGTGCCACGTCGTGCCAGTCGATGCGGCCCATCTCCGACTCCGGTGGATCCCACGGATGGTGCGGGTCGGGGAAGCTCATCCAGCAGAACCAGTCGTCGGTCGCGTCGAGACCGTCGAGCCAGGCGATCGTGCGGTCCGCCACCCAATCCGTGTGGTACCAGTCGCGCGGAATCGGGTTGGACTTCACCTGCGGTGCGTCGGTGTCGCCGCCGCCGAGCGCGCTCACGTTGAAGGAGCCGTCGATCGCCGCGTAGAACATGCCGACCGCTTCCGGATGGTTGGCGCCGAGCCACTGCGCGTAGTGCAGTGACCCCGCGGCACCGTGGGTGGCGAACTCGAGGTGGTCGAACCCGCGGTGCGGGCCGGTCGTGCCGTCGGCCCATGGTCGGATCGCGGTGGGCTCGCCGGAGCGAGCGAGTGTGTTCTCGGTGAATCGTCCGAACGCGTCCATGAACGGCTCGAAGTGCGCCTTACCGACGAGCGCGGTGCGGTAGCCGTGCTTGTGCAGGTCCTCCGCGACCGACGGTGCGTCGACGGGCAGCGGCACGCCGTTCATCCACACGCCGTGCGTGGTGGGGTACTGACCGGTGAGCATCGTCGAGCGCGACGGCATGCACACGACCGACTGTGGGATCGCGCGCTCGTACCGGATGCCCTGCGCGGCGAGCGCGTCGACGACCGGGGTGCGGGCGAGGGTGCCGCCGTTGCATCCGAGCGTGTCGTAGCGCTGCTGGTCGGTGGTCACGAACAAGATCTTCCGCACGTCATCTCCACTCTTGGCGCCTGCGGCGCCGGGCCGTTCGGGCCACGCCTCGCCGCGTGGCGTCGAGCATTGTCGGGTTCGGCGGCGAGGCTCTGGTCTCCACTCTTGGCGCCTGCGGCGCCGGGCCGTTCGGGCCACGCCTCGCCGCGTGGCGTCGAGCACTGTCGGGTTCAGCGGCGAGGCTCTGGTCTCCACTCTTGGCGCCTGCGGCGCCGGGCCGTTCGGGCCACGCCTCGCCGCGTGGCGTCGAGCACTGTCGGGTTCAGCGGCGAGGCCCTCGCTGTTCTGCCTGGCGACGGAACTCCTTGAGCGCATTGCCCGTCGCGCCGCCGATCATCAGGGCCAGGGCCGCGGGTTCGCAGTCGGTCGCGTAGCCCACCAGGCTGCGGCCGTCGCCCAGGTCGAACACGTCGATCGTGCCGAGGTGGTCCTGGATGAAACCCGGCGCCAGCCGGTACTGGAACCGCCGTTGGATCGAATCGTTGGTGACGATCTCCTCCGCCATCGGGAGTCCCGACTCCGTGGTGATCGTGCGGATGTTGCCCTCGACGGTGGCCTTGGCCACGCCCGGGAACCAGTCGGCGATGGTGAGCGGGTCGGCGAAGACGGCGTACACCTCGTCGGCGGGGCGGTCGATGATGATCTGACGGCGAACAGTGGCCACGAAGCTCCTAGAACGCGATGGCGGCGGGATCGATGCCGAGCAGGCCACGACCGGCCGCGGCATACGTCTTGGTCTGGGTGACGAGGTGTTGGGACATCGTGGTGATGTCCCGGTACTGACGGTCGAGCACGGAACTTTGGTAGACGCCGGTGGTGCCGAGCGCTTCGTAGAGGAGGTTCACGGCTTCCTTGCACGAGTGGGTCGCGTGGGTGGTGGCGAGCCGGACGGCATACCACTCCTCGGGGCTCGGCGCGTGCCCGCGCTGCATCGCGGCCCAGGCAGTCCCGATCGCATCGTGTACGTAGGCCCGGCCGGCCGCGACCAGTGCGGTCGCTCGCGCGAAGTTGAGCTGGACCGTGGCCTCGTCGCGCACTGGCGTCATGGTCGGCGGCGAGATCTTGGTCTCGGCCACCTCGCGTGCGTTGGCCAACGCGGCCCGCGCCACACCGAGCGGCACGCCGCTGATGTTGATGAAGAAGTTCCACCGCGAGCGGTAGAGGGGCGCGGGGTCGACGGGTGCGGCGTCGAAGAGTCCGAAGCCGCGGTACTCCGGCACGAATGCATCGGTCACCGTGATGTCGTTGCTCGCGGTGGCATTGAGGCCGGTGGTGTGCCACGTGTCGAGGATCGTCACTTCGGACGCCGGCACCGCGAGCAGCCGGGTCACGGGGACACCATCCGGCCCGATCCGCAGTTGGTCGCCGTCGAACACGAGACAACCGAGGAAGAACCACGCGCAATGCGTCGAGCCACTCCCGAAACCCCAACGGCCGGTCACGCGGTACCCGTCGCCGTCGACGGTGGCCCGACCGCTCGGCGCGGCGATCACCGAGGTTGCCAGGTCGAGCGACGGGTACATCTCGGCGACGACAGCCGGATCGAGGAACGCGCCCATGTACCCGCCGTCGGAGTTGATCATCCCGCACCAGCCGGCGGAGCCGTCGGCCGCCGCGAGTGCCTCGAGCACGTCGATCTGCGCGAGCGGATCGAGCTCCGGCCCGCCGGCCGCCCGGCTCCACGTCATGCGGAAGACGCCGGCGTCCCGCATGGCGTCGACGACGGGCGCGGTCAGCCGACCCGCCTGCTCGCAGTTCGCCGCCTCGCCCGCGATCGTCGACGCGCTGGCTCGTACGGCTTCGAGGATTTCACTCACACACGTGCTCCTGACCGCGTCGCCGAGTCGTTACTGCTGGCTCATGGTGGCGCGTTCGGCGGCGGCGGCGTTCGCCGCGGCGTCGGCCGGCCGCTCCGAGACGAGCTGGATGTCGACCCGCTCCAACCGGCCTGCGAACGCGAACTCGTCGGAGTACCGGTCGCTCACCGGTGAACCGTGGTCGTAGCCGACGCTTGGCCCGAGGCTCGAGATGATGCGCATGGCGAACGGGAACTCGACATTCCCGCACTCCTGACCGTCGATGACGAGGGTCGCGTTGCCACCTTTGCCCGTGCGCCGGAACCGCACGCCGACGACCGACGCGCCGGTGGGCACGGCGCGGTCGGACTCGGCGAGGAAGTGGTCGCCGAAGCAGTTGTAGTCGAAGACCAGGCGGTCGTCCTGGACGAACACGCTCATCCCGGAGTTGCCGGTGCCGGTCGCGTAGATGACCCCGCCGGTGCCCGCGGGCCGGTCGATGGTCGCGTCGAGATCCCAACTGCGGCCGCCGATCGACGCGCCCACCTGCGCGGGCATCGGCGCCATCGGCGGACGGTACGTGTAGTGCCGGTCCTCGCGGTGAGGAGAGCGGTCCCGGAACCGCGCACCGAACAACTCGATGGTGCGGTCGTCGAGGGGGAGGACGCCATGGGCCTCGGCTTCGTCCCACCACATCGCCACCATCTCCGCGAGCTTGTCGGGCATCTCGGCCGCGAGGTCGTTGCACTCCGACCGGTCCTGCTCGTAGTGGTACAGCTCCCACTGGTCGTCGTCGAACGGGACGCCCGCCTGGTGGCGCGTGACGGCCTTCCACCCGTCGACGTAGAGCGCACGGTGCCCCATCATCTCGAAGTACTGCACCCCCTTGGTGGTCGGTGCGTCGGCCGCGTCGAACGTGGAGAGCATCGAGGTGCCGGTGATCGGCATCTGCTCGTACCCGCGGTATATGGCGGGCGCTTCGACGCCGAGGGCCTCGTAGATCGTCGGCACGATGTCGTTCACGTGGTGGAACTGGTCGCGCAGGTTGCTTGCACCGGCGCCGCTGGTGATGCGCGCCGGCCAGTGCATGATGAGCGGCACGTGGACGCCGCCTTCGTGCGTGTTCTGCTTGTACCACTTGAACGGCGTGTTGCCGGCCTGGGACCAACCCCACGGGTAGTTGGTGTGGCTGTTCGGGCCACCGATGTCGTCGATGCGATCGATCGCCTCGTCGGGCGTCTCGAGGATGAAGTTGAAGAACTTCCACTCGTGCAGCACTCCGAACGGGCCGCCCTCCTGCGATGCGCCGTTGTCGGACAGCAACACGATCATGGTGTTGTCGAGTTCGCCGAGGTTGGTGAGCGCCTCGACCAGCCGGCCGATCTGCGCGTCGGTGTGGTCGAGGAAACCGGCGAAGGCCTCCTGGAGCCGCGCCGCGAGCTTCTGGTGGTTCTCGGGCATCTCGTCCCACGCGTCGACGCCGGGATTGCGCGGCGCGAGTTGCGTGTCGGCCGGGAGGAGGCCTCGCTCGATCTGGTTGGCGTGCCACTGCTCGCGGGCGACGTCCCAGCCGGCGTCGAACTTGCCGCGGTACTTCTGGAGGTACTCGTCGGGTGCCTGGTGCGGCGCGTGGGTGGCGCCGAACGCGAGGTAGAGGAAGAACGGACGGTCGGGCCGGATCGATTTCGTGTCGTGCACGAACTCGATCGCGTGGTCGACGAGGTCCTCGCTGAGGTGGTAGCCGTCGGCCACCGACTTCGGCGGGTTCACGTGGTGGTTGTCGTAGACGAGTTCGGGGTGGAACTGGTCGGTCTCTCCGTCGAGGAACCCGTAGAAGCGGTCGAAGCCGCGCTGGCACGGCCACTGGTCGTACGGGCCGGCGGCCGACGCGTTCTCCATCTGGCTGAGGTGCCACTTGCCGACCGCGAACGTGGTGTAGCCCTCGTCGCGGAGCACCTCGGCCGCGGTGGTGGCGTGGTTGGAGATGTGGCCGCGCATGTTCGGGAAGCCGGTGTTGAAGTTGGAGACCGAACGCATGCCGACCTCGTGGTGGTTCCGGCCGGTCAGCAACGACGCGCGGGTGGGGGAACAGAGCGGCGTCACGTGGAAGTTCGTGTACTGCAGCCCCTGGGCCGCGAGCCGGTCGATGTTGGGTGTCTCGATGCTCGAGCCGTAACAACCGAAGTGGGAGAAGCCGAGGTCGTCGAGCAGGACGACGACCACGTTCGGCGCGGCTTCTCCGGGGTGCGGGGCGTCGGGCCACCACGGCGTCGACTCGGCGAGGGTCTTGCCGATCGTGCCTTCGAACCGTTCGTACTCGTGCATGTGTCCCCCTCGACCGCGATGTGTGGCGCATCGTAGGTATTGACACTCCAACTGTCAAAAGATTCTGTGCCATCTTCTGACGATGAGCTTGGGTCATCAGGGACACATCCAGACTGCGGAGCGGCGGGGGTTGGCCGGCGCGATGCCGAGGCCGGTACACGTGACGATGCTCGGTGCGGGGTCGATGTTCACGCCCGAGCTGGCCAAGGACCTGTTCCTGATTCCCGACCAGGTCGGCGGGACGATCGCGCTCGTCGACATCGACGAGCGGCGCCTGGCCACGATGACGAAGTTGGTGGAGCGGATCGCGGACGAACTCGGCGTCGCGGACCGCTGGACAGTGGTGGCGAGCCCGGATCGCGAGGAGGTCCTGCCCGGTACCGACTACCTCGTGAACTGCATCGAGGTCTCCGGCGTCGACTGTGTGGGGTTCGATTCGGACATCCCGGCCCGGTACGGGGTCGACCAGTGCATCGGCGACACCGTCGGGCCCGGCGGCGTGTTCAAAGGGCTGCGCACGATTCCGGTGTGGCTGGAGGTCCTGGCCGACGTCGAGCGCCTCTGCCCCCGGGCGCTGGTCCTCAACTACACGAACCCGATGAGCATCATGTGTCTCGCCGCGGCCCGAACGTCGCGCGTCCGGGTCGTCGGTCTCTGCCATTCGGTGCAGGCGACGAGCCGGATCCTCGCGGCCCGCGCCGAGATCCCGTGGCGCGACCTCACGTGGGAGTGCGCCGGGATCAACCACCTTGCGTGGTTCACCCGCCTCGAACACCGAGGCGTCGATCTCTACCCGCAACTGATGGAGCACGCCCGGCGCGACCTCGCCGGCGACCCGGTGTACGAGTGGGACACCGGCGATCTCGTGCGCAAGGACATGATGTTGCACTTCGGCGCGTTCATCACCGAGAGCAGTGGGCACCTCTCCGAGTACCTGCCGTACTACCGGACGCGGCCCGAGGTGATGGACCGGTACTGCGGTCCGGCGTACGACGGTGAGTCCGCGTTCTACGCCACCAACTGGCCGGAGTGGCGCGTGAACGCCGACGCCCAGCGCGACCGCATGTTGGCGGGGGAGGAGGCGGTGCCCGCCAAACGGTCGTGGGAGTACGCGAGTTGGATCATCGAGGCGTGCGAGAAGAACGTTCCGTACACGATCAACGGCAACGTCCCGAACCGCGACGGGCTCATCGCGAACCTGGCCCACGACGGCATCGTGGAAGTCGCGACCCTCGTCGACCGCAACGGTGTTCGTCCCACCCGCTACGGGCGGCTGCCCACCCAGATGGCCGCGATCTGCGCGTCGAACATGGCCACCTACGACCTCGGCGCGCAGGCGGCCGTCGAGCGGAGCAAGGAGGCCGCGATCCTCGCGGTCACCCTCGATCCACTGACGGCCGCCGTGTGCAGCCCCGCGGAGATCCGGGCCATGGTGCTCGAGCTCTTCGACGCCGAGGCCGACTACCTCCCCGGCTTCGCCTGAGCTCAGCGGCCGAGGCGGCGACCGACGACCGCGATGTCGCGGGAGTCGAGCACCGAGCCCGCGAGTCCCCACACACCCTCGAAGACCTCGGGCGGCGCGCCCGCCTGCATCCCGCCGAGCAACTCGGTGCGGTCGTCGTTGTTCATCGCCGGCAGCATCAGTGCGAGCGACTGGGCCAGGTCGGCCGGCGGGATGCTCGCGATGATCGCCTGGTGGATGGCAGCCACGGCCTCGAGTCCGATCACCCGGTCCAGCTCGGGCATCACGATCCGTTCCTCGATGTCCTGGTGGGCCAGGTACGCCGAGGTGAACGAGGCCAGCTCCACGTAGAGCCGCTGGACCGGAGCGCGGCGCATCCCGCTGGGCGTGGCCACGGCGTCGGCGGCCCAGGTCCTCAGATCGGCGAGCCGACCTTCCAGGACCGCGTGGTCACGCTCGATCGTGTCCTGGAGCTGGGGGAGGTGCTCGGTCAGCGCCGGCCCGACATGGGTGTCCTCGTGCCCAGCGTGCGTCTCGAGCAGGACGATGGTGTCCTCGAGGTGCGCCGCCACCGCTCGCACGTCGGCGGGATCCGACGGATCGATGCTCCCGGCCGCGCTGGTCAGGGCGAAGAGGTCGGCTCGGATGCCTTTGTGGATATCGCGGTAGAGGTCGACGGCGACGCTCTCGTAGTTGCTCGGGATGGTGGTTTCGATGACAGCCATGGTGGCCTCCTTCGTAAGATCTCCCGGCGGCGCCGGGAGCACTCCGTGATCATGCGGGAGTTCGGCGGGGCGGTTTACTAAGAGCTTCCTAACCGGGTGCTCAAAGTTGCTGAAGGAGGCGAACGATGGAGATCGGACCCGACGCGATCGGCCTGCTCGAGGGCGGGAGCGCGCTCGTCGTCGGGTCGGTCGGCCCCGACGGGATGCCACGCGCGGTCCGGGGGTGGGGTGCGCGGGTGCTCGACCCGCCCGACCGGCTGCGTCTGATGCTCGATGCCGAGGAGGATGCGACCCTGGCGCACCTGCGCGATTCCGGACGGATCGCGGTGACCGGCTGCGATGTGCCCACGCTGCGCTCGGTGCAGGTCAAGGGCCGGGTCGAGCTGGTGGAGCCCCCGACGGCCCTCGACCTCGCACTCCAGGAGCGCTGTACCGATCGGTTCTTTCGTGATGTCGAGGACACCGACCAGACGCCGCGCCACCTGTTGGACCGGATGCTCCCGCGCGAGTTCGTCGCGTGCGTGGTCGTCATCGAGGACGTCTTCGACCAGACGCCCGGGCCGGCCGCGGGTGCCAGCATCGTCGGGCGAACGACGTGACCCAGCCCGTCGAACTCACCATGGACCACCTGCGAGCCTGTTGTCAGGGCGTGGTGCCACCGGTGGTGGCGACTGCCGACGCGGACGGGGTCCCGAACGTCACCTACCTGTCGTGCGCGTACGTGGTCGACGAGCACCGCCTCGCGCTGTCGAACCAGTTCTTCTCCAAGACCTCTCGGAACATCGCGGAGAACCCGTTTGCCAGCGTGTTGTTGATCGATCCGCGCACCTACGACGAGTTCCGGGTGACGCTGGAGTACGAGCGAACGGACCGCCACGGCCCGGCCTTCGAGGCGCTGCGACGCGACGTCGACGCGGTCGCCGCGCTCGAGGGGATGCAGGACGTCTTCAAGCTGCGGTCCGCGGACATCTACCGCGTCGTCCGCATCGAGCAGGTGCTCGGGGGCGTACACCGTCGCGGCGAGACCGGTCCTTCGCTCGCCGAGGTGGCGCGTGGAACGAGCGGCGCCGGACCGATCGAGATCGCCGAACTCAGTCTGCGCCTCAGCCGTTGTCCGGATCTGGACACGCTCGTGAGCGCGGCGCTTCGCGCGCTCGACGACCTGCTCGGGTTCGAGAACTCGCTGTTGATGCTCGTCGACGAGATCGGCGAGCGTCTCTACACCATCGGGAGTCACGGGTACGCGGCCGAGGGGGTCGGGTCGGAGGCCGCCATGGGCGCGGGAACGATCGGCGTCGCCGCCGAGCAGTGCCGCCCGGTGCGCGTGTCGAATGTCCTGCAGGCTCGTAAGTACTCGCGCACCGTACGCACGAGCTTCGAGGCGGGTGGTCACGTCACCTCGGGCACGGAGATCCCGATGCCGGGGCTGACCGACGCAGGGAGTCAGCTCGCGGTTCCGGCCATGGCGATGGGCCGCCTGGTCGGGGTGTTGATGGTCGAGAGCCCGGGCTACATGGCGTTCGACGACGCGGACGAGGCGGTGCTGTCCGTGGTCGCGGCGATGCTGGCGAGTGCGATCGAGATCGATCTCGCTCGCGAGCGATCCGAGGTGGACGACGGTCCCGGTACCGCGCGCTCCGAGGTGACCCCGCTCGGGGGACAAGCAGTCACCCAGGTTCGCTTCTTCGAAGTCGACGGGAGCGTGTTCCTCGGCCCGGACTACCTCATCAAGGGCGTCGCCGGTCGCATGCTCTGGTCGCTGCTGCGCCAGCGTGATACCGAGGGTCGCACCGATTTTACCAACCGGGAAGTCCGCCTCGACCCGACGCTGGACCTCCCCGAGTACCGGGACAACCTCGAGAGCCGGCTGATCCTGCTCAAGCGTCGGCTCGAGGAGCGCGACGCGCCCATCCGCATCGAGAAGACCGGCCGGGGCCGGTTCCGCCTCGACGTCGACACGCCGGTCCAACTCGACGCGGTCGGCACCGATTGAGGCACCGGGTCAGTGGAACTCGAAGGTCGCGGCGCCGCTGAAGCGCGCGAGGGCGGTCTCGGGCGCTTCCAGCATCGCGGCGGCCGATGCGTCGACGACGATCTCGTAGGCGACGTGCTCGTCGGAGGCCGGAGTCACCAGTGCGGCCCGGGCCTGAGGGTTGATGCCGCGGACCAGTGCGCCGATCGAGCGGTCGGCAGGATCCGAGAGCGCCGCCAGCCACGTGAAGTCGTCGGCTTCCTCGAAGACCGGTGACGCAACGAGCGCGAACCGCACGGTGCTCGCGTCGGGCATCGTGACCCGCGGCGTCACGTAGCCCGGCGGTTGGAACGACGGGTGGATCTGGAGGATCCGTGCGATCGCGACCGCGTCGGTGCCGGTGATCCCGAACGCCCGGGCCAGCCGTTCGGCGGTGATCGGCGCGACGCCCGTGAGGAGCCGGGGACCGACCTCTGCCGCCACCTCCGGGCTGACCCGCTCGGTGACGCTGAGCAGGTACGAACGGATGAGCAGCGACGACTGCAGAGCGACCTCGGACAGGATCGCCACCAACGTGGCGTGCGAGAAGTCCTCGAAGCGCAGGTCGGGGTCGAAGGTGTCGGCGTACCCGATGCGGCCGTCGGGCGCGGGCTCGGGCGCAATGGTGGCGACGGGTTGCCGGCCGGCCAGGGAATCGGCCACGACCGCGAGGTTCGGGTGCGCGACGGCGGGGGTGGTGGTGGTGGGATCGATGTCGATCCGCCACGCGCAGTGCGGCATGCGATCGGCGGGAGCGCGCGGCGGGCGGTGGATCGGTCGCATCACCGCGAACGGGCTGGTGGCCGCGGCGGTGGCGTCGAAGGTCGGGTCCTCGATGGTGTGGCACATCCCGTGGACCCACTCCTCGCCCATCGGCTCCACGTCCATGAGTGCGCCGCAATGGTCGAGCCAGAACTCCGCGTGGTCGTCGTCGATGTACTTCAGGCGGAAGTCCATGTACTGGGGCGGGGAACCGATGTCGAGCTGCAGGTTCTTCAGGATCACGTCGACGGTCCGGCCGCGGAACCCGAGCGTGTCCTGCATCCGGATCGAATACAGCGGGCTCGCCCCCGCCCACTCGTCGATCGCGATCTGCTCGGCTCCCTCACGGTCGACGCCGTACTGGTAGAGCAGCGGGATGCCGACCCGGTCCTGCAGGTGGCCGTGCAGCAACCACTCGCGGAGGAGGACGGCGAGGTGGTCGCGGTCGAGATCGGCGAGCCGGAAATCGGGGTCGAACCCGGTTGGCGGGAGATCGGTCGTCGGCATGTCGTCCTCGGCGATCGGAACGGTCGGGGCAATCACCGGTGAGTCTGCCCCGCCCACCACCGCGGTGCCCGATACCGTTTCGGTCTCGGCCACCGGCAGAAACATCTCCATGACGCGCGCGACCACAGAGCCCCAGCCCGACGACGCCGACCGGTTCGGGTCGTGGGCCCGGGTCGCGGTGCCCGTCGCCCTCGTCCTGGTGCTCGTCCCGCTGGTGGTCTCCGCGATCGTGACCCTCACCGGCACCGCGCCCACGCCGATCCGCGATCAGGCCCTCATGGAGATGCGGGTGCGCGAGGTGGGCATCCACGCGGTGAACCTGGGCCTGTATTCGCGCGACGGTTGGAGTCACCTCGGTCCACTGGTCTTCTACACCCTCGTCCTCCCGTACCGGATCTTCGGCAGTTCGACGTCGGGCATGGTCGTCGGCGCGTTGATCGTCAACGCGCTCTCGGTGGTGGGCATGGTGGCGGTGGCCCGCCGGATCGGGGGCCGCCGGATCGCGCTCGTGATCCTGCTGCTCGCCAGCGTGCTCATCCGTGCCTTGGGCGCACTCCTCGTGGCCAACCCGTGGGTCCTCTTCATCACCGTGTTCCCGTTCGCGCTGTTCTGCCTCGTGGTGTGGGCGCTGTTCCTCGGTCGCGCCTGGGCCTTGCCCGCGGGCGCGGCGCTGGCGACGTGGCTGGTGCAGACACACGTGGGCTACGTCCCGATCACCCTGCCCCTCCTCGGCGCGGGTGCCGTCGGGCTCGCGGTGGTCTCGTGGCGGGCCGGTGGCGCGCGCCGCTCCGCCATGCTGCGCGCGGGTGCGTGGACCGTCGGCGTCCTGGTGGTGTTGTGGGCGCTCCCGGTCTGGGACCAGGTCCGGGACACCGGCAACCTCGAGCGCGCTGTCCGCTGGTTCAAGGACGCCAAGGAAGGTGTGCACAGCCTGGGTGAGGGAGTACGCGTCGTCGTCGGGCAGTTCGCGATCGTGCCCGACTGGGTGACCGGGACCCGACGCGTGTTCCCGTTCAACGGCGAGACCACGCTGCGCACGAAGCTGCTCTGGCCGGTCCTGCTCGTACCGTTCGGAGCCGCAGTGACCGTGGCGGTACGGCGCCACTCGACGCGCGTCGTCGCGTTGAGTGCGGTGGTGGCTGCGAGCGTGGTGCTGGGCATCGTGGCCGTCGCCCGCACGATCGGGATCATGTACGAGTACCGGATGCTGTTCACGTGGATCGTCGGTGGTCTCGCCGGCGCGGTGATCGTGTGGCTGCTGTGGGACCTCGTCGCCGACCGGTTGCCGCGCACCGACGCGGTGGTCGTGCCGATGATCCTGCTCGGGTTGGTGGTGCTGGGCGCGGTCGAGGTGGACCAGGCCACGACCGCACCACTGGCCGACTGGAACTCGCCGTCGACGGCCGCGGTCCTCGACCGACTCGGCGGCAAACTCGACCGGCACGGAGGGGAGATCGTCCTGCGCTCCGAGACAGCCGGGAGCGAGTGGTACCTCCAGGGTGTGCTCCTCGGATTGAACAAACGCGGGTTCCCCGCGCGGGTGCGGGGGACCGGCGGCGGGCTGTATCCGCCCGATCTCGCCGCGGGTCCGGGGCGGGACCAGGCCCACCTCCAGGTGGTTGCGGGCCCCGACCTGGCCAAGCTCACTCCCGCCCAGATGGCGCGGATCGTGGCCTACGGCGGGCCCTTGCCGTTGCACCGCCAACTCGCGGTGATCCGGGCCTCCGAACCACGCGTCAAACGCCTCTTTGCCGCCCTCGACGCCCACGAGATCACGGTCCACGACTTCCTCGCGCAGTACAACCGGCTGAACCGGCTGCGTTCGACGGGCGTGGTGCTCCTGCGCGACCAGGACCGACCCGCGGCCTGACGCTCGCTAGCGTCCGGTTCCGATGTTCAAGTCGGCGGCGGGCACCCTGCTCCTGATCCTTTGTGCCGCGTTCCTCGCGCCGCTGATCGCGGCGCGGTTCAAAGCGCTGCGCGTGCCGGCGCTCGTCTTCGAGATCGTTCTCGGCATCCTCATCGGTCCCGACGTGCTCGACCTCGTGCGCCTCATGCCGTCCATCCAGTTGCTCTCCGACATCGGACTCGCGACGCTGATCTTCCTCGCCGGATTCGAACTCGACCTCGCACGCGTTCGTGGGCGCCCGCTCGGGCTCGCGGTGCGGGGCTGGCTGATCTCGGTGGCCCTCGGGCTCGTGATCGCGGCCGCCCTCATCGCCACCGACGTCATCCAGGCGGAGATGTACGTGGCGTTCGCGCTGACCACGACTGCGCTCGGTACGTTGCTCCCGATCATCCGTGACGAGGGCATGCTCGACACGCCGTTCGGTGTGCACATCCTGGCGATCGGGTCGGTCGGCGAGTTCCTTCCGATCATCGCCATCGCGCTCTTCCTGAGCGGTACCGAGGAGTGGAACGCAGCCCTCGCGCTGGCGGGATTCGCGATCGCGTCGGTCGGCGCAGTCCTGCTCGCGCTCCGCGCCCGCCCCGGTCGGGTCCGCCAGGAGCTGGGCCGGACCCTGCGGTCGAGCGGGCAGTTGTACATCCGGCTCGCGCTGGTCCTCATCGCGTTGATGACGTTCATGGCGTCGGAACTCGGCCTCGACTTCCTGCTCGGAGCGTTCGTGGCGGGGATCGTCTACCGGCTCTACGTGTCGGCGGGCGCGCCCGAGGCAGAACTTGAGATGATGGAGAGCAAGCTCGAGGCCGTGTCGTTCGGGTACGTCGTCCCGATCTTCTTCGTGGTGACCGGCATCAAGTTCGACCTGAACGCCCTTGCGCAGTCCACCGCGATGCTCAAGATCCCGTTGTTCGTCGTGGTATTGCTCGTCGTCCGCGGTCTGCCGGTGCTGCTCTACCGGCACGACGTCGCCGGCCGCAGTACCCGGTGGGCGCTCGCGCTCTTCAGTGCCACCGGCCTGCCGCTGATCGTCGCGATCTGTGAGATCGGGGTCGAGGAGGGGCAGATGCGGACGTCGACCTCCGCCGCGCTGATCGGCGCAGGGATGATCTCGGTCCTGATCTTCCCGGTGCTCGCGAACCTACTGCTCAGGCGCCAGAACGCGGCCGTGCCACCGACAGCACCATCGACCCCGGCCGATCCGACGCTCTGACCAGCGTGCGGGGTCCGACCCGGACCGGCACCGGCGAGTGGTACCGCGCCACGACGAACCGGCCCACGTGGTCCACGCGCCGACGCGAGAAGGAGCTTGCCAGCGGCAAGGTCGGCTCGTCGGTGAGGAAGATCATGGCGCAGGTCCGACCGAACCACCACGAGCACTGCCCGGGAACCCGACCGAGTCCGATGAACACCAGGTCCCGGGTGCGCACCGAAGCCTGCCTCGGGAGTTCGCGGCTCGGCGGGAGGTAGCGCGTCACCGCGGAGCCGAGGATGCGGTCGGTGTTCATCACTACGACCTGGCGCGTGTGGACCCGACGGATCACCGTGCTCACGGCGTGCCAGTCGGCGCGTTGCAGATCGCGTTGGCGGGTGACCGCGACGGTGGTCACGAGTGAAGCCGCGACCACCGCGACGACCGCGACCACACCGATGATCCGGAGCTGCGGCCGCCCGAGTCCGACGGCCACGACGAGGACCAGCGGTACGAGCGCCGCGATGACGTTGCGGTCGAGGAAGTAGTCGCTGCCGACGATGGCGGTCAGTGCGGGGAATCCGAGCGCGACCACGCCGATGATGGCGAGGGTCGTGGCGACGCGTCGCTCGCGACGGTCGGGCGCGAGCAGTCCGAGCGCCATGCCACCGAGCGCGACCGTCGCGACGATCGCCCACAGCCACCCGTTCGGTTCGGCCGGCCCGACCAGCAGATGGCGCAGCGATTCCCGCAGCCGAAAGTCGAACGCGAAGGAGCTGATCCAGTCCTGGAGGTTGCGGCTCTGTTGGTCGATCGCGAGGATCCCGAGCGGGATCGCCAGGACCACCACGGGCAGGAGTCCGACGACCATCCGTCGCCACTCGGCGCGCCTCGTCACGAGCAGTGCGGCGGTGGCCGGCACGATGAGGAAGAACGCGAAGTAATGCGTGGCGAGCGCGAGCGCGCACGCGGTGCCGAACCACAGGGCGTCCCGGCGAGTCCCGGTGCGCTGGACCCGGGCGAAGGTGAAGAGCATCAGCGCGGCGAAGAGGACGAGCAGTGAATACGCGCGGGCTTCCTGCGAGTACCACACCAGGAACGGATTCACCGCGACGAGGACGGCGGCGATGCGGGCGATCCGACGGGACAGTCCGAACTCGCGGGCGGCGAGGTAGATCACCGGTATCGCGAGTGTGCCGACGACGGCCGAGAACGACCGCAGGGTCGCGTCGCTGTCCCCGAAGATCCGGATCCAGGCGCTCATGAACGCGAAGTAGAGCGGGGGCGTGCCTTCGCGGACCCGGATCGCGTCGAAGGTCTGCGCCAGATGCGTGGTGATGACGATTCGCGTGGCGACCTCGTCGTACCAGAGGCTCTGGATCCCGATGCCGTCGAACCGCATCACGGCGCCGAGCGCGACGACCAACGCGAGCAGACCGTCGAACCGGCGCGGCGCGGGCGCGACGCTCGTCCCGTCCGGATCCGGGTCGTCGACCATGGCTGTCAATACGACTTCGGGAGTCCGAGCGACTGCTGGGCCACGAAGTTGAGCACCATCTCCCGGCTGACCGGCGCGATCCGGAGCAGCCGGACCATGCCCCACAGGTCGGCGAGGCCGTACTCACTCGCCAGGCCGTTGCCGCCGTGGGTCTGGATCGCGGCGTCGAGCGCGTGGAGCCCGGCCTCGGCGGCCGCGTACTTGGCCATGTTCGCGGCCTCACCGGCGGCGACCCGATCCGACGAGTGGTCGTGCATCCAGGCGGCCTTGGCCATCATGAGTCGCGCCAGTTCGAGTTCGACCTTGGCCATGGCGAGCGGGTGCGCGATGCCCTGATGGCGGCCGATCGGCGTGCCCCAGACCTCACGCTCGTTCGCGTAGGTGGCGGCCTTGTCCAACGCGTAGCGGCCGATGCCGGTGCAGATCGCGGCGCTCATGATGCGCTCGGGGTTGAGGCCCACGAACACCTGGCGGAGCCCTTCGCCCTCGTCGCCGAGGAGTCGGTCGGCCGGGACCTCGACGTCGTCGAAGAACAGCGTGTACTGCTTCTCGGGCGCGCTGATCTCCATCGGGATCACGGTTCGGTCCAGCCCGGGCGCATCGGTGTCGACGACGAAGAGCGAGAGTCGAGCGCGGCCGGTGTCGGGATGGGTACCGGTGCGGGTGACGACGACCATCGTGTCGGCCTCGTCCACGCCCGAGATGTAGGTCTTGGAACCGTTGAGCCGGTAGACGTCGCCGTCACGGGTGGCGGTGGTTGCGATGTTGTGGCTGTTCGACCCGGCGTCGGGCTCGGTGATCGCGAAGACCATCTTGGTGCCGGTCGCCATGCCCCGCAGCCAGCGGTCCTTCTGCGCGTCGGTCCCGAAGTGCTTGATCAGCTCGCCGCAGATGGCGGGGGACACGAGGATCAACAGCAGTGGTGTGCCCAGCGCGGCGAGTTCCTCGCACACGATGACGAGTTCCGACATCCCGCCGCCACCACCGCCGTACTCCTCGGGCAGGTGGACCCCGAGGAAGCCGAGTTCGCCGATCGCATCCCAGAGCTTGTCGGTGCGGCCACCGGTGCGGGCCTGGGTCGCGAAGTATTCGTGGCCGAACTGCGATCCGACATCGCGGACGGCGTCGCGCAGCATCTGGTGTTCGGACGGTTCGGCGAAGTCCATCGGTCATCCTGTCGGCGGCGGGGGTCAGACCGTACCGGCGCATCCAGGACGGATGTCGAGGTGGGCGGCGCCCATGTGCAAACGTGCCGCCCTGCGGGTGAAGGGAGCGACCGATGCCGGTCGACGTGAACGGACTGATCGACGACCTCGATGCCGAGACCGCGTGGCTGCTCGCGATGGTCGAGCCCCTCGATGCCGCCGGATGGGCGACGCCGACGCCGGCACCCGGCTGGCGGGTCCAGGAACAGGTGGCCCACCTCGCGTATTTCGACGAGGCGGCCACCACCGCGGCCACCGACGCCGAGGCATTCCAACGCGAGCTCGAGGCGGCGCTGCAGGACCCCGACGGCATCACCGAGCGGATCAGCCGGCGGGCCCGCGAGATGACACCGGCCGAGGTGCTCGCCTGGTTCACGACGGCCCGGGCCGCTCTGCGCTCGACGTTCCTCGACCTCGATCCGTCCACCCGGGTGCCCTGGTACGGGCCTGCGATGAGTATCCCCTCGTCGCTCACCGCCCGGATCATGGAGACCTGGGCCCACGGTCAGGACATCGCCGACGCGCTGGGCGCGGCGCACGACGCCACCGGTGCGTTGCGCCAGGTGGCGCACATCGGGGTCCGGACCTTCGGGAACTCGTTCGTCGCCCGGGGCCGGGCGGTGCCGGACGCGTCGGTGTTCGTCGCACTCGCGGCGCCCGACGGTACCGAGTGGCGCTGGGGTGATCCGGAGGCGGGTGAACGGGTCGAGGGCGACGCGGTCGACTTCGCGTTGGTGGTCACGCAACGGCGCCACCTCGACGACACCGCGCTGCGCATCACCGGTCCGGTCGCCGCCGAGTGGATGTCGATCGCGCAGGCGTTCGCCGGTCCTCCGGGCGAGGGCCGCTCGCCGCGAGGGCGGTAGCTACTTCGGGGGCATCCGGATGCCGCCGTCGACCCGCACCACTTCGGCGTTCATGTACGGGTTGGTGATGAGTTCCATCACCATGAAGGCGAGTTCCTCACCGGAGCCGAGCCGCTTCGGGAACAGCACCGACTGACCGAGGTGCGCCTTGAACTGCTCGGAGGCCTCGCCGGTCCCGTAGATCGGCGTGTCGATGAGGCCCGGTGCAACGGTGTTGACCCGGATCCCGACCGCGCTCAGGTCGCGGGCGATGGGGAGGGTCATCCCGACGATCCCACCCTTCGACGCGGAGTACGCGGCCTGGCCGATCTGGCCGTCGAACGCGGCGGCCGATGCCATGTTCACGATTGCGCCGCGCTGGCCGTCGGCGGTGATCGGGTCGGTCTTGGCCATCGCCGCCGCGCAGAGGCGCAGCATGTTGAACGAACCGAGCAGGTTCACCCTGATGACGAACTCGAACTGGCTCTGGGGCATCGGGTCGTTGTTGCGGTCGACCGTGCGGCCGGCGCTGCCGAGCCCGGCAGAGTTCACGAGGACGCGTAGCGGTCCCATCTCCGACGCCGCAGCGACCGCGGTGAGGCCGTCCTCCTCGCTCGAGACGTCGCATTTCACGAACAGCCCACCCAGTTCGGATGCCACCGCGCTGCCCTGCTCCTCGTTGAGGTCGGCGACGACGACCCGCACGCCCAACGCCGCGAGTTGGCGCGCCGATGCCTCACCGATACCCGACGCACCTCCGGTGACGACAGCGGATGCTCCGGTGAGATCGAGACGCGGCATAGGACGACCTTTCTGGGAACGGCACGCGGGCCGAACTGGCACGCGCCTGAGAAGGTAGTGAGCACGACCACCCGACGCACGATCGGCCGCGGCTGTCGTGGCGCTTCAGGCCGAGGCGGCGGCCGTCTCGGCGAGGCGGCCGTCGATGATGGTGACCACCCGATCGCAGTATGTGGTGACCCGGGCGTCGTGGGTGACGATGACCGCGGCCGTGCCGCGCCCCTTGACCTCGGAGCGGATGAGGTCCATGACCTGCTCACCCAGGTGCGTGTCGAGCGCGGAGGTCGGCTCGTCGAACAGCACGAGCTTCGGCTCGTTCATCAGCGCGCGCCCGACGGCGACCCGCTGGCGCTCGCCGCCGGAGAGCTGGCGCGGCAGGTTGTCGTGGCGGTGTCCGAGCCCGAGTTCGTCGAGCAGCTGGTCCGCTCGGGTGGTCGCCTGCTTGCGTCCCGCGCGGCCACCGCTCAGTTCGCCGACCACGAGCAGGTTCTCCCGGGCGGTGAGGAAGGGCACGAGGTTCACGGTCTGGAACACGAAACCGACTTGCTCACCGCGAAATCGGGTGAGCTCCTTCGCGTTGTAGCCCGTGATGTTCTCGCCACCGACCAGCACCGAGCCCTCGGTCGGCGTGAGCAGGCCACCGGCGATCGAGATGAGGGTGGTCTTGCCGGAGCCCGACGGCCCGATGAGCCCGATCATCTCGTCGGCCGCCACCGTGAGGTTCGCGTCGTCGAGCGCCACGATGTCGTCGTCACCCGATCGGTAGACCTTCGAGACATGGTCGAGTTGCAGTGCGGTCACGGTGTTCTCCTCACGTACCGGTGCCGATGGCCGTCACGGGATCGATGCGGGCGATGCGACGGAGCGAGATCGCGCCGCCGATCGCGGCCGTCAGCAGGATCCCGCCGAAGGTGGTGATGGCGCGGGACCCGACGAGCAGGATCGGGATGCGCGCAGGGAGGAGCGACGTGAGTCCCAGCGTGATGAGGCCACCGATCAGGAAGGCGGCCGTCGCAACGATCAGCGCCTGCAACAGGACTCCCGCGAACAGGCGACGGGTGGTGGTGCCGATCGCCTTGAGGACGCCGTAGATCGGCGAGCGCTCCAGCGTCAGGAGCGCGAAGAACAGCGCGACGACCAGACCCACCACGACGAAGGTGACCCCGATGATTCCGTTGAAGGTCGACTTCTGCTGCCGGGTACCCGGCGACGCGAGGACGGCTGCGTCCTTGGTGAGCGTCGCGGTGGCGTTGCCGGTCGCGCGATCGATGCGCCGGGCGAGGACACCGGGATCGCCGGGTCCGTCGGCCACGAAGACCTGGAACTCACCGGCGGCGAACGGAGCATCCGGCCGGCTCGCGTTCTGGGCGCGACGCCAGGTGTCGGGTGCCACCCACAGCGAACCCTGCAGGAGGTAGTTGGTGTCCTCGACCCAGCCCCGGACACGGATGGGAACCTCGCGCGGACCCAACCGGAGCGTCTGGCCGACACGGACACCGAATGCCTCGAGCCGACGGTCGGCCCACGCATCGCCGGGCGGGGGGACGGCGGGCACCCCGGTCGGCGGCCGCTGGTATCCGATCACCGCGGCGTCCGCGAGGGTCGTCTCGCCCGGAACCTTGGCGCCGAGGAGACTGATGCCGAGGCCCCCGACCGCCGTGACGCCGGAGATCCGCTCGATCTGCGCTCGCGTCGTCGTGTCCAGGCGCGAGCGGATGATGGAGTCGTTCGCGTCGGCGGAGTACACGACGACCGCCGCCCGTTGGGCACGCAGCGCTCCGGTCGCACCGATGTAGAGGCCGTCGAGCAGACCGCCGAGGAACAGCAGGAGCACCGTCAGCAGGATCAGCGCGGCCGTGACGGGGCCGAAGCGCCCGGGACGGCGGCGCAACTCGCGCAGGGCGATCCTCATGCGTCGAGGCTCCCGGGAACGGTCGCGCGCACCGGGTCGATGCGCAGTACCCGGCGGGCGGCACCGAGCGCGGCGACGAGTGAGAGTCCGAGCACCAGGGCCCCGGTCTGGAGGAGGGCGCCGATCTCGACCCGGGCGCCCAGGCTGTTCCCGGCGGCATTGAGCGCGAGCCAGCCGAGGAGTCCACCGATCACCACGCCGCCGAGGACGACCACGACCACCTGGACCAGCAGGGCGCGGACGAGTGCCCCAGCCCGTACCCCGATCGCTCGCAGGAGCGTGAGCGACTGCGCTTTCTGCACGGTGAGGATGAGGAAGAAGAGGCCGGCAACGACGACGACCACGAAGAAGCAGAGGAGCACGATCGCTCCGATGGATTCGCCGACGCTTGCGACCCCCGGCGATTCCGCGACGGCCTGGTCACGCGTGAGCGCCTCGATGCCGGGGACGGTGTGGTTGATCCGATCCCGTACCGTGGCGGGGGTCACGCCCGGGTCGGCGGTCGCGACGACGGCCGACGGCATGACCACGACCGCGGCGGGGTTCGCGTCCTTGCGGGTTTGCTGGTAGGTGGCGAACGTGGTGAACAGCGTCGGGCTGACCGAGTAGTTGGCGTCACGTGCGATGCCGACGATGCGCATTGCCCGGGTGCTGTGCTCGATGCGAACGGTGGCGCCGAGACGGAAGCCCTTGGCCGAGTTCCCGTCGCTCGCGACCGCTTCGAAGTCGGCGCGGGGGAGGCGACCGCTGATGACGGTGGTCGGAGCACCGGGCTTGCCCAACTGGTATGCGAACAGCGCCGTGTCTCGGAGCTGCCCGCCCGCCTGAACACTGAAGGTCCCCTCGCCGAGCGGTCCCGCGGCCGCGACGCCGGGTACCGCGGCGACCGCGCTCACCGCGTCGAGCGGGACCCGTGAGCCCTCGAGGTTCTTCCGGGCGTCCGCGCTGTAGACGAGCACGGTGCCGGACTGGTGGTCGATCGCGCCGATGAACTGGCGGATCAACGCGCCGGTCAGTGCCTGGACGAACACGATGAGGAAGACGAGCAGGCCGACCGCGCCTCCGAGGAGGAGAAAACGCGCGCGGGATCGGGTGATCTCGCGCCAGGCCAGGAACATGCCGACGAAGCTAGGCCACGCGCCGGACCGATCCCCGAGCGGCCGGCGACCGGGGGAACTACGACGGACGACGATGCGTCTTTCGGTCCCGTCAGTCGTTCGCGACGGTGACGCGGGCGACCGTGGGGAACGCGCAGTAATAGATGTCGCGGCCGAATCCCGGGGCCAGGAACACGACGGACTGCAGTGGACTGCCGGTGTCGACCCGGCCCCGCTCCGCGCCGGTTTCGATGTCGAGCACCACGAGTTGATCCATCATGCGGTCGGCGTCGTGGTCGGCGGTCACCAACTCGCCGGTGTCGGGATACAGGATCGGATGGCAGCCGTGGTTCTGCGAGCGGGTCCAGCGCGGCTCGGCGGAACCGTCGGGAGTGAGGTCGAACGCGGCGAGCACGCCGTTGCCGCTGTCGTACCCGACCGCGATGTTCCGGCTCGGGTCGATCGCCGGTGGATTTGCGACGATGCCGTTCGGCAGCCCGCAGATCTCGGTGAGCGTGACCGCGCCGGTCTCGAGATCCACCCGCACCAGGTGGAGTGGGGCCGGCGAGATGCCCCGGCCGCGGAACGTGCCCGCGTACTGGTCACTGCCGGCGCCGTTGTCGAGGAACCACGCGGCGTCGGGTGTCATCACCGCGTCCCACCCGTACGTCTGCCCCTCGATCGTGCGGTACCGCGGCTGGAACGAGGTGTCGACCGAGAGATCCCGACCGTCCCACGTGGCGCGGAAGAGGTGATGGTCGCCGACGGTATACACGGTCGGGCCGACGGCGGAGAGCCGCGCGATCGACGGTTCGGGCAGCGTGGCCCTTCCCACGACCGCGAGGTCGTCGGGTTCGAGGACGAGCAGTTCGCACGTCGGGTCGTCGAGCATCGGTACGCCCGGGGGAAGGTCGCCGCCGAAGTCCTTGGTGACGAGATGACCGTCGGGCAGGATCACGAAACTGTTGTACGGACGGTCGCGCGGCAGCGTCACGGTGGCGACGACGTCCAGGGTCGGGCTCAGGCGGTGCGCGTGCCGGCCGAACACGACGTAGAGGGATCCGTTGGCGTGGGCGGCAAGTCCGCCCGGCCAGGTCTTCCCGCCGGGCAGGTCGGGCGAGCGCCGGACCGCTTCGAGCGACACCGGGTCGATCTGTTCGACCCACGAGATCGCGTCGGCACCGCCGGTGTGACGGAGCAGGTAGACCTCGCCCGGATCGCGCAACACGACCATGGTGGCCACGATGGCCTCCCGGTTCGTGCACTCCAGGTGCTCGCCCGCGCCGAGCCCGAGTCCGGCGCCCGAGCGCGGTACCTCGGTCCGACGTGGACCGCCGTCCTCGCCCGGCCACCGGCTCGGCCAGTAGCCCGCGTCGGGGTCGTTGAGGGTGGTCGCGGCGTCGTGGTCGGTCACGTGGTGATCCTCGCAGACGCGCCGGCCCGACTCGGTGGTCGCGTGCTGGTGCACGGCCACCGGTCGGTTCGGCGACCCTCGTCGCGTGCGGTTCGTGTTCAGCTCTTCGTGGTGAGGGGGCGCGGGTCCGCTTCCTGGATGCCGCGGATCAGGTCGTCGCCGATGGGCAACGGCGCGCACCCGTGGTCCTTCTCGCACACCATGTCGAACTTGCCCTTGGCGAGTTCGTGGCAGCTGGCGCAGTTCCCGCCGAACCGGTTGACCACCTTGCTCGCGCCGCGGTGGACGATCGTGGTGCCGACGGCGTTGGTGTCGAGGAAGAAGAACTCCCAGTCGCTCGTCTTCGCGTTGTAGCCGTGGTGCCGCTTGACCATCGCTTCCTGCGGGACGAGCTGGAGGATGGTGCCCACCGGGTAGACGCCACCCTTGTTCGCGGTGGCGATCGCCACGGCCTGCTCGAGGTGGCCGAGCTTGTTGTCCACGAAGAAGCCGCGCACCTTCGTCATGTCGTGCAGGTTCTTGAAGTCGGCGGCTTGCATCACGAAGTCCTCGGCCGGCTTCGGCTTCGACGGGGGAGCGACCTTGCCGGTGGCGGAACCGCAGCCACCGATGGCGACGAAGATCGCCAGGCTGACCGCGGGCACCGAGAACCACGGGGAACGAATGGATCGCATGCGGAGACTCCGGTTCGGTCCGCGCCGACACGCGGATCGCGGCGGAGCGTAGCGGCGGGGTTGCGTGCCGGTGCCCGAGATCGCCGGGTCCCATGACCAAAGTCCCAGGCCGATGAGGCTCGATCCGAACGCGGCGCACGCCCGGACCGACGGTCCTACGCTGGTCGGCATGTGCCGGAACATCACCGAACTCCGCGGCCTCGAGCCGCCCGCCACCCGTGACGAGATCGAGGCCGCGGCGCGGCAGTTCGTCCGCAAGATCAGCGGTGTCGCGAAACCCAAGGGCGACGTCGCCGCCGCGATGGAGGCGGCCGCGTTGCAGATTGCGCACATCAGTGAGCATCTGCTCGCGGATCTGCCGGCCCGGCGTCAACCGCCGAAATCGGATCCACCGTTGCGCCGCCCCGAGGTGCGCGCCCGGCTCGGGCTTCCGCCCTTCGAAGCCGCCCCCGGGCCCGCCCTCCGCGCGCAGTAACCGCCGACCCTCCGAGGTTCGTTTCGGTCGGAGTGCGTGCGAACGAGCAATCAGGGCGGAGCGAGCCTCGCGTCAGGCGTGACCGCCAGGAGTGCGTGCGAACGAGCCATCGAGCGCCGCGAGTTCGGCGTCGAGGTCGGGCTGACCCTCGATGTTCATGCGGGGCAGGATGCGGTCGAGCCACGCGGGGAGCCACCAGTTGCGGTCGCCGAGGAGTTCCATCGTCGCCGGGACGAGGATGAGCCGGACGATGGTGGCGTCGACGAACACCGCGACCGACATGCCGAGGCCGAAGACCTTCAGTGACCGGTCGGGTCCGAGCACGAACGCACCGAACACGCAGACCATGATCGCAGCCGCCGCGGTGATCACGCGTGCCGTCGCCGCGAGCCCGCTGGCGACCGCCTCCGCGTTGTCGCCGGTGCGGTCGTAATCCTCCTTGATGCGCGAGAGCAGGAATACCTCGTAGTCCATCGAGAGACCGAACACGACCGCGAAGAGCATGAGCGGGGCCCACGACTCGATCGGGCCCTCCTTCCCGACGCCGATCAGGCTCGCGCCCCAGCCCCACTGGAAGACCGCGACCATCACCCCGTACGCGGCTCCCACCGACAGCAGGTTCATGATCACCGCCTTCAGCGGGACGAGCAGGCTCCGGAACACGATCATGAGCAGGACGAAGGAGAGCAGCAGCACGAACCCGACGACGACGGGGAGCATCCGCGCGGTGTAAGCCGCGAAGTCGTCGGCGGCGGCCGGGAACCCACCGACCGCGACCCGCGCGGTGGTGCCCGCGGTGGCCTCCGGGACGATGTGGTCACGCAGGCGGTTCACGAGGTCGTCGGTGGCGGCGTCCTGGGGTGACGTGGTGGGGAACACCTGCAGAATGGCCGCGGTGCCGGCCGGGTTCGGCCGGGGCGGCGTGGCGAACGCGACACCGCGCGTCTGGTTGAGGGTGGCCGACAGCCGATCCAGTACCGCGACGTCGCGGCCCCCTTCCGGTGTCTCGGCCGCGAGGAGGAGGGGTCCGTTGAAGCCGGGACCGAAGCCCTTCGCGAGCAGGTCGTACGCGCGTCGGGTGGTGCTCGAGGTGGGTGAGTTCCCCGCATCGCCGAACCCGAGCCGCAGCGACCCGATCGGCAGCGCGATCACGATCAGCACCAGCAATGCGCCGATGAACGCCGGCCACGGCCGGCGCTGCACGAACTTGGCCCAGCGGCTCCAGAACGCGGGCCGGTCGGTCTCCCGGCTCCGGTGGGGGAGTCCGAAGCGGTCGATGTTCTTGCCCACGAACCCGAGGAGTGCCGGGAGGAGCGTGACCGAGCCGAGCATGGTGAACACCACGCCGATCGTCATGCCGACCGCGACCCCACGGAACGTCTCGGTGTTGAGGATGAGCAACCCGAGGAGGGAGATGACGACGGTCGAGCCCGCGAACAGCACGGCCCGGCCCGCGGTGTCGAGCGCGACGACCACCGACGTCTCGGGACCATGACCCTTGGCCAGCGTCTCGCGGTAGCGCGTGACGATGAACAGCGCGTAGTCGATGCCGACGCCGATCGAGACCATCAAGGTGGCCTGGGTCGTGAAGTTCGGCATGTTCATGAAGTTGGCGACGAGCGCGACGAGCGCGGTGCCACACCCGATGCCGAACAGTGCCGTCGCGATCGGCAGGCCCATCGCGAGGAGCGAGCCGAACGCGATGAGGAGGATGAGCATGGCGAGGAAGAGCCCGACGGCCTCACTGCCGAACTGCTGGTCGTTGAAGATCTCGTTGCCGAGTTCGATCTGCAGTCCGTCGCGTTGCGCACCGTCCCGGAGTCCCTTGATCTTGGTGGCGGCGTCCTCGTACTGCTTGGACGACCGGTCGCGGAAGTTCAGCTCGGCGTACGCGATCTTCCCGTCGGGCGAGATCTGGCGCTCGTTACCTTGTTGGTAGGGACTGACCACCTGCGTGCCGCCGACCTGCTGCTCGATGTCGGCGAACAACTGCTTCATCGCGGTCTCGACCGGCGCGGTGCGCACACCCCGCGGGTCGGTGAACGCGATCTGCGCCGACCGTCCGGCGCGCTCGACGAAGCCCCGGTTCTTCAAGGTGTCGAACGCGCGCTGGCTCTCGGATCCGGGCAGTCCCTGTTGGACCTGGAACACGCCGCCGGCCGAACTCGACGCGATCGAGAGACCCACGAGGACGAGGATCCAGGCCGCGAGCACAGAGCGGCGGCGGCGGAAACAGGCGCGAGCGAGGGACTGCATCGAGCGACTCCAGGAAAATGCGGCGGGGCGTCGAGGGTACGACGCGCGCGCCGCGGTTCACACTGTGGCAGGGGTCACGTGACGAGTTGACGTTCGAGTGGCGTGCGGAACCGTGGGGTCACGAGCGTGCCGTCGAGGCGGGCGGTGAGGTCACGCGCGGCGCGTTGGACCGCGGTGTCGACTCGTGTCGGCACCGATTCGAGGAACCCGACCACCACGTTCCCGTCGGGGTGCTGGGCCCAGCCGCCGACGACCCGACCGTCCGACCACACGGTCGGCCCCGCGTTGCCGTTGCGATCGAACAGTTCCGTGCCGTGCGCACCGAGATACCACTCCCGGTCCTTCCAGCCCATGACCGTCGGGTCGAGGCCGGGAAGGAGCGCGACCCACGGGCGGGGTGCCCGCACCGTGGCGGTGTCGTCCGGGAGGAGGTAGCCGGTGCCGCCGTCGGACAGGGTGACCTCGATCGCCTCGACCTGCGCCAACGCGGTCTTCGCGTCGCGTTGGGTCCATCCCGTCCACCAGGTGATGTCCCGCAGGGTGCCGGGTCCGAACGCGTACAGCCACCGGCGGAGCAGCGCGACCCGGGCTGCGGCGGGGTCCAGTTCCGGGAGGGGACCGATCCACGTTGCCGTCGGCGCCCAACGGTACTGGCTGGAGATCCAGGTCCCGAGCGGCCGCGCTCGCACGATGCGGCCCTCGGTGGCGAGCATGAACAGGACCCGGGTGGACATGCCGACGTCGGCACCCCACTTCTTTCCCTCACCCATCTTGAGTTTCAACTGCAACTCGGGCACGAGCGGGGTCAACTGCGTCGCGGTGCCCTCACCCAGCTCGACGAGGGCGGCCAGCGTGCGTTCTTCGACTTCCCGCAGCCAGGCCGCGCCGTCCGCCGCGAGGCCCTGGCGCTCGATCAGCCCGGTGAGCCGCCGGCGTTCACCCGGTGCCAGGGCCTGGGTGCACGCCGCGTCCATCACAGCCGCGGTGTCGCGATCGACGACGAACATGGTCCGCCGCATCCCCAACATACGGACGAGCGAACGTCGCTCGTACAGCGCGTCTTCGAGTTGGCCGTTGGTGAAGCCCGCCACCCGGGCGGTTGCGGCGAGATAGACCGAGGCGGGATCGCTCGAGTGCAGACCGATGACGCCCGCGGTCGCGGTCTCCACATCGGGTGCGGCGGTGGCGAGATGGTGACGGCGCGCGAGTCGGGCGCGCCGTTGGGCGTCGGTGATCAGCACCGGTTCAGGATCGCGCGTCCCGCAACGCCAGGCGCGCGGCGTGGAGCCCGCACATCCCGTGGACACCACCGCCCGGCGGCGTGGACGCCGAGCAGAGGTAGACCCCCGGACGCGAGGTCGCCCACGGATGCAGGGAGCGGAGTGGACGGGTGAAGACCTGGCGCAGATCGCCTGCACCACCGTTGATGTCACCGCCTACGTAGTTCGCGTCGTGCGCCTCGAACGCGGCGGTGTTCATCGTGGCGCGCGCCCGGATCGCGTCGCGGAATCCGGGGGCGTGGCGCTCGACCTGGGCTTCGATCGCCGCGGTCCGGTCGACGGTCGAGCCGTTCGGGACGTGGCAGTACGCCCACGCGACCGCGGCGCCCGCCGGCGCGCGGCTCGGATCCGCGACCGTCGGCTGGACGAGGATCGTGTACGGACGTTCGGGGTGCACCCCCGCCACGACCTGCGCCTCGGTCGCGGCGATCTCCTCCAACCGACCGCCGAGGTGGACCGTGCCCGCGCGCCCGACCTCCGGATCGGTCCAGGGACTCGGTGCGTGCAGTGCCCAGTCGACCTTGAACACGCCCGGGCCGTACCGGTACCGCTCGAGCGCATGGCGGTACCGGCCGGTGAGGTCGCCGCCGCCGATGCGGAGCAGCTGACGGGGCGTGACGTCGAGCAGGACGGTCGGAGCGGGGGGAAGGGCGCGCAGATCCCGGACCTCGTGGTCGGTCACGATCTCGCCACCGTGCTCGCGCAGGATGGCGGCGAGCGCCGCCGCGATCTGCCCACTTCCGCCGCGAGCGACGGGCCAGCCGTGCGCGTGGGCGAGGAGACCGAGGAACAGCCCGTACCCCGCGGTCGCCGGCGCGCCGAGTGGGAGCATCGAATGCGCGGCCAGACCCGCAAGGAGGGCGCGGGGACCGTCGCCGTCGAAGCGACCCCGCGTGAGTCCGTCGGCACTGCGGATCGCATGACGACCGAACCGCGCCGCGGCAATCGGTGACGGTGGGATGCGCAACGGCGAGAGCACCGCGTCGGCGATGGTGTCGGCGTGCGCGACGAGTGGTCCGACCAGCCGCCGGTACCGGCGCGCGTCGGCCGCGCCGAATCCCGTGGCGGTCGCGACGACGTCGCGTCGCAGGAGCGCGGCCGGTCGGCTGTCGAGTGGGTGAGCGAGTGGGATCGACGGATGACACCACTCGACGCCATGGCCCGCGAGGTCGAGGTCCGCGAACGCCGGCGAGGCCTGTCCGATCGCGTGGACGGTGGAGCAGATGTCGTGGACGAATCCCGACTCCGTCAACTCCGCCGATCGGAGTCCGCCACCAATCGTCGGGCCGGCCTCGAGGAGGAGCACCTTCCGACCGGCTCGGGCCAGCGTGATCGCCCCGACGAGTCCGTTCGGTCCCGCGCCGACGACGACCGCGTCGTATTCGCCGGCCATTTGGATCAGCGGTCCATTTGGATCAGCGGGCCATCGGGTTCAGTGGGCCCGCGGGATCAGCGGGCTCGCCGGGCCAGGAGGGCGGCGTCGAGGACCTCGACGCGTCCACGCGTGAGGGCGAGGATGCCGGCGTCGGCCGCTCCCTTCAACACCCGGTTCGCGGTGGGGCGGGTCGTCCCCGCCATCGAGGCGATGTCGTCCTGGGTGACCGGGATGCTCGCCGGCCCGCCCCCGCCGAAGAGCGTGGCGAGGTCGAGGACCCGGCGCAGGACGCGGGTCTCCGCCGGCACGTAGAGCGCCTCGGTGAGCCGGTCGGAGAGGCGCCGGACCTGGGCCGCGAGCAGGTCGATGAGGACGAGCGCGACCTCGGGATGGTCGTGCACGAGGTCGGAGAACTCGGCGCGTCGCACGGCGCGGGTCTCGGTCGGGTCGAGGGCGACGGCACTCGCGGTCCTGCGGGCGTCCGCGGTGAGGAGCGCCTGTTCTCCGAATGCATCGCCCGGGCCGAGGACGGTGTGGGTGGACACGTCGCCGAGCGCGGTACCGACACGGATCGCGACGTGGCCCTTTTCGATCAGGTGCAGGCTGTCGCCCGCGTCGCCCTCGTGGAACAGCACTTCACCTTTCGCGTATTTGCGTCGCACTGCGTTGGCGAGGACGCGTCGCCGCTCGTCTTCGGTCAGTGAGGACAGCAGTCCCTGCTCGTCAGCCATGGTGCTGATGCTACGGGTCCGGGTCCCCGCCCCTGTGTGTGCAGGCGCGCACACGGCCGAGGTCGGCGCCGTGACAGTGATCGTCCGGCCGAACCCGCATGCTGGACGGGCCGGAGCGATCCGGTCGGTGCGCCGGACAGGGGCGGGCCGGGGTGATTCCCCCGGCCCGTGGCGCGTTGGCGCCGGTGGGGTCGGTCAGGCGCGATTCGCCGCGAGTTCGGCGAGGACCGTCTTGACCTGCCAGCACGTCAGGCCGGGGTGGGCACCGAGAATGCGGGCGATCAGACCCGCGATGACCGGCGCCGCGAAGGAGTTGCCGGTAGCCGTGACGGTCGCGCCGTCGAGCCAGGGCACGTCGACCTCGACGCCGATCGCGCCCCACTCGGCCGGCGGCGCGGGGTTGGCCAAGAAGCGTTCGGGATCGTTCCCCTCGATCGCCGCCACCGAGAACACCGACGCGAACTCCGACGGGATGCTGACCTTCGGTTCGTTGGCCAACGCACTGACGAGCATCACCCGACGGTGCAGCGCCTGATCGGCGAGGTCGTGGAACGAGGCGAACCAGTCCTCGTTGGTCGTCGACAGGCTGAGGTTGATGACCTGCATCCCCGACTCGATCGCCCAGTCGATCGCGCCGGCGAAGCATCGGGCGCGACCGGTCAGGCGCTCGCCGAGTACCCGAGCGGAGTGCAGTTCGATGCCCGGCGCGAGCGACCGGATGATCCCGGCACAGGCCGTCCCGTGCCCGTAGAGATCGGCGTGGTCCTCGACCCGCACGCGGTAACCGTCGTCCGCGCTCGCGTCCGGCTCCACGATGACGCCGCGGTCGACCCGGCCCACCGCGGGATGGTCGGCGTCGATGCCCGAGTCGATGACGGCGACCTTCACGCCGGCGCCCAGCCCGTCGCCGTACGCCCACTCCGGAGTGATCACTCCCGGCAGGTCGAGGCCGGGCGCGGTGCCGAGGCGGTCGGGGTTGAACGCGTCGGACCAGGCCGGGAGTCCGGTGTTCGTCACCGGCGGCCGCGCCGCGCCGAGGCGTACTCGAGGAAGTCCTCCAGCAGCTTCGCGGCTGCGCCGCGCTCCGCCGAGCCCAGCCGGCGGGCCGCGGCCAGCGCGGCCGTGATGCGGAGGGTCTCGGCATCGAGGTCGTGGTCCTCGGCGGCGATGGTGGCGAGGGTGCGGGCCACGTCCGGTCGGTCCGCTTCGGTGGCGGCCGCGGCGGCGCGGAGCACGGCGGTGCCGAGGTCGCTCGTCGCGCGGCCGAGGGCGAGGGCGCCGGCGGCGGCTCGGGCGAACCGGGCCGCGAGGTCGAGGGCGGCGGTGCCCGCGGGGCGGGTGCGGTCGAGCACGGAGAAGACTCCGACCACGTCGTCACCGAGCAGGACCGGTGCCACGAGCACCGACGTCGGGACGTAGCCGGTCCGCTCGGCGACGTCGGCCGCGAACCGGGCGTCGCGGGCGACGTCGTCGACGGCGAGGGTCTCGCCGGTGGCCGCGGCGTACCCGGCGAGGCCCCGGCCCAGTGGCAGCCGCATGCCGACGACTTCGGCCGCACCCTCGCCCGAGGACGCGAGGTACTCGAGCTCCCCGGCGGTGTCGTCGACCCTCGCCATCGAACACGCGGCGGCGCCGAACGCCACCCGGGCGGGGTCCACGATCGCCTCGAGCAGCGCGCGCACTTCGGGGAGTTCCAGCGCCGTGCCGGTGGCGGCGGCGACCGCAGCTGCCTCGCGCAGTGGCGCACGCCGGGTGCTCACCGGCCGCAGCCGTCGATCGAACAATGTCCCGTGATCACCCGCGGATGCTACCGACGGTATTGCGGGGTGCGGGCCAACCGGGTGGCGACCGTGGTGACCATGGCCCCGGGCATGGGCGCGGGGCCCGCCAGCGCGTCGAGGAAGACCGCGCCGGAGATGCGCCAGACCACGGCCTCGGTCGTCGCGACGACCGAGGCCGTCCGCGGGATCTGCTCGATGAGCCCGATCTCGCCGAACACGTCGCCCGGCTCCATCTGGTTGATCAACGTGCTGCCGGCGGCGGTCACCGCACTCAGCACGTCGAACGTCCCCGCCCGGATCACGAAGAGGTCGTCCGCCGCGTCGCCCTCGTGGATGACGGTCGCGCCGGCGGCCACGTGCTCCTCCACGCGCACTGCGGCGAGGCGTTCGAGTGCAGCTCGGGACGCGCCGACGAACATCGGGATCGTGGCCAGGACGTCGACGATCGGTGCGAGGACTTCGGCGCGGCCGGCGGCGGCGGCATCGAGAGGTCGCAGCGCCGGGAGCGCGAACGCGGCACCCACCGCGAGCACGAGTCCGAGACCGGCCAGGGTGCTGTCCAACCCGACCAGGGCGACGAGCGGGGGGACGATCGCGCCGCCGACCAGCGTGGCCGCCGCATTGACCGAGTCCGTCAGTCCGTAGACGCGACCGAGCACGTCGGGATCCACCGACCGCTGGATGAGGGTGATGGCAGACACCTCGAAGAGGATCAGCGCGATGCCTTCGACGAACGCGACCGCGAGGGCCGGCACGAGTGACCGGGGGAGTGCGAGGAGCGCCACCGACGCGCCGGTCAGGATCACGCTGCCACCGAAGAGGTTGGCGAGGTGGGCCCGGCCGACGAGGCGCGCGGTGAACGGCGCGACGATCAGACCACCGAGCCCCATCGCGGCGCCGAGGAGACCGACCCCTTGTGGCCCGGTGCCCAGGTTGTGGGCCGCGACGAGCACTTTGAGCACCTCCTCCGCGCCGTAGGCGAGGAGGGATCCGGCCAGCACCGCCGAGTAGACGGTGAGCCCGGGGGTGTTGCGGAGCGCCCGCCAGCCCACTGCGAGTTCGTCTCGCAACCCGGCGCGCCCGCGGCCTTCGTCGGCGCCGATGTCCTGCTCGGGAATGTCCTGCTCGGGGGTGTCGTGCTCCGGGTCGTCGATCCCGGTCGGGGCCGACGCCGTCCGGCCACCGCCAGCCGAACGCACGCCGGCCACGAGGAGGCCCGACGCGAGGAAGGTGATGGCGTTGAACCCGAACGCGGCCTGGACCGAGGTGGTCTCCAGGAGGAGCGTGGCCAGCGCCGGACCGAGGAACACCGTGAGTTGGTTGACGACGGTCTCGAGCGCGTTGGCCGCGGCCAGATCGTCCTCGCCCACCACGCGCGGTGTCGACGCGACGACGGCCGGGCGGTACACCGCGCTCATCACGTTGGCCAGGAAGGCGATCGCGGCACCGGCCAGCACCGGGCCGTCGACCGCCACGACGATGATGAGCGGGATCATCATCACCGCGCGGCCGACGTCGAGTGCGACCATGAGCCGTCGGCGGTCGACCCGGTCGGCCACCACTCCGCCGACGGCACCGAAGAGCACGTAGGGCACCACGCGGAGTACGAACACCGCGGCGACCCAGGTGCTCGAGCCCGTGCGCTGGAGCACCCACACGGTCAACGCGATGGAGTAACACCAGTCACCCGTCCACGAAACGGCGTAGCTGCCGAGCAGGCGCCGGAACTCGCGATGACGCAACGCGTCACGAAAGCCGGCGTGTTGTCGCTCGTTGGTGTCGGTCATGCCCTGCGCCCCCCGGCGGGGGATCGTAGGGCGGCCGCGACCCCACTCCGTCCGCCCTGCCTGGTCAGCCCCTGTCTCGTCAGCGACGCCGCGAGCCGGTGGTGGTGACCCAGGTCGACGCGCGCCAGACTTCCGCGGTGGAGAACCTCCCCGCGCTCGACGATCGGTTCACGATCGCGGCCGAGTCCCTCGAGGGGTTCCGTCGTGACGGTCACGTGCGCATCGACGGACTCGCGAGCGAGGCCGAAGTGGCACGGTTCCGTCCGGCCATCGAGACCACCGCCGAACGGGTCCGGTGGGACCGGCGACCGATCGAGGAGCGCGACACCTACGGGAAGGCGTTCGTCCAGGCGGCGAACCTCTGGCAGCACGATCCGGTCGTGGCGCAGTTCACGCTGGCGCCACGGTTCGGCGCGGTGGCGGCGGCACTGCTGGGCGTCGACCGCGTTCGGATCTACCACGATCAGGCGCTCCTCAAGGAGCCTGGTGGCGGCCACACTCCCTGGCACCAGGACCAGTACTACTGGCCGCTCGACACGCTCGACACCGTCACGATGTGGATGCCGCTCGTCGCGGTGGTCGATCCGGTCGAGGGTATGACCTTCGGGAACGGCACCCACGGGCAGGGCGATCTCGGCGGTGGCGTGATCTCGGACGATTCGGATCGACGCTTCGAGGCGCTCGTCGCGGCCCGGGCGATCGGGTTGCACACGTACCGCGGATTCCGTCCCGGCGACACGACGTTCCACCGGGGCTGGACGCTGCACCGGGCCTCCGCGAATCCGACCGAACGCGTGCGATCGGTGATGACGGTGATCTACGTCGCCGACGGCGCCCGGGTGGCGGTGCCCGCCGGCCCGGCCCAGGAGTTCGATCGCCGACTCTGGCTCGGCGGGCAGGATCCCGGTACACCGGTGGGCGGGGACGGGAACCCGCTCATCGCTCGCACCCGGGGTGCAAACCGTCCGGATCGGACATAGCGGAGTCCCCAAACATGGGGATATTGCCCGCAGTGGGTTGTACGGCCCAGGACAACACAAACAGTGCAAAGTTAGTATTGCTCCTTCTTCGGGCTATCTATTTGGGAGGCGGACCGTGGTTTCCAGGTCCAGTCGCGTTCTCGCGCTTGTTGTGTCGATCGCGCTTGCGGCGAGCACGTTGTTGGCGATCGTGGTCGCCGGGGCGGCGCCGAACGCCGGGATACCGGCGCTGTCGCTCAACCGCGCGTACACCACCGCGCCGTTCGCCGGCACCGCCACCACGGCCAACAGCCAGGAAGGCTCGGCCTACGTGCCGGCCGACAACGCGCTGTGGCTGGTCGACACCACCCACGCGTACGAGGTGGACGCCTCGACCGACGCGTTGCGCCGCACGGTGCCGACCGCGGACTTCACCAACGCCCTGCCCGTGGGTGGCGTCGGCGCGCTGGCGGGCACGACCCGTTCCGACTCGTTCGCCGCCGTGTCCTACGACCCGACCACCGACGTGCTGTACGTGTTCTCGCGTAACTGCTGTACCGCGACCGGCCTCGACCCGACCGCGTTCCGCATGACCCGCGATGCCGGCGGCCACTTCCAGGTCGAGTCGTACCAGTCGCTCGCAGCCGGCACCGACCCGAAGGGCGCCGGCTATCGCGCCGGAGTCGGGAACTACATCGGCAAGGGCAAGGTGATCACCCCGTACAACTACGACACCAACACCCTCGGCGCCCCGATCACGATCTCCGGTATCGATGCCGCGATCGGCGGTATGACGTTCTCGCCCGACGGCAGTGAGCTCTACGTCGTGACCTTCGTGGCCGCGGTCGACCCCACCCCCGCGAGCGTCAAGCTCTACAAGGTCGACACCGCGACGTGGAAGCCCGTCCCCAACTGGAGTCTGGACCTCGCGCCATTCGGTGTGCTCGACCCGCGCGCCGTCGAGTTGGTCGGCGACCAGATCTACATCTCCGACGGCGGTACCCGCGCCGCGGGTGACCCGCTCCGTCGGGCCGTGTTCGTGTTCGACGTGCTCGACCTGAGCGTGCAGCCGACGGCATCGTTCACCGCGACGCCCGTGAGCGGTTCCGCGCCGCTCCCGGTGCAGTTCACCGACACGAGCCAGGGTGGCCCGACGAGTTGGGCCTGGGACTTCGGCGACGGCGCCACGTCCACGCTCACGAACCCGGCCCACACGTATGCGAACCCGGGCACCTACACGGTGAAGGTGACCGTGGCGAACACGAAGGGCAACGACACGTCGACCCAGACGGATCTCGTCACGGTCGCCGACCAGGCGCCGATCGCCGGGTTCACCGCTGCGAACACCACGGGCCAGAACCCGCTCTCGGTCGACTTCACCGACACGAGCACCAACCACCCGACCTCGTGGGCCTGGGACTTCGGTGACGGTGTGACCTCGCCGGCGCAGAACCCTTCGCACACGTACGCCTCGGCCGGCAACTTCGCCGTCTCGCTCACCGTGACGAACACCGGTGGTACGAACACCCGCGTGCGTTCCGACCTCGTCCACGTGAGCAACGCTCCGGTCACCGTCACGGCCGCGGCCGACACCTACGTCCGGTCCGACGCCAGCAACTCGAACTTCGGCACCCAGACCACCATCCAGGGCCGGAGGCAGGGCAACACCACGTACCAGCCCTACGTGCGGTTCACCGTCCCCGCGCTCCCGGCCACGCCGTCGAGTACCAAGCTCCGTCTGTTCGTCACCGACGCGAGCACCGCGACAGGGACGCTCTTCGCCACCGCGAACGCGACGTGGTCGGAGACGACCACGAACTGGAACAACCGGCCTGCCACCACGGGCGCTCAGCTCGGGGCCTCCAAAGCGGCGACGCTCGGCCAGTGGGTGGAGTTCGACGTCTCGTCGCTCGTCACCGGTGCCGGAAGCTACGGCTTCACCCTCACCAACGGGGTCAACGACACGGTGGCGTTCTCGAGCCGCGAGGGTGCCAACCCGCCCCAGCTCGTGTTCAGCTTCCCCAGCAACTCGTCGACCTCGACGCTGCCGAACCCGCCGCACGTCGGCCTGCGTTTGAACCACCAGTTCTCCACGTCGCCGTTCCCGGGCACCGCCACCGCGTCCGGCGGTCAGGGTGGATCGGCCTACGTGGCTGCGGACAACGCGCTCTGGCTCGTGGACGGCACCAAGGTCTACGAGACCGACGCCACCACCAACGCCCTCCGGCGGGTCGTCCCCACCGCCGACTTCACCAACGCACTGCCCGTCGGCGGTGCTGGGGCTCCGGCCGGGACCTCGCGCAGCGACTCGCTCGCCGCGCTGGCCTACGACCCCACCGGCGACGTGATGTACGCGTTCTCCCGGAACTGCTGCACCGCGACGGGGCTCGACCCGAGCGTCTTCCGCCTCGTGCGTGACGGCTCCGGCAAGTTCCAGGTCGAGTCGTACCAGTCCCTCCCGGCCGGCACCGACCCGGTTGCGGCGGGCGTACGGCCCGGCGTCGGGCTGTTCTTCGGGAAGGGCCAGACGATCCTCCCGTACGACTACGCCAACAACACGATCGGTACCGGCATCGTCATCCCGGGCGTCGACACCGCGATCAGCGGTATGGCGTTCACCCCTGACGGCAAGGACCTGCTCGTCACGAGTCACCTCAACGTGCTGTACCGCGTGAGCACCGCCACGTGGACCGTGGTCCCCGGCTGGTCGTTCGACCTCACGCCGTACGGATTCGTCGATCCCCGAGGAGTCGCACTGGTCGGGGACCAGATCGTCGTCTCGGACGGTGGTCTCCGCCCCGTCGGCGACCCACTGCGCTACGCGGTCTTCGTCTTCGATCTCGTCGACGGCACCGGGGCACCGGTCGCCTCCTTCACCGCATCGCCGGTGGCTGGGGTCGCACCGCTCCTGACCACGTTCATCGACCGCAGCTCCGGTGTCCCGACCTCCTGGGTCTGGAACTTCGGCGACGGGTCGACCTCCACCGAGGCCCGCCCGACGCACACCTACAGCTTCGCCGGCCTCTACGACGTGACGCTCACGGTGACGAACGCGCAGGGCACCGCGACGACGACCCAAGCGGGCCTGATCAACGTCGCCGTGAACCCGCCGCTCCTCAACGCCAAGTTCACGAGTACCGCAACCAGCGGCGCATCGCCGCTGCCGGTCCAGTTCACCGACGCGAGTGTCGGTGGGGTCACCGGTTGGGCGTGGGACTTCGGCGACGGAACGACGTCGACCGACCAGAACCCGCTGCACGTCTACACCGCCAACGGCAAATACACGGTGAAGCTCACCGTGACCAGCCCCAGTGGCACGAACACCCGCATCCGTACCGACGATGTGACGGTATCGACCCAGCCGACCACGGTCACCCCCGTGGCCGACAGCTACGTGCGGTCGAACGCAGCAACCTCCAACTTCGGCACTGCGACGACGATCGAGGGCTCCAGCACCGGGAACGGCCGTAGAGCCGTCAACTTCCAGCCGTACCTGCGGTTCTCGGTCGGCGCGCTGCCCGCGACGCCGACCAGCGCCAAGCTGCGGCTCTTCGTCACCGATGCGAGTGCGACGAGCGGGAACCTGTTCCGCACGTCGACCACGTGGACCGAGACCGGTCTGACGTGGAACAACAAGCCGGCGACGACCGGAGCGTCGATCGGTGCCAGTCGCGCCGCAACGCTCGGGCAGTGGGTCGAGTTCGACGTGTCGTCGACGGTGACCGGCGCCGGTCAGTACGGATTCACGCTCACCAACCTGGCTGCCGACGCCGTCGCCTACTCGAGTCGAGAGGGAACCAACCCGCCGGAACTGGTGCTGTCCTACGGATCGGCGCCGACCGGCGCGTTGCCGATGCCGGCTTCACCCGGCCTCGCGCTGAGCCGTTCGTTCACGACCGTTCCGTTCTCCGGTACCAGTCCGGCAGTCCGCGCCTTCGACCTCGAGGGTTCGGCCTACGTCGCCAAGGACGACGCCCTCTGGCTGTCCGACGACAACGGTGACCGGGTGTTCGAGGTGGACGCCACCACGAGCACGCTGCGCCGTGCACTCCAGCGGTCGGAGTTCTCCAACGCGCTGCCGCCCGGCGGGGTCGGGAACCCTGCGGGGCCGTCACGCTCGGACGACTTCGAGTCGGTTGCCTACGACGCCACCAACGACACCCTGTACCAGTTCTCGGGCAACTGCTGCTCGAGCACCCCGGGGACCACCCAGCCGCCGTACGACCCGACGATCTACCGCCTGAAGCGTGACGCGGCAGGACGGTTCCAGGTCGAGTCGTACCAGGCCCTGCCTGAAGGGACCGACCCGACCGGCTCCGGTTGGCGTCCCGGCGTGGGCCTCTTCTTCGCCCACGGCGGCATCATCACCAGCTACAACTACGACACCAACACCCTCGGCACGCCGGTCACGGTCGCCGGAACGGTCCCGGGTGGCATCACAGGTATGACGTACTCGCCCGACGGCAAGTACATCATCGGCGTCACCACGACCCAGCGCCTGATCCTCGTGGATGCGGCGACGTTCACGATGGTGCCCGGGTGGAACATCGACCTCCGCCCGTTCGGGATCCTTGATTCCCGTGCGGTCGAGTACATCGACGGTCAGCTCTTCGTCTCGGACGGTTACGACTTCCGGGCGGCCGGCGATCCGCTCATGTACGCGGTCTTCGTCTTCGACATCGTCAACGGTCCGCCGCAGGCGACGTTCACCGCAACGCCGGCGTCGGGTCCGGCGCCGCTCGCGGTGCAGTTCGCCGACACCACGTTCGGCCCGGTCACCAGTCGGGTCTGGAACTTCGGTGACGGCAGCCCGACGTCGACGGTCGCCAACCCGTCGCACACGTACGCCGCCCTCGGCCAGTACACGGCCTCGCTGACGGTCACGAACGCGAACGGCAGCAACACCGCGACCCAGCTCGTCAAGGTGGTCACTGCGCCGGTGACGGTGACCGCGGTCGCCGACACCTACGCCCGTTCGAACCAGCCGAACAACAACTTCGGGAGCGCACCGACGATCCAGGGCTGGAGTTCGTTCGGGACCGTGTACCAACCGTTCGTCCGGTTCTCGGTCGGCTCGTTGCCAGCGACGCCGGTATCGGCGAAGCTGCGGCTCTTCGCCACCGACGCGGGCGCCACGACCGGCGGTGTGTACGCCACCGCCAACGCGACGTGGTCGGAGTCGACCCTGACGTGGAACAACCGGCCGGCCACGAGCGGTGCCCAGATCGCCCCCTCCGGGAGTGCACCGCTCAACGCGTGGGTCGAGTTCGACGTCTCACCGGTGGTCACCGGTCCGGGTCAGTACAGCTTCACGCTGACCGGCGCGGGGGCCGACCTCGTCCAGTTCTCGAGTCGCCAGGGTGCCAACCCGCCGCAACTCGTCATCAACTTCGGCTGACCGCACCGCGTGATCCGATGAGGGTCCGGCCGCGAGGCCGGGCCTTCATCGCGTCCGGCCGCGGGCGCGTACGATGCGCGCATGGCGAGTCCAACGTTCCCGATCACCGGCGACGCCGAGGCCGATCAGCTGCTCGTCGACGAGCCGCTCGCGCTGGTACTCGGAATGCTGCTCGACCAGCAGGTGCCGATGGAGTGGGCGTTCAAGGGCCCCGCCACGCTGAAGCGGCGGCTCGGGGCGCTCGACGCCGCGGCGATGGCCGAGATGACCCCGGACGCGATCGACGAGGTCTTCCGCGAGAAGCCGGCGGTCCACCGCTTCCCGTCGGCGATGGCCAAGCGTGCCCACGCACTGTGTCAGCACCTGGTGGACGAGTACGACGGCGACGCGGCGAACATCTGGCGCGGGGTGACCGATCCCTCCGAGCTCTTCGACCGCATCCGGGCCCTCCCCGGCTACGGCGACGAGAAGGCCAAGATCTTCCTCGCGATCCTCGGGAAGCGACTCGGTGTGGCACCGGTCGGGTGGGAGCAGTACGCCGGACCCTTCGGTGACCCCACCCCGCGATCGGTGGCCGATATCGACTCCCGCGAGGCCTTCGCCCGGGTCCGGGCGTGGAAGAAGCAACAGAAGGCCCTGGGCAAGAAGAAGTCCGAATAGCCGACTGCACACAGCGTGCAACTTTCGGTAGGGTGACGGGACTTGCCGAGTTGGGGGTTCCCTGTGCGTGTGTCTCGTTCGTTGTCGTCCGCAGTCGTCGGACTGGCGGTCGTCGTGGGCCTTGCCGCCTGCGGCAGCAGCAGTTCCAAGGGTGCGGCATCGACCAGCCCCTCCACGTCCGGCGGCATGTCCGCGCAGGAGATGCTGTGTATGTCCCAGCACTACCGCCAGGACAACCCGAGCAAGTGCAAGACCAGCGCGGCGGACACCGGGCCGGCCTACACGCTCGCCAACCCGCTGAAGACCGAGCCCGACGGCACCGTCGACCCGACGTCGGTGAACCTCTCCGGAGTCAAGGGCGTGACGCCGGAGCAGCAGAAGCTCGCGACCAACCTGCTCGTCTCCACCATCAAGACGCTCCCGAAGTGGGACGACATCAACCAGGCGAAGGCCGACGGCTTCCAGTCGATCGGTGACGGCCTCACCGGTGAGGAGCACCTCCTGCACTGGGACTGGATCAACGACAACACGATCTTCGATCCGAACCACCCGGAGTCGCTCGTCTACAAGGTCGACCGCGCCACCGGGACCAAGACGCTCGAAGCCGCGATGTACATCCTCCCGAAGCAGTACACGTTCGACAACCCGCCGCCGATCAACAGCCCACTCGTGCAGTTCCACTACCACGACAACCTGTGCTTCACGGCGGCGACGGCCACCGACGGCCCGATGGTGCGTGGGCTCACGGATGCGCAAGGCAACTGCCCGCCCGGGCTCACGAAGTTCGACCCGAACATCCAGGTGCACGTGTGGATCCGGCCGAACGACTGCGGTCCGTTCGCGGCGCTTCTCGGTGTGGGTGCCGGGCAGATCAAGGACGGCGCGACGCGCTCCTGCGTCCACAGCCACACCCGCCTCGGGTTGTAACCGCGTCGGCCTGCTCCCGAGCGGAGCCTGCGAAGCGAGCAGTCCGGGAGCGAGCCTCACGGAGCGCATGATGCTCAGGAGCGCGAGCGGACGGACAAATTACGGCGTGGTGAGGCCGCCGTCGATGACGAGGCACTGGCCGGTCATGAAGCTGGCCGCGTCGCTCGCGAGGAACAGGGCGCCGTTCGCGATCTCCTCGGGCTGGGCCATGCGCTTGATCAGGCCGGCGTTGGCCATCGCGAACTGAGCCGCTTCGTCGTTGTTGCGGACCATGTCGGTGTCGGTGGTCCCGGGGGCGAGTGCGTTGGCGCGGATGCCGTGCGGCGCGAACTCGGCGGCCATGGCCCGGGTCAGCTGCAGGACCGCAGCCTTCGCGGAGCAGTACATCGACAGGTACGTTCCGTGGGTGAACGCGCCCGCGCTGATGACATTGACGATGCTCGCGTGATCGCTGGCGACGAGATGGGGCAGCGCGTGCTGGACGAGGAACAAGGGACCGCGGAGGTTGGTGCCGTAGGACGATTCCCACGCTTCGGGTGTGATCGAACCGATCGGCAGGCCGAGCGCGTTGGCGGCGTTGTTGACCACGATGTCGATGCCGCCGAGCCGATCGACCGTCGTCGCCACCAGCGCGGCGAGTTCGTCGATGCGCCCGGCGTGGGCCGGCACCGAGATCGCGCGGCCACCGGCTTCGGTGATCGCCCTCGCCGCGGTGTCGCATGCCTCGGGCTTGCGGCTCGCGATCACCACCTGCGCGCCGCACGCGGCGAAGGTCTCGGCGACGGCGCGACCGATGCCGCGGCTCCCACCGGTGACGATCGCGACGCGGTCGGTGAGGTCGAACTGGTGGTCGATGTCGGCTCGGGTTCGCATGGCGGCAGTCTCTCCCACGGTGCCCGGAGGTGCGCGTGATCGAGTTGTCCGCGGCGCAGGCGCGCCGGATGGCACTCGCCGCGCAGGGCTTCGCCGAGAAGCGCCCCGCGGGCCGCGTCGACCGCCGTCACGTGCGCAAGGTCTTCGATCGCATCGGGGTCATCCAGATCGATTCGGTGAACGTGTTGGTGCGGTCCCAGGAGCTCCCACTGTTCGCAAGGCTGGGCCCTCACCCGCGCGACGTGTTGCCGAAGATGGTCGCGGACGGCGAACTGTTCGAGTACTGGGCGCACGAGGCGTCACTGCTGCCGATGGAGATGCATCCGCTGTTCCGGTGGAAGATGACGTCACGCGAGGGGATGTGGAACGGCCTTGCCCGCCTTGCCGAGGAGCAGCCGGAGCTGCTTGCCACGCTGCTCGCCGAGGTCGAGGCCCGGGGTCCGTTGGCGGCGAGCGACATCGAGGGCCGGGCCGGCAAGGCGGGGCCGTGGTGGGGTTGGGACCACACGAAGCAGGCGCTCGAGGTGTTGTTCTTCATGGGCCAGGTCTCGGCCCGGCGCCGGTCGAACTTCGAACGCGAGTACGACCTCGTCGAGCGCATGGTCGGAGCCGACCTCCTCGGCCCGGTACCACCGACCGAGGCCGACGCGTGGAAGGAGCTGCTCGTCCGTGCCGCGCAGGCCCACGGAGTCGGCACGGCGAAGGATCTCGCCGACTACTACCGGCTCAACACCGTCCGCGCCCGCCCGCTGCTCGAGGAACTGGTGGCCGAAGGTCGGCTGGTACCCGCGACCGTCGAGGGCTGGAAGGGCCCGGTGTACGCGCACCCGCACGCGACGGTGCCGCGCTGGATCCGCGCCCGCGCGCTGTTGTCGCCGTTCGATTCGTTGATCTGGGAACGGGCGCGTACCGAGCGACTCTTCGGGTTCCGCTACCGGCTCGAGATCTACGTGCCGGCGGAGAAGCGGGTCCACGGCTACTACGTGTTGCCGTTCCTGCTCGGCGACCGGCTGGTGGCACGCGTCGATCTGAAGGCCGATCGGACCGGGCGCGTGCTCCGGGTGCGGGGTGCCTTCGGGGAGGACCCGATCCCATCTCCCGAGGTGGCCGCCGAACTCGCCGCCGAGTTGCAACTGCTGGCCGCCTGGCTGGGCCTCGACGCCGTCTCCGTCACCCCCCACGGCGACCTCGCCCCCGCCCTTGCCGAAGCACTGGGCTGAGCAGGCACGCAACCTGCTCCCCGAGCGGAGCCTGCGGAGCGAGCCGCGAGGCAGCGAGCCTCACGGAAGGCATGACGCGTAGGAGCGCGAGCGAACGAGCCGACAGGGCGTACGGACCGGAATTCAGACGACGGTCCCGAGCAGCTTTCCGATCACGGCGGCGATCAGCATGGCGACGCCACCGATGAGCGTGACGCGCAGGGCCGCGCGTACGACGGGTGCGGCACCGAGGCGAGCCCCGACCGCGCCGATCACCGCGAGGAGCACGAGCGCCGCGACCGCGATGACGGCGATGCGTGCCGAGGCCGGTACGGCCGCGGCAATCAACACCGACGGAGTGGCGCCCAGCAGGAACCCGGCCGACGAGACGCCGGCAGCCTGAATCGGACGCGCGGTGCCTTCGATGTCGAGGCCCAACTCGTCGCGCACGTGGGTTCCGAGCGCATCGGTCTTCGTCAGCTGGATGGCGACCTGACGGGCGATCGGGCGGTCGAGTCCACGTTGCTCGTAGATCTGGGTGAGCTCCTCGAGTTCCGTCTCCGGGAACTCCTGGAGCTCGACGGTTTCCCGGGCGATGTCGGCGTGCTCGGTGTCGCGCTGCGAGGAGACCGACGTGTACTCACCGGCGGCCATCGACAGCGCGCCGGCCACGACCGACGCGACCCCCGCGATGATGAGTGCATTCCGATCGCTGCTCGCGGCGGCCACTCCGATCAGCAGGCTCGACGTCGAACCGACGCCGTCCTGCGCGCCGAGCACCGCGGCTCGGAGCCAACCGATTCGATCGGACCGATGCGATTCGGCGTGAAGTCTTCTGGGCACGGCACCAGCATGCCCGCGAAACGCGCCGGATGCGGGAACGAACGAGCCCATCGATCGGTTTCGGGTGATACGAAGGGTCGGTACAACTCTCGAACGGGGTAGGGGCCATGGTGTACGTCATCGTGTTGATCGTGGTGTTCTTCATCGCGGTCTTGTTGTTCAAGTCGGTACACCTGATCGGCCCGGCGCAGGTCGGCCTGGTCAACAAGCGCCTCGCGATCCGCAAGCTGCCCGAGGACAACCCGATTGCGTTCCGGGGCGAGGCCGGCTACCAGGCCGAGCTGCTCACGCCGGGTCTGCGCATCAAGTTGTGGCCGATCTTCGCGGTGCAGAAGTACCCGTGGGTCCAGGTCCCGGCGGGTGAGATCGGTGTGGTCATCGCCCAGGTGGGCCAACCGTTGCCGATCGGCGCGAAGAGCGGCGTGTACCGCAGCGAGTTCGCCAACTTCTCGAACCTGGCGACGTTCGTGAACGGTGGTGGCCAGAAGGGCGTGCAGCGCCCGGTGCTCCCGCCGGGAACCTTGGTGCCGATCCACCCCGTGGCCTTCCTCGTGCTGACCCCGGGTCAGGTCTACGGAGTACCGGTCTCGCCCGACATCGCGGCCCAGACGCGCGGCAGCGCGGGGATGCTGTCGCCGGCGTCGTTCGGCCTCGCCGCCGAGGCGTTGCGCGTCGTGGTGATCTCGCCGGAAGGTCCGGTCGACATGATCGGCATCGTCACCGTGCTCGAGGGTGAACCGCTGCCGAGTGGCGACATCGCGAGCCGGCTCGCCGGGTACGAGGACGTCACCTCGATGGAACAGGAAGCCGTCGAGCGGGGCGCGTCGACGAGCGAAACCGACGCCCGCATCATCGAGGTCCTGCTCGGCAACAAGAACGTCCAACACAACAACTACCAGGACATCCAGGCGTTCCTGGAGGCCGGCGGCAAGATCGGCCTGCAGCACGACCCGCTGCTGTACGGCGCGTACCTGTTGAATCCGTTCCTGGTGCGCGTCGAGATGGTCCCGATGCTCGTGGTGAACCAGGGCGAGGTCGCCGTCATCAAGGCGTTCGTCGGTCTGCCCACGCTCGACACCAGCGGCAGCGAGTTCAAGTTCGGCTCGATCGTCTCGCCCGGACACCGGGGGATCTGGCGCGAGCCGCTGCGGACGGGCAAGTACCCGATCAACCCGCGGTGTTACGCGCCCGAGATCGTGCCGACGTCGATCCTCACGTTGAACTGGTCGAAGGAGATCAGCGCATCCCACAACCTCGACGCCCATCTCGCGCCGATCGAGGGCAAGAGCCGGGAAGGGTTCGTCTTCTCGATCGAGCTCCAGGTGCAGATCCACGTGCCCGACACGCGCGCCCCGAAGGTGATCTCGATGGTCGGCACGATGCTCAACCTCGTCAACGAGGTCCTCCAATCCGCGGTGGGGAACCACTTCCGGAACACGCTCCAGGACCAGGCCGCGGTCACGTTCATCGAGACCCGGATGCAGGTGCAGCAGGCCGCCCTGGTGCACGTCACCGAATACCTGCAGCTGTACGAGGTGGAGACCAAGGGCGTCTACATCCAGAACGTGCACTTCCCGGAGGAGCTGGTCAAGGTCCTGACCGAGCGCGAGATCGCCAACCAGGAGAAGGCGACCTTCGAGGAGATGCAGCGCGCGCAGACCACCCGCATCGAGATGGAGAAGGCGAAGGGCACCGCGAACATGCAGGCCGAACTCGCCAACGCGCAGGTGAGTGTCGAGATCCAACGCAACCGGGCCGACGCCCGCCAGGCCGAAGCCACTGGTGAGGCGGCCTACGTCGAGCTCACCGGGCGGGCCGAGGCGACCAAGATCGAGGCGATCGGCCTGGCGGAAGCCAAGGCCACCGAGGCCCTCGGCGTGGCCCGCGCCACCGGATTCGAGGCCCAGAAGGAGGCCCTCGGCGGCACCGCGACCGCGCTGGTCGCGGTGGCGAACGCGGTCGCCGACGGGCACATCACGGTGGTGCCCGAGGTGCTGGTGACCGGCGGCGGTGGTGGCAGTCTCGACGGACTCGCGGCGTCGCTCATCCGGTATCTGGGCCAGAACCGCGCGGCGCCGACACCTGCGGTGGCGATCGATCCGGTGGAGTCGTTGCGCGAGGAGCTAGTGGGCGGCGCGGGCGACGGCGAGGATCGTCCGATGGGCGACGGTGGTGGCGTTCGGACCTAACCGCCGGACCTCCACGACCTGACCGTTGGCCAGGGCGAGGAGGAGTCGAGTTCCCCGCCAGCTGCGCCGGTTGGCCACCCGTTCGACCTCGACGATGGGGATCATCCGCTCGCCGTCGTCGGTCGTGATCTCGATGCGATCGTCGAACACGAAGAGCGATCCCATGGTCCGGCCGATCCGTACGTTGGTCAACGCCAGGCGCGCCTCGTCTCCCACGCCGTCGACGGTATCCGGGTCGTCGCCGCGGAGGCACACTTGGCGGGCGCGCCATACGCTGCGCCGATGCGCGCCCTCCTCTTCGGTACCGAACCCGAGTCCGTCCCCGAACCCGCGACCGACAACCGCAATCTCAAGATGTTGGCGGCCGCGCCGATGCGGGTCGTCGACCTCGACGAACCCCGCTTGTTCGGGCCTGACTGGGTCATGACCAAACCCCGATTGGTCGGGATCTGCGGTTCGGAGTCGAAGCAGGCGTTCTTCGACTACGCGAGTTTCACGTCGCCCGAGCGTTCGGGATCGTTCCGGGACAACCCGATGAAGAACTTCGTGTCCTTCCCGCACGTGATGGGGCACGAGGTGGTGGCCGACGTGGTCGAGATCGGACCTGAGACCGAGGGGCTGGCCGTCGGCGACCGGGTGGTGCTGAATCCCTGGCTCACCTGCGGGCCGCGTGGCGTGGCCGAGTTCTGCCCGGCGTGCCAGGCCGGTGACCTGAGTCAGTGCTGGTCGTTCGGAGTCGGTCCCATTGCACCCGGAATCCATACCGGGATGTGCAAGGACGTCCCGGGCGGGTTCGGCGAGTTGATGGCGGCCCACGACTCGATGCTCTTCAAGGTGCCCGACTCGATCACCGACGAGCAGGCGGTGTTCGCCGATCCCTTCGCGGTGTCGATGCACGGGATCACGCGGCACCCGCCACGGGAGGGTTCGAAGGTCGTCGTGTACGGCGCCGGCGCGCTGGGGACGAGCGCCATCGCGATTCTGCGCGCGTTCTATCCGAGCGTCGAGGTGATGGCGGTGGCGCGGTTCGATACGCAGATCGCACTGGCGCAGTCGCTCGGAGCCCTGACGGTTGCACCCGAGCCGCGGGAGGCACTGATCGAGGCGGTGGCCGCGTGGTCAGGCGGCGTGTTGCAACCGGCCGACGGGCTCCCGATGGCGTTCCCGGGTGGAATCGACGTGGTCTACGACACCATCGGTGCGGCCGAGACACTCGAGGTGGGGGCGCGGGTGCTCCGGGCGCGCGGCACGCTCGTGAAGCTCGGGATGCACGGTCCGGCTCGTTGGGAGGACACGCCCGTCTACTTCAAGGAGATCACGTTCACCGGTTCGAACGCGTTCGGGTTCGAGGAGGTGGACGGCGTGCGCAAACACGGGATCCAGCACTACCTCGATCTCGTCGAGGCCGGAAGAATCGACCTCACGGGCATGCTCACCCACACGTTCCGGCTCGAGCAGTGGCGCGACGCGTTCGCGGCGCTTGCGGACCAAGAAGCGTCCGGCGCGATCAAGGTCGCGATCGACTACCGCTGATCACCGGGGACCGCTGCCGGCGCAGCCGGTCCACCACGATGACGCCCGCGACGATGAGGCCCAGGATCACGAGTGACTGTGCGAGATCGTCGGCACGCGTGATGTCGAAGCCACCGTCCCGCCGGCCGTCGCGGCCGTCGAGGTTGGCGGTGACCGGTGCCCCCGGGGGTGGGACGAGATTTCGGCTGTCGAAACCGTGGCCGCGATCGGAGACGAGGGACGCGGCCGGGCTGTGCTTCATGGCGAACCCCAACGCCATGATCACGGCGACGACGCCGATGACGACGAGGATCTGACGGGCGAGCTTCATCGTGATCCCCGTGCGACGCGCGACGGGGCGAGGAGTCGACGGCCGACCGCGACGATCCAGCGCCAACTCAGTGCGATGTGCAGGCCCACGAGGGCGATGCACACGTCGGCGGTCGTGGTGTGCAGCCCGGTCCAGAACGGATCGCGGACCGTCGAGATGCCGATCGCCGGGAGCGCGGACCGCGAGATGAGCACCCCCGAGCCGATGCACAGCGTCATGGCACCGATCAACCCGAGATCGAGCACCCAGCGCAGCTTCTCGCGCCCGGCGTACGAACCCAGGAGCCGCCGAGCGGTGCGGAGAACCCAGTCCCAGTGCAGCGCGACGTGCACGACGAGCGGGATGCCCAGGCCGATGCCGATCCACTCGTGGGCGGAGAGGCCGGTGAACCGGAAGCTGTAGTCGAGCGCGAAGGCCACGAAGAGCACGGCGTCGAGCCAGAAGTCGATCTTGGTGCGTCCCGGTACTCGCCGGCGGGGAGCGCGCACTTCGGTCGTCGTCGCCATACTCACGGACCGAGTATGGCGTCCGTACGCGAGGGGTCCGGACGGCAACCTGAGAACGTCCTCGGGTCGAGGAAGTCAGTTCACGAGCTTGTCGCGGCCCTCCCAGAACGGCGCGCGGAGCTTGAACTTCTGCAGCTTGCCGGTGGCCGTGCGGGCCAACTCGTCCCGGAACTCGATCGAGGTCGGGCACTTGTAGTGCGCGATGTGTTCGCGGCAGTGGGCGATGAGCACCGCTTCATCGACGTCGTCGCGGCCCGGCCGCAGGACCACGAGCGCCTTCACCGTCTCGCCCCATTTGTCGTCGGGGACACCGATGGCGGCCACCTCGACCACTGCGGGGTGCTGGAACAGGCAGTCCTCGACCTCGATCGAGCTGACGTTCTCGCCACCCGAGATAATCACGTCCTTCTTGCGGTCCGAGATCACCACGTAGGCGTCGTCGAGTTCGCCACCGTCACCGGTGTGGAACCAGCCGTCCACGATCGCGTCGGCCGTCGCCTCCGGCTGATCCCAGTAGCCCTCGAACACGTGATTCGACCGGGCCAGCACCTCGCCCTGGTCGTCGATCCGGACCCGGACCCCGACCGCGGGTGTTCCCGCGCGGGAGAGCCGCCGCGCCCGGTCGGCGGGGGAGAGGTCGTCGTACTCCGCGATCCGCCGGTTGACGGTGAGGAGCGGCGACGTCTCCGTGAGCCCGTAGATCTGCATGAACTCCCAGCCGAGGTCGGTCTCGACCCGCTCGATCAACTTCGACGGTGGTGGCGCCCCGGCCACCACCATGCGCACCTGGTCGCGACCGGGCACCGCTTCGCCGCGCTCGCGTCGGGCCGCCGCCGCATCGAGGGCGGCCGCCACCACCGCCGGCGCGCCGGCCAGGAACGTCACACCGTGTCGGTCGATCCGGCTCAGGATGTCCTCACCGTCGATCTTGCGGATCACCACCTGCCGGGCGCCCATCGCGGCGACGGCGAAGGGCAGGCCCCAACCGTTGCAGTGGAACGTGGGCAGCGTGTGCAGATAGGTGTCGCGGTCGTCGACGCCCATGTGCCAACCGAAGGTGACCGCGTTGAGCCACAGGTTGCGGTGGGTCATCTGCACGCCCTTGGGTCGCGCGGTCGTGCCCGAGGTGTAGTTGATCGTGGCAGTCGCGGTCTCGTCGTCCGCCGTGTAGCGCGGCTCGCCGATGCGCCCGAAGAGCTCCGCGTCGGTCTCGGCGCCGAGCACGAAACGGTGGCGCACCGCGAGGTCCTTCGTGAGTTCGTCGTACTCCGGGTCGACGAGCAGGGCCTCGGCCCCCGAGTGTTCGACGATGTAGGCGATCTCGTCGCGGTTGAGCCGGAAGTTGATCGGCACCAGGACCCGACCGTGCGCGGGGATTCCGAAGAGGGCGCTGAGGAACCGCCCGGCGTTCGGCGACAGGATCGCGATGCGCGCACCCGGGTCGAGGTCCAGCTCGTCGCACGCGACCGCGACCGACCGGGCCTGGCGACCGAGGGTCGCGTAGTCGATCGTCCCGATGCCGCCGCCCGGTGGATTCGGCTCGTCGATCACCGCGGCGCGGTGACCGAAGACCGTCTCGGCTCGGTGCAGAAAGTCGAGCGTGGTCAACGGAACGTGCATGGTGCTCCCCCTGGCAGTGAGGTCCGCATCGTAGGTGGCTGCCTCCGGGACGGCCTCGCGAGGACGGCGGGTCAGGAGTGGCGGCGGGCGTGGTCGACCTCGCCGTCGACTCGGATCCGCTTCGTCCGACTGTGCGCGCCGGTGAGGAGGGTCACGTTCCGGGGTGGGACGCCGAGGTGGTCCGCCAACCACCGGAGGAGTTCGGCGTTGGCCTTGCCGCCGTCGGCCGGTGCGGTGACGCGCACCTTGAGTGCCTCGCCGAGCTCACCGACGACGCCGGCGCGTCGGGCGCCCGGTTGGACGCGCAGGGTCAGCTCCCATCCGTCGCCGACGCGTCGCGCCCAGCTGCCCGCGGCCACGACTCGTCAGACCGAGATCGCGCGCGGGGTGGCGGCGACGCGATGGTGGAGCCCACGAAGCGCGAGCCCACCCGCGACGATGGCGGTCACGCCGCCGACGACGAGGCCGGAGCGGGGCCCGAAGACCTGCGACACCGCACCGATGATCGGCGCGCCGATCGGCGTGGAGCCGAGGAACGCCACCGCGAACAGGGCCGCGACCCGACCGCGGTACGCGGGCTCGGCGCGGCTCTGGGCGAGGGCACCGGCCGCGGACAGGAATCCGATCGAGGAGGCGCCCATCGGGACGAGCACGATCGCGAACACCACGATCGACGGCGTCGCCGCCGCGGTCATCATGCACACGCCCAGGATGAGGGCGGCGACGATCACGAATCGGGTGGTGACCCGCTCGCGGTGCGCGACGTACAAGGAGGCGACGACTGCACCGACGCTCATGAGGGCGAGGAGGCTTGCGAACGTGCTCGCACCGCCGTGGAACGCCTTGCGGGCCATCAGCGAGACCGTCACCTGGAAGTTGAACGACAGGGTGCCGATGATCGCGGTCAGCAACAGCGTGGTCCGCAACGCCTGGTGGCCCCATACGTACCGCAGGCCGTCGACGAGTTGGCCCCGCTGGCGGGGGACCGGTGTCACCTGGTTGACGGTGAGCAGGTCCATCGTCATGAGTGCGGCGATCACCGCAACGAACGACAACGCGTTGGCGACGAAGCACCAACCGATGCCGGCGGTGGCGATCAGGACCGCGGCGATGGTCGGCCCGATGACCCGCGCCGCCGTGAAGACCGAACTGTTCAGGCTCACGGCGTTGGCGGCGTGGTGGTCGGGGACGAGTTCGGTGACGAAGGAGCGGCGGGCCGGACTGTCGAGCGCGGTGGCGATGCCGAAGCTCGCCGCGAGGGCGTAGACCATCCAGAGCTGGATGGATCCGGTCAGCACCAGCGCGCCCATGATGGCGGCACAGACAGCGGCGCCGGCCGACGTGGCGATCAGGAGCCGGCGCTTGTCGACGCGGTCGGCGAGCACCCCCGCCCACGCCCCGCCCAACATCACGGGAAAGAATTGCAGCGCGACGACCGTCCCGACGGCCAGACCGTTGCCGTGGGTCATGAGTACGACCAGCCACGTGAGCGCGGTCTGCTGGACCCAGGTGCCACTTGCGGAGACGAGTTGCCCGACGAGGTACTTGCGGTAGTTCGGTGTCTCGAGCGATCGGAAGGTCTGGCGTCCGGCGCGACGGATCCGGTTCATGCCCGACCTTCGCGGCGGGTTCCCGGCTCGTGCTGGGCGAGGCGCTCCATGATCGCCGCGGCGCGGGCGAGCACCGTGCGGTCGGCGTCGCTGAGTTCCCGGAGCCGACGGTCGAGGAACGCGTTCTTGCGGCTCCGGTGCTGGGCCAGGAGCTTGGCGCCGACCGGCGTCACCGCCACCCGGTGGATCCGGCGGTCTTCGGGATCGATGGTGCGGGTGACGAGTCCGGCGGCCTCGAGCTTGGCGGTGAGCGCGGTCACGGTCGGAGGTTGGATCTGCTCCACGCGCGCGAGCGCGCCGAGTGTCATCGGCCCGTCCTGTTCGATCGTCGCGAGGGTCGAGAGCTGCGAGATGGTCAGGCCCGAGTCGGCGCTCTGCCGCAGTCGGCGGTGCAGGCGCGCCACGGCGAGCCGGAGACGGCTGGCCAGTTCCTGGTCGTGGGCGCGGGCCGGGGTGGGAGAAGTGGATTTGGTCGGCATAGTTCGTCCAACAAATTAGCCTGACGAACTATTTCCGCGCCAGTGAGTTTTCCGGTCACGTGCAACGGGAGGTGTCAGCGCGGGGTGAACATGGGGTGGGCCGGTCCGGTGCCGAGATAGTCCTCGAGCCGACCGATCTTGTACCCCTGGGCCCGGGCCCGGGCGAAGACCAGCTGCAGGTTCTCCAGCAGGTCCGTGCGGAAGTGCATGAGCAGGATGTCGCCCGGGTGGAAGTCGGGACCGCCGATGAGGTCGAGTCGGCCGTCGTTGGTGGCACCCCGCCAGAGGATGAGGGCGCGCAGGCCGCAGCTGTGCACCGCCGAGCGCGTGGTCTCGTTCCATTCCCCGTACGGTGGGCGGAAGAGTGTGGGTCGGGATCCGTACCACGACTGCAGGTCGCCCAGGTCACCGCAGATCTCGTGGGCCTGGTCGCTCCAACCCAGCGTCTTCAGCTGCGGGTGGTGGATCGTGTGCGCCTGGATCGTCGCCCCCGCTTGCTGCAGTGCGCGGAAGTACTCCTGGCCGTCGAGGGCGGGTTGGCGCACGAGGAAGAGCGTGACCGGCACCCGTTCCTGGCGGAGCAACGCCAGCACGCCGGGATCGCGGACGAGGCCGTCGTCGATGCCGAGGAAGATCACCTTGTCGGTCGTGGGCACCCGGTCGATCTCGGGCGTGGTCTCCGAGAAGGTCACCGGCGTCGCGGGCGAGGGTTGCGCGAGCGGCCCGGGTCGGAGGGTGGCCGGACCGGGCGCAGTGGTGGTGGTGGTCGTCGTCGTGGTCGTCGTCGTCGTGGACGGGGTGGTCGTCGACGGGAGGGTGGAGATCGACACCTGGTGGGCCACCGGCGACACGAGTCGGGCGCCCAGGACCTCGGTGTCGTTGTGGGAACCGGCTTGCGCGTCGGTCGGGATCGCGCTGGCGATGCCGACCGAGCCGACGATGAGCGCGATCGCGGCGAACAGGGTGATCCAGAGGCGAGAAGGCATACGGGGAGGGTGCCGGTGGCGGCCTACGAAGTGTACGAAGCGGACGGACCCGTGCGACAGTCGGGTGGCCGAGGAATGGCCGAAGCGTGACAGCCGCCCACGGGGCGTGGCACGCTCGCCGCATGGCCGAACCCGTCCCCGACATGCGCGAGTGGGGCCTGCCCGGAGCCGGGGAGTTCGACCGCGTGGTGATCGTCTCGCCCCATCTCGACGACGCGGTGCTCGGCTGTGGCCGGTTCATGGCGCTCCATCCGGGGGTCACGGTCGTGACGCTCTACGCCGGTCGTCCCGCCGCCTACCCGGAACCCATGACCCACTGGGACACGGTCAGCGGCTTTTCGACCGGCGACGACGTACTGGCCGTCCGTCGGGGGGAGGACGCGGCCGCGCTCGCCGTGGTCGGGGCCCGTCCCGTGTGGCTCGACGTCGTGGAGCACCAGTACCTGGACCGGGCCCACTGGGTGGGGCCCGACCGGACCGCCCAGCCGTTGGAGGCGGCCCTCCGGGCGCTCGATCCGACGGCGGTGTTCCTACCGTTCGGGCTCGCCAATCCCGACCACGGCGCGACCCATGACGCGGGGATGGCAGTGCGCGACCGGTATCCCGACCCGGTGTGGTTCTGTTACGAGGACTCGGGCTACAAGCACATCCCGGGCCTGCTCGCCTGGCGGGTCAGCGCGCTGTTCCGCCGCAACGTGTGGCCGACCCCGGTCGCGATCGACACCGAGGGCGGTGACGGCGCGAAGCGCCGCGCGCTCGCCTGCTATCGCTCGCAGATGCGCGCGCTCGAAGCGGACTGGCAGATCGGACCCAAACTGGGCGCGCCGGAGCAGCTGTGGCGCCTCGCACCGCCGCCCGAGGGGTGGGAAGGGCTCTCCGCGACGACGTGACAACGGGCGCGTTCGCGCCTAGATTGCACAGGTCGTGCAATCTTTCTTGGGGGGAAACACCATGGCGTCTCGGCCTACTCGTCAACGCTGGATGCGTGCGCTCGCGGGCGTCGCCATCGCCTCGGTCGTGGCGCTCGCCGCCGTGCCGGCCTTCGCGCACGACAGCAGTTCGAAGAGCAAGAAGTCGTCGAAGTGCCAGGAGATGTCCGGCATGGACATGTGCGGCAACGGCGTGTACCACGGCAAGGCCTCGAACACCCTGAAGCCGGGCACGATGCACACGATCGACGGTGCGCTCACCGGCGACTCGCCGTGTGAGAAGTCGGGTCCGCCGGCGTCGGTGGGTCAGGTCAAGAAGGACGCGGAGGGTCACGACCACCGCGGCCCGCTCTACCAGTACCCGGTCTCCAAGGCCGACCGCGAGACCTTGATCCAGCAGCAGACCCAGGCGCGGGCCGTGGCGGACAAGTACCCGACCGTCGCGTCGGCCGAGGCCGCGGGCTACCGCAAGTCGACGGTGTACGTGCCGTGTATCGGCGCCCACTACACGAACACCAGCCTGGTCGGGAAGTTCGACCCGTCGGCCCCGTCCGAGTTGCTGTTCGACGGTGACACGCCCGACGCCAAGATCGTGGGCCTGAGCTTCCTGCTCCTGCACCCGGGCGGCCCACCCGAGGGCTTCGCCGGACCGAACGACATGTGGCACCAGCACAACGCCAACGGCGGACTCTGCCTCAACGCGTCCGGCGTGGTCATCGGCGCGGAGTCGACCAGCACGAAGGACTGCACCGCTCGCGGTGGCAAGAAGGCCGCTCTGGCCGACATCTGGATGGTGCACGACTGGGTCGTGCCGGGCTGGGAATGCAGCTGGGGCGTCTTCGCCGGCGAGTGCCCGGAACTCGGTGGTCGGATCGGCGGCACCGCGTTCGACAAGCCGGACCCGAAGGCGACCAAGCAGGCGCTCGCCGGCAAGGCCAAGAGCACCAAGTCCAAGGCCAAGTCGAGCTGACGCACCGCCGGAGTTCCTCCGGCCCGCATTCGCGGAGGGCGCCTTCGCCGCGTCAGGATCGCGGTCGGGTCAGGCCCACAACCGGACGAGGGCGGCGGCCGACTCGGTCGCGTGCTCACGCGGCCACCAGTGGCCGCAGCCGGGGTAGGTGATCAGGTCCGCGCCGAGCCGGGCGGCCATACGTTCGGCGATGGCGACGGGAACGTAGGGGTCGTCGCCACCGTGGAAGGCGAGCGTGCGCAGGGTCGGCATCGCATCGACGGCCGGCTGCCACTCGGCGCCGACGGTCACCGCCGATCGGTACAGGGCCAGGATGCAGTCGGTCATCCGTTCGTCGAGGTGCGCGGCCTGGTCGGCGGCGAGGTCCGGTGGCGCGCCGCCACCCACGAATCCGGCGATGCGATCCTCGACTGGCAGCGCGAGGAGTCCGGCCATCACCTGTTCGCCGACGGCGGGCGTCTGCCAGAGCTGCGCCATCGGGTGCCACTCGTAGGTCGCGTCGAGCGGACCACCCCCGCACGCGAGCGTCCGGACCAGGTCGGGGCGGGTGGACGCCACCCGCTGGGCGAGGATGGCACCCCAGTCGTGAGCGACGAGGTCGACCGGTCGGCCGAGCGCCTCGATCTCGGACCCGAGCCAGGCCGCGTACGCCTCCTTGGTGGCGTCCCAGCCGTCCGGCGTCGGCGTGGCGAATCCGGGAAGCCCGACCGCCACCACGTCGGTCCGGCCGAGCGCGGCGATCAACGGATCCCACATCGTCGCGGTGTCGGGGACACCGTGGACGAAGACCGCCGGCATCAGAAGACCCGCATCAGAAGACCCGCATCAGAAGAGCGGCGACCAGGCGACGGTCCGGAGCATGCGGCTCTCCCAGTCGTCGCGCACCCGCAGCGCGTCGTGCATCCAGGTACCCGGGGCGCGGTGTTCCTCGGGTACCTCGGAGGTGAGCAGTCCGAGGAGGCCGGAGGGCCGCGTGACCTTCTGCCACAGGATCACCTCTCGGTGCTTCGCGGCGGCACCCCACGCGGGAGTGAACACCGATTGGAGCTCGAGCAGTGACCGGCCACCGTGTCGGCCCTCGGCGAGGCTCGGCGCGTAGTTGTCACGCGCCGCCTCCAGATACTCGTCGAGCATGCCGGCGTGGGGCCAGGCGGTGTCCTCCATGAACAGCGTGAGGTCGTGGTCGCCGCCGTCGGTCGGGACGTGCGCGAAGTCGACCGTCTGGAGCGGTGACCATTCGGCGGGGACGAGGACCTTGCTGGTGACGTCCCATCGCGTCTGGTCGAACTCGCGGGCGAGCGGACGGAGGTCGCCGCGTTGGAGCCGCCAGACGAGGTTCTCCCATGCCTGCCCGTCCTCGACCGCGGTCAGCGTCACGAAGTTGTACGCCCGCCCGGTGCCGTGGGCGAGGCGCAGGAAGTAGAGGAGACGAGCCTCGTCGGTGGCGGCGAGCGTGGGCATCCACTCGTCGCGGAAGCGCGCCTCGAACTCGTCCTCGTGTGCGCCCATGACGCGGTGGACCTCATGGATGAACAGCATGGGCGGACGCTACCGCTCGTCGGCCCGTGCCGTGATCGCGACGACGATCGCGTCGAACGCGGCGTCGGCGAGGTCACGCAGTTCGTCGTCGCTTCGGTCCTGGATGGGGTGCGGGACGAACAACGCGGCCGGATCGGCGCCCAACGCGCGGGACTGCGCAGCCGCGGCGTCGACGAACTCGGTCGACGCGAGGAACACCCCGGGCGTTCCCGCGGCTTCGAGGTTCACGATGTCGTGCACACTGCACGACGTGCACGACCCTCAATCGGCGAGGGCCTCGATCACCACATCACACGTGGTCGAGATCTCGTGCCGCAGGTCGATCGGAGCGGGCTTGGTGAACGTGGGTTTGGCGAACCGCGCGACGGTGTGGCCGCGTGCAACGAGGCGCTCCGCGATCCGGTCGAGGAACACGTCACCGCGGGCCTTGCTGATGTCGAGGAGGCCGATGGTGAGTCCGTCCAACGACGCGGGTCGGCGCGCCCGCTCCCGGGTCCCCGGCGCTTGTTCACTGGTGGGATCGAGCAACGTGGTCATGTGCCTACCTCGTGGGTGATCGGTTCCGAACCCATCTTCCCACTCGCCCAGCCGCCGATGACGGCGGAGAACAACCCGGCGCCGCCGCCGGCGTGCGCGATGAGCAGTCCGCCGTCGCGGAACTTGGGCAGGGTGGTGTCCGCGAGGCTGGTGGGCACGCCTTCGGCGATACCGCCCGCGCCGCGGATCAGTTCCGCACCGTCGATCTGGAGGAGTGCGTCGAGTTCCTCGCGGAACCGGGCCTTCGACCAGCCGGCCTCCTCGTAGACCCGGAGATGGTCGGGCGTGATGATCAACATCGCGTCGAACGCGATCGGCAACTTCGGGTGGGTCGTGGCGCGCAGGCAGACCGCGAGGCTCCGGGTCAGCGACTCGGGAGTCCGCGAGAGTTGATCGGCGATCCCGCGTACCCCCTCACCCGCGAACAAGGTGACGGTGTTCGTGTCCGCGCGGTAGCCGCGCTCCACGTGCATCGGTTCCCAGTACGCGTCCTCGTGCTCGGCGAAACAGCACGTGAACTTGCCGGGCTGGCCGAGGGTCGCCCGGTCGACCTCACCGGGCCGTCCACCTCCGACGTTGCGAATCACCAGTTGCAACGCTCGTCCGATGGTGGCGTTGGCCCGGTTGCCCGGGCCGAGCGCGTTGATCCCGCTGTTCATCCCGATGGCGCGGGTGATCGGACCGTTGACGACGATCACCGGTCCGCTGAACCAGGTGGTCGCCAGCAGCCCGTGCATGTTGAACGCATCGGTGCACGCGGCTTCGACCGCGGCGATGACCACCGGCAGGTATTCCGGCCGACAGCCCGCCATCACCGCGTTGATCGCGATCTTCTCGACGGTGCACTCGACGAGATCGGGCGGGATCACGGCGACGACGTCGTCGGGGCGGCGCGTCGTGCCGGTCAGCATCCGCACGACACGCGCCGCGGTCGGCGGCACCAGGGGCAGTCCATCGGACCAGCCCCGGTCGTACATTGCTTCCGCGTCGTCCTCCTCGGCGCCGAGCGTCACCCGCCGGGCGCGGAGATGCTGCTCGCCCTCGCGGGTCGCGCGCGCGGCCGCCACTGCCGGGTCCTGCGTTCGTGAGCCACATCCGGGGCGGTGGGGTGGCAGGTCGGCCCCGAGGGGTTCGAGCCCGGTGAGTTCGGCCCACCGGTCCCGACTCCAGCCCACGGTCCGCGCCACCTCGACGCCGTCGACGATGCGCAGGAGCGTGGGGACGGTGTCGAGATCGAGGGTGAAGCTCACGTCGAGATCACGGTCGTCGATCGCGCCGCCGATCGCCTCGGGGAACGTGGGGTCGTCCTGCGAGTAGACGGTCAGTGGCTCGGTGCCGCGAGTCCGCAGTTCGGCGAGGACCGGCGCGACCAGTGCACAGGTGGGGCAGTCACGTTTGACGACTGCGATCAGTCCGTCGGGAAGCACTGGCGCAGCATCACGGGTGCCCGACCCGGCGTCAACCCGGCGTCAACCTGGTGTGGTCGCGCGTACCGGTCAGCCGGCGAGGCGCTCGATGACGAAGTCGATCGCCCGGGTGAGCGTCGCGATGTCGTCGGGCTCGACCGCGGGGAACATCCCGATGCGCAGCTGGTTGCGCCCCAACTTGCGGTAGGGCTCGGTGTCGACGATCCCGTTCGCCCGCAGGGTCTTGGCGATGGCCGCGGCGTCGATCGACTCGGCGAAGTCGATGGTGCCGACCACCGGGCTGCGCTCGTCGGGCTTCTCCACGTACGGCATCGCGACGGGCGATGCCTCGGCCCAGCCGTAGAGGATCTCCGCGCTGCGGTCGCACCGCCCGGCGGTCCACTCGAGGCCGCCGCCGGCGAGCATCCAGTCGATCTGCTCGGCGAGCAGGAACAGGGTGGCGAGCGCGGGGGTGTTGTAGGTCTGGTCGAGCCGCGACTGGTCGAGCGCGATCCCGAGATCGAGGCTGGCCGGCACCCAGCGGTCGGTGGCGGCGATCCGCTCGATGCGCGCCGCCGCGGCGGGTGAGATCGCGGCGAGCCACAGGCCGCCGTCGCCGCCGAAGCACTTCTGGGGCGCGAAGTAGTACGCGTCGGTCTGGGTCGGGTCGAACCGCACTCCGCCGGCCGCAGAGGTGGCGTCGACGAGGACGAGCTGCTCGGCGGTCGCACCGTCGGGTCGCCGGATGGGCAATGCGACGCCGGTGGACGTCTCGTTGTGGGGCCAGCAGTACGCATCGACGGTGGCGCTCGCCTCGGGGCTGGGATGGGTCCCGGGCGCGCTCTCGATGACCTCGGGATCGTCGAGGTGGGGCGCGGTGCGGGTGACGGTCGCGAACTTGGAGGAGAACTCGCCGCAGACCACGTGCTGGCTGCGGGACTCGATCAGTCCGAAGCTGGCGGCGTCCCAGAACGCAGTGGAACCGCCGTTGCCGAGGATCACCTCGTAACCGTCGGGCAGTGAGAAGAGTTCGGCGATCCCGGCGCGGACCCGGCCGACGACCGATTTCACCGTGGCCTGCCGGTGACTGGTGCCGAGGTAGTCGCCCGCCCGGCCCGCGAGGGCCTCGACGGCGGCGACCCGGACCTTCGACGGCCCGGAACCGAACCGGCCGTCGGCGGGCCGGAGTTCGGGTGGGAGGACGATGGCGGTGAGATCGGTCATGGGGGGGTCGGTGGTCACCCGTCGAGATTACGCGTCGACCGGGCTGGGGGTCGGGGTAGTAGCCGTGTGTTCCTCGGCATACCAGGCCGGTCGGTGGTGCTTCGCCCAGGATGTCGAGACCGTGCCGACGGTCATGCCCCGCAGGGACTCGAGGTCGCGGAAGGCGAGCACGATGTGGCCGAAGACGGTGATCCAGATCAGCACGCCGAACCACTGGTGGACGAAGTCGGCGCCGGTGCGGATGTCGGTCGAGAACGACTGGTTCCAGTACATGATCGAACCAGTCGCGGCGAGGACGAGGGCGGCGGCGGGGACGAAGGCCGCGTTCAGCTTCTGGCCCGGGTTGAACTTCCCGAGCCGCACCGTGCGGTCCTTGGCGAACGATTTCATCCAACGGACGTCGTCGCGCGACCACCGGTTGATCCGCCGCGCGTCGGCGCGCAGCGAGCGGCCCCACCGGGGGATCACCGCGATCGCGAACGCGACCACGATGCCGAGGCCCGAGTACACGTGCACCGCGCGGACCGCCTCGCGATCGGGGATCAGCGATTGCCCCCAGCCGAAGTAGAACATCGCGCCGGTGCTCATCGTGATGGTGAAGAGCGTGGCGTTCACCCAGTGGGCGATGCGTTCGACCCGGGTGAAGCGCGGCACCCGCGTGGCCGGCTCAGGTCTGCTGATCATTACGTCCGTTCGACTCGCCGACCCACGCGTCGATGTCGTAGCCGCGGTCCTCCCAGTAGCCGGGGATCACCGAGTCGACGACCTCGATGCCATCGAGCCATTTCACGGACTTGTAGCCGTACATCGGCGCCACGTAGAGGCGGACCGGTCCGCCGTGGTCGCTCGACACCGGTTTGCCGTCGAGTTCGTACGCGACGATGACGTCGTCGCGCCGGGCCTGTTCCATCGTGAGGCTCTCCGTGTACGTGCCGTCGAAGCTGGTGAGCCGGAGCGCCTTGCCCTCCGGTTTCACGCCGGCGCGGTCGAGCAGGTCGGCAACCCGGACGCCGCGCCACTTCACCCCGAGCACCCGCCAGCCGGTCACACACTGGAAGTCGCGATCGAGCTTCGTCGGCGGCATGGCCTTCAGCGCTTCGTAGGTGAGGGTGAAGGGCTGGTCCACGAGGCCGCCCACGCGGAGGCGGTACTCGGCGGTGGATCGGCTCGGGTAGCCGTCGGTGACGGTGTAGTAGCGCCACCCGCCACCACCCGGGAGGATGCCGAGCAGTCCGGTTTTGTCGTCCTTGGCGATGCGCTGGAGCCAGTTCGAGACGGTCGAACCGGTGAAGATGCCGACGGTGCCGATGCCCAGGAGACCGATGAAGACCCGCCGCCCGACCGGGGTGCCGCGCTCGGCCGGCTCCGGTTCGCTCGTCACTTCGTCTTCGGCCACGGTTCCAGGGTAGAGGCCGGTTCGCCGGGACTTGTCGCGGTGCTCCTTACGATCCGGGGAACTTCAACGGGGTTACTCGACCCCGATCGCGACGACCTCGGCGAACGACTGCTCGAGACAGCTCATGAACAGCGTCCGGTCGGGAACCGCGACCGAGTCGAGGTTCACGCCGATGCAGCACGTCCCACAGTGGGACAGCAACGTGATGTTGATGGCGGCACCCGACAGCGGGCCGAACGCGTACATGCGCGCGAGCTCGGCCCCGCCGGCGAAGATGGGGAACGGCGCACCCGGCACGTTCGACGTCACGAAGTCGGCGCCCTTGAGCATCGAGCCGAAGATCGCGGTGGTGACGGTGGTGGGCAACTGGTTCAACACCCCGGCCAGGGCATCGGTCAGGGTCACCGCGGGTTCGTCGCGCACGATCCGGGCGAGGCGTCCGATCTCGACGATCCGCTCGGCCGGGTCCTTGATCATCATGGGCACGAGGAAGCGCGCCGGGGTGAAGTGGTTGCCGCCGAGATGCGCCGACGATTCCCGGAGGTTGATCGGCATGACCATCCGCAGGTCGTCGACGTGCTCGCCGTGGAACTCGTGGTACTTCGCGAGACCACCGATGACCGCGGCGACGAACGCGTCGTTCAGCGAGCCGCCGGCGGCCTTCCCCGCGCGCTTGAGGTCGTCGAGGGGAACGTCGAGCACGCCGAGGCTGCGCGCCAACGTGCGGGCCCGCATCAACGGGGAGTGGGGCGTGGTGGCCGGCGCCAGGTAGCGCGCGACGGAACTGCCGACCTCGAGGGCCTGCGCGGTGGTCTCCCGCGGGTGTCGGGCCATCGCGTTGGAGGCCTGCCACACATCGATCACCGATCGGCGCGCCATGCCGAAGATCCGACGCCGCCGGTGGCTGAGCGACTTGATGACGAGGTCGGTGGGACCGAAGGTCGGGATGGCCTCGACCTCGTCGAGCGGGCCCTGGTCGGCCGGTTCCCGCTCGAAGTCGAAGAGCATGAGCAGGAGCTTCATCCCGCCGACACCGTCGGTCATCGAGTGGTGCACCTTCATGACGAACGCGCAGCGGCCGCCCTCGAGTCCCTCGACGAGCGTGTACTCCCAGAGCGGGCGGGCGCGGTCGAAACCGGCCATGGTGGCGTTGCGCGCGATGTCGAAGACCGCCGCGTCGGTCGGCTCGCACACCCGTACCCGGCGCAGGTGGTACGCGAGGTCGAAGTGGTCGTCGCCCGACCAGTGCGGCGGTCCCATCCGCAGCAGGGGAGTGGCGACCCGCTGCCGCATCCGCGGGATGAGCCACGAGCCCCGCTCGATCCGGGCCACGAGCGTGTTCCAGTCCGGTGCCCGATCGAAGAAGAGCACGGTGACGATCGTCGAGCGGAGCAGCGGGTCCTTCTCGATGTTCCACATCAGCGCGTCGGAGTCGCTCATGTGCGCTTCGAAGCGCTCGGCGTCCTGGAGTCGGGGCATTGCGCTCTCCCTACGCGGCGAAACCCCGATGCTACGGGATCACCCGCTCATCGGGTATCCGGGCAGTCGCCGCGTCGGCCCCGCGATCTTGGTCAGTCGGTCTGGTCGCGGCCCCGACCGATGACCGAACCGCGTCGGCGCCCGATCTCCTCGGGGTCGAGGCGCCAGGCCCGGAAGTAGGACTGCTCGTTGTCGATGCTCTCGGCGACCGTCACCTTCTCGTTGAGGTCGTACAGCTGCTTCAGGTTCCGGACCGCGGCCTGGTCGTTGCCGGCGATGTCGACGGCGAGTTGCTGGGCCGTCGGCAGCAGGTCGGTGTGCGGGACCACGTGGTTCACCAAGCCGGCGGCGAGGGCGTCGGTCGCGCTGAGGAAGTTGCCGGTGAGACTCATCTCCCGGGCCCGTCGGAAGCCGACGGCGGCGGGCAGGAACACGCTCATCCCACCCGCGGGCATGACCCCCACCCGGGCGTGGGTGTCGCCGAAGAACGCCTGCTCCGACGCGACGAGGAAGTCGCACGCGAGGGCGAGCTCGAACCCACCGGTGACGCACGCGCCGTTGATCGCCCCGATCACCGGTTTGGTCGCGTGCCACAGCGCGGCGAACGGACTCACCCGTGCGTCGTCGGCGCCCCCCACGAGGTTCTTGCCACCGTCGGCCAGTTCCCGGAGGTCGAGCCCGGCACAGAAGGCGGGATCGGCGCCGGTGAGGACGACCACGTCGACGTCGGTGTCGGCCTCCGCGTCGAGGAGCGCCGCGCCGAGTTCGACCTGCAGCGCGACGTTCAGCGCGTTGCGGGATTCGGGTCGGTTCAGGGTGATCGTGCGGACCCGGTCGACGGTGGCGACGATGGTGAGTTCGGTCATCCGGGCAGGGTAGAGCGCAACGGGCTCACGCGATCTCGTAGACGACCTTCACGTGGATCTGCATGTCCTGGGTCCCCGCCGAAACGGGAATCCCGGCCGACGCGTTGCGGGCCAGATCGGCCTGCGCGAACGAAACGCCCGTCGGAACCGGGTCTCGCTCCTCGACGATCGTGCGCACCGCGCCGAGATGCACGTGCGCGGCGGACGCGAGTTGCGCGGCCTGGTCGTGGGCGGCGACGACCGCTCGCGTGCGGGCCTGGCGGACGACGGGTCCGGTGTCCTCGATCGACAACTCGATCGAATCGACGCGGAGGTCGTCGCCCCCGAGCTTGGCCGCGGCGTCGATCACCTTGCCGGCGTTGGGCACGTCGTGGGTCTTGGCGGTCATGCGGGTGGAGACGGTGTAACCGGTGATGTGGCCGTGGTTGTCGAACGTGGGATACATCGAGATGTTGGACGTCTGGATGTCCCGCTCGGGTACGCCGACGAACTTCAGCGCGTTGGTCACGCCGTCGACGCGCTGCGCGTTGTTGGCCAACGCCTCGGTGGCGGAGGCACCCCGCGAGTCGGCGCCGAGCCGGATGACGGCGGTGTCCGGGACACCCGCCGCGGTGCCGGTGGAGCTGCCGGTGATCGTGCGGACCGGGCGATCGGATGCCGCATCGGCAGTGGCGGGGGAGCAGGCGGTGATCGCGAGCAACGCGGCGATCGATCCGAGGATGGGCAGGACACAGGTCGATCGCGGGTGCATGGCACACCTTCCGGGCAGCGTTCGGGACGCCGCTATGACGGTTGGCCGCCGCGCCCGGTTCCCGGAAGTTGTTGCACAGGTCGTGCTGATTGCAGGCCCGGGTTGTGCTGACGGGCCATACCACCCACAATGGTTCCACGATGCCTGAGCTGAGTGCCGATTCCACAGTCGCACCCGCTCCGGTTGTCGCCCCTGACAACCGGCCGGCGAGTGGCCCGACGCTGACGCTCCGGCCGCGCCTGGTGTTCCGGTTGGCCGGACCCCTGTTGATCGTGCTCGGGGTGGCCGGTGTGGCCGCCGGATACCTCGCGGCCACCGCGATCGCGGTGATCGGCGTGTTCGGCCTGGTCGCCTGGCTCCAGCGAGTCTCGATCGACGAGCACCAGGTCGTCATCCGGGGTGTGCGCTCCTCGACCACCCTGCCCATCGACGCGATCGACGAGGTCCGGCTCCGGCGGGTCCCGTTCGGCCCCAAGCACGGGCTGCGCAAGAGCTATCGGTTCGGCCCGTTCTCGTCGACGCCCATCCGACTCCGGCTGATCCGCGCCGACGTCACCCTCGTGCAACTCACCGCCGTCTACTGGGAGGGCTGGGCCGGTCTGGTCCGCTACCTCCTCGCCGTTCCCGCGATCGATTCCGACAGCCGCACCCGCGGCCGCCTGGAGCGGTACGGCTGACCTGTCGGGCCGTACGCTCACGCTCCTCCTCGTCATGCGTGACGGGAGGTTCGTTCCCGGCCTGCTTGCCTCCGCAAGCTCCGGCTCGGGGGTCCCGAACGATGACGCTCGATTCTTTGCGTTCCTGACCGCTTGCAATCTTCAACTCGGATATTTAGTATCCGGGTTTGTGAAACTCTCTGATGGGATCGAGTGGGGCGTCCACGTGGCGACGTTGCTCGCGGTGCTCCCTCCGGACGCGGCCTTGCCGGCCGCTCGTCTGGCCGAGTTCCACGGGGTGCCCGCGGCGTACCTGGCCAAGCACCTGCAGGCGCTGAGCCGGGCCGGGATCCTCGAATCGGTCCAGGGCGCACGCGGGGGATACCGGCTGGCGCGCCCGGCCGCGCAGATCACGGTGCTCGACGTCGTGGAGGCCATCGACGGCACCGAGCCCGCGTTTCGCTGCCACGAGATCCGTCGGCGCGGGCCCGCGGCCCAACCTGCGAGCGCGTACCCGCTGCCGTGCGCGATCCAACGCGTGATGAGCAGCGCCGACACGGTGTGGCGCGCGTCGCTCCGCAGCGTCACCGTCGCCGACCTGGTGGCCACGGTCGCCCAGGACGCACCCCCGGCCGGCCTCGTCGCCGGCGCGCACTGGCTCCAGGAGGTACTGCCATGAAGACGTTCCTCACCGGCGGCACCGGCGTGGTCGGCCGGTCGCTCGTTCCCCGGCTGGTCGCGGCCGGTCACGACGTGCGCGCGGTCTGCCGGCGCGATGACGCCGCAAGGTGGTTGCGGACCTTCGGCGCGGAACCGATCAGGGTCGATCTCTTCGATGCCGACGCGGTGCGCCTCGCCGTGGAGGGCACCGACGCGGTGCTGCATCTCGCGACCAACGTGCCGAACCTCACCAAGGCCGGACGGCCGAAGGGTTGGGACACCCACAACCGGCTACGGGTGGAGGCAACCACGAACCTGGTGGCGGCGGCCCGCGCGGCCGGAGTCGGTCGGTTCGTGAAGGAATCGATCACCTTCATCTACCGCGACGCGGGTGACGCCTGGATCGATGAGGACGCGCCCGTCCTCGACGGCGGTGGAGCCCTGCAGCCGACCGTCGACGGGGAACGGATCGCGCTCGAGTTCGCGGCGGACGGCATCGCGACGGTGCTGCGCTTCGGGTTGTTCTACGGCGGGACCGACAACCGGGGGACCGACGAGGCGTTGAAGTTGGCCAAGCTCGGCCGCTCCTCCATCGCGGGATCCAAGACTGCCTTCATGTCGTCGATCCACTGCGACGACGTCGCCACCGCGGTGATCGCCGCGTTGACCGTCGGGCCGGGGATCTACAACGTCACCGACGACACGCCCGTGACGCGCGGCGAATACCTCGCGGCGTTCGCGACGGCGTTCGGCATTCGGACACCGAAGCCCACGCCGGCCGTCGTGGTGAAGCTCGCGGGCGGATCCGGCGCGGCCGGTCTGGTGGCGTCGCAGCGCGTGTCCAACGCGAAGTTCCGCTCGGCGACCGGATGGTCGCCGACGTATCCCGACGTTCGGGTGGGGTGGGCGGCCGAAGCCGCGGCCCGGAAGAAAGGTCAGCGATGAGGGAACGGATCCTGCGGATCGGATTGCTCTACGAAGCCGGCGCGTTCGCGTTGGTGGGCTTCTGGGCGGCGTTCGCGCCCCGGTCCTTCTATACCGACTTCCCGGTGGCGGGCCGGCACTGGATCTCGCCGGACGGGCCGTACAACCAGCACCTCATCCGCGACGTCGGCGAACTCAGCCTCGCCCTGCTCGTGGTGATGGTGGCCGCACTCGTGACGTTGTCGATCCCGCTGGTCCGTACCGCACTGGTGGCGGTGATCGTGAACGGCGTTCTCCACGTCGTGTACCACACGCGGCATCTCGACCACTTTTCTTCGAGTGACGGCGTCGCGGTGATCGGGAGCCTGGTGCTCGCGCCGATCGTGGCGGTGGGACTGCTCGTGCTCACCCGCTCGCCGGCGCGGACCGCGCCGGCGTAGGGGATCGCTTAGCGGCGACCCACGTTGGGACGCTTGCCGTGATTGGCCTTGTTGCGGCGGGCCCGCAGCTTGCGCTTCTTGGTCTTCTTGCTCACAGCAGTTCCTCCGAGGCGAAGCGGGCAGGGTAGTCGACGGGGAGGACGAGAAGCCTGCCGGAGGCCGAACGGGGCCGCCGCGCCCCCGAAGTGCTCCAGCCCGCGGCGGTCGGGGCGTTGATTACCAGGTCATGCCGATGGTGGCGCGCATCGCGGCCTCGAACGCCGCGTCGTCGAGTTTGGCGCGCGTCGCGAGCACCATCTCGGAGTCGGAGCCGACCGGGACCCGCAGCGGCGTGGTGTCGTCCTCGATCGCGTTCGCGATGGCGTGGGCCACCAACTCGGGACCCGGTCGACCGTCGGGCCCGGTCAACTTGGAGTCGGTTCCGGTCCACTGGGCCCAGAGTTCGTCGTAGTCGGCGTGCCCGCGATGGTCGTCGCTGTGCTTCATGCCCGGTGCGATGTAGCCGGGTTCCACGATCACGATGCGGACACCGAAGTGGCCGAGTTCGTAGTGGAGGGTCTCCGAGAGCGCTTCGAGTGCGTACTTCGACGCCGCGTACGGGCCTTCGAGTGGCGTCGCCACCCGACCCTGCACACTCGAGACGTTCACGATCACTCCGGTGCCGCGTGCCCGCCACCCGGGTGCGACAGCCTGCACCATACGGAGGGGGCCGACGGCGTTGGTGTCGAGCACCCGTTGCATCTGGTCGAGCGGGTAGTCGTCGAGCGGACCGGTGCCGACGATCGCCGCGTTGTTGACGATGGCATCGAGTTCACCCACCGCGGCGATGCACTCCGCGACGGATGCGTCGCTCGTGACGTCGAGCGCGTGGACCCGGACTCCCTCGAGATCGCCGAGCAGCTCGGGGTTGCGTGCTGTGGCGACGACGTCGTGGCCCCGTGCGGCCAACTCGACGACCGTGGCCCGACCGATGGCGCGTCCCGCGCCCGTCACCAAGATCCGCATCGGCGGATGGTAGGCGGGGCCGAAGTCCGAGGGCTCACAGAACCATCACACGGGCATCGCGGTTTCGGCATTGACGGCATGGGAGCATCACGGGATGGAGAAAGGCACCGTGCTCGTCGTCGAGGACGAACCCAACATCGCCGACCTGGTCGACCTGTACCTCAGCCGCGAGGGGTTCCGCGTGGTGAAGCAGGCCACCGGCGAGGACGGGCTGGCCGCGGTGCGGGACCAGCGGCCGCGGCTGGTGGTGCTCGACGTCGGGCTCCCCGACATCGACGGCCTCGAGGTGTGTCGCCGTATCCGGGCGACGAACGCGGTTCCGATCATCTTCCTCACCGCCCGGGCCGACGAGATCGACCGGATCCTCGGCCTGGAACTCGGTGGCGACGACTACCTCACCAAGCCGTTCGCGCCCGCCGAACTCGTCGCGCGCGTCAAGGCGGTGTTGCGTCGCACCGACGGACCCCCGTCGGCGGAGATCCTCCAAGCCGGCTCGGCGGTGGTCGACGTCGGCCGGCGCGAGATCCGGGTGGACGACACGCCCGTCGACTTCACGACCAAGGAGTTCGAACTCCTCCGCTTCCTGGCCGACCGGCCCGGGCTCGCGATGAGCCGTCAGCAGATCCTCGACAACGTGTGGGGTCACGACTGGTACGGCGACGAGCGGACGGTGGATGTGCACATCGCGCAGGTCCGCAAGAAGCTGGGTACCTCGTGCACCATCTCGACCGTGCGCGGCATCGGATACCGGTTGGAGCCGACACCGCGGTGACCACATCCCGACGCAGCCTGCGCTCCCGGCTGCTCATCGCCATGGCCGCGATCGCGGTCGGGGTGCTGGTGGTCACGGGTGTGACCACGGTCGCGCTCGCGCGCCGCGGTGCCGAGCAGACCGCGATCAACCATCTCGAGGACCAGGCGCCCCAGGTGGCGCAGCAGCTACGCGCGCTGGCGCGTGCGATCCGAGGTCGCGATTTCAACGGTCGCCCGACTGCCCCCATCTCCCGGCTCGTCACCTCGGTGCTCCGGGTGACGAACGGGACGGTGGTGACCGTGAGCGCCGACGGCTCGATGACGGTGGGGGCGAACGCCCTCGTCGGCTCCGGCTCCGCACCGGGTGACCCGGTATCGACGAACGGGGGATCGCTCCCGTCGCAACGCCGGGCTCGCCTCCGCCAGCGGTTGGCCTCGACCACCACGACCGCTCCGGGCGGCCCCGCCTCCGAGGTTCCGGCCACCGACCTGCCCGCCGGCCTCACCTTGGCCGACCTCGACGCACCGACGTTGCTCGCCGGCAGTCGCCAGTCGGGGTACGTCGACGGGCTGGCGTTCGTGGCCGAACCGATCGTGGCCACCGGCGACGGCACCGCGGTGCTGGTGCTCACCGAGCAGATCGACTCGGGCGCGGTCAGCCGGGCGCGGGGCTTCTTCCTGATCGGCGGCGCGCTCGCCCTCGTTGCGGCGTTCGTCGTCTCCTACTTCCTCGCCCGTCGCCTCACCCGCCCGCTCGCCGCCATGGGCGTGACCGCGAGTGCGATCGCCGGCGGCGACCTCGGGGCGCGGGTCGATCTCGGCCAGCGCACCGACGTCGAGTTGGCCGATCTCGCCCGGACCTTGAACGGGATGGCCGGTCAACTCGAGGAGGCGCGCCACGCGGAGCGCGCGTTCCTCCTGTCGGTGTCACACGATCTCCGCACCCCGCTCACCTCGATCCGCGGCTTCGCCGAGGCGCTCACCGACGGCACGATTCCCGCCACGGAGGAGCAGCAACGCGCGGGCGCGGTCATCGCCGCCGAGGCGAACCGGCTGGAACGCCTGGTGGCCGACCTCCTCGACCTGGCCCGGCTCGACGCGCACCAGTTCTCGCTGTCACTGCGGCAGTTCGACCTCGCGGCCACGGTGCGGACGGCCGTCGACGCGTTCGATCCGGCTGCCGCCGACCTCGGGATCGCGCTCACGGTCGCGGTCCCCGAGCACCTGGAGGCGACGGGGGATCCCGAGCGGGTGGCCCAGGTGGTGGCGAATCTCGTCGAGAACGCGCTGAAGTACGCGCGGGTGGGCATCGCAGTCGAGGTCGCGACACCGGATGACGCGACGGTCGTGCTCGAGGTGCGCGACGACGGCCCGGGTATCGACCCGGTGGAGCAGCACCGTGTCTTCGAACGGCTCTACGTGTCGCGCACCACGCCCGGCCGCAGCGTCGGCACCGGCCTCGGGCTCGCGATCGTCGGTGAGTTGGCCCATGCCATGGGTGGCGAGGCGACCGCGGAGCCCGCCGCGACCCCGGGTGCGACGTTCCGCGTCCGGCTCCCGCTCGCGGGGCCGCCGCCACCCCGGCGGGCCGACGCGGTCTAAGCGCCGCAGGTGGCTGGGGTGTGCCAGCACCGCAGCACTGCGTCGCTGAGCTTGCGCCCGACATACTGCGAGCCCTCGGCTCCGAAGTGCGAGCCGTCCGGCCGGAGTTCGATGCCCGCGACCTTGGCGGTGCAGTGGCCGCCCGGACACACGATCGACTCCAGGTCGAACACCGAGACGCGCCCGCCGCGCGTCGGCCCGGCCCGCCGGTAGAGGTCGTTGAGCTTCGCGATGCGGGATGCCTCGTCGAGGCCCGGGAGGACCGCCGGGGTGCCCGGAACCGGCGCGGGCACAGTGAGGATGACCAGCCGGGCGCCGTGCCGGGTGAGCAGGTTTGCGGCCTGCCGCACTTCGCGGCCCAGGACGATGCGACCGGCGCGGGTACCGATCTTCACCCGCCGACCACCGAGGTCCCGGTCCACCGCGTCCCACGTCGAGAGCCAGATGACGAGATCGGGCGTAGGAGACGTGGCGACCACGGTGCGGAGCGCGGGCTGCATTGCGGACGCGCAGGCGTGGGACCAGGGATACGGAGTGCCGTCGCTGCGAACCGTGACCCCGCGCAGGACCGAACACCCGGGCTGGGCCGCAGTCGCGAACGGCACGCCGCGCGCGGTCATGGCGTCGTCGAGACCAGGCCCGAGGGACGCGGCGAGTGAGTCGCCGATGAGCACCGCGCGCGTGGGGTTCCCGGGTTCGGGCGGTCCGAGGGTGGTACTCGACGTCGGCGTGGGGCTACCGCCGAAGTACGTGGGCGCCGCCGTGGCGCCGGTGGTGGCGAACACGATGCACGCCACGCCGACCGCGACCCCGGCCGGGGCGGCGATCCAGGTGGCCCGGCCGGCGAGCCCGTGGCGGATCGGCCGTTCGACGAGCAGGTAGGACGCCACCGAGATCGCGAGCGTGATGCCGACCCGGATCAGGTCGAGTCCGAGGCCAGAGACGCCGACTCGCGCCTCCGTCGCGTAGACGACGACCGGCCAGTGCCACAGGTAGATGCCGTAGGAGATGACGCCGATCATCACCAGGGGACGGAGCGCGAGCAGCCGTGCCGCGATGCCGTGCGGCGCGCGCATGATCGACACGATGAGTCCCGCGACGGCGAGCGCGAAGAGCAGGGATCCCCCGCGGTAGAGGCGCGGACTCGCCGAATGCGCGAACGCGAAGGCGGCCAGGATCACCGCGAACGCCACCACACCCAGCGCGTTCAGCCACCGCCGGAATCGGGCGCCGGCGGCCGGCAGGTCGACGAGGACGATCGCGAGCAGCGCGCCGATGAGGATCGGATGCGCGTGGGCGTCGGTGCCGTAGTACGCACGCGACGGGTCGTCGCCGTTGTAGAGCAACGCCATCGCGACCGTCGACGCGATTGTGCCCACGGCCGCGGTGACCGCGAGCCACCGCAATCGTCCGCGCCCGAGGGCCAGACAGGCCGCGGTCACGAGCGGCCACACCAGGTAGAACTGTTCCTCGATCGCCAGGGACCAGAGGTGACGGAACGGCGAGGCCGCGCTGAAGAGTTCGAAGTACGACTGGTGGGAGAAGACGAAGCGCCAGTTGGCGACGTAGAACAACCCCGCGATGCCGTCCCAGCGCAGGCGGTGGAACTCGGTACTGGGCACGTCGATGCGAGCGAAGATCGCCACCGCCACCATGAGCAGGACGAGGGCCGGGAGCAGGCGGCGGGCCCGGCGGGCCCAGAACGAGACGACGCCGATGCGGTCGTGGCGGCGCCACTCGAGGACGAGCAGCGTGGTGATGAGGTACCCGCTCAGGACGAAGAACGTGTCGACGCCGAGGAACCCACCGGTCAGGCCGGTCTCACGGAGGTGGAACACCACGACCGCCACCACCGCCACGGCCCGCAGACCGTCGAGGCTCGGCTGGTAGGTGAGGTGATTCGGGGCGTCGGCGTCGGTCGACGTCACACCGACGATGGTACCGGGGCCGCGGCGGATGCCCGCGTCGCCCCATCACCGGGTCCGGACGCGGCGTGGCGGGGCGCGGGCCGGTGAGGGCGGAGCGGTACCGTCGCCGGATGATCTCGGACCAGGCCGGACGCGATGTGGCTCGTCTGTGACGGACAGGTCCTCGCCGCAGCCGAGGAACCCTCGGGGGCGCGTGGTCGAGCGCGTGGGCTCCTCGGTCGCGATGGCATCGACGGCGTGCTGGTGCTCCGGCCGTGTCGCAACGTGCACACGTTCCGAATGCGCTTCCCGATCGATGTGGCGTTCTGCGACGGCGACGGCGTGGTGATCCGCGCGGTCACGTTGCCACCGCACCGCATCTCGCCGATGGTGTGGCGCGCGCGGTGTGCACTGGAGGCGGAGGCCGGCGCGCTCGAACGCTGGGGTGTGCACGTGGGTGACCGGCTGGAACTCCGTGCGTGATCCGAACGACGACCTTCCCGGGGCGCTCGTGGTCGTCGGTACTCCGATCGGGAACCTCGGCGACCTGAGCCCGCGGGTGATCGAAGTACTCCGCGACGCCGACGTGCTCGCGTGCGAGGACACCCGTCGGACGCGCACGCTGCTGTCCCACGCCGGACTCGCGGCCGGTGGCCGGCTGCGCTCGGTGCCGGCCCACGGCGAATCCGACAACGTGGGTTGGGTGGTCGACGCGGTCGCCGCCGGCCGTCGGGTGGCGGTGATCACCGACGCCGGCATGCCGGGGATCAGCGACCCCGGGTCCAAGCTGGTGCGGGCGTGCCTCGATGCCGGGCTCGCGGTCGAGGTGGTTCCCGGGCCCTCCGCGGTCACGACCGCGCTGGTCCTCTCCGGCCTGCCGACCGATCGGTTCGTCTTCGAGGGCTTCCTGCCCCGGAAGGGCACGACCCGGGTCGAGCGGTTGGAGGCGTTGCGCACCGAGGTGCGCACGACGGTGCTCTTCGAATCGCCGCGCCGGGTGGCGGCCACCCTCGCCGAACTGGTCGGGTACTGCGGCGCGGACCGGCCGGCAGTGATCGCGCGGGAGCTCACCAAGCTCCACGAAGAGGTGCGGCGGGGGACCCTGGCGGAGTTGGCGGCGGGCGCAGAGGCCGACGAACCGCGCGGGGAGTGCGTGATCGTGCTCGGCGGTGCCACTGGCGCTCCGGTCGCGGCCTCCGATGCCGAGGTCGACACTGCACTCGCGGTCGAACTCGCGGCCGGAATCTCGACGCGCGACGCCGCCGCGATCGTCAGCGCGCGCCTCGGTATGCCGCGCCGGGAGGTCTACGCGCGGGCGGTCACCCTGAAGTCGCGGTGAGCTTCTCCACGCACGCCGCGCACACGACTTTGCGGCTGAAGTCGCGGAGCTGGTCGCTCGAGCCGCAGAAGACGCAGCGCTGCTCCACCTTCTCCAAGGTGATGCGATCGACCTCGGCCGTCATCATCACCAGGTCGCCGACATCGATGCGGAGGGCCTTGCGCATCTCGACCGGGATCACCACGCGGCCGAGCTGATCGATCTTGCGCGCCACGCCACTCGCCATCTGTGTGACCCCCGCGTAAGAGACTCGGAACCGCCCGGACCGTCGGTACTGTAGGGCGCGTGCCTGATTCCTTCTACGTGACGACGCCGATCTACTACGTCAACGACGCGCCACACATCGGTCACGCGTACACCACGGTCCACGCCGACGTGCTCGCCCGGTGGCGCCGTCTCCACGGCGACGACGTCCTCTTCCTCACCGGAACCGACGAACACGGGCTCAAGATCCAGCGGGCGGCCGAGGCGCGCGGCGTGAGTCCGCTGGAGTGGGCCGACACCACGAGTGCCCGGTTCCGGGATGCCTGGGCGCTGCTCGACATCAGCAACGACGACTTCATCCGCACCACCGAGCCTCGTCACCACGCCGCGGTCCAGGCCTTCCTGTCCCAGGTCTACGACAACGGCTTCATCGAGCTGGCCACGTACGAGGGGCTGTACTGCGTCGCCTGCGAGGCCTATTACACCGAAGATGATCTCGTCGACGGTTTGTGTCCGATCCATCATCGGCCGGTGGAGACGGTCACCGAGGAGAACTACTTCTTCCAGCTCTCGAAGTTCGAGCAGCCGCTGATCGAGTACTACGAGGCCAACCCGCTCGCGGTGCAGCCCGAGAGCAAGCGCAACGAGGTGCTCGGTTTCCTCCGGCAGGGATTGCGCGACTTCTCGATGAGCCGGACCTCCATCTCGTGGGGCATCCCGCTGCCGTGGGACCCCGAGCACGTCACCTACGTCTGGTACGACGCGCTCATCAACTACGCCAGCGCGGTCGGGTTCGGATCCGACCCGAGCCAGTTCGCCTACCGGTGGCCGGTCCAGTACCACCTGCTGGCGAAGGACATCCTCCGGTTCCATGCCGTCTACTGGCCGGCGATGCTGATGGCGGCGGGGCTCCCGTTGCCCGAGCACGTCTTCGCCCATGGCTACCTCTTGGTCGGGGGCGAGAAGATGAGCAAGACGAGTCTCAACAACATTGCCCCCGCCGACCTGGTTCCGGAGTTCGGCAGTGACGGGTTCCGCTACCACTTCCTCACCGACCTCCACTTCGGGCAGGACGGCGACTTCAGTTACGAGGGCATGGTCGCCCGCTACAACGCCGACCTCGCCAACAACTTCGGGAACCTCGCGAGTCGCGTACTCAACATGGCGGTCACCTACTGCGACGGTGTCGTGCCCGCGACGCGCGCCGACGGTCCACTCGCCGCGCAGGCCGCGCTCGCGCTCGAGGCCTACGAGGCCGCGCTCGGTGAGCTGAGGTTCGACGAAGGGTTCGGCGCGGTCTGGCAACTCATCCGCGACACCAACGCCTTCATCGAGGAGTCCGAGCCGTGGAAGACGCACAAGGCGGGCGACGCGGACGCGACCGCGGCCGTCCTCGGTGACTGCCTCGAGGTGCTGCGGATCGTTGCGTTGCTGGCATCGCCCGTGATCCCGCGGGCCGCAGCGGAGCTGTGGCGTCGGCTCGGGCTCGCGGGGACGCCGGAGGCGCAGGTGCTCCCGGCCGCCGCCGGTTGGGGTACGACCCCGACCGCCGGGAACGCACTCACCAAGGGGCCCTCGCTCTTCCCCCGCATCGACGCGTGAGTTCCGACCCACCGGTTCGGGGCTGGGTCGACAGTCACTGTCACCTCCCCGCCGACCTCGCCGAGGCCGACGCCGTCGTGGCGCGCGCCCGGGCCGCCGGGGTCGACTGGATGGTGTGTGTCGGTACCGACCTCGTCACGTCCGAGGCGGCCGTCGCGCTCGCGGGGCACCGGAACGACGTGCGGGCCACCGTCGGACTCCACCCGCACGACGCCGTGCACCTCGCCGACCAGTGGCCCGGGCTGGTGCGCCTGGCGCTTGATCCGGCGGTGGTCGCGATCGGCGAGGCCGGGCTCGACCACCACTACGAGCATTCGCCGGGACCTGACCAGGCCGCCGCGTTCCAGGCCCAGATCCGTCTGGCCCACGAACTCGACCGCGCGTTGGTCATCCACACCCGCGAGGCCTGGGACGAGACCTTCGCGATCCTCGACGACGAGGGCATGCCGCGCCGCACGGTCTTCCACTGTTTCACCGGTGGACCCGACGAGGCGACGGCGTGCGTCGATCGAGGCGCTTACGTCTCGTTCAGTGGGATCGTCACGTTCAAGAACGCCGTCGACGTCCGCGCCGCGGCTGCGATCGTTCCCGTGGATCGCATGCTCGTGGAGACCGACAGTCCGTACCTCGCGCCGGTCCCGCACCGGGGCCAGGTGAATGAGCCCGCATGGGTCGTCGAGGTCGGCGCGGGGCTGGCTGCCGCGACTGTTCACAGAGTGGAAACGGTGGCGGCGAGGACGGCACAGGCTGCTGACCAGGTCTTTCGCACTGCCTGACCCCGGATTTGCCTCCCTGGAACTGGAAGATCCTGGTACTGAGATTGACCCTGCTGGGGGCCATCGTTAGGTTCGCCACGTCGTGAACGGCCGCCGCGGAGTGCGGCCGACACCCCCGGAGGCGGACCCATCAGCGAGCATCTGACTCGTCGTACCGTGCGGCCCGTGAGCGGCGACGCTCGCGCCCGGCGCTACGCGCTGCGTGCTGTGCGGCAGTCGCCGGCCCGGCTCGCGGCGCCGGAGCCCCACGTGTGGTTGCCGATCCTGGACCTCACCGCCGACCTCGACGCGCTCGACCTCAGTGCGGAACTCGAGACCCTGGATCTCGACGACGAACTCGAGACCCTCGACCCGGCCGACGATGCCTTGACCGACGATGGGGGTACCGACGCCCTCGGCATCACCGAGGAGCTCGAGCTGCTCCTCTTCACCGAGGGTCAGGACGACCTGGCACGCGAACTCGAAGCCATCGAGACGGGCTTCTGGCGCGCGGCGGAGACCGACCATCCCTTCCTCACCGGCGAGCTGCCCGTGATCCGGACGGACACGCCGGCGGTCGCGACCCCGGCTCCGGACCCCGACCTGGCGCTCGCCGCCGTCCCGGCCTCACCTGGAGTCGAGGAACCGGCCGCCGTCGTTCCGCAGGCGCTCGCAGCACCGGTCGTCCCCGCGCCGGCTCCGGTGGCGACGGTCGTCGAGTCGACCACGGAACTCCTCGGCCCCATGATCCCCGCGGCCTACGCGAGCGTGCGGCCGAACCGGCCCGCGATCGTGCACCGCAAACGGGCGCTGCGGATGCGGCGGCGCATCATCGTCACCGTGCTCGTGACCGCGGTGGCCGCGGCGTGCGCCGGCGTGACCGCCCGCGTGCTCGGCGGGACCCGCCCGCAGCGCGACGTCACCGTCTCGATCGACGGTCGTGCGAACACGGTGGTCACCCGCGCCGGCACCGTGAGCGACCTTCTCGCGGCCGGGGGTGTGGTGCTCCACGACGGTGACCGCGTCTTCCCGTCGTTGTCGACACAACTGCGCCAGGGCATGCCGATCCGGATCCACCGCGCGTTCCCGATCGTGGTGGACGTCGACGGCAAGGTCACGGCCCGCCGCACCACGCTTCACACCTTGGCCGGTGTCCGTCGCGAACTCGGGCTGCCGGCCGGGATGGTGCGCGTCGGCGCTGCCGGTCGTATCGGTCGGCGATCGCGCATCGTCATGCGCACACCGCACGACGTGACCGTGAAGGTCGACGGCGCGACCACGCCGGTCGCGCACTCCACCGCGCTGACCGTCGCCGAGTTGCTCGCCGCCCGCGAGATCACCCTCGGCCCCCAGGACCAGGTGACGCCGGCCATCGCGACCCAACTCACGCCCGGACTGGTCGTGCAGGTGTTCCGCCTCGCGCCGGACCAGGTGGCCGAGGACCGGATCATCCCGTTCAAGACCGAGTACCGCGACGATCCCAATCTCGCACGGGGACACGTGAACACGATCCAGGCCGGCAAGAACGGCACCGCCCGCGTGGTGTCGAACGTGGTCAGGAAGGACGGCGTGATCGTCCAGTGGACCGAGGTCAGCAACACCGAGATCGTCTCGCCGGTCACCCAGATCCTGGCCCGGGGCACCAAGCCCTCGGGCTCGCAGAACCCGCCACCGGCGCCTACCCCGACGAGCGGCGGCGTGCGTCAGTCGGGCTCGGCGAGCTGGTACGACAGTCACGCCGGATCCGGGTCGTGCGCCCACCTGACCCTGCCGTTCGGCACGATCGTGACGATCCGCAACACCGCCAACGGCCGGACCGCGCAGTGCCGGGTGGGCGACCGTGGCCCGATGGCGTACACGGGTCACATCATCGATCTCAATCGCGATGTGTTCGCGCAGCTCGCGCCCCTCGGCACCGGCGTGATCTCGGTCCAGCTGTCGTGGTGATCCGGTCACCGCATTGCCGCTGACCCCGGCGACGATCCCCGCCCTGCTCGAGCGCCACGGTCTCCGGCCGAGTCGGGCGCTGGGGCAGAACTTCCTCGCCGACCCCAACACCGCCCGCCGCATCGTCCGCCTCGCCGCCGTCGAGTCGGGCGCGTCGGTCCTCGAGATCGGGCCCGGCATCGGGTCGCTCACCGTCGCCCTGCTCGACGCCGGCGCGGTGGTCACCGCGCTGGAGTTGGACCGCCACGTGATCCCGGCGCTCGAAGAGACGGTCGGGCGGCAGCCGGTGCGGATCGTGTGCGACGACGCGCTGCGGGTCGACCTCGACGCGGTGATGGATCCGGCGGTCGGGCCGTGGACGGTGGTCTCGAACCTGCCCTACAACGTGGCGACGCCGATCGTGATGCGCCTGCTCGACGAGGCGCCGCACGTACGGTCGATGATGGTGATGGTCCAGCGGGAGGTGGGGGAGCGCATGGCCGCGGGACCCGGTACGAAGACCTACGGCGCGGTGTCGGTGAAGATCGCGTACTACGCCCGCGCCGAAGTGGTGGGGCTGGTGCCGGCGTCGGTCTTCATCCCCGCGCCGAAGGTGGAGTCGGCGTTGGTGCGGATCGTGCGCCACCCGAGCCCGCCGGTGGAGGTCCCGTCGGCCGAGCGGTTGTTCGCGCTGGTGCGGGCCGGGTTCGGTCAACGCCGCAAGATGCTGCGCGGTGCGCTGCGCGCCGAACTCGGTGAGCAGACCGCCGATCGCCTGGCCGCGGCCGGGATCGACGGCACCGCCCGCGCCGAGACCCTCACCCTCGACCAGTGGGCCGCGCTGGCGCGCGCGGTGGACGTATGAGCGGCGACCGGATCCGGCTCGACGCGCCCGCGAAGCTCACGCTCACGTTGCGGGTGCTGGGCACCCGGCCCGACGGGTATCACGACCTCGAGGCACTCACCGTCATGATCTCGGCCCCGGCGGACACCGTCGTGGTCACCGCCGCACCGGCCGGGGTCCTGGACCTCACGGTGAGGGGAGTCGGAACCGACATCCCCCGCGACGCCACCAACCTCGCCGTGCGCGCGGCCCGGGCCGTCCTGCCCCCGGACGCGGGCGTGACCATCGACCTGGAGAAGATCGTGCCGGCGGGTGCGGGTCTCGGCGGGGGCTCGGCCGACGCGGCGGCGGTGTTACGCGCGGTGCGGGACCTCTACGGTCTGGCCGCGGCCGACATCGAGCGCGCCGCGGTCGACCTCGGTTCCGACGTCCCGGTGTGCCTGCACGGCGGCCCGGTGATGATGCGGGGTCGGGGGGAGCGGCTCGAGCCGGTGGCCCTCGCGGACGACCTCCACGTGGTGGTGGCCACGCCGGCCTTCGCGATCGCCACGCCACCGGTCTTCGCGGCCTGGGACCGGCTCGGCGGACCGGCGGGCCGGCGGGTCGCCGCGGTGCCGGACGCGGTCGCGCACCTCGTGGACGGGCTGGTGAACGATCTGGAACCGGCGGCCGAGGCGATCGCCCCCGGGCTGGGTGCGTTCCGCAGCCGGTTGGAGGCGATCGCGGGTCAGGCCGCGCTGCTCGCAGGGAGCGGATCGTCGTACTGGATTCCGGTGACCGACGCGGTGGCCGCGAACGCGCTCGCGGCACGGGTCAGGAACGAGTTGGCGGTCGCGGCGTTCGCCGGGCACGCGCTCCGATCAGCGGTCGCGTGATGCTCGCCCGAAAGCGATTCGCCGGAACCTTGGCGTGGTCCTGATGGCCACCGCCGGAGCGGTGGAAGCACTGGGGTCGCTCAGCGACCCTGCTGCCGACGCTGCCAACGCGTTTTCTTCAGCAGCTTCTTGTGCTTCTTCTTCCGCATGCGCTTACGGCGCTTCTTGATCAGGGATCCCATGGCGGCCGGGACCTTAGCGGGCGCCGGGCTCCGGGGCACATTGGCGGCAGGCGCGTGTTCGAGCCGGAGCGCTCGGGAGTGCGGGGTAAGGTCGCGAGCGGTCCTTCGGGGGTGGTGTAACGGCAGCACGGGGTCCTTTGGAGTCCCAAGTCGAGGTTCGAAACCTCGCCCCCGAGCTGCGCCACCCGCCGGGTACCAGGGCCGAGAGGGGACATGACGTGAGTGGGTATCGGCCGTTGGCGGCAGTGGTGTTGGCGGCCGGCGAGGGCACGCGGATGCGATCGGCGACCCCGAAGGTCCTGCACCCGCTGTGCGGACGCCCGATGCTGCTCCACGTGGTGGACGCGCTGGGTGCCCTGCCGCTCGAACGCATCGTGGTCGTGGTCGGGCACGGTGCCGAGCGGGTGACCAAGACCCTCCAGGAGCAGGTCACGACGGATGTCCCGGTGGTCTTCGTCGACCAGAAGGTGCAGCGGGGCACCGGCGACGCCGCCAGCGTGGCGCTGACCGCCTTCACCGACGATCCGGATCTCGAAGGCGACGTGATCATCATGCCGGGCGATGCCCCGCTGGTGCGGCCGGAACTGCTCGCCCGGCTGGCCACCGTGCATCGGGAGGCCGATGCCGCGGTCACCCTCGTCACCGCCGGTCTCGAGCCGTGGACCTGGAGCTTCGGGCGGATCGTCCGGGACTCGCAGGGCCGGGTCGACCGCATCGTGGAGCGCACCGACGCGACGGCCGAGGAACTCGAACTCCCCGAGGTCAACACGTCGATCTACTGCTTCCGCCGCAGCCTCCTTGCCCCGGCCCTCCGCCGACTCAGTCCCGAGAACGCGCAGGGCGAGTACTACCTCACCGACGCGGTGGCGGTCCTGCGCGAAGCCGGTCACCTCGTGGTCGCGGTCGCGGCCGACGATCCTGCGGCCGCCCGGCACGTGAACGACCGTGCGCAACTGGCGACAGCCGAAGCGATGCTCCGCGCGCGCATCAACGAACGGTGGATGAGCGACGGCGTGTCGATGGTGGATCCGGCGGCCACCTACGTGGACGCCACGGTGAAGCTCGCGCCCGACGTGCGCCTGCTCCCGGGGACGATCCTCGAGGGCACCACCCAGATCGCGAGCGGTGCGGTCATCGGTCCGGACACGCGTCTCGTCGACACCGTCGTGCACGCGCGCGCGGTCGTGCAGAACACGGTCGCACGGGATTCGGTGATCGGTGAGGACTGCGCCGTCGGGCCCTACGTCTCGCTGCGTGCCGGCACGCACCTTGCGGCCGGGTCGCACGTCGGTACCTTCGTGGAGACCAAGAACGCCGAGATCGGCGAGGGCGCCAAGGTGCCGCACCTCTCCTACATGGGCGACGTGCAGATCGGACCGCGCGCCAACGTGGGCGCCGGCACCATCACCGCCAACTACGACGGCACGAACAAGCACCCGAGCACCATCGGCGCCGACGCGCGGATCGGGTCCAACTCGGTGCTGGTCGCACCGGTCACGGTCGGCGACGGCGCGTACACCGGTGCCGGATCCGTGGTGACCAACGACGTCGAGCCCGGCACCTTGGTAAAAGGGGTACCGGCACGGCCGGACGCGAGTTGGGCCGAGCGAAGAGACGAAGCAACCGAGCTGGACCGCGCAGAGGACGACGACTGATGGAACTCACGCCCACCAAGACCTTCCAGCTGTTCGCCGGTTCGGGGAATCCTGAGCTGTCCAGCGAGATCGCGGCCAGCCTCGGGGTGCCGCTCGGCGACGTCACGCTGTCGCGGTTCGCCAACGGTGAGTTGTACTGCCGCCTCGGTGAGAACGTGCGGGGTGCCGACGTGTTCGTGCTCCAGGGTCACTGCGACCCGATCAACGACCACATCATGGAGCAGTTGATCATGATCGACGCGTTGAAGCGTGCGTCGGCGCGTCGGATCACCGCGGTCTGTCCCTTCTACGGATACGCCCGGCAGGACCGGAAGGCCGAGGGCCGCGAGCCGATCACCGCGCGGCTGCTCGCCGACCTCTTCACCGTGGCCGGGGCCGACCGGGTCGTGGTCATCGACCTGCACACCGGTCAGATCCAGGGCTTCTTCGACTTCCCGGTCGACCACCTCACCGCGGTGCCCCTCCTCGCCGACCATCTCGTGGGCACGCTCGACCGTGACACCGAGGTCACGGTCGTCTCGCCCGATGCCGGCGGCGGCAAGCTCGCCCGTCGGTTCGCGAACTGCCTCGACGGCCACGGGGTCCATGCCGATCTCGCATTCATCGACAAGCGCCGGCCGAAGGGCACCCACAACGTGGCGGTCGCCACCGAGGTGGTCGGTCTCGTCGAGGGACGCCAGTGCATCCTGATCGACGACATGATCGACACCGCGGGCACCGTCGTCAGCGCCGCCGAGTTGCTGATGAGCCGGGGCGCCGCGTCGGTGTCGATCCTCGCCACCCACGGGTTGCTCTCGGGCCCGGCGGTCGACCGGCTGAAGAACGGGCCGATCCGCGACGTCGTCGTCACCAACTCGCTGCCGGTGCCGTCGGAGAAGCATTTCGACGCGCTCACCGTGCTGTCGATCGCACCCATCGTGGCCGATGCGCTGGCCGCGGTGTTCGAGGAGCGCAGCGTGAGCGAACTGTTCAGCGGCGACAACACCTAGGCGTCCGACGGGCGAACGGGCCGGTTTGGCGGCGGTTCGGGTGGAGGCGGGGACCGATGGTTTGGTCTGGAGGCCCTCGCTCGGCCAGAATGCACCCTTCTCTCTGATCTTCTCGAAGGACCTCACGCGCCATGTCTGACATCACCCTCAACGTCGAGCCCCGCACCGAACTCGGTTCGGGACCCGCCGGCCGGTACCGCCGCGATGGCAAGGTCCCGGCAACGGTGTACGGCCTCGAAGCCGACCCGCAGTCGGTGCTCGTCGGCGCCCGGGAACTCGAGCGCATCCTCCACGGTGCGAGTGGTGCCAACACGCTGATCACGCTGAACCTCGAGGACGGCGACGCGCTCGCCCTCGCCCGGCAGATCCAGCGCCACCCGACCCGGGACGACCTCGTCCACGTCGACTTCGTGCGGATCCGCCGCGACGTCGCGGTCACCGCCGACATCCCGCTGCACGTCGAGGGTGAAGCCCCCGGCGCCAAGGCCGGTGGACTGCTCGAGCAGCTCCTGTTCTCGGTCACGATCGAGGCGATGCCGGGCGCAATCCCGAACTCGCTCACCGTCGACATCTCCACCCTGGAACTCGGCGACCAGATCCACGTCTCGGATCTGCCCGTGCCGGCCGGGGTCACGCTCCAGCACGAGGACGAGGAGCTCGTCGTGCAGGTGGCGATCCCGCGCGGCCTCGACGAAGGCGAAGAGGGCGAAGGCGAAGAGGGCGAAGGCGGCGAGGCGTCCGCCGAGGGCGGCGTCGCCGACGGCTCCGGCGGCGACTCGGAGTAATCCGTGGCGTTGCGCCGCGGCGGCGAACGGCGCGGCACCCCCGCCGACTACCTCGTCGTCGGGCTGGGCAACCCCGGCGCGGAGTACGCGAAGACGCGGCACAACGTCGGCGCCGAGGTGGTCGAACTCCTCGCCCGCCGCCACGGCGCGTCACTGCGCAAAGGCAAGGAACGTGCGCAGGCCGACGAGGTCCGGATCGAGGGCAAGCGAGTGGCGCTCGCGATCCCGCTCACGTACATGAACGACTCGGGCGACGCCGTCCGTCTCCTCGCGCACCGCTACGGCGTGGAGCCGGAGCAGATCGTGATCGTGCAGGACGAACTCGACCTCCCGGTCGCGGCGTTGAAGCTCAAGGCGGGTGGTGGGCTGGCCGGTCACAACGGGCTGCGGTCCATCAAGGCGCATCTGCATACCGACACGTTCCTGCGCGTCCGTATCGGGGTGAGCAAGCCCGAGAGCAAGGAGCGCGGCGTCGACCACGTGCTCAACAAGTTCGCCAAACGGGAGCGGACCGAGATCGACGTCACCATCGAGCAGGCGGCGGACGCGGTCGAGGCGATCGTGCGTGGCGGCATCGCCGATGCGATGAACCGCTACAACTGACGGTCGACGGGCCGCCCGCCGGTGACCGCCGGCGGTTCGGTGACACCGGCGACGCCGGACTCTCCGGTCAGCCACGTGGCGAAGGCCGCGAGATCGTCCCAGACCGGTACGTCCGGGAACTCGGTGGCGGTCGCGGTGCCCTTGCCGGTGCGGACGAGTGCCGGGCGGACTCCGAACCGGCGCGCCGCCTCGATGTCCCGGGCTGCATCCACGACGAACCAGGTCGTCGCCGGAGTGAAGCCGAGATCGACCTGCGCCTGCTCGAGGAGCAAGGTGTCGGGTTTGCGGCAGCGGCATCCGAGGTTTGGGGCGTGGGTACACACGTACCAGTGGTCGATCGCACCCCCGAGACGCCGATTCAACTCGTCGTTGACGGCGTCGAGGGTGGTGGCATCCATCCAGCCCCTCCCCACCGCCGACTGATTGGAGACCACTGTGAGTGAGTACCCGGCCGCGCGCAGTGCATCGCACCCGGGTCGGGCCCCGGCCTCGATCTCGAGGTCGGCGACCCGGCGGACCGAATCCGCGAGATCGACATTGAGTACCCCGTCCCTATCGAGCAGGATCATCCGGTTGCTACCCTCAAGCACTGTCCTGGGCCCGTCGAGAGACTCTGCGTGAACTTCGAAGAGGATATTCGCGAACATCAAGCGATGATGGCGGGCCTCGTTGCGATGGGCCCCGCACTGCGTGATGTCGCGGCGGCGATGATCGAGCGGGTACACGCCGGCGGGACCGTGTTCTGGTTCGGCAACGGCGGCAGCGCAGCGCAAGCCAGCCACTTCTCCACCGAGTTGGTCGGCCGGTTCGAGCGCGAGCGTGCGGGTATCCGGTCCTACGCCCTGGTGTCCGATCCGTCCCTGATCACGGCGATCGCGAACGACTACTCGTTCGACGTCGCGTTCGCGCGCCAGATCGAATCCTTGTGCCGGCCGGGCGATGTCGCGGTGGGGCTGTCGACTTCGGGGAACAGCGCCAACGTGCTGCAGGGGGTGGAGGCCGCGGCCTCGATGGGAGCACTGACGGTGGGCATCACCGGCGGTGACGGCGGCAAACTCGCGCGCTCGGTGAACCTCTCATTGGTCGTGGAAACACCCCGAACCTGTCGCATACAAGAGGCGCACCTGTTCATTGGCCATACGCTGTGCGACATGATCGAAGCCGCCGTCGCCGAGAGTGATGATGTTCGATCGGCCTGACATCGTCCATGCCGCAGTGCGTGGTGGGTTCGCCGGCGTGCGCATGCTCGTCGTGGGTGACCTCATGCTCGACCGCTATCTCATCGGCGACGTCGTGCGGATCTCGCCCGAGGCACCGGTCCCGGTCGTGCGCCTCGGGCGCGAGACCGTCTCGGTCGGTGGCGCGGGCAACGTCGCGCTGAACCTGGCCGGCCTCGGTGTGCACGCCGATGTCGCGGGTTGGACCGGTGACGACGAAGCGGGCGCCCGGTTGCGGGAGTTGCTCGGCCTGGCCGGCGTCCGGGTCCAGGGCGTCGACGTGCTGCGCGGCCGTCCGACCACCACCAAGACGCGGGTGCTCTCCGGTCAGCAGCAGTTGGTCCGGGTCGACGACGAGGACGCCTCGCCCCGCCCCACGGTGGAGCGCCGGTCGTGGGACGACCGCGTGGTCGCGCTGCTCGAGGACGGCTACGACGCCCTCGTGATCTCCGACTACGCCAAGGGAGTGCTCGCCGACGATCTCTGTCGCCGGCTGATCAAGCAGGCCCGGCACCGTGGCATCCCGGTGCTCGTCGACCCGAAGGGCCTCGACTACGGCAAGTACCGCGGCGCCACCACGGTGACGCCGAACGAGACCGAGCTCGCGGCCACCACCCAGGTGTCGGCCTCCAACGCCTTCGAGCTGACCGAGTCGGCCGCCCGCCTGCGTGGCCTGCTCGATCTCGACTTCGTCACGCTCACCCGCGGCGAGGCCGGGATCAGCCTGGTGCAGGCCTCGGGGACCCGCCACGTGCCGGCTCGGGCCCGTGAGGTCTTCGACGTGTCGGGCGCGGGGGACACCGCGATCGCCACGCTCGCCGCCGGGATCGCGGTGGGGCTCGACGCCCACGACGCCGCCGTTCTCGCCAACCTCGCCGCCGGGATCATCGTGGGCAAGACCGGCACGGTCCCGATCCGCCAGGAAGAGCTCCTGGCCGCGCTCGGACCCGCCGGTGACGCCCCACCGCCGATCGCCGAGAAGCTGGTGAGCCTCGAGGCGGCAGTGAAACTCGTGAACCGGTGGCGCAACGAGGGCCACGAGGTCGGCTTCACCAACGGCTGCTTCGACCTGCTCCACGCGGGTCACGTGATGTACCTCGACTGGGCCCGCCGGAACTGCGACCGGCTCATCGTCGGGCTCAACACCGACGCCTCGGTCCGCCAGCTCAAGGGCACGGGCCGCCCGGTCAACGTCGAGGACGCGCGTTCGCAGGTGCTCGCCGGTCTCGGCGCGGTCGACGCAGTGCTGCTCTTCGCGGAGCCCACACCGCTCGCGGTCATCGAGGCCCTCCGACCCGACGTGCTCGTCAAAGGCGAGGACTACGCGGCGGAGGAGATCGTCGGGGCCGACGAAGTGCGCTCGTGGGGTGGCCGCGTCCTGCGCGCGCCGCTCACGGAGGGTCACAGCACGAGCGCGATGCTCGACCGGCTCGCCGCCGAGCCCAGTACGTCGAGCGCCCCGCCGGGCTGAACGCCCAACCCGGCTGACCGACCCCGTTCGCCGCCGGGTCCCCGGGTCGGCCAAAGTGTCCTGATGTCCGAACCTGCGCTCGGTGCGCTGCCGCGCCTCCTCGCGGAGGACGACGCCGTCGTCGCGGTGGCGTCCGGTCGGGCCGACGTCGTGGCCGTGGCCGAGGCCGCCCGGCCGATCTTCGCCGCCGCGGTCCAGCGCCTCGCCGGTGTGCGGCCCGTGCTCGTGGCGGTGCCGACCGTGGCCGAAGCCGAACGGATCGCCGGCGACCTCGTCCCGATGCTCGGCGCGGACCAGGTGGAGCTGTTCCCCGCGTGGGAGACCCTGCCGTTCGAACGGGTCTCGCCCGCGCTCGAGACCATGGGCCGGCGCCTGCGGGTCATGTGGCGACTCCGCGAGGGCGGTGCCGACGCGCCTGCGGTGGTGGTCGCTCCGGTTCGCGCCCTCGTGCAGCGGCTCGGTCCGCACGTCGAGGACATCGAACCGGTCCGGCTCCGGGCCGGCGACACGATCGAGCGGGACGAGTTGGTCGCGACGCTCGTGGGCATGGGGTACCGCCGCGAGTACCAGGTGGAGGGTCGGGGCGAGGTCGCGGTGCGCGGCTCGATCGTCGACGTGTTCCCCGCCACCGCGGAGCATCCGGTGCGGATCGACCAGTGGGGCGACGAGGTCGAGCGCATCTCGCACTTCGCGGTCACCGACCAGCGCAGTACGCACGTGATCGACGACGTCACCGTCTTCCCGTGCCGCGAACTGCTCCCGACCGACGAGGTGCGCACGCGCGCGCAGGCGTTGCTCGCAGACGCACCGTGGGGACGCGAGCAGTGGGATCGTCTGGCCGAAGGCCAGGTGTTCGACGGCATGGAGTCGTGGCTGCCATGGCTCGCCGGCGATGAACATCTGCTGCCCGATCTCCTGCCCGCCGGCGCACGGGTGCTGCTCGTGGAGCCGCGGCGGATGCGGGACCGGGCCCAGGACCTGCTCGACGAAGAGGCGTCGCTCGCCGAGGTCCTCGCGGGCACCTGGGGCGCGGCCGACGACGAGTTCCCGCGTCTCTCCCTGCCGTTCGACCGTCTGCTCGCCCGGACCAAGGTCGCCACCACCTCGGTCCTCGGGACCCCGGACTCACCCGACACGCTCCAACTCGGCGCGTCGGCGTTCGACCCGGTGGTGGGAGACGTCGAGGCGCTGGCCGACCGCATTCGCGCGCTGATCCGCAACGAGCATCGAGTGGTCCTCGCGGCCGAGGGCGAAGGGTCGGCCCGTCGCCTCGCCGACGTGCTCGTCGGTGAAGGCATCGACGCGATGGTCGACGCACCGATCCGGCCCGGCGCGGTGACCGTGCTGGTGGCGCCGCTGGAGCGGGGGGTGATCGTCGGTGGTGCGCACCTCGCGCTCGTAGCGGAGGCCGACCTCACCGGCCGCCGCCGGGTCCACCGGACCGCGCGCGGTGCCCGCAAGGCAGTCGACTACTACGACGACCTCAAGCCGGGCGACTTCGTGGTCCACCAGGTGCACGGCGTGGGTCGGTACGAGGGCATGGTCACCCGCGCCATCGGCGGTGCCGAGCGCGACTACCTGCTGATCGCGTACCGCGGCGGCGACAAGCTCTACGTGCCCACCGACCAGGTGGGCACGGTCCGGCGGTACACCGGCGGCGACTCACCTTCCCTGTCGCGCATGGGTGGCACCGACTGGTCCAAGACGCGGGCCAAGGTCCGCACCGCAGTGCGCGAGATCGCCGCCGAACTCGTCATCCTCTACCGCAAGCGCCTGGCCACGCCGGGGTTCGCGTTCTCGACGGACACGCCGTGGCAGCGCGAACTCGAGGACGCGTTCCCGTACGAGGAGACTCCGGACCAGTTGACCGCCATCGAAGAGGTCAAGTCCGACATGGAAGCGTCCCTCCCGATGGACCGGCTCATCTGCGGCGACGTCGGGTTCGGCAAGACCGAGGTCGCGTTGCGGGCCACGTTCAAGGCGGTCCAGGACGGCAAGCAGGTGGCGATCCTCGGGCCCACGACGCTGCTCGTGAACCAGCACGGCCAGACGTTCCGGGAGCGGTTCGCCGGCTACCCGGTCCGGGTCGAGGTGCTCTCGCGTTTCCTCACCACCGGCGAGCAGAACGCGGTGGTGCGCAACCTGAAATCGGGCGAGGTCGACGTGGTGGTCGGGACGCACCGCCTCCTCTCCGACGACATCGAGTTCAAGAACCTCGGGTTGCTGGTGATCGACGAGGAGCAACGCTTCGGGGTGCAGCACAAGGAGAAGATCAAACGGCTGCGCGCCCACGTCGATGTGTTGACCCTGACCGCGACGCCGATCCCGCGCACGCTCGAGATGAGTCTCACCGGTATCCGCGACCTCTCGCTCGTGCAGACCCCGCCCGAGGCGCGTCAACCGATCCTCACCTACGTGGGCGAGTACGACGACCGGGCGGTCTCGGAGGCGATCCGGCGCGAGCTGTTGCGGGAAGGTCAGGTCTTCTACGTCCACAACCGCGTGCAGGACATCGAGCACGTGGCCGAGCAGGTGCGGCAGCTCGTTCCCGAGGCGCGCATCGCGATCGCGCACGGCCAGATGGACGAGGGCCAACTCGAACGGGTCGTGCTCGATTTCGCCGACCGCGAATACGACGTGCTCGTCTGCACCACGATCATCGAGAGCGGCCTCGACATGCCGACGGTGAACACCATGGTCGTGGACCGCGCGGATCTCCTGGGCCTCGCGCAGCTGTACCAACTCCGCGGGCGCGTCGGTCGGCGCGGCCAGCGCGCCTACGCGTATCTGTTGCACCCCGCCGACCGGGCGCTGAGCGAAGAGGCGTACGAGCGGCTGAAGGCGATCGGCGAGTTCACCGATCTCGGATCGGGCTTCAAGCTCGCCATGCGCGACCTCGAGATCCGCGGCGCAGGCAACCTGCTCGGCGGATCGCAGAGCGGTCACATCGCGGCCGTCGGGTTCGACCTCTACTGCGAACTGGTGACCGAGGCCGTGGGCGAGTTGAAGGGCGAGAAGCCGGTCGAGCCGTTCGAGGTCGTGCTCGACCTCCCGCTCGATGCCCACCTCCCGCGCGAGTACGTCAGCCGGGACGACGTCCGGATGGAGGCTTACCGGCGGTTGGCAGCCGTGGTCGATCCGAGCGATGTGGCGGACATCAGGAACGAGTGGCTCGACCGCTACGGCCCGATTCCGGTGCCGGCCCAAGCCCTGCTCGGCGCAGCCCGGTTGCGCGCCGAGTGCGTGCGCGCCCGGGCGACGAGCGTTTCGGTGCAGAAGGGCATCGCCCGGATCGACGGACTCGAGTTGCTCGAGAGCCGCAAGGTCCGCCTGAAGCGGCTGTACCCGAAGTCGGTGATCAAGGACGACGGGGAGATCGCGGTCCCGATCTCGGTCCCGCCCGAGCAGGTCGCCGACGCCCTGGTGGAACTGCTCCAGGACCTCGTGCCGGCGGCCGTTCCCGCCGGCGCCGGAACCTGAGGACGGACGGACCCCGTCCGGCCCCGGCGGTGGCGCGCCGATAGGCTCCCCGATTCGATGAAACGGACCCTGTCTTCCCTCATGCTCGGCGCGCTCCTGGTTCTTTCGGCGTGCTCGTCCCAATCCGGTGTCGCCGCCAGCGTCAACGGGCACGACATCTCGACCGACACGGTGACCCGTGACATCCACGGGTTCGCGGAGTCCCAGGCGTTCACCAGCGCGCTCTCGCAGCAGGGCGTACACCTGACCAAGACCGGGCCGGTGCCCACGAGCTTCGCGGCCCAGTGGTTGGTGTCGTTGATGCAGAACTCGGCTGTCGAGCAGGTCGCCCAACAGCGGCACGTGACCGCGACCGCCCAGGAGAAAGCAGCCGCCGCCCAGGCGCTGCAGCAGAGTCAGAACAGCGGACCCGCCTACGCCCAGTTGCCGAAGTGGCTCCAGCGTGAGATCGCCGACGCGTCGGCGCTCCAGTCAGCGCTGCGGTCGTCGCTGAAGCCGGTCTCGAACGCACCGGCCCTGGCACAGGCGTACCAGGCCCTCCAGGCCGACTGCGCGAGCAAGAAGCTGGTCGGACACATCCTGGTGGAGACGCCCGAGCAGGCCCAGCAGGTCATCGACCAGGTGAAGAAGGGAACGAGCTTCGCCGACGTCTCGAAGCAGGTCTCCAAGGACACGGCCGCCGCCGCGCAGGGTGGGCTGCTCACGTGTATCGGTTCCTCGCAGTGGGCGCAGTACGACGCCGACTTCCGCGCCGGCGCCGAAGCCACACCGGTCGGCACGTTGTCGAAGCCGGTGAAGTCCCAGTTCGGGTACCACGTGATCGAGGTGCTGGACCTCACCGAGGCGAATGCCGCCCCGCTCGTGGCGGCCACCGCGCAGCCGGCCGATCCGCTCGCGCCCCTGCTCACGAAGTACCTGAAGAACGCGAAGCTCTACGTCAACGCCCGGTTCGGGAAGCTCCGCCGTCAGGGCGGGGCGTTCACCATCGACCCGCCGACGCCCAAGCAGACCAAGAGCCGGCCCACCACGACCTCACCGTCGACCACCGCGACGACGGCGCCCGCGACCACCGCGACGACGGCGCCCGCGACCACCGGGACGAGTACGTCGACCACGCCGTGAGCCCGGCGCGGGTGGTCGTCGTCGGGCTGGGTCCGGCGGGCGTCGATCTCCTGGTGCCGGCCGCGCGGGCCGAGATCGCGCGCGTGCCGGTGCGGTTCGCCCGCACCCGCCGCCATCCCGCAGTCACCGAACTCGAGGCCGAAGGGTTCGCGTTCGAGTCCTTCGACGCGGCCTACGAGACCGCGCCCGACTTCGACACCCTGTACCCCTCGATCGTCGACGCGCTGGTCGCGGCCGCCGAGGAACACGGCGAGATCCTGTACGCAGTACCCGGGAATCCCGGCGTCGCCGAGCGCACGGTGCCGCTGCTCCGCCAGGTGGGCGGAGACCTCGTGGTGACCGTCGTGCCCGGCCTCTCGTTCGTCGACCTGGCCTGGACCCGCATCGGACGCGATCCCATGGCCGGCGTGCACGTGCTCGACGCGCAGGACTTCGTTCCCACCGCCGCGGGTCGCACCGGCCCGATACTGATCGGTCACTGCATCAACCCGTTGGTGTTGTCCGAGCTGAAGGTGGCGCTCCTCGATTCGTTACCGGCCGACACGCCGGTCGTCGTCCTCCAACGGCTCGGACTGCCCGACGAGGCGGTGACCACCGTCGCGCTCGCGGACCTCGACCGCTCCGTCGTCCCCGATCACCTCACCTCGGTCTTCGTCGACGCAGGGGAGCACACCGTGGCGGGAGACGTGGCCCGGCTCGTCGCCCTCGCACAGCGGCTGCGGGGCCCCGGCGGTTGCCCGTGGGACGCGGAGCAGTCGCATCACTCGCTCACCCGGTACCTGCTCGAGGAGGCCTACGAGACGGTCGAGGTGCTCGAACTCCTGCCCGACGCGGCGCCGGCGGGCGAGGTCGACTTCGACGCCTACGCACGGGTCGAGGACGAGTTGGGAGACCTCCTGTTCCAGGTGGTGTTCCACTCGATCCTCGCGTCCGAGGCCGGCGCGTTCGACCTCGGCGACGTGGCCACCGCGGTGCACGACAAGCTGGTCCGCCGTCACCCGCACGTGTTCGGTGATGTGCAGGCCGACGACGCGGACGCCGTGCTCGCCAATTGGGAGCAGATCAAGAAGGTGGAGCGCTCGAGTACGTCGCTCGTCGACGGCATCAGCCCGGGGCTGCCGTCGTTGCTGTACGCCCACAAGCTCTACCGCAAGGCCGCGAGCGTCGGGCTCGACCCCGACGTGGAAACCGACGGCTTCGCGGTGATGGCCGCCGCGCTCGGGCGATTGCGATCGGCGCCCGGTGCGGGCGCCTCGGAGGCGGCATTGGGCGACCTGCTCGCCGGCGCAGTCGTGGTGGCACGCGCACAGGGTGTCGATGCGGAGAGTTCGTTGCGCGGATGGACGGCGCGCTTTCGCGATCGTTTCGTCCGGATGGAACAACGGGCGGCGGTTGATCAGGTCGAGCTGACCTCCGCCACGGCGGCTCGCGCCCGCGAGCTGTGGATCGAAGTCGAGGAGTCGTCGTGAGCACCGTCACCGTGTTGGGCCGTGAGGTCACCATTCCCGTCGAGGTCCGGTCGGCCCGGTCGTGGTTCGCGTCGTTCAGTGTGCCGACCGCGACCGCGGCGGGCATCGTCGGCCCGGCGGGGCTCGTTCCTGCGACCATGCCCGGTGGTCGGTCGATGCTCTCGCTCGCCTTCGTCCGCTACATCGACGGCGACCTCGACCCGTACAACGAGTTCGCGGTGGCGTTCCTGGTGGCGGATCCCACCGGTGGCAAGGGCAAGGGTGCCTACATCCACCGGTTGCCGGTGGATCAGGAGTTCACCTGCGCCGCGGGCCGGGAGATCTGGGGCTTCCCCAAGTTCGTCACGCCGATCGAGATCAACGAGGAACTGCGCGCCGACCGGGCCCGCCTCACCGTCGACGGCGCGACGGCGGTGTCGATGACGATCCGGCACGGCGTTCGGGCACCGATGCGGTCCACCGCGCTGGACGCATTCTCGTTCGCGGACGGCGTGTTGCGGCGCACGCGGTGGGAGCTGCGGGGCCAGGGCTCGCGCATGCGGCTCGGCGGGGCGAGCGTGGAACTGGGGACCGGTGAGATCGCGGACGAACTCCGGAGCCTCGGCCTCCCCAAGCGCGCGTTGATGAGTGGTTGTATCGGCGATGTGCAGATGACGTTCCAGGCCGCCGAAGTGATCGATCCGGCACGCCTCCAGGGGAGATGACATGAGCGACTACCGCGAGACGGGCGAGGCGTTCGTCGCGATGGCGCACCGGATCGTGTGGTGCACCGTGGCCACCGTCGATCCGGACGGCCGCCCGCGCACGCGGATCCTTCATCCGTTCTGGGAGTGGGAGGCCGACCGGTTGGTGGGCTGGATCGCGACCGGGCCCACGCCGTTGAAAGTGGCGGCGCTCGACCACACCCCGACCGTGTCGCTCACATACTGGACGCCGTCGCACGACACGTGCTCGGCCGAATGCGGTGCGACCCTCGTGTACGACGACGCGATTCGCCGGCGCGTCTGGGACACCTTCACGACGCTGCCGGCCCCGGTCGGCTACGACCCGGCGATCATCCCGCCGTGGGCCGACGGACCACTGAGTCCGGCATTCGCGGCGTTGCGTCTGGATCCGTACCGATTGCGCGTGATGCCCGGTTCGGTGATGCTCGAAGGTCGCGGCGAGCGCCTGTCCTGGTCGGCCTGAGCCCGGCGCGCTGGGTCGCGAACTCGGGTTTGGCCCGATTCGCGCCGCACAGAAGGCTACGATCGCCACTCCAGCATCACACGTGACGAACCGGACCGCGTGTGATCGAACGCCTTGGGGGACCGTGAGCAGCATCGTTGACGTCAACGCCCGCGAGATCCTGGATTCGCGCGGCAATCCGACGGTCGAGGTCGAGGTCGAGTTGCTCTCGGGCGCTCGGGGTCGGGCGGCAGTGCCGAGCGGGGCGAGCACCGGTGCCCACGAGGCGGTCGAACTCCGCGACGGCGGTGACCGCTACGGCGGCAAGGGCGTGCGGGACGCGGTGGCCCACGTCGAGGGGGAGATCGCCGACGCGATGCTCGGCATCGAGGCACTCGACCAGCGCGACGTCGACCGCATCCTGATCGAACTCGACGGCACCGACGGCAAGGGCAGGCTCGGCGCCAACGCGTTGCTCGGGATGTCGCTCGCGGTGGCCAAGGCGGGCGCCGACGAATCCGACCTTCCCCTGTACCGCTACGTCGGCGGGACCAACGCGCACGTGTTGCCGATGCCGTGCATGAACGTGCTCAACGGCGGCGCCCACGCCGACAGCAACGTCGACCTGCAGGAGTACATGCTCGCCCCGGTGGGCGCCGCGAGTTTCTCCGAGGCGTTGCGGATGGGGACCGAGACCTACCACGTGTTGAAGGGCCTGCTGCAGCAGCGCGGCCTGTCGACCGCCCTCGGCGACGAAGGTGGATTCGCACCGAACCTGCCGTCGAACGAGGAAGCGGTGAAGCTGCTCCTCGAGGCGATCTCCACTGCGGGGTACGAGCCTGGCACCGAGATCGCGATCGCGCTCGACGCGGCGTCGACCGAGGTCTTCGTCGACGGTGTCTACGACCTCGCCGGTGAAGGCCGGAAGTTCTCCTCCGCGGAGTTCGCCGCGTACCTCGCGGATCTCTGCGACCGCTACCCGATCGTCTCGATCGAGGACGGCATGGCCGAGGACGACTGGGACGGGTGGAAAGCGCTCACCGACGCGGTGGGTGACCGCGTGCAGCTCGTCGGTGACGACCTGTTCGTGACCAACCCGGTCCGACTCCAGCAGGGGATCGACCTCGGCGTGGCGAACTCGATCCTGGTGAAGGTGAACCAGATCGGGACGCTGACCGAGACGCTCGACACGATGGAACTCGCCGGCCGGCACGCGTACACCGCGATGATGTCGCACCGGTCGGGTGAGACCGAAGACGTGACGATCGCGGATCTCGCGGTGGCCACGAACTGCGGCCAGATCAAGACCGGCGCGCCGGCGCGCAGCGACCGGGTCGCCAAGTACAACCAGTTGCTCCGGATCGAAGAAGGCCTCGGAGAGGCCGCGACGTATCTCGGTGGCCAGGCGCTCTCCAAGGGCGGGGGAGCCCGCCCGTGAGCGACGAGTCGACCGACGCCCCGCGATTCAGCACGGACCAGGTCCGGCGGCGGCGCGCCTTCGCGCTGCGCGCGAGCGTGACCATCGTCGTGGTGATCGGTCTGTTGTTCGTGGTCGTGTTCCCGGTGAGCGCTTGGCTCGACCAGCGCGCGTCGCTGAACCAGGCCGAGCAGCGCTTGGAGATCCTGCGGCGCGAGCGCCAACAACTCGACCGGACCGCGCGCCGGTTGCAGTCCGACGCCGAGGTCGAACGCATCGCGCGCGAGAAATACGGCATGGTGCGCCCGGGCGAGCAGGCGTACGTCGCCGTGCCCGGGACGCCCACCACCACGACCCTCCCGCTCGCGCCGTAGCGCAGGCGCGGAACGGCCCACGGACGAAGACTCTCCAGGGCGTATCGCTACGCTCTCGGGCGTGACTGCTGCGGAGCCGACGGCGGACGAGGACCGGGTCGCGGTGCTGCTCGGCCGCGAACCGCAGGCCCGCTTCGCGGTCGTGGTCCGCCGGCCTGACGGTGACCCGATCGTGATCCGCAACGAGGCGTTCCTTGACGACGGCACCCCGCTCCCGACGCGCTACTGGCTCGTCGATCCGGATCTCAACCAGGCGGTGTCCCGTCTCGAAGCCGAGGGCGGGGTGCGCGCCGCGCAGGCCGCAGTCGACGCCGAGGCGCTCGAACGCACCCACCGGCGTTACGCAGCCGAGCGCGACGCCACGATCGCACCCGGCCACGAGGGACCACGACCGCACGGAGGCGTGGGCGGGACCCGCACCGGGGTGAAGTGTCTCCACGCGCACTACGCGTACCGGCTGGCCGGCGGCGACGATCCCGTCGGGGACTGGGTGGAGCAGCAGCTCGCCGCCGACGAGGCCGATCGTCCGTGAGAGTCGCGGCGATCGACATCGGCACCAACTCGACGCGCCTGCTGGTCGCCGACGTCGACGATCCGTTGGGTGACCTCGTCACGATCGAGCGGCGCATGACGATCACCCGGCTGGGCCAGGGTGTCGACGAGTCCCGGCGGCTCCATCCGGATGCAATCGAGCGCACGGTGGCGGCGCTGCGCGAGTACCGGTCGGTGATCGACGAGGTGGGCGGAGTGAGCGCGATCCGGGCCACCGCGACCTCGGCCGCGCGCGACGCGTCGAACCGGGACGCGTTCTTCGACCCGGCTGCCGAGGTGCTCGGTGTGATGCCCGAGTTGTTGTCCGGGGCCGAGGAGGCCCGCGCGTCGTTCCTCGGTGCGACCACCGGCGTCGCCGATATTGCACCCGGTCCCTACCTGGTGGTCGACATCGGCGGTGGGTCGACGGAGTTCGTGGTCGGGACCACCGAACCCGAGGGATTGATCTCGGTCGACATCGGCTGCGTGCGCATCACCGAGGCGTGGCTCCACTCCGACCCACCGACCGCGGAGGAGTTGAGCCAGGCGGTCCACGTCGTGCGTGAACATCTCGCCGACGTCGTGCGGGAGGTGCCCGGTGTGCGGACGGCCGCGACCCTCATCGGCCTCGCGGGCACGGTCTCGACCATGGCGATGATCGAACAGGGCCTCGCCGCGTACGACCGCGATCGGGTCCACCACTTCCGCCTGACCCACGCCGCGGCCGAGGACGCGTTCCGGACGCTGGCCACCGAGGCGATCGCCGACCGGCGCCACAATCCGGGGCTCGAACCCGGTCGCGTCGACGTCATCGTGGGCGGTGCAGTGATCCTCGTGTCGATCATGCGCATGCTGGGGTTCAACGAGATGCTGGTGAGCGAGGCCGACATCCTCGATGGCCTGGCCCGGTTGCTGGCGGGTGCGTAGGCCGGCGCGAGCTGCACCTTTCCGCCCGGATGTCGCAACAATTCCCTCAACTCCGGCCGGCCGGCGGTCGTTTGATCTGGGGTGGAACTCGAATCGTTCATGGACCGGCTGAACCGGCTCGACGCCGAGGCTGTCACTGCTGTCGCGCGGGAGATCGAAGCTTCGCACCAGACCGCGGCCGACGAAGTCGCCGCATGGGAAGACCTGATGCGCATCGACGAGGCACTGCGATCCTGCGGGCGATCCCGCGTCGCGGCCAATGCCGCGCACCAGGCGATCACCGCGGTCCGACGTGCGGTGGCCGGCGCGGACGAACCGGTACCCGATTCCGTCGTGACCCGAGTCGCACGGGAGGCCGCGCTGCTCGCCCGGGCGCTGGTCGCCGGCGTCGACGAGCCGGTCGCGCATCTCGAGCGCGAGTTCTGGTGCGTCACCCGCGCGGCCTGATCTGAGTCAGGTCGACCGAGGTGCTCCCCTCCCGAGCGGAGCCTGCGGAGCGAGCCGCGAGGTAGCGAGCCCCACGTGAGGCATGACGATCAGGAGCGCAAGCGGACGAGCAATCGGGACGTCGTTACGATGCGCCGATGACGATTCCTGACCGGCTGCTGATGGGCCCCGGCCCGTCGAACCCGTACCCCGAAGTGGTCGCTGCGTTCGCCCTGCCGTTGCTCGGTCACCTCGACCCGGAGTTCCTCCGCATCCTCGACGAGACCTGTGACCGGCTGCGGCACGTCTTCGGAACCGAGAACGCGTTGACGCTGCCGATCTCCGGCACCGGCTCGGCCGGGATGGAGGCGTGCTTCGTCAACCTGGTGGAACCCGGGGACACGGTGATCATCGGCGTCAACGGCGTGTTCGGCGAGCGGATGTGCGAGGTCGCCCGGCGGGCCGGCGCCGAGGTCGTCCGCGTGGATGCCGAGTGGGGTCTGACGATCGACCCGCAGCGACTGCTCGACGCCCAGGCCGCCGCCCCCCGCGCCCGGCTCGTCGCCGTCGTGCACGCGGAGACGTCCACCGGGGTCGAGAACGACGTGGCGCCACTGCGGGCGCTGCAATCGACCGAGACGTTCCTCCTCGTCGACGCCGTCACGTCGCTCGCCGGCATCCCGCTCGACGTCGACGGGTGGGGGATCGACGCCTGCTACTCCGGTACCCAGAAGTGCCTGGGTGTCCCACCGGGCCTGGCGCCGGTCACGTTCTCGCCGCGCGCGGTGGAACGGATCACGACCCGAACGACGCCGGTGCAGTCGTGGTATCTCGACCTCGGTCTCATCGGTGACTACGTCGGCACCGCGCGCAAGTACCACCACACCGCGCCGACCGGGATGATCGTCGGGCTTCACGCCGGACTCGGTGCGGTGCTCGACGAGGGCCTGTCCGACGGGTGGGCGCGCCACCGCGCGGTCGGCGAATCACTCCAGAGCGCGCTCGTCGAACTCGGCTTCTCGCTCATCGCGCCCGACGGTGCGCGGCTGCCCCAACTCACCTCGGCCCGACTGCCGGCCGGCGTCGACGAAGCGGAACTCCGGCGGCGGCTCCTCGACGGCTACGGGATCGAGGTCGGGGGCGGCCTCGGCGCGTTCGCCGGCGTCGCCTGGCGCATCGGGTTGATGGGCCACACCGCGCGGCCCCGGTCGGTGGCCGCGCTGCTCGGCGCGTTGCGCGACCTGCTCTGACGCGCTGCGCGCGCGGTGCCGGCTATTCGGCGGCCGTCGCCAATGCGGCGAGGGTCTGCTCCATACCGTCGCGATTGTGGCTCGCCCGGTCGGCGACACCGGTGACCAATCGGCCGGCGGTGCGGATGATCGCGCCGCGGGTGTCGGTCCAGGTCTCGACGACGTGACAGCCCGTCGCGGTCGGGGTGATTGCGTAGTCCCAGGTTGCCACCGAGAGTGGGCCGGTCGTCACCGCGAAGGTGAAGCGGGAACCGGGTTCACATGCGGTGACCCGGCAGTCGGTGGACCACGATCGCTTCCCGCGGGCGTTGCGACCCTTGAACCGGGCGCCGACTGTCGGCCCGGTCGCACCCTTCACCCATTCGCCGCCCCGCGCTTCGGGCGACCATTCACCCATGCGGGTGATGTCGCTGATGAGGGACCACACCTTCTCGGGTGGTGCGGCGATCTCTCGTTCCACGCTGACGTCGCTCATGGGCCGGGATCGTAACTCCCGGCCCCGGCGCCCGTAGTCTGTGGGGCAACGAAGGAGCAGACATGCATGAGCGGGCAGGGCTCACGGTTGTCTCCTGGAACGCGCAGGGCAGCCACGGATTGGACATCGACGCAGCTGCGGCCGCGTTGCGCGAGTTCGACGCGCAGCTGATCCTGATCCAGGAGATCCAACACCGACAGATCGGAGCGCTCCGGGTCGCGATGCACGCGGCCGACGCGCGCTGGCGGTTCAAACACTGGCCGGTGAAGGTCCCGGCGGAAGGACTCGGCATCCTCGCGACCCATCCGCTCGCCGAAGTGCGCGTGTCGGTACTCGCGCACCGGTGGGGAGTCTGGAACTGGCGGCGCCGGGTCATGGTCGAGTGCGCGATCGAACTGGGGTCGCGGCGGGTGCGGTTCGTGGACGTCCATCTCGGTGCCGGGGTGCCGGAGACCGAGCGGGTCCGGCAGGCGCACCTGGTGATGGACCGCGCCGAGGGGGCCGCGGTGATCGCAGGGGATCTCAACGCAGGCCCGGAGTCGGAGGAGTTGCGCGCGTGCGCGGCGCGGGGATGGATCGACGCGGAGCGGCGCCTCAACTCGCACGCCGAGTCGCCCGCGACCAACTGGAGTGCCGGCACCCGGGTCGCGCCGCCGACCCAACGACTCGACTACATACTGGTGCGCGACCCGGTCGAGGTGGTCGAAGCGTCGGTGCCGGCCGACTGGGAGCGGTGGGCCGCACTCAGCGACCACCTGCCCGTGGTCACCCACCTACGTATCTGACGGTTCCTCGCCGTCGGGCAGCTTCAGGAACGCGCCGCGGTAGTACCGGAGTTCCTCGATCGACTCGCGGATGTCGTCGAGGGCGCGATGGGTCGACTTCTTGGCCGGCTGACCCTTGAGGACCTCCGGATGCCAACGGCGGGCCAGTTCCTTCAACGAGCTGACGTCGATGCTGCGGTAGTGCAGGTACTGGTCGACCGTCGGGAGGTACCGGTCGAGGAACCGGCGGTCGACGCCGATGGAGTTCCCGCACAACGGCGCCGAATGCTCGGCGACGCGCGCCTGTAGGTACTCGAGCACCTGCTCACCCGCCTCGGCCAGGGAGAGCGTGGCCGCCTGGATCTGGGGGAGCAGGCCCGACCTCGTGTGCATGCCGACCACGAAGTCGTCCATGCGGGCGAGTTCCTCGGGGCTCGCGTGCACGACCAGGTCGATGCCGTCGTCGATCAACTCCAGATTCGCGTCGGTGATGAGCACTGCGATCTCGACGATCGTGTGCCGGTTGGTGTCGAGCCCGGTCATCTCGAGGTCGATCCACGCCAGCCGGTCGGCAGGGGGACCGGGCTGCGGTTCTTCCGAGGTCTCGGTACTCGTCGCGTCGGCCATATAGGGGGAGCACCCTACGCGAGGGTCGCCGGTATCCTGCGCCCGTGGAAGCCGAACGAAGCGCCGCGTGGTACCCGACGCCCGAACTCCTCACCGACAGCAACGTCGGGCGGTTCATGACCGCCCACGGGTTCACCGACTTCGAGGCGTTGCGCCGGCGCTCGATCGACGATCCCGAGTGGTTCTGGGCCGCGTTCGTGGAGTTCGTCGGGATCCCGTTCGCGGCGCCGTTCTCGGCCGTACTCGACGAGTCGCGCGGGATCGAGTGGGCGACCTGGTTCACCGACGGTCGGCTCAACGTCGCGGCGGTGTGCGTCGACCGGTGGGCCGACGATCCCGTTCGACGCGACGTGCCGGCGGTGGTGTGGGAAGGCGAGGACGGTGAGCCCCGATCCGTCACCTACGGCGAACTGCGCGAGCTGACCGACTCGATCGCGGGCGGACTCGCGGCGCGTGGGGTGGGCGAAGGCGACGCGGTCGGCGTGTTCCTGCCGATGCTGCCCGAGACGGTGGCGACCGTGATGGCCGTGGCCAAGCTCGGCGCGGTCTTCCTCCCGATCTTCTCGGGCTACGGCGCCGACGCGGTCGCGGTGCGCCTCCAGGAGGGCGAGGCCAAGGCGTTGGTGACCGCCGACGGCACCACCCGGAGGGGCAAGGTCGTCCCGATGAAGGAGACCGCCGATGCCGCGGTCGCGCTGGTGCCGAGTGTGGAGACCGTCGTCGTGGTGCGGCGCCTCGGGCTCGACGTGGAGATGACCGACGGACGCGATCTCACCCTGGCCGAATGCGTCGCCCTCGCGCCGAGCGGCCCGATGGCCACTCCCGCGTTCGACGCCGAGCATCCACTGTTCGTCGCGTACACCAGCGGTACCACTGGCAAGCCCAAGGGAGTGGTCCACGTCCACGGCGGGTTCGTCGTGAAGATCGCGGAGGAGGTCGGGTTCCAGGCCGACTGCCGGTCGCTCGCCACCGGCGGAGATCGGGACGACGTGCTCTTCTGGCTCACCGACCTGGGCTGGATCATGGGTCCGTGGCAGATCTTCGGGACGCTGGCGATGGGCGCCACGATGTTCTGTTACGACGGCGCGCCGGACTACCCCGGGCCGGACCGGCTGTGGTCGATGGTCGAGCGGCACCGCATCTCGATCCTCGGAGTGTCGCCCACGCTGATCCGCGCGCTGATGGCCCAGGGCGACGAGCCCGTGCACGCCCACGACCTGAGCACGCTGCGCGTCCTGGGTTCGACCGGCGAGCCGTGGAACGAAGGCCCGTGGTGGTGGTACTTCAACGAGGTCGGCGGGGGCCGGTGCCCGATCATCAACGTGAGCGGCGGCACCGAAGTGGGCTGCTTCCTCGCCCCGCACGTCGTCGAGCCGATCGCACCGTGTTCGCTCGGGGGACCGGCGCTCGGCTGCGCGGTCGACGTCGTCGACGACGAGTGCAACCCGGTGCGCGGGGTCGTCGGGGAGTTGGTGTGCCGGCGACCGTGGCCGGCGATGACGCGCGGCATGTGGAAGGAACCGGAGCGCTACCTGGAGACCTACTGGTCGCGGTGGCCCGGCGTGTGGTGGCACGGTGACTGGGCGTCGATCGATGCGGCCGGTCAGTGGTACCTGCACGGTCGCTCGGACGACACCATCAAGCTGGCCGGCAAGCGTCTCGGGCCCGCGGAAGTGGAGACCGCACTCGTCGAACATCCGGGAGTGGTCGAGGCGGCCGCCATCGGCATCCCGGACGAACTCAAGGGTGAGGTCCTCCTGTGTTACGTCGTGCTCGCGCCGGGGGTCGCCAGAACCGACGAGTTGGCGGCCGACCTCCGCGCGATGGTGGGTGCCGCGCTCGGCAAGTCGTTCACCCCCAAGGCGGTCAGGTTCACCGACGCGCTGCCCAAGACCCGGAGCAACAAGGTGATGCGCCGCACGATCCGGGCGGTGACCCTCGGTCAGGATCCCGGCGACCTCTCGGGGCTCGAGGATCCGGCCGCACTCGACGCGATCCGCGCCGCCCGATGAGGCGGCACGACGGTCTCCGATTGGTGGGCACCCGGGTCCTGCTCCGCACGTTGGTGACCAAGGACTTCGGCGCATGGCAGGAGGTGCGGCGCGCCAACCGGGACTGGCTCGAACCATGGGAGCCGCGTCCGGAGTCGGGCGCGCCCGACCCGGCGGCCGATGTCGATGCGTTCCGCGGTCGGTGCGCGGCCTGGGACCGTCAGCGTCAGTTCGACGCGGCCTACGGGTTCGGTCTGTTCGGGCGCGACGACGAGACGTTCATGGGAGAGGTGAGCCTCGGATCGGTGCAGCGCGGGCCGTTCCAGTCGGCGTCGGTGGGGTACTGGATCGACGAGCGGTGCGCGGGTCGGGGCTACGTCCCCGAGGGGGTGGCGCTGATCCTGCGTCACGGGTTCGAGAACCTCGGGCTCCATCGCATCGAAGCCGCCATCGTGCCCCGTAACCGCGCCAGCCGGCGGGTGGCGGAGAAGCTCGGGCTCCGTGAGGAGGGCACGTCGATCGGGTACCTGCAGATCGCCGGGGTCTACGAGGATCACGTGCGCTACGCGATCACCGATGCCGAGTGGGCCGCCCGGCGTGACGAGATCGGTGCGCTCGTCGGGTGGGGAAGCTGAACGACGGTCCGCTCGCCCGACTCAGCGCGGGCCGAGGATCTGGAACGCGTTCACGAATCGTTTGAACACCGCGTCGTTCTTCGACGGGGTCTTGGCGATGATGGTGTAGAGCCGGTCCTTGAGGAGTTCGATCCGCGCGTGCCAGAACGTGTTGCCCTTCTGGTACACGACCTCCTTCACCGCAACGTCGAGGATGGGGATCGGATCGGTCTGGCTCACGATGGTGGCGCCGGCATCGGAGGCGAGCTGACCGGCCACCTGGTTGAGCGACGACTTGTACGAGTCGAGTGCGCTCAGGGGCTCGGGAGTCTTGGTCACCGAGAACGAGTAGTCGGAACCGACGGAGGCCGAGACGGTCACGACCGTGCCGAGATCGTTCTTCTCGGCGGTCCGCTGCCACTGGGTCGGCGTGGTCACCCGGAACTGGTCGTTGGGGTCCTCGAAGAGGATCCCGGAGTTGCCGCTCACGTACCGGGAGATGGTGCCGCCCGTGGACGGGTCGATCCACCGGGTCCACACCCAGCCGATCACCAGCACGGCGACGAGGACCACGCCGAGCCATGCGAGTGCGGTCGTGATCGGGTTGTTGTCGCCCGTCTCGACCACGATGGCTTCGAGGGGTTCCGCCCTGGGGTCTTCGGTGATCACCGGCGGCGAGCGTAATCGTGCGAGGTTGGCGCCGGGGGGCCGGTCACCGGCGCAGTCATCGGCCGGGCGCGGCCGGGAACCCGGAGCGCAGCGACCACACCTGGTGCTCGAGTTCGAAGCGCATCGCGGTGTCGTGGTCGGTGAGATCCGCGGTGTGGGCGAGGGTGGCCTTGGTCCGGACCGACAGCTCCCGCGGGACTTCGGCGGCCCGGCCGGCCAGCGCGACCGCGTGCGCGAGCAGGTCGGCGTCGGGGACGCATTCCCACGCCAGGCCGACGGCGGCGGCGCGTGCGCCGTCGAGTCGCGCGCCGAACAGGTCCATGGCGGCCGCGGTCTGGGGGCCGACGGCGCGGTTGAGCAGCCAGGTGTGTCCGCCGCCCGGGTGGATCCCGATGCGGAGGAACCGGGCGTCGAACCGGGCCGACGCACCGGCGATCCGCACATCGCAGGCGAGTGCGAGATTGCACCCCGCGCCGACGGCAGGACCGTTGACGGCGGCGACGGTCGGCAGCGGCGAGTCGAGGACGCGCAGGAACCCCGCGTAGATGCTGCGCACGTCGGCGGGTTCCTCGGTCCCCGCGGCCATCGCAGCCAGGGCCTTCACGTCGGCACCGGAACAGAACGCGGGACCGGCGCCGGTGACGACCACTGCGCCCACGGCGGGATCGGCGTCGATCTCGTCCATCGCGTCGACGATCGCGGTCACGAGCGACGCAGTGAGTGCATTGCGTCGTTCGGGGTCGTCGAGGGTGAGGATGGCGACCCGACCGTCGCGTTCGACGTGGAGCGGCACCTCGTCAGCCTCGGTCGCGCACGACAGCGGGGGAGTGCCGGAAGAAGGTCTCCACGTCCCGCTGGTACCGGTACGACGGCTGGTTGCTCCCGACCGCGTGCTCCAGGCGGAGGCTGCGTGCGAACGCGTCGACGGCGCCGGCGGTGGAGTAGCGGTATCGGAAGCCGGTCTGCTTGAACGGGCTGTTGTCGAGTGCCCGCCCGTAACGCAGGAGGCTCAGGACCTCGGGCGGGAGGTCGAGGACGCGGGCGATGCGCAGCGGCTCGGCGGCCCACTGGGTGAGGATCGGCGGGAGGGCGAGACGGCGGCGGCCGACGATCGCGCACACCTCGCTCCACGGCATCGATCCGTCGCCGGCGACGTTGAAGATGCCGGGAACGTCGTTGCAGGTGGCGAAGACGAGCGCACCGGTGACGTCCTGCTCGTGGGTGAACTGCAGCCGCGGGTCGAAACCGAGGATCTCGGGTGCCAAGGGCAACCGCAGCGCTTTCGAGAAGGGTGTGTACACGTCGTCGCCGAGCACGTTGGTGAACCGCAGTTTGGTGACCGTGACGTGCGGGTTGTCGATGGCGAAGTCGCGCACGAAGGACGCGGCTTCGAGGAGGGACCGCTCCACCCGGGTCCGGGGCGGGCGCGTGCGGTGCATCGACTCGCGGAAGAAGTACGGGTCCTTGTAGTTGGCGCCGTAGGTGAGCGCCGAACTCTTCACGATCACCTTGCGCACCGGCGACCCGGCCGTCCCGGCGGCGGCGAGCAGGTTCATGGTGCCGATCACGTTGATCTCGTGGAGGGCGCGACCAGGCAGTTCGGTGGAGTCGACGATCAGGTGCGTGTGCAGGATGGTGTCCACCTGCGTGGCGCGCACGATGCGGTCGAGGATCGAGTAGTTGGAGTCGGCCTTGACGAACTCGGTGCGTTCGAGGGGGAGGCGGGGTTCCTCGGTGTCGAGGCCGACGATCATCTCGACCTCGGGCATCGCCTCGAGTTGCTGGGCGAGATGGCTGCCCCAGAACGTGCCGAGGCCGGTGACGAGGATGCGCATGCGAACCCCTATCCGAACCACACGCTGCGGCGGGTGCGCAGCATGTCGTAGAGGGCGTCCTGGATCGCGTCGCGGATGCGATCGGACTCGGCCATCACCTGCGCCCGCGGGTACCGCTCCTGGTCGGGCGTGACCCCGAAATGCACCGGCGGGAGGACGCGGATGCGGAACTTGGCGGGAAAGTAGATCCCCGCGCCGAGCGGGCCGAACGCGAGCATGTTGGCGGTGATCGGCGCGTACGGAAGGTTGGTGAGCGCGGCGAGGCGCCGACTCTTGAAGAGGATCGGCATTGCCTCCTCGTTGCCGATGACCGCGATCGGGATCACCGGGACGCCGGAGCGCATCGCGATCTCGACGAAACCGGCGCGGCCGAACCGGTGGAGCTTGTAACGGTCGCGGTAGACCTTGCCCGTGCCCTTGGTGCCTTCGGGGAAGACGAGTACGAGTTGCCGGTCGTCCTTGAGCAGGCGGTACGCGTTGTCCGGATGGGCGGCCACGCCACCGAGGCGCGACCACATCGTGCCGACGAACGGGATGGCGCGGAACAGGTTCTCGGCGAGTCCGTAGACCGGTCGGTGCATCTCGGTCTCGATGCCGTGCATGATCACCGGAGCGTCGGCCGGGATCGCGCCGGCATGGTTGGCGACGAGCAGGGCGCCGCCGTCGTCGGGGATGTGCTCGAGGCCTTCCCACTCGGCCCGGAACCAGTGCCGGTACATCGGGTCGTAGAGGCGGCGGGCGATCGCGCGCATCTGCTCGCTGCGCCCGTACGCATCGACGTCGCCCCGCCGGATGCCGGTCTCGCTGGGTTCGAGGTCGAGCCGCTCGGGGCGGGGCGCGGGGACCAGCGCCACGCTGCGGCTGCTCTGGTCGCCACGTTCGGTGATCTCGATGACCGGCGCCGACGCGGGTTCGGCGACCATCGAGGCGGGGGGTGCCGGGTCCTCGGATTCTGGGAAGTCGGTCACCTGGGCTCCGGAGCAGTTTGCGGTGTGGTGTGCGGTGCGGGGAGGCGATGATGCCACCGATGAAGGAAACCGCGTTCCGCGGGCCATTGCAACTTGGCCCGGACGCGGTCCCGCTCCGTGGTCATCGGGGTGCCGCCGCGCCGACGACGGCCCAACGATCGGTGCGGAACCGGAGGAACAGGCCGAGCCACCGCAGCACCATCCAGCCGGCGAACGCGGCCCACAACGCAACCAACGTGACCGTGGTCGAGCCCAGCCCCAGCAGCGCGATCGCGTAGATGGTGGAGGCCACCACCATCGCGGCGGCGAGGTACCGGGCGTCGCCGGCGCCGATGAGGATCCCGTCGAGGATGAAAACCGCCGCCGCGACGGGTTGGAGCGCGGCGACGAACCAGAGGATCTGCTCGGTCTGGTCCCGCACCGCCGAGTCGGTCGTGAAGGGCAGAACCAGCCAGGGCCGCAGGACCGCGATGACCAGGCCGAGCGTGAGCCCGGCCCCGACGCCGAGCTCGAGCATGCGGCGCGAGACCGAACGGGCCGCGAGCGCGTCGCCCGCCCCGAGGTAGCGGCCGACGAGGGCCTGGCCCGCGATGGCGATCGCGTCGAGGGTGAGGGCGAGGAACGTCCAGACCTGGAACGCGACCTGGTGCGCGGCGAGGGCGACGTCGGAGATACGGGCCGCCACTGCGGTCGTGACGAGCAGCGCGGCGAGCAGCGATCCGGTGCGCACGATGAGTTGGCTGCCCACCACGGCCGTCGCGCGGATGCCGGCCGCTCGGGGTCGCAGCGTCGCGCCGGTCGCACGGGCCCGCCGGGCCACGATCACGAGGAAGACGACCGCGCTGACGATTTGCGCGAGCACCGTGCCCCAGGCCGAACCGGCGATGCCCGCGTGGAGGCCGTAGACGAAGAGGACCTCGAGGAGCAGGTTCACCACGTTGGCGCCGACGGCCACGTACAGGGTGGTCCGCGTGTCCTGGAGTCCACGGAGGTACCCGGCGGCGGCGAGCGACGCGAGCACGAACGGCGCACCGAGGAGCGACAGGCGGAGATACTCCGACGCGAACGGGCGGACCGAGTCGGACGCGCCCATGGCGTCGACGATCAGCGGCACGGTCGCGATCCCGACGACCATGAGCCCGATCCCCAGGCCGGCGGCGAGCCAGACGCCGTCGATGCCGTGCTCGGCGGCGGCGCGGTGGTCGTCGGCCCCGACGTGGCGGGCGACGGTCCCGGTCGTCGTGTAGGCGAGGAAGTTGAAGATCCCGAAGACCGCGGTGAGCACGATCGCCGCGACCGCGATCCCACCCAGTGGCTTCGTGCCGATGTGACCGACGATCGCGGTGTCGGCCAACAGGTACAACGGCTCCGCGATCAGCGCCCCGAACGCCGGCAACGCCAACCGCACGATCTCCCGATCATGCGGACTCCGCAACCGTTTCCCCGCCGTTGCGCCCACCCCCCACTCTCTCATCCCGGGCTCCCGAGCTCCGGCGGGGAGCAACCGCAGCCGACCGACGAAGCCGACCGACGAAGCCGACCCACACCCGAGCGGAGCCTGCGGAGCGAGCAGCCCGGGAGCGAGCCCAAGCTGTCACACCCTCGTGCGATCCTCTGGAGGTGGACGGAGTGGCGGCGACGAGATTTGCGACGATGGCGCGGTTTCTCGCGGCCGAGAGTCGGCAGCAGGGGCTGACCGTGCCGGCGTTCCGGAGTCCGCCGCGGGTCTCGGGCGCGTCGCGGACGATCCGGCGGCTGCGGGACGGCGCGGTGGTGTCGGTGCAGATCCGGGGCCGGACGGCCGAGCAGGTCGCGGCCGACATGATCGACGGCATCATGATCACCAACCGGTTGGCGCCGGGGGCCGAGGCCGAGGTCCGGGATCGGCTGCTCGCGGCGGTGAACCCGGTGGAGATCGATCTGGTCCGCGAGGCGGCTGTCGATGCCGAGCGGGCGGCGGGCCGTAACCTGCCTGCGCACGCCCGGATGGCGGAACGGCAGACGCAGGCGGCTTAAACCCGCCGGCTCCGTAATGGAGCGTGAGGGTTCGAATCCCTCTCCGGGCACTCTGACCAGGGGAAATAGGCTCCCGCCTTTGGTCGAGCCGAATCCGCAAAACGCATTTGCTAACCATTTGCTAACGTACTCGCCATGCGTGGGCACGTTCGTAAGCGTGGCGAGACCTGGTCGTACTGGCTGGACGTGGGTCGCGACCCGGCTACGGGGCGTCGGCGTCAACGCACCAAAGGTGGCTTTCCGACCAAGCGACGCGCGGAGGAGGCGCTCACGGTCGTGATGAGCTCGCTGGGCGAGGGCACCTACATATCGCGAGATCCCCAGACCGTCAGCGAGTGGATCGACCGGTGGCTCGCCTCCATGGCGCCCAAGGTCCGACCATCCACGCTGCGCGACTACCGCGTCGGGCTCGCTCGCGTGAAGGAGAGGCTCGGAAACGTCCGGCTCCAAGAGTTGCGGCCGCTCGACATCGAAGAGATGTACGCCGGCCTGCTCGAGAACGGTCACCGCTTCGGTGGCGCGCTGGCGCCGAAGACCGTCCGCAACTTGCACATCGCATTGCGCCGTTCGCTCGCCGACGCGGAACGCTTCGGGTTGGTGTCGCGCAATGTCGCTACGTTGGTGAAGGCGCCGAGCGTCACGAGGCGTGAGTTCACGGTATGGACGGCGGACGATGTACGGACGTTCCTCGCGTCGGTCAGCGACGATCGCCTCAACGCGTTGTACCGCGTGCTGATCGCGACCGGGATGCGACGCGGCGAGGCGCTCGGACTCCGTTGGTCGTCGGTTGATCTCGATGGGCGACGGCTCAACGTCGAGCGCGCGTTGACGGTGGTCGACAGCGAGGTCATGTGGTCGGCGCCAAAGACCGCGCGGTCGCGCCGATCGATCTCGATTGATCCGGACACGGTCGCCGCGCTGCGCGCGCACCGGAAACGCCAACTCGTCGAACGCGTCGCCGCGGGTGATGCGTGGAACGATGAAGGGTTGGTGTTCTGCAATGAACTCGGTGGGACACTCCATCCGGACCGGTTCACGCGCAGGTTCGTGTCCGCTTCGAAGCGCGCGGGTCTGCCGACGATTCGTCTGCACGACCTCCGGCACACCTGGGCGACCCTCGCGTTGCAGGCAGGAATCCACCCGAAGATCGTGAGCGAGCGTCTCGGTCACGCGACAACCGGAATCACGCTCGACATCTACAGCCACGTACAACCGTCGCTCGATGCGGAAGCCGCGGTCGTCGTAGCGGACCTCTTCGCAGGCTGACTTCGCTCGCACGACTATTCGACCGCGGCGAGGAGTTCGTCGATGACGCGCTTCGGCACGACGATGCGCCGGCCGAGGCGAACGTGCGGGATCTCGTTCCGCGCGACGAGCTCGTACGCGTGCGCTCGGGAGATGCCGAGCAGCCGGGCGGTCTCTTCGACTGACCAGACGCGCCGGGTGTTGTCGGTCGGCTTTGGAACCGGCCGTTCCGTCATGTCCGGGAGTTCCATCTGAAGTGTTCTTCCGTTTGTGTCCATGCCGTAGCTATGCGCATCTCGCCGCCGAAATGAGTCACGGCGGCGCGGATTTCTTCGCACGGCGCTCAAGCACGTCCCTCCATATCTCCTCGGCATGGACTTTGGCGCCGACCGGGAGGCCCGCCTGCTGGCTTCCGGCATCGGCACGGGCCCCTCTCCTCGGTTTCTCGTCCGTCGCAAGACGAACGAACTCACGGATCTCTTCCTGAGCCGTACTGTCCCCTGTCCGCGAGTTCGTCCCCGAGTGCCTTTTACCCGCAGCGGCAATCGGGTGGCGGCTGTACCTGCTCGCGAGATGGATGGTGGATTCCGCAGAATTGCGACCGCCTTCGTTTGGGAGCGCTGCGCGTGCAAATGCAGAGCACGCGTTGACGCGTTGGTGACAAGTTCTCGACCCCTTCACGCGCGTCTGCACCGACGGTCTGGATCAGGTGTCTGCACCGCGCGTCTGCTCGCGCTCTCGATCTACTGTCGGGCGATGGTGCAGACGCCGACGCCGAGTCCGCTCCTTGTCGTCTGTACCGGGCCGCCGGGGACGGGCAAGTCGACGATCGCCAACGAGGTCGCGCGCCGGCTTGGTGCGACGGTGCTCGGTTGGGACTGGGCGATGGGCGCGTTGACGTGGTGTGAGCCCGTGGAGGACGCGCTTGCATCGCTCGACCGGGTGACGCATCGACGCGTCGGATGGTCGCTCTTGTGGAACCTTGCGGAGGAGCAGTTGTGTCTCGGACGCTCAGTCGTCCTCGATGGCGTTGCGCGGGCCGTTGAGGTCTCCGAGTCCCGGGAGCTGGCTCAGCGGCTCGGAGCCCGTTGTGTGGTCGTCCTGACATCGTGCGAGAACCGGGAACTTCTCCGTGAACGCGTCCAGGGCCGGGACCGCGCGATTCCGGGTTGGCATGAGCTGACGTGGGAGCACGTCGAGGACTTCCTCGGACGGTGGGAGCCGCCCGACGACGCGGACATCGCGATCGACACGAGCACCGATCCCGATGTCGTCGCGATCGCCGATCGCATCGCCGCGCTCGACACGAAATGACAACCTCCCGCGCCCTGTCGTCGTCGCGAACACACCTCGCGACCGCGAGCGCAGCACGATTGACAGTGCGTCAAAGTCCTGTCCGTTTTGACCGTTCAAGGAGCGACACAGACTTGCCGCTTCCGCTAAGCGGAAGCAGCCGAGGCCGCGATGAGGTCGCGATGGACGTCGTGGGGAGCGACGCGAGGTGGGTGCAAGCGGGTGCACCGTCCGCGATCAACGGGTAGTTGAATTACGCGCGCTCAGCTCCGATTCCGGCAGCGTTGGGTCGAGGAATTGGCGTCGAACGATGGCCCCTGCGATCGGTCTGCCACTTGCGCTTAGCGCAAGTGGCAAGTCTGTGTCGCTCCTGACGGTCTCAAAACGGACATCGCTTGGGCGCACGGTGAAGGGTGACTCGGGACCAGTCGCGGGGCGGTTGCGACAACGACAGGGCCGATCAGGAATGTGTTGAGCACATGATCAAGCGACGCGAACTCTATGAGGCATCGCCCGCCAGCAGGCTGGCAGCCGCGGTCGCTCCAGCACGGCTGGCCACGGGGGCGGTTCAGCGAACTGGCCGGCAACGCGACCGAGGTCTTCGGCCGGGAAGCGGTATTGGCCGTCGTCGACGTGGATCGTGATGGTCGGACGGACGGCAGGTCGACCAGGGTCGCAGCGGCGTCGGGTGTGTCCACGATCACCGTCATGTGTGTGCTCCTCGGTCGAAACGGTGCGCGCTTAGACGGGCGGTGCAGGCGCGCGTGAAGGGTCCGCGGCCAGGGTCGCGTTCGATCTGACGTTCTGGGGCAGACTGCGCCGGGCCGGACGGAGGGGCAAGCGCAGAATGGTGACGACACGCACGACGATCGAGAATCCGATTCTCAACTCGCCCTACGACGCGCCCACTCGCTGCTTCCGGTTCGATGGCGACGGCATCACTGACGAGATCCTCGACCAGCGCCGTGCGAGCGAGTTCTTCGTTGCGGTCCCGGCCCCGAGAAAGAAGAGTGGCAAGCAACAACAGGAGATCGATTTCCTCGACGTCTCTACCGAGCGCGTCGAACCGAATCAGCTCATCAACCGGATTCGTAGTCAGGTCGACCGTTGGCGCGATTTCGGCTATCCGGGGATCACGCCGACGACCCGGGCGCTCCTCCATCACTGGCGAGATCCCGACAGAGAACGGCGTCTGTTCTTCTGTCAGCTCGAAGCCCTCGAGACTGCGATCTATCTCACCGAGGCCGCGGCGAAGAGCAACGACGTGTGGATCGAGAACGCGGTGCGAGAAGCGAACGACGAAGCGAACCCCGGTTTGTATCGCATCGCCCACAAGATGGCCACGGGCACGGGAAAGACCGTGGTGATGGCGATGCTCATCGCGTGGCATACCCTCAACAAGGTTTCGGATCCGAAGGACCGCCGGTTTGGCGATGCGTTCCTGGTGGTGTGTCCGGGGATCACGATCCGCGATCGTCTCCGGGTGCTCCTGCCGAGCGACCCGAACAACTACTACCGCGAGCTCGACCTCGTGCCGGCGGACCGGTTCGCTGATCTCGGCGCGGCGAAGGTGGTGATCACGAATTTCCACGCGTTCAAGCAGCGTGAGCGGCTGAGCGCGCCGAAGACCACGAAGCAGGTGCTCCTCCCGAAGGGCGACACCGCGGGCGTGTTCACAGAGACACCAGATCAGATGGTGCGGCGCGTGCTGAGAGACCTCGGCACGAAGCGCCAGATCGTTGTGCTCAACGACGAGGCGCATCATTGCTACCGCCGGAAGCCGGCACCGGACGACGGCGACATGACAACAACAGGGGACGATCTCGCCGAACTCAAGGGCGAAGACAAGACCGAGGCCAAGAAGCGCGACGAGGAAGCGCGCATCTGGCTGAGCGGGCTCGAAGCAATCCAACGCAAGGTCGGCGTTCGCGCGATTCACGATCTCAGCGCTACACCGTTTTTCCTCAAGGGTTCGGGTTGGCCCGAAGGCACGCTCTTCCCGTGGGTGGTGAGCGACTTCGGGCTCATCGACGCGATCGAAGCCGGACTTGTCAAGATCCCGCGCGTGCCCGTGGATGACGACGCCGCGTCGCCCGATCTCCCGACGTTCCGCAACCTCTGGTTCCACATTCGCGACGACCTCCCCAAGCGCGGCCGCAAGACCCTCCAAGACGAAGGCGCGATCGAACCAAAGCTTCCTGCCGCGCTCCAAGGCGCGCTGCACAGCCTCTACGGCAACTACGAGCAGTCGTTCATTCGCTGGCGCGCGCTGAACGAGCTCGGACAGAGTGTGACCTCGACCCCGCCCGTGTTCATCGTGGTGTGCAACAACACGATGGTCTCGAAGCTGGTGGTCGACTACATCGCGGGGTGGGAGAAACCCCAACCGAACGGTGAGACGATCGTGGTGCCGGGCGCGCTGCCGCTCTTCTCGAACGAGCGCGGCGGGCAGTGGCGTGACCGCGCGTATTCGATCCTCATCGACTCGACCCAGCTCGAATCCGGTGAAGGAATGAGCGACGCGTTCAAAGCCGTCGCCGGTCGTGAGATCCAGGAATTCAAGGCGGAGTACATGGCGCGCTTTCCCGGACGCGACGCCGAGCAACTCACCGACGAGGACCTCTTGCGCGAGGTGATGAACACGGTGGGGAAGCCAGGCAAGCTCGGCGAAGCGATCCGCTGCGTCGTGAGTGTGAGCATGCTCACCGAAGGGTGGGACGCGAACACCGTCACACACATTCTCGGGGTGCGCGCCTTCGGTACGCAGCTGCTGTGCGAGCAGGTGGTCGGCCGTGGTCTGCGGCGGCGCAGCTACGTGGTCGACGACGACACCGGCCACTTCTTGCCTGAGTACGCCGAGGTGTACGGCATCCCGTTCTCGTTCATCCCCGCCGCTGGCCAGGGCCAGGACCCGCCGAAGCCGAAAGCCGTCCACCGTGTGCGGGCGCTGCCCGAGCGGATCGATACCGAGATCACGTTCCCGCATGTGATCGGTTACCGGTACGAGATTCCCGACGAACGGCTCGACGCCGAGTTCGGTCCCGATTCGCAACTCGTGCTCTCAGCGGAAGACGTGCCCACCCAGACCGAGGTCTCGGGTGTGGTGGGAGAGATCGAGATTCACACCCTCGACGACCTACGCCGTGTCCGCCCGCAGCAGATCGCGTTCACGATCGCGAAGGAACTCCTCGACCGCTACTTCCGCACCATCCCCAACGAA
>JBBSBV010000005.1:0-161572 GCA_038250905.1 Acidimicrobiia bacterium
AGGGGGCGGCGAGTCTGTGGAAGATCGTTGTCGCGCTCGAAGGCACGCGACGCGCATAGATAGGACATGACGACAATCACGAGGACGATCGATGACGACTGGAGGCAGCGCGCGACGCTGAGTGTGGAGGACACCGCGGCCGTGTTGGGATTGAGTCGCAACACTGTGTACTCGGCGATCCGGTCCGGTGAGACACCGTGCGTGCGCGTCGGTCGCCGATTCCTCGTGCCGACCGCGCTCCTCGCCGAAATGCTCGGCCTCGCATCCGACCGTTCGCCGGCGGCTTCGGACCCGCAGGTCGTTGTCCGTCGCAGCAGCCCATGAGTGAAACGGCGGACCGAGCGAAGATTGATCAGCTCCGGGAATCAGTGCGCAGCGGACGCAACGCACAGAACCTTCCGGCGATTCCGAAGCTCGATCAGCTCGCGCAGGACTCGCTCCGGGACCTGCTCTCGGAGCGTACGAAGCAAGCTCCGTGCGTCAGGGCCGCTTGACCACCTCTCGAATGAGGATGTCGACGTCGAGCTCGGTGGTCGTGGTGTCGCACGACAAGACGCTGCCCAGACTTGCGGTGTTACCCGACGACACCCGACACGCCATGTGATGACGAGTTGCGAAGAACGTTGCGCCGGTCGGCATGGCCCCAACACGAAGGTGTCCAAGCCGGCGCATCTGCAACAAATGCTGCTTCGAGCTCGCCGCCTTGCGCCGCTTGACACCAACCACCCGTGGGATGTTCAGATCCGCCATACGACCGTCAAACGCGCCGGATCGAAATTTCCCGGCCCGGTCTTCGTACCGCGTCGGACCCCGATGTGGTCAATGAACACGGCGAGCCACGTACGCCGAAGATCGATGGTCGCTTGATCCCACCGGGCAGCGAGTTCGCCGACGCTCGGCAACGACACCGGCAACGCAGGAGTGGCCTTCGCTATCTCTACGTCAATCGCCTTGATCCGACGCTCCGCGGCCCGCTGCGCCTGGCGCACCGCCGAGCGTGTCGATTCGGCTGCAGTGACAAAGTCGGCCAGAAGATCTCCGAGACGTTGCTCGATGTCTGAGCGCTCCCGAAGAAGAGCGCGAACATCGCTCCGTTCGCTCGCCTCCGCGCCTTGTGAAACTTGCTCCAGGACTCCCGGCTCGCTCAGAAATGCGAGGAAATACGAGCCGATGAACTCCTCCAGCGGAGCTGCGCTCGCAGCGTTACGTTCGCAGCCTCGGCACACGTATATCCATCGCCGCGTTCCGTCGAGATTCGCCTTCTCCCGCTTGCGCCCGAGCTTGGCTCCGCACACGTCGCACACAAGGAATCCCGAGAGGAGTCCGAGTCCTCGGGACTTTCCGCTCCCATTCGCGCGGGACGTGAGCGCAGCTCCGACGTCGAGGAACGTGTCGACCTCAAGGATCGGCTCCCATGTCGCCACGCGTCCGTAGTAGAGCCCAGCGATTCGTTCGGCGCGCAGAGCCCTACCAACCTGCCCGTGGTCCCATTCGCCGCCGCGCGGTCTCGTGATGCCACGTGCGTTCCATTGCTCAGCGACGTAGCGAAGTCCACGCCCGGCGAGGATCCAGTTCGCGGCGTCGCGCAGCGCTTGAGCTTCTTCGGGTACGACAACGAGCGAGCCCTTCGGTATCTCCGGCCGGGAGCTGGAGTGATTTAGGAAGCCGAAGGCGCGCGGTCCGCCCGTGTAGAGACCGCGCTCCCGCGCGATCTCCTTCGCTTCTCGGATGCGGACCGATTTCACACGCGATTCACGCCACGCGCTCCACGACTCGATCGTGGCAACGAGCCCACCTGCATCGTCGTCCGGCGCGTACTCGCGACCCTCAGCGATGATCGAGACTCGCGCCTTCCGACACTCGCTCCGAAACATGGCCGCTTCGACTTCATCACGCGAAATGCGGTCCATCCGAACGGCGAGAATCGCGTCGACTTCACCAGCCACGACCGTTTCCACGAGCGCGGCAAAACCGGGGCGCTGCTTCCCATCGAACGCAGAAATGCCGTCATCGACGAATACGTGCTCGGGCAGGATCGTCAGCCCTCGTCGCTCCGCCTCGGCACGCAGCCGTCTCTCCTGGCTGGCGCACGTCGAGACCTTCTCGTCGTCCTTCCGGGACAGGCGCGTGTAAATGGCAGCACGTCCCATGAGGTGACACTACCTTATTAGACCAAATGCAAACACGATCGCGACCGGCAGGATCAACGCCACCACCGGCACCAGCATCGAGATCTGCTTCCTCCCCGCCACTTCGATCAGTTCTCGCTTGTCCTGCTCGCGCAGGTCGAACGCCAGCGATCGCAACGCATCCGCGATCGGCATGCCGCGCTCCTGCGCCGCGACGAGTGCACCGACGAAATGGTCGAACGCGGGAACATCCAGACGACGGGCCCTGACCTCGAGCGCCTCCGTCAGGAGTGTCCCCGTGCGAGCGTCACGCAACGCGCCGCGAATCTCGAGCGACAGCGGACCGCCACTGTCGGCCACCATCCCGAGCGCGCTCCGCAGTCCTTCGCCTGCAGTCACAGCGAGGCATACGAGGTCGACCGCGGTCGGGAGCGCGTCGCGCACATGCTGCCGCCGACGGGCAACGGCACGCGTGAGCGCGCGGTCACGCGCCGCCACCCCGGTCGCGGCGAAGGCGACCGTCATGACTCCCATCACCAGCGGTGAGACCGACCGTCCGGAAGCGGCCAGCAGCACCGCGAGAGTCACCCCGGCCACGAGACCGGTGATCCCCCAGCTGACCTGCGCGGCGCGGAACCCGGACGCGTCGAGATCGGATCCGGCCGCCCGGAGGCGGTCCGGCAACTCCCGCTCGTCGTCGAAGACCCGATGCAGCAACCCACCGGCGCTCGCGACGAGGGGCACCAGGACTGCGGTCCAGGCACCGTCGGGCACCTGCCGCCCGAGCAGGCCCGAGCGTCGGGGCCCGAGCGCACCCAGATACGGCGTCAACCGACGCGACAGCGCGGCACGCCTGAACCTCGGGAGCGCGCTCAGGCACGACACGAGACCGAGGCCTCCAAGCAGCACGACGACCATTCCCCGCAACGCGATCATGACTCTCCGATCACCAAGACCCGCCGTTCCTCCGGGAGTCGACCCAGCCGCATCATCAGGCGGTATCCGATCGTCGTGACGACGGCACCGGCCAACAGGACCAGCACGCCGGTCGGGGAATCGAAGGCTGCCGCGCCCTGCGGCCGACTCGCGACGAGCACCAGCACGAGCCACGGTGCGGCCGCCGAGACCCGGGCCGCAACGACGGTCCACGACTGTCGGGCCTCGATCTCGCGTCGGTTTGCGATGTCCTCCCGGAGGAACGCGGAAAGGGTCCTCAGGACTCGCCCCAGTTCACTTCCCCCGACGCGATGTGCCAACACCAGGGTCCGCACGATCCGGTCGGCGATCGGATCGGCAACGGAGTTGCCCATCCGCTCCAGCGCGCCCACGAGGTCACCGGTGACGCGGTGATCCGAGACCACCGACCGGAACACGATTCGCAACGACATCGGACCGCGCGCGGCGACCACGCCGATGGCCGACGGAAGCGTGTCCCCGGCGCGGACCGCACCGGCCAGGAGTTCGATCGCGTCGGGCCACTCCCGCCGGCGCGCGGCACGCACCGCTCGGCGACGCGACCGGAAATACGTCGCCGGCACCACGAGCCCGCCCATCGACGCGACGAGCGCTACCCCCATGGAGCCGATGACAACGAGCGCCACCACGCCAGCACTCATTCCGAACGCGGCGCTCGCGAGCACGAACTGACCCGCACTCACATCGGCAAGACCCGCAGCGGTCAGCCACGAAGCGCAGCGTTCGGCGATCGACGTCCGGCGCGCGACCGTCCGGGAGCGCGTCAGCCCGTCGTAGACGAGGAACACACCCAGCGCGAGCAGGAGGGCAACCACGACGCTCATCGCAGGATCGCCGACAGGTCGATTCCACGTTCCTGGTAGCGGTCGCGAGCCGTCGGGTACTCGCCGGTCCACGCCAGCGCAGCGCCCGGCCCGGCGAAGACCGCACCGGCGGTCAGATCACAGCCGTCCCCGACCTGCTCGCCGACGCTCAAGATCTCGACCAGCTCACGACCCGAGCTCGATCGCCGGCAGAACACCACGAGGTCCACGCAGGCGGCGACCGTTGCGGCGACGAACCGGCGGTCGAGGTTCTCCCCGGCCAGCAGCGGGAGCGTGGTGAGTTTGCGCAACGCTTCACGCGCCGAGTTCGCGTGCACCGATGTCATACCCACGGCTCCGCTGTTGAGCGCCAAGAGCATGTCGAGCGATTCGGCCCCGCGGACCTCACCGATCACGATGCGATCGGGCCGCATGCGCAACGACTCCCGCACGAGATCCCGCAGGGTGATGGCACCCTCGCCCTCGAGGTTCGACTGCCGACTCTGCATCGCCACCACATCAGGGCGATCGATCTGCAGCTCGAACACCTCTTCACAGGTGACGATGCGCTCCTGGGCCGGCACCGCGCCGAGCAGGCAGTTCAACAGGGTGGTCTTCCCCGCCCCGACCGCGCCGGCGACGACGATCGAGAGCCCGGCCCGCACCGAGGCCTCGAGAAACTGGGCGGCGGCCGCCGAGCAGGATCCGAGCGCGACGAGTTCGTCACACGACTGCGCGCGGAGACCGACGAACTTCCGGATGTTGACGGACCAGTGGTGGGTGATGGGCGGAATCGCGACGTGCAGGCGACTGCCATCCGGAAGTCGCGCGTCGACGAACGGCTGCGCCCGGTCCAACCGCCGACCGGCGCGTGCGAGCATGCGCTCGACCAGCTCCTCGACTTCTCGCGCTTCCAGGACGAGCCCGGTCAACTCCTGACGACCGCGTCGTGCGACGAACACCCGGCCGGGTTCGTTGATCCAGATCTCCTCGATCTCCGGATCGGCGAGCAAAGGCGTGACCGCCCCGAACCCGACGATGCGCTGATGCAGCAACTCGACGTCACGGTCTGCCAAGACCGGCAGTCCACCGTCGAGGTACCGGTCCCGGTAGTCGCCGACCACTTCGTCGACGAGCGCCCGCAGCCGCCCGTCGTCGTCCAGCGGGAGATCACGCCGGGCCAGGAGCTCGCGAACGTCGCCCTCGACCAGGCTGGCGGCCGCACTCAGCTCGAGCGCAGTCACGCGACGGCCTCGACGAGCGGGCGCAGCTCACTCAACCATCGGGACCGGGGCGCAATGTCGTACAGCGTCCGCCCCTCCCAGTTGACTCGGTCGAGCAGCGGCTCGGTCGGGAGGAACGCCGCCGGCGACGTTCCCATCCATTCGCTGATCACGTGCGAGCACTCCTGCAACCGACGACCCGGCCGCGGCGAGTGGTTGAGCGCGACCCGGAGGTTTCGCAGCGCACCGGGCACGACCTCGTGGAGCGTGCGATGCGCGACCACAGCCCGACGGAGCCCGACCGGGTCGGCCGCGGTCACCATTACGACCTCGTCGGCGCGTTCCAGAGAGATCGTGGTGACGAGATTGCGCCGGAACGGCACCCGGTCGTACGCCAGTTCCTCGTCGCGCTCGATCGGTGCGGCGATGTCGATGACGACCAAGTCGTACGCAGACGTCGCGGCCGCGAGCAATGCGCGCCACGCCGCTTCCCGCAGTTCCGGCCACAATTCCGATCGCGCCAACCCGGCGAGGACGTGGAGACCGTGGGGACCGGATTGCACCGCCGCCGCGATCTGGTCGGACCAGCCGGCGCCGGTCCCCCGCGCCGCTTGTGCGACTGACGGCGTTTCGGCGAGCTGCAGCGTCTGGGCGATCGACGCCGACCACACATCGCCGTCCATCAGCAGCGTGTGGACCCCCGACCGCGACGCCTCGGTCGCGAGGTGGATCGCCACCGAGGTGCGACCCGGCGATCCGGCGCCGCTCCAGACCGCGACCAGGCGGCCGAGTGCGGCTCCGACCGGGCCGACGTCGGCCGCGATCGCGTCCGGTTCGGAGTCCGGAGCGTCCATGGAATGGAGCGCCGTCGCGAGCTCGATCGCGGTGACATCGCTACCGAACCAACCGGCACCGATGCTTTCGAGCACGCGCGCCGCGCCGCCGATGACGAGGACCGCGACCCCTGCGCGTCGCACCGTCATCACGAAGTCGCGATCGATCCACGGCGAGGAACCGTCGATGAGCACCGCGCGCGGGCGATCACGGAGCGCCGATCCGAGCAGCTCCCCGTGATCGACACATCGGCGCGTGACGCGAACACCGAGCGCGGGTTCCTGGAGCGCGCGCACCAACCGCAGCTCCCACGGTGCGCCGCCCGCGCACACCACGACGTCGACCGACTCCCTCATCACAGGTCCCCGGCTGCGAAATGATCGCGGCCTCGACCACTCAAGTCGCCGTGGGCGCGAACGACATCGAGTTCTGCGTTCCGCGCCGCGAAGGCAACGGCGATGGCCGAATCCGGTTGGACGTCCAGCGTGAGCGCGGTGACTCCGCCGGCATGCTGGCCGAAGAGCCCGTCTGATCGAACAACGCCATGCACCGACGCAGCCCGCGACACGGTGATCGTGCGGGCGGCGTCCGTGCCCTTGTCGAACGTCGCGAAGACATCAACCCGGTCGCCGGCACGGATCTCACCACCGAGTGCGTGCTCGGGGGTGACCGGAATGGTGATTTCCCGTCCCGCAGCAGTACCGGCACCGAGTGCATCCAACGACAGGGCACCGCCCGCCCGCACCCCGATTCGCAGACTGCGTCCGATCGGCGGACCCGCCGGCCCCGGGCGGACGAGCCCGGCGACCACCCGATCGTCGCCGCGAAGTTCGGCCACCTTCAGATCGCCGGGTGCCAGCGTGTGCCCGTCGTCGAGGTCGACCGCCGCCACGTAGATCGGCGTCGCGGGCGCCGGCCCACGCGTGAGGGCCAACCCTCCGATCACCGACACCGCGATCAGGACCACGCCGCCCACGACCCGGGAATCGAGCGCGGTGGTACGGATTCGGTTCGTCAACGTCCCGAGCATCGACCCACCTCCACGGTGTCCGGAATCGAGCCCCGGGATCCCGGTACGATTCGCACCCCAACGGGGTGCACCCGCCTGCATCCCGACCCGACGGAAGCCAAGCGCATGACGACCGACGATCTGCCTCCTCCGCTTCTCAAGCCGGCCGACGTCGCCCGGGTCCTGAATGTCACCGTCACGCAGGTGTACACACTCATGCGCTCGGGCGACCTGCCTGCGCTCAAGATCGGCAAGAAGGGCGTCTGGCGCGTGAGCCGCGAGACGCTCGAGGCGTACCTCGCCGACCTCGAGCGCGACGCCCGACAGCGCGGCCCGGTCATGGAGCCAGGTCCCGGGTCAGCCGACTGATCGCGGTGATGCACACGTCATGGGTGCGGCGGGTGCGGGCACGCGCGGTGCCCAACTCGTCGGCGACTTCGGCGATCCGTACCCAGTCGTAACCGACCCGGACGATGCGGCCCCGAAGGGCCCCGCCGTCGGCCAGGACCAGCCCGACGACCTCGCCGGCCGGCACCCGTCGCAACAAGACCGCGAACCGCAAGGCGGCGTCGGCCTCGTCGAGAAGTTCGCGCGCCTGTTCCTCGTGTTCCATGCGCTCCGTGGCCATGAGCTCGGCCGCGATCGCATCGAATTCGTCCATCCCTGACCCCCTGCATATCTCACCATCCGTGGTGAGAGTTCGCAGAGAGTAGTGACCCTGCGAACCACAAACTGCGCGGGCCTGAACATTTCTCCTTGACACGTTCAGTCTCGCTCGTCATGCTGCAGACCGCAATCAACCGATACTAAAGGATTCTGGAGGATTCAGACCTTCCTGTTCTGCGGAGGCCAAGGATGGTCGAAACCGAGCGCACGCTCCGAGCCATGACCGCCACCGGCGCACTCGGCATCGCGGTGGGCGGGGTGCTCGTCCTCGCACTGGCGATCGCCGCCGAGTGGCGACGCCGCCGCGACGCCCACTCCCGCCTCGTGCGACTCGCCGATCGGCTGGTGCCGTCCGCCGCGCGCCGAGTTGCCGTCGTGCTGATCGGATCGATCTCGACGATGAGCGTGGTTGGGATCACACCGGCGTCGGCCGACACTTCGCTGCGCGGCTGGCTGAACACTCCGACGCCGACCACCACCATGACCACAGCCACCACCCCAATGCGTCCCACGTCGGTGCATTCCGCGTCTCGTCCCGGAGTCACCCCACGGCCCGTGAATGGATCCGTCGATCCACCCCGACCCTCGGTCGTCGTGAGCGGACCGCGCACAAGCAACCTCCCATCGCCGGCCACGACTTCGCGGGCGACCGAGGTCGAACCACCGGCCCGCTCCGCAGGCGTGACTGCGCCGGCGCCCGAGGAACCGTTCGTCCCCGTCCCGCCGGCCACGACGCCCGGCTATCGAGTCGAACCGGGGGACTGCCTCTGGTCCATCGCCGCGCGCACGCTCGGCCCCGGCGCGCACGGCACCGACATCGACCGCCGCTGGCGCGCCATCTACGACGCCAACCGCCGCGCCATCGGCGCCGACCCGAATCTGATCCAACCGGGGCTGACGCTCGTCATCCCCGTGCTCGCACCGACACCCTGACCGACCCCCGACGACAAGGACCCGCCGTGACGACCCTCACCCTCAGCCCCTGGACCGACCCGATCATCGACACCCTCGGCCACGACCCCCGCTCCGAGTACGTCGAGCGGTTCTGGCTCCCGACTCTCGGACCGACGAGCGTCCTCCTGTTGCGCCGCCTGGCGACGATCTTCGACCGCACCCCGGACAGCATCACGGTCGAAATCGGCGAACTCTCGCAGTCGCTGGGGCTCGGGGTCCGCACCGGTTCGTCGTCACCCCTCGCGCGCAGCCTCGACCGGCTCACCCAGTTCGAACTCGCGTGCACGACCGCACCACAAACGTTCGCAGTGCGACGCAATCTGCCCCCGATCAACCGTCGTCACATCCACCGCCTCCCGCCATCGCTCCAGCAGGAGCACGACGAATGGGTCGAGATCCAACTCGCGGACTCGCCCCTGGAACACGCCCGGCAACGCGCCCGGCGACTCGCCTTCACCTTGTTCGAGGCCGGCGACGACCTCGACCGCGTCGAACGGGTGCTGCTCAGCACGGGCTTCCATCCGACGATCTGCCGTGAGAGTGCCGAGTGGGCACACGAGCGGCACCGCCAGGCCTTCGCCGCGCTCGATACCGAGCCGAACCCGACCGTCGACCTCGACGACGCGGCGTAGTCCGCGGCTGGCGGTGGCGCCCGGGCTCCCCTCCCTCCGCCCCGGCGCGCCACCGCCAGCCGTGCCCCTTGCGTCCCGCTCACCCGCTACTACCGTCGGGTGGGTGAGCGGGACGCCTTCTTCGCGCGGGGAACCAGACAACGGCGATGACCTCGACACCGTCGCGGCGTGGATCCGCGACGCGCAGGCGATCGTGATCCTCACCGGCGCCGGCATCTCGACCGAGTCGGGCATCCCCGACTTCCGCGGTCCCAGCGGGGTGTGGACCAAGAACCCCGCCGCCGAGAAGACCGCGACGCTCGAGCACTACGTGGGCGATCCCGAGGTGCGGCGGCGCGCGTGGCAGAACCGGCTCACCTCCGAGATCTGGAACTCCGAACCGAACGCCGGCCACCGAGCGGTGGCCGAACTCGCGCGCGTCGCCAACGTGCACACGCTCGTCACCCAGAACATCGACGGCCTGCACCACGCCGCGGGGAGCGACCCCGATCTCCTGATCGAGATCCACGGCACGGTGCACTTCGCCAAGTGCCTGGCGTGCGACTGGCGCGGCCCGATGGACGAGACGCTCGACCGCGTGCGGGCGGGCGATCCCGATCCGGTGTGCCTCGACTGCGGTGGGATGTTGAAATCGGCCACGATCAGCTTCGGCGAAGACCTGGTGGCCGCCGATCTCCTCCGCGCCCAGCGGGCGGCGGCCGGAGCCGACCTGTTTCTCGCGTTGGGCACCTCGCTGGGCGTCTACCCGGCCGCCGCGCTGCCCGAGATCGCCCTGCGCGCCGGGGCCCGGCTGGTGATCTTCAACGGCGAGGAAACCCCGTTCGACTCCTACGCCAGCGCCCTGAGCCACGAGCCCCTCGGCCGAATCCTCCCCGAGTTGGTGGGCCGGGTTGGGAATATCCGACCCACCGGGTAGCCTTTACACCCCGAAACGATCCCTTCCTCACTCCGCCGGAGCCCCCGAATGCCGTCCTTCCGAGAGCTGCTCGCCGAGACCAAGGCGAAGATCAACGAGATCAGCGCCGCCGATGCCGAACCCAGCCTCGGCACCGCCACCTTCCTCGACGTCCGCGAGCAGGACGAGTACGACGCCGGCACCCTGCCCGGCTCGATCTTCATCCCCCGCGGCCACCTCGAGAGCCAGGTCGAGAACAAGATCCCGTCGCGTGACGGCGAACTCATCGTCTTCTGCGCCAGCGGGATCCGCTCGGTGTTCGCGACCGAGACGCTGAAGGCGCTGGGGTACACCGACGTGAAGTCGATGGCCGGTGGCTTCGGCCAGTGGAAGAACGAGGGCCGGCCGTGGATCACCCCTGCCGTCCTCGACGCCGAGCAGCGTGACCGCTACAAGCGCCACATCCTCCTCCCCGAGGTGGGCGAGAGCGGCCAGCAGAAGCTCCTCGAATCGAAGGTGCTGCTTCTCGGCGCCGGTGGTCTCGGTTCGCCCGCCGCGCTGTACCTCGCGGCCGCGGGTGTGGGCACGCTCGGCGTCGTCGACATGGACGTGGTCGACGCGTCGAACCTGCAGCGCCAGATCCTGCACAACATGGATCGCATCGGCGAGCGCAAGGTCGACAGCGCGAAGAAGACGCTCACCAACCTGAACCCCGACGTCGACGTCGTCACCTACGACGTGCGCTTCGGTGCCGACAACGTGCTCGACATCATCGACGGGTACGACGTGGTCCTCGACGGCACCGACAACTTCCCGACGCGCTACCTGCTCAACGACGCGTCGCTGCTCAAGAAGATTCCGGTGGTCCACGGATCGATCTTCCGCTTCGAGGGCCAGGTCACGGTCTTCAAGCCGTACGAGGGCCCGTGCTACCGCTGCCTGCTCCCCGAGCCGCCGCCGCCCGAGCTCGCGCCCAGTTGCGCCGAGGCCGGGGTGCTCGGTGTGCTGCCCGGCATCATCGGCTCGATCCAGGCGCTCGAGACCATCAAGCTCCTGCTCGACCTCGGCGACCCGCTCATCGGCCGCCTGCTCGCGTACGACGCGTTGGAGCAGAGCTTCCGCACGTTCAAGGTGCGCCGGGACCCGACCTGCCCCGCGTGTGGCGAGAACGCCGGTGAGATCGTGATCGCGGAGTACGACCAGCACTGCCTGCCGCACGCCGTCCTCGCCGACGGCAGCGTCCTCACCCACTGAGACCCTGTAATACGGGCGTTTTCGACGATCACTTCAGCTCTGCGCCCTCGCGGCCGAATACCTCCCAGCCGGGGAATCACCCGGTCCGGTTGGGAGGCCGCAATGGAAACGTGGATGGATCGTCGCACCCGACGTGAGCAACGGCGCAGCCTGCGGGCCGTGTCGGGCACCTGCGTGGTGGTCATCGCCGCCGCGATCGCACTCGCATCGTGTGGTGCCTCCGCCGACCGCACCGCGTCGAAACGGGTCCGTCCCCTCGTGACCCAGCAGGTCGTATCGAAACGGGTCGTGTCGGTGGAGACGATCCCCACCACGACCACCACGACCCGGCCCGCGGTGAACCCGTGGACCGGACCCGCGCCCGAGAACAGCGGCGTCGGCCGGCGGATCGTGTACTGCAACTCGTGCCAGATGGTGTGGCTGGTGGAGGCCGACAACTGGGTCTACGCCCGGTACCAGGTGAGTGGCCGTCCGGGCGTGCCGCGCCCGGGCGAGTACCACGTGATGCGCAAGTTGGAGATGGGCCACTCGAAGGCACATCCCGATTTGTCGCTGCCGTGGTTCGTCGGCTTCGCGTGGGGTAGCACCACCGACATCGGGTTCCACGGCATCCCGAAGCGACCCGACGGTTCGCAGATCGAGGACGACTCGCAGCTCGGTCAGCCGTTGAGTTCGGGCTGTGTCCGCGAGAGCCAGATCAACGCGAAGGTGCTCTACGACTGGGCACCGGTCGACACGCTCGTCGTGGTCACCGCGTAGCCACCCGGCACGCGGACCGGTACCGCGCTCAGCGTGGGAACGCGACGAACGAGGGTGGAACGGTGCCCCCGACGGCGCGGATGCGGGCCGTGACCCGCGCCAATGCGGGAGCGGTGCCCGCCATCACGATGTCGCCGAGGCGCGCCAACCTGGCATCCGGGAAGTGGTCGAGCGCCGCGGTGGTCACGATGGTGGGAATGAGCATCGGTCGAAACCGGTCGAGCGCAAACACGCGCATCCAAGCCTGATCGTCGTCGCGGCCGAACCCAGCGACGCGTCGGGCTCCGACGGGGCCACCGAACTCGGTCAGCCAGGTCGAGAGCGCGGCCGGGGCGAGGCGGTGCCGGCCCGAGATCTCCAAGGTGTGGGCGCGGCGGGTGGCGCGCTGGAGTTCGCGCCGCGGCAGGGCGCGGAACGTTCCGGCGACCCAATCGAGCCAGACCAGCCGACGGAGCGCCCGCACTCGGTGCGGATTCTCGAACCGCAACCCTTCGAAGGTGACGCGTTCGCCGACCCGGGCCCAGGTCTGCGCCTTGAAGCGGAACGTCGCCGCCACCGTCTGGGCCCCCGTCGTGTTGGCGTTCAGCCATGCGGCCAGATTTCGATCGAGCCGCGGAGCGTCGACGTCGGTCACGTGCGTCCCCACGCGTCCGATGGGAACGACGGCCGCGGCGAGCATCACCACCACCGACGTGCAGACGAGCACGCGGCGACCCGTGGCGTCCCGGGCCCAGGTCCACGCCCGTACCAGCAGGTCGCCGGCCACGATCCCCACGATGAGCGCACCGAACATCGCGATGGGCGCGAACTGGCGCGTCGCGAACTCGTCGACCCACGCGATCGCCGTGGCCGGCAGCATCGCAACTGCGGCCAGCAGGAGCACGCGGATTCCGACCTCGTGGCGCCGCAGCACGACGAGCACAGCCGCACCGACGACCCACGCCGCGATCAGCGCGAGGGAGGCGGCATCGAGCGTCCATGTGCGCGGGACCGCGCGTCCCGCGGCCTGGTTGAGGCCTTCGAGCGGGAACACCTCCCCGCGGAGCACCAGGACGGCCACGAACCACCAACCGACCGTCAGTCCGAACGCCACGAGGAATCGCGTCGCCCATCGGCGCCAGACCGCGGGTGGCACCATTCCCCACCAGGCGAGCGGGAGGATCACGAGGGGCGCACTCGTCTCCTTCACGAGCATGGCCAGACCCGCCATCACGCCCGCGACCACGACGCGGCGTGGCGTCGGCTCGGCGGCGACGATGACGGTCAGCACCAGGAGCGCCAGGAGCGCAACGTCGATGCGCGGTGATGCCGCGACGTCCCAGAGCACCGGCGTCATCATCATCACGATCGCCACGCCGATCGCACCGACGCCACCCGATCGGCGGTAGGCGAACACCACGGCCCCGACCAGCGCGACCGCACCGAGCGCGACCCCGAGGAGTTGGGGTCCCCGCAGCGGATCGGTCGGCCCGAGCCGGCTGGCGACGCCCTGGACGAGCGGCCAGACCCACGACCGGATCGTGAACAACGTCCCGTCGATACCGGTCGGCGACCGGAACGCGAGCAGCCGACGGCCCACGCCGATGTACTCGGCGTCGTCCGGCGCGATCGCGAGGATGCCGTGCGCCGCCACCCGCCACGTGAGGAATCCCAACACCGCCACGACCGCGGTGCCGGCAAGCCAACGGTCGGCGCGGGTGCGGTTCACCGCTTGCGCGGCGTGCCTCCGTGCGTCGAAACGAGTTCGATCAGGGTGCGCACACCGAAGCCCGTTCCGCCGCGCCGCGCGTGCCCGTCGTCGGCGGCGGCCCGAGACGGTCCGGCGATGTCGAGGTGGGCCCAGGGAACGTCGGCCACGAACTCCTGGAGAAACAGGCCGGCGGTGAGCGCGCCGGCGTAGCCGCCCGAGCCGATGTTCTTCATGTCCGCGATCTCGGAATCGATGAGCTTGCGGTACTCCTTCGGCAGCGGGAGCGGCCACATCGACTCACCGGCCCGCTTCGACGCGGCCAGAACCCGCTCACTGACCGTCTCGTCGTTCGCCATGACCCCGGCGATCTTCTCCCCGAGGGCGACGACGCACGCGCCGGTCAGCGTGGCCAGATCGATGATCATGTCCGGCTTCTTCTCCGCCGCCATCGACAGCGCGTCCGCCAGGATGAGTCGGCCCTCGGCGTCGGTGTTGAGCACCTCGGCGGTCTTGCCGTTCCGGAACGTGAGCACGTCGCCCGGGCGGATCGCTTCGCCGCTCGGCATGTTCTCGACCATCGGCGTGTACCCCACGACCTTCGTAGTGACGCCGAGTTCGGCGAGGACCGACATCGTCGCGATCACCGCCGCGGCACCGGCCATATCGGTCTTCATCGTTTCCATACCGCTGCCGGTCTTGAGCGACAGCCCGCCCGAGTCGAAGATCACGCCCTTCCCGACGAGCGCGATCGAGCCGCGCGCACCCTTGGGGGCATAGGTCATGCGTACGAACCGCGGCGGCTGCTTCGAACCCTGGCCGACGCCGATCACACCGCCGAGTCGCTCGCGCCGCATCGCCGGAACGTCGAGCACCTCGACGGTGACCTGCTTGCCGCGCAGCCGCGCCTGGGCCGACTTCGCGAACTCGGTCGGCGGCAACTCCCGCGCCGGCGTGTTCACCATGTCGCGCGCCCACGCCACCGCGCCGGCGGTCGCCTCGCCGCGGGCGATGGCGCGTTTGGCGGCCACACCACCACCACCGAGCAGCACGACGTGGGCCAGCTTGGCGGGCTTCGTCGCCTTCTTGCTCTTGTACGTGAGGTACTCGTACGAACCGAGCAGCACACCTTCGACGATCGCCTGGATGACAACGGCGCGATCGGTCTCCGGGATCTCGACCTCGGCCAGGGTGGTGACGACCCGGGCCACGTGCTTGGCCTGTTGCGCGACCGTCGCGCCGGCCGTGCGGAGGTGGTCGACCGTCAGGTCGTCGCGCGATCCCAGGCCGACGAGGAGCGCGGTCTTGGCCGCCGCGGCGATCGGGACCCGCAGCGTGTGACCGCGCGCGCCGTCGAAGCCGGCCCCTTCCATGAACGAACGGAGCGTTCCGCCCGCCGCGGCATCGACCGCCTCGGCACCCGGACCGAACTCGCCGTCGGCGAAGATCGGGACGGCGAGCACGTCAGCCCGCGTGCGTTCGGCCGCAGTGGACGCGAGGTTGAACGAGATGGGCACGGGGATTCCTCCGGGTGGGTGCGTCGGTCAGTGGTCGTGGCGGGCGGCGCGGAACTGGCCTTCTTGCCAGCGTCCGAGGGTCCAGCACAGGTCCGCGAGCCGGTTCAGGTACGGGATGACCTGGCTGGCATCGTCGAGCCAGCCGTCGCGACGGGCGGAGACACATTCCCGCTCGGCCCGCCGCACGGTGGTGCGCGCCAGGTCGAGCGCGGCGGCGACGCGCGTCTCTCCGGGCAGGACGAACTCCGTCGGCGCCTCGAAGCGGGAGGTGAGATCGTCGATGATCGGCTCGAGCGCCTCCACCATCTCGGCGGTGACGAGGGTCGTGCCGGGTTGGAGCTTGTGGCGGTTCTCGGGCGCGGTCGCCAGCTCCGCACCCACGACGAACAGCTCGCGCTGCAATCGAATCAGCAGTTCGCCGAGTTCGGTGTCGGCCGTGGTCTCGGCCCGAGCGAGCCCGAGGGCGGAGACGGCTTCGTCGGTGGTGCCGTAGGCCGTAGGGCCGATCGCATCCTTCGCGACCCGGCCACCGTAGAAGAGGGCCGTCGTCCCATCGTCGCCCGTACGGGTATAAACCTTCATGCGTCACACAATCCCGACATCTCTCGGCAGCTTACGGTCTGCCGCGTTGCGGAAGCTGACAACGGACATCATGGGGTGATGAAGCAACCACCGTCGATGTCGTCGCGGTCACGTCCCGCCCGCGCCGCCGCGCTGACCGCCGTGCTGATGCTGACGGTCGCGGCGTGTTCGAGCTCCTCTGGCTCAGGGGCCGTCGCGCCGTCGTCGCAACCGACGTCGACGACCGCGGCCGCGGCCGCCGTCCCACCTCGTGAGAATGTGGCGTTCTTCTACCAGGGCATCAACCGCCGGACCGACTTCTCCCGACTCGGCGAGACCGCGGTCGTCGTCACCGGCAAAGCAGCCCCCGACTACGCACCGGCGATGATCCGCAAGAGTGGCGCCAAGGCCTACCGCGGGTTCCAGGCGTATTGGTTCGCGGGCGGCAACAGCTACGACGGGCTCGAGATACCGAAGCGCATGGATTGGGCCCTCTGCCTGAACGGCGCCACCCCGCTGGTGGCCCGCACCGACAGCGCCGGGAACCCGTGGTACTTCCTCGACGGCAACGAACGGGCCGCACGCGACGCATTCGATGCCCGCCTTCGCGAGCTGAAGGCCCAGGGGTGGGACGGGATCTTCTTCGACCGCGGCTTCGCCGCCATGACCGGCCTCGACGATCCGGCCAATCCCGCATGGAACAAGGTGTCGACCTGCACGGACGATCCGGTGACGCCGAACGCGACCCAGAGCGACGCGTACGTGGCGTTGCTCTCCGACGTACGCAAGGCCGGGCTCGAGGTCATGGTGAACTACGGGGTGTCACCGTTCGACGCACAGACCCCGCTCCGGCCGGACCCGCACAGTCCCGGCTGTGCACCGCACCCGGGCGGACCCAACTGTCCGACCCTCGACGACGTGTGGCCGGTCACCGATTTCGTGCTGGACGAGGCGATCGCCCACATCGAGGACGTCGACTGGGACAACGACTTCCGATCCAACCTCCAGAACGAAGTCCAGGCGCACGCGGGGCGACGGGTGATGGGGCTCATCACCAACAGCAACCTCGGCGGCCGGCAGGATCGCGACTCCGCAGTCTTCGCCTTCGCCCGCGTCAAGCTCTTCGCCATCCCGGTCGGGATCAACACGGGTGACGACAACTGCCCGGGTTCGCCACCCGGAGGGCTCTGCAACCGTCACGGCGTCTATCCGGAACTCGTCGGGCTCCGGCTCGGCGATCCGGTGGACCCGGCGCCGGTGAGCACCGCGTGCGAATCCCGCTCGACGGTGCACTGCCTGTGGTCGCGGCGCTATGCCAACGGCGCCTCGGTCGTGAACGTCAGTGCCACCCCGAAGACGAATACGCAGTTCTCACTCGGCGTCGACGGCTGCCGCTACGTGAAGGACCTCGGCACCCAACAGCCCCTGGCATCCAACCAGTGCGTCTCGAGTGTCGCGTTGATCGCACTGCCGTGGAGCGGCCACCCGCTCGCGTACTCTCGTCATCCGTGGTGACCGACCCGGGCGTCGACCGGGTCGACCGCCGGGCACGCCTCTCGGGCCGGCTCCTGCTGGCGTTCACGCTCGCCTACGCGTTGGTGGTGCAGTCGCTCGCCTTCCACCGCTCGGCCGACATCCGCGGCGACCTCGCCTATCACCGAGGGGTCGCCTACTCGATGGTCGGCGGGGACCTCAACGGCCAGGGCCCGATCCACCATCTGCTCTCGTACTTCGGCGGTCTCTTCCCGATGACACTCGGGTACGGCGCGCACCTCTTCGGGGTCTCGTTCGACTCGTTCGTCTCGGTGGTGTCGTGGCCCGCAGGCCTCGCGCTCCCGCTCGCGCTGTGGTGGCTCGGCCGACGTATCTGGGCCGACGACCTCACGCCCGCGCTCCTCGCGTTCCTCGGCACGGTGAGCGGCCCACTCGGGAGCGACCCGGCCGCACGCTGGGTCCGCAGTGTCCTGCCGTCCGGAGCGAACTTCTGGCCGATCTACCCACGCGACGTCGGACTCGTACTGGTGATCCTGACCGTCGCCATGGTCTACCGAGCGCCCCGCGCCAAGTCGACCGTGGCCGGCGGAGTCCTGGCCGCGATCGCACTCTGCGTCCAGGTGCAGTTCGGGTTCTACGCCATCGGTGCGGGCGTCGCGACCATCGGTTGGATCGCCTGGGGCACCACCGACCGCCGCCGCGCGATCCGGCGCGCCGTTCCGCACGCGATCGCGCTCGGCACGGTCGCACTCGTCGCGTCGGCCTGGTGGTGGTGGCCCCGATTGCTCGCGTATCTCGACAGCGACCACCTGCTGCTCAAGAGCTTCCCCGGCAACACCGACCCGCCGGCCACCCTCTTCGGCCTCATCGGTGCGTTCGGACTCCTCGGGATCCTCGGCGCGGTCGGCATGGTCATCGCGCTCCGCCGGGGCCGGGCGAGCGAACGGTTCTTCGCGCTCTGGTTGGCTGCGTTCGTCCCGATCGCCGGGGCCGGCTTGATCCTCGGCGATACCGGCGTCCTGACCGGTCGGCGCGCGTTGTTCCTCGCCAGCATCCCTCTCGCGGTCTGCGCGACGGTGACCGTGAAACGGCTGACGGCACGGATCGACCTCCGGATCGTGGTGCCGCTCCTCGTCGTCGTAATCACGATTCCCGGCATCTTCGAGGCCCGCTGGATCGACCGGCGGGTCTCGGCCGCGTGGACCGCACCGGTGCCGCCGGATCCGTTCGCCGCGTCGACGTGGGGACCCACCCTCAGCGCGCTGCGCGACCGCGTCGAAGCACACGGTGCCGACGTCGTCCTCGCGCCCGACAACGATGCCGAGTTCATCTGGGAGCATTCGGGTGCCCAGCCCACCAGCCTCTGGCTCCCGGGTTGGGTCAAGCTCGGCTTCCCCTTACGGCCGACCACGGGGACCTCGTATCTCCCCCGAGTCCGAGCCGTGCAACGAGCCTTCGCCGGCGGCGCGCCTGCACTCTGCGCGCTGGCGCGCCGCACCCACGCGCAGCACATCGTGCTGCGCCGGTCCGCCGACGGGATCGCGCTCTACGACGTCCATCCCTCGGCCCAGTGGCGGGTGGATCCGGCCGAACGCTCGGAACGCACGGTCCACCGCAGTGTCGGTCCGGCCGTCACCTATCTCGACGTGAACGAAGACGAGTTGCTCAACATGGGGCGCGGCGGCGGGATCACCATCGACTGGAAGGCTCCGGAGATCCGGTCGCTGCAGATCGAGTTCCGGCCCCGACCGGGCGATGCGACCCCGCCCCCGGTGGAGGTCGCGCTCTCCGACGGCACCAAGCTCGCCGGCACGTTCACCGACGCGGGGCCCGGCTGGGTCATCGGCACCTTCGCCACCCCGAACGGCATCCCTTCGGGGTTCCGGATCACCGCCCTGGGACGCATGACCTTCGATCGGGTGCAGGGCTACGTCCCTTCACGCTCGTTCTCCGGCACGGCAAGTGGGCCGGTCACACTCAGCCGCCGCGCACTCTGCGCCCTGCCCGCGAGTGGGTGACCGCGCGGCTCAGCCCGCGGCGACCACCCGGTAGAGCTTGAAGCCCGGTCCGACGCGGGCAACCTGGAGATCGGGCCGCGCGTCGAGCGCGGCGACGTCGGTGGGAAAGGCGACCCCGTTGCCCAACGCCCATGGCGTGCCGGTCGAGATCAGGACGTGCGTGATCCCCGGGAATGGCAGCGGCTGCGCGACGCCGGCGACCGACGGGGCGGCGAACCAATGGATACTCCGACGCAGCTGGCCGTTCACGCGCTGGAGTACGCCGGCCTCGGTGTAGGGGGCACGCCCGTCCAACACGCCCCGACCGCCGGTGACGTCGGGGACGAACCCCTCGCTGTACGAGTTCGTGAGCACGAGCGCGGAAGCCGGCAGGCGGATGTCGCGCAACGCACCGAGCGCGGTCCGCGACGGTTGCTGCACATCGAGTTGGGACGTCCACCGCGCGGCGGGGATGAAGACGGCGACCGCGAGGACGAGCGCGATGGCCCGCCCCAACCAGCGCCGACCGCGCGAGATCGCCGTGATCACGACGGCCGCGGCGATCGGCAAGAAGACGTACATCATCGGGAACAGACGCGCGTACCCCGTGCGGCGCGGCACGTCGGTCGAATAGTTCGTTGCAAGGAAGGCCGAGAACACCAGCACCACGACCAGCGTCACGACCACCGAGGTGAGCAGCCGGAGCGCGGCGCCTCGGAGCTCCCCGCGGCGGAGCAACATCGCACCGACACCGATCAATGTGACCACCACCGCACCCGCCCACCACTGCCAACTCAACCCGGCGAATCCGCTGCGGAGCGCCCCCCGAGCCACCGAGGCCAACGCCGGCGGCGAGCCCGATCGGGTGTCGCCCACCACCAGATTGCGGAACAACCACGTGGGGTCGATCCCGCCGCGCGTGCGCGGAAGATTCCCCAACTTCTCTGCCCCGGAGAGTCCACCACCGAGGAAGACGCGACCGGCGAGCCACGTTGCGCCGATCGCCGCCAGGAGTCCGAACGCGGCGCGGCGCGTCTCACGCCGGTGCCGACCGAAGCACAACGCGCCCACGGTCAGACCCACGACCCAGCCCATCGCGAACACCCAGTCCACGCCGTGGATCTCGCTCAGCGCGAGGGCCGAGCCCGCCAACACGACGAGGTCCACCGGTTCGCGGTGCTGGAGCCAGCTCACGGCGAGTGCAGGGATGAGGAGCATCAGCGCGTATCCCGCGCTCTCCGGGCGGAACGACGCCAGCTTCGTGACGAAGGTCGTGCCGCTCACGATCACGACCGACGCCGCAGCCGCGGCCACCCGGTTCGCGCCGACGGTGCGCGCGAGGAGGTACCCCGCCAACGCCGTGGTGAGCGCGGCGACGACCCGCATCACCTGGGCCGCCACGAGCGTCGAGGGCCGACCGCTCGCCACCGCCAGCACGGCCGAACTCGCGGTGAACCCGGGATAGTCGTCGAGGAACGCGAGCCGGGTCCCCCACTCGAACGAATGGGCGGGGAGGCGGCCGGCGATGATCGTCTCGCGGACGAGGCGCCAGTAGTACCAGGGGGTCGAGCCGAGCAGCGTGTCCCGTCGCTGCGCCATCAGCACCACGACCGGCGCCGCCGCGACCGAGGTGGTGACGATTCCCGCCGCGAGTTCCTTGGTCGTGTCCGGCGATGCCCACTGCCCGACGAGTGCTCGTCCCCAGACCACGAGCACGATCACCGACCCGAGCGCGAGCACCGCACCGACGGACCAGACGACGCTCGCCTCGATACCGCCGATCCGCACCAGCAGTGCGCCGCCGAGCGTCCAGACCCCCAGCCCGCTCGCGAGCGAGGTGGTCGCGAAACGCACGAGCGACGGTGCCGCGGCCCGACGCTGACTCAGTACCCCGACGGCCACTCCGGGCAAGACCATCCAGAAGAGGACCGATACGACTGCGAGGAGGTACGGCGTCACCGCATGGAGACGGCGCGCCGCAGCCCGTCGCGACGTGCCGTGCGGGCGATCACCCCGAGGAATCCGAGCGGGTAACCGAGTCGCTTCGGCTTCTTGCTCTCACCGTGCGAACGCGAACGGATGTGCACCGGTACCTCGACCATGCGCAGGCCCGCACGCGCCGCCTCGATGATGATCTCCGGGGCCGAGAACCGTGGTTCCTCGAGCCGCATGGTGGCGAGCGACTTGGCCCGGATGGCGCGGAATCCGTTGGTGCAGTCGGTGATGCCTGCGTGGCTGACCCCGTTGATGAGCCACGTGAACCCGCGAATCCCGAGATCGCGCGCACCGCCGGCGTCGTCGTACTCACCGAGGAAGCGCGATCCCTGGACGTAGTCGGCCGCGTCGCTCACGATCGGTGCCACCAGGTCGATCATCTGATCGGGCCGGTGCTGACCGTCGGCGTCCATCGTCATGACGATCTGCGCACCGAGTTCGAGCGCCTGGGCGAACCCGGTGCGCAGCGCCTCTCCCTGACCGCGGTTCACCGGGTGGACCAGGGTGATGTACCCCGCGGCCCGGGCGACGCCGGCGGTGTCGTCGGATCCGCCGTCGACGACGACGATCGGCTCGACGCGGTAGCCGGCCAACGTCGCCGGCAACTCCTCGAGCACTTCGACGATGCCGTCGGCCTCGTTGTACGCGGGGATCACGACGGCGATCGTGGGCTCGGTCCACGGCTTCACGTCCGGCGCCGCGCTTCGCGCCAACGCACCGACGAGGTCACCGAACTTCTGGTCCAACGCGCGCAGGTGTCGGTTCATGATCCGTACTCCTGTCTGAACCAATCACACGTGGTCTTCAGTCCCTCGCGGAGTGGCGTATCGGGGGAGTAGCCGAGGTCGGCCCGCGCCCGGCTGATGTCGGAGAACGCGCGGCGGATCTCGCCCCGCCGGTCCGGTTCGTTCACGATGGTGACCTTGCGGTCCGACATCAGGTCGATCAGCAGTGCCATGAGTTCGTTGACCGACGTCTCGGTCCCGGTTCCGAGTTGGTAGAGGCCACCCGTCGGCCGGCGGACAATCGATGCGATCACCGCGCTGCACAGGTCGTCGATGTAGAGAAAGTCGCGCGTCTGCTCACCGTCGCCGTAGACCACCAGCGGCTCACCGTCCATGATTCGTTTCATGCACAACGCCACGACGCTGCCCTTGTGGTAGCTGTACGGGCCGTAGACGTTGGTGAAGCGCAACGCGGTCGCAGCGATGCCGTAGGAACCCGAGAACGCGGAGCACAGCCCTTCGCCGGCGAGCTTCGACGCCCCGTACGGCGACAGCGGGCGGGGGGCCAGCCCCTCGTGGCCCGGCGGCTCGACCGAACCGAGCGGCGCGCCCGAACTGGCGAACACGAACGCGCCGGCACCCGCGTCGCGGGCCGCGATCAACGCGTTGAGCGTGCCGAACACGTTTACCTCGGCGTCGCCACGCGGGTCCTCGACCGAGTCGACGACGCCGGTGCGCGCGGCGAGGTGGACGATCGCGTCGACCCCGCGAGCCGCGGCGGTCATCGCGTCGGCATCACGGATGTCCCCTTCGATGATCTCCTCGTAGCCGGCAGCCTCGGCGTCGGATGCGCGGCCCGTGACGAAGCTGTCGAACGCGACGGTGCGCGCGCCGGCGACGCGAAGGAGCCGCCCCAGATTGACTCCGATGAACCCGGCGCCGCCGGTCACCAAGACCGTCGTACCGTCGAGGGCGCGATCCCCACCGCTGCTGTCAGTCACGATCGGAGGAATCTACCGGCCGGTGAACGGCCACCAGGGGAACGGGCTCTCGGGTGGGGACAGGAACACCGCCAGATGGGAGATCACGTGGAACTGTTGGCGCAGTTCGGCGGCGCTCCTCGGGTGGCTGGTCGACGCGAACCACGGCAGGATCGCGCCTGGTGACGTGCGATCACCCGCGATCACCTGGAGATCCGGCGCCGAGTTCAGCGCGCGCGTCGCGAACTCCCGACCGCCCGGCGGCGAGCCGGTGATCCACAGGATCGGCTTCCTGGTCTCGACCGGGAGGTGGGCGCGGTCCCCCGCGATCACGAACTGCAGTTTGTGGTGGACGTGGCGCCACGCGAGGTAGTGCTGGATCGCCTGAGGCCACCGCCGGTCGACCGGACCGACGACGATCTCGGTGTCCTTCGGCGTGGCCGCGACGACCTTCGCCAGCTCGCGGTAGTCGGTCTTCTCGGTGTGGTAGTAGACGCCGACCGCGACCAACGAGAGCAGCACCACCGTCGCGGTCGTCACCGCGACCGCGCGGCGCGACCGGAAGGGGCGGCCCTGGTCCCGCTCGAGATACCAGTCGGCGATCGCGACGACGCCGAGTACGGAGAGCAGGATCATGAGCGGGAGCAGGAACTCCACGCGGCGCATCGCGAAGTACGTGTTGAGGACGTGGGTGAGCGGGACGAGGATCAGGAAGAACCCGCCTCCGTAGCACCCGATGCCGAGTGCGACCCGGCGCATCGAACCCTTCGCGACCAGGAAGGCCGGAACGACCAGGACACACAACCCCGCGGAGAGGAGCGTCCACCGCCCGCCGTTGCCGAGCAGCCATTCGGCGGTGCGCTTCACCAGGTCGAAGTCGAGACGCACGCTTTCCCGGGGCGCGATGTTGAGCGAATACGACCGGCCCCGGACCAGGTCCGGTATCCACTGCACCAGTCCCCAGAGGTACCAGGGCGCGATCACCGCGACCGCGACGAGGAGGCCCCGGAACGCGTCCTGGACGAGCCAGCGCCCCTGTTCCGGATTGCCACGTTTGTGCTCGGACCTCGCGATCCAGCCCACCGTCACCAACTGCACCAGGAGCACCAGCGGGGCGAACGGGTGGGAGAGGATCAGCAGACCGACCCCGGCACCCCACCACAGGAACGCCGCGCGCCTGCGTTCCTGCAGGCTGCGCACCACGAGCCACCACGTGAGCAGGTGCAGCGCCGAGAACGTCGTGTAGTAGCGGTTCTCCTGCGAGTAGCGCACCGCGAACGGTGCCACCGCGAGAAACACGCCCGCCAGCAACGTGACGTCGGCCCGGCGGGTCAGCCGGCGGGTGACGAGCATCAGCGCGCCGACCTCGAGCGTGCCGAACAGGACGGCGGGGACCCGAGCCGCGGCCTCGAAGCCGATGGGCAGCGCCGACGCGGCCCAGACCGCGAGGTAGTGCAGCGGCGGTTCGAACGGTCCGCCCCGCGCCCGGAGATCACTCAGGAGGTGGCCGGACCGGACGAAGGCCAGGACGTTGATCTCGTCGACCCAGAAGCTGTCGGTACCGAGTTGGAAGACGCGAAGGACGAACGCCAGTCCGATGATGGCGGCGACCGCGAGCGCGAACCTGCGGCGCTCCCGCGGTGATGTCACCCGCTCATACCGAGCCGAGGCTCAGCGCCAGCGCGTTGCGGGGTCGATCGCCCGCGGGTTGATGCGGTCCTTGAATCGCTCGATGGTGTGGAGCACCGTCTCGATCAACTCGTCGGAGAGCAGACGCGGCTTCAGTCCCAACTCGAGGAGCCCGGTGTGGGTCGGGTTGTAGTAGTGCTCCTCGAGTTCGAAGCGCGGGTTGTCGACGTGGTTCAGCTCCGCGTTGTACCCGAGGTGACGCGCCGCAGTCACCACTTCTTCACCGAGCTGGAGCACGGTGAACACCTCGGTGAACTGGTTGAAGACCCGCATCTCGCCGACGGCCGCCGGGTTGCGCGTCGCCAGCTCGATGCACTGGATCGTGTCCCGGATGTTGAGGAAGCCACGCGTCTGCATGCCCTTCCCGTACACCGTGATCGGATGACCCAGCACCGCCTGCACACAGAAGCGGTTGAGGGCCGTGCCGAAGATCTCGTCGTAGTCGAACCGGGTGAGCAACCGGTCGTCGAGCTCGGTGTCGTCGGTGTGGATTCCGTACACCACACCCTGGTTGAGATCGGTCGCCCGCATGCCCCACATCCGGCACGCGAAGTGGATGTTGTGCGTGTCGTGCACCTTGGAGAGGTGGTAGAAGCTGCCGGGCAGTTTCGGGAAGGGCAGCCGGTCGGTGCGACCGTTGTGGTCGAGGTCGATGTAGCCCTCTTCGATGTCGATGTTCGGCGTGCCGTACTCGCCCATCGTGCCGAGCTTCACCAGGTGGGCGTCGGGACACACCTCGTGCATCGCCCAGATCACGTTCATGCAACCTTCGACGTTGTTGCGCTGGGTCTCCCACGCGTGATCGCGGTCGATCATGGAGTAGGGCGCCGACGCGATCTCGCCGTAGTGGACGATCGTGTCCGGCATGAAGCTGCGGAACAGCGCGAGGAGGTTCTTGTAGTCGCAGATGTCGAGGATGTGCGACTCGATCCGCTTGCCGCTGATCTGCTCCCACGCTGCGACGCGATCCTGGATCGGTGCGATGGGCGTGAGGCTGTCGGTGCCGCGCTCGAGGTGACCACTCCGTCGCGTGAAGTTGTCGACGATCGCGACGTCGTCGCCCAGCCGCGAGAAGTGCATCGCGGTCGGCCACCCGAGGTAACCGTCGCCGCCAAGGATCAGAATGCGCATGTGAACTCCGTTGTCGTTTCGGCATTGGGGATCCAGCACCCCACCCGATGCACGTGCCCGCTGGGCACGGAGGTTATCGGTCACCACCCGCGCGATCGGGGACCGGAGACGCGGCACGCGCGTGCGCCATCGGTCGGCGCAGGAGCAGTCCCATCGCGACGGCGGACGTGACCGTTCCGGCGAGGAAGCCCACTTCCACGCGGGTGAGGACATCGGCGCCGAACACCACGCAGAGCGCGAGTACCCCGACCCCGATCGCCCATGCCCACATTGCGCGATTCGGGCATTCGAGGGCAACCAGGGCCTGCGCGACCGTGAGGGCGACGAGGTAGATGCAACTGGCCGCGGCGAGGACCGCGAAATCCGACGCGCCGAGCGCGAACCCGTCGCCCCAGCCGAGACGCACCACGGTCGGGCCGAGGAGCGCGGCGCCGCCCGCGGCGACCGCGACGAGCACGATCAACGCCCGCACCAGTGCGGCCGTCTCGGCGGCCAGCACCTCGGCGTGTCCGCCCCCGGCGTGGTGGGAGAGGCGCGGGAGCAACGCGGCCTGCGCGGCTTGGAAGAGGAAGACAGGCACCCGCGCCACGATCAGGCTGGCGACGAACGCGCTGGTCAACTGTCCGGCGTGCGGCGCGAGCAACCGCACCGAAACCGGCCCGAGGTTCACGAGGGCCTGCGCGAAGAGCGCCCCGGCGAACAGCCACCCGAGCGATCGGGTCAGTTCCGACCAGGCCGACGATGGCCCCCGGCCACCGAAGTCGGCTCGTTCGGTACCGATGAGCGCAACGCCCACCCCGACGAAGGGCGCAACCGCCAGCACCAACCCGTACGGTCCGGCACTCCCGATGCCCACCGCCGCGAGGATCCCGACCGCCACCACCCGCACCCCGGCTTCGGCGCCGATGAGCCGGCCGTAGGCGCCGAAGCGCGCACTGCCGGCCAGCACGCCCCGCACGAGGTACTCGAGCATCGTGCCGACGAAGAGGATGGCGAACGAGACGAGGAGCAACCAGTTCCCGCCGAAGAGCCGGTCGACCAGCCAGGATCCCGCCGCGAAGATCGCGATGACCACCACGACCGTGAAGACGCCACCGGCGATGGCCGCGCGAAGCACGACCGGACCCACGCCAACGTGTCGCGCCCGCCGACTCGAGATCGCCCGGGAGACCTCCTGTTCCAGCGGGAGACCGGCCGCCTGGCCGACGAGGAAGCCGACGACCCACAGCGTGGAGAGTCCCGAGGCGCTCTCGGGACCGAGCGCGCGACCGGTGATCGCGAGGAACGCGTACGCCAGCGCGCCACTCGCGGCGATCCAGATGCCCACGGCACCCGTTCCCGTCGGCAACACGGTGCTCCACCGTTGTATGGCGCGGTTCATACGCGCCGCTAGCGACCGGAGTCGATGATGCGGCAGTGCAGGCTGCGTGCGGCGTTCCCAGCCGCGTGGCCAACCTTCGCGCGATCCATGGATCGACCGTATCGGGTCGGCTGTGCCCTTACGGGGACGGTCGGGCGAAGGCGACCCGGTAGCCTGGACTGCCTCATGTCGGACTTTCTTGCCACCTTGCCCGAACGCGTCCTGATCCTCGACGGTGCCTTCGGCACGTGGGTCCAGGGCCAGGATCTCGGACCCGAGGACTTCGGCGGCGAGGCCCTCGAAGGCTGCAACGAACACCTCGTCGTCACCCGCCCCGAACTGATCCGCCAGATGCACTCCGAATACTTCGCAGTGGGCGTGGACGCGGTGGAGACCGCCACGTTCGGATCCTTCGGCCTCGTGCTCAACGAGTACGGCATCGCCGATCAGGCCTACGACATGAACGTCACCGCCGCCCGCCTCGCCAAGGAGGCGGCCGAGGAGTTCAGCACCCCCGACCGGCCCCGGTGGGTCGTCGGCTCGATCGGCCCCGGCACCCGACTGCCCTCACTCGGTGCGATCACGTTCGTCGACCTGCGGACCGACTACCAGGAGCAAGCCGCCGGCCTCATCGCCGGTGGCGTCGACGTGCTCCTGGTGGAGACCGTCTACGACCTGCTCCAGGCCAAGGCCGCGCTGGTCGCGTGCCGGCGCGCCATGGCCGACGCCGGACGTGAACTCCCGCTCATGGTCCAGGTCACGATGGAGACCACCGGGCGCATGCTCGTCGGATCCGAGATCGGTGCCGCGGTCAACGCGCTCGAGGCGATGCGACCCGATGTGATCGGCCTCAACTGCGCCACCGGTCCCAACGAGATGACCGAGCACCTGCGCTACCTCGCCCAACACGGCCGCACGTTCCTCTCGTGTCTCCCCAACGCGGGCCTGCCGTCGGTGGTCGACGGCCACACGCACTACGACCTCACGCCGCCACTCCTCGCCGACGCGCACGAGCGGTTCGTCGCGGAGTTCGGGCTCAACGTTGTCGGTGGTTGCTGCGGCACCACGCCCGAGCACCTCGCCGCGGTGGTCGAGCGCCTCGGCCCCGACCGCGCCCCGGTCCCGCGCACCCCGCGTTCGGAGCCGGGCTGTTCGAGCATCTACTCGGCCGTCCCCTACCACCAGGAACTCGCGTACCTCGCGGTCGGCGAGCGCACCAACGCCAACGGTTCGAAGAAGTTCCGCGACGCGATGCTCGACGCCGACTGGGACACCTGTGTGCAGATGGCGCGCGAACAGGTGAAGGAAGGCGCCCACGTCCTCGACGTCTGCGTCGACTACGTCGGGCGTGACGGCACCGCCGACATGAACGAGATCGCATCGCGCTTCGCCACGCAGGCCGCGCTCCCGCTCGTGTTCGACTCCACCGAACCCCAGGTGCTCGAGGCCGGGCTCCAGCACTCCGGCGGGAAGGCGATCCTCAACTCCGCCAACCTCGAGGACGGCGAGGCGCCGGGGTCCCGGCTCGACCGCGTCTTCACCCTCGCCAGCGAGTACGGCGCGGCCGTGATCTGCCTCGCGATCGACGAGGAGGGCCAGGCCCGCGACGCCGACTGGAAGCTGCGGGTCTGCAAGCGGATCTACACGCTCGCGACCGAGCAGTACGGCATCGACCCCACCGACCTCATCTTCGACATGCTCACGTTCCCACTCGGGTCCGGCCAGGACGAGTTGCGGCGCGACGGCATCGAGACCATCGAGGCGATCCGGCGCGCCAAGGACGAGTTGCCGGGATCGTCGACGATCCTGGGCCTCTCGAACGTGAGCTTCGGTCTGAAGCCCGCGATCCGCCACGTGCTCAACAGCGTGTTCCTCCACGAGTGCCGGGAGGCCGGCCTCGACGCCGCCATCGCCCACGCGGCCCGGATCATGCCGATGCACAAGATCGACGACCGCGCCCGCGAAGTGGCGCTCGACCTGATCTACGACCGGCGGACCGCGACCTACGACCCGCTCACCGAGTTGCTCAACCTCTTCGAAGGCGTCGAGGCGGGTGCGGTCGAACGCGAGGACCGTTCGGGATGGCCGGTGGAGGAACGACTCAGCCACCGCATCATCGACGGCGACCGCGACGGCCTCACCGACGAGATCGACGAAGCACTCGCGGGCGGGCGCAAGGCACTGTCGATCATCAACGACGTGCTGCTCGAGGGCATGAAGGTCGTCGGCGACCTGTTCGGCCGCGGCGAGATGCAGCTGCCGTTCGTGCTCCAGAGCGCGGAGACGATGAAGGCCGCGGTCGCGCACCTCGAACCCCACATGGAGAAGGCCGACGCCGGCGGGAAGGGGGTCGTCGTCATCGGCACGGTGAAGGGCGACGTCCACGACATCGGGAAGAACCTCGTCGACATCATCCTCACGAACAACGGGTACGAGGTCCACAACATCGGGATCAAGGCGCCGCTCCAGACCTTCGTCGACAAGGCGAAGGAAGTTTCGGCGGACGCCATCGGGATGAGCGGGCTGCTCGTGAAGAGCACGATCATCATGCGCGAGAACCTGCTGGAGATGAACGCGCTCGGCCTCGCCGACGTGCCGGTGCTCCTCGGCGGCGCCGCACTCACGCGCAACTACGTGGAGGTGGATCTCCGCGAGGTCTACGAAGGTCGCCTCTTCTACGGCAAGGACGCGTTCGAGGGACTCCACACCATGGACACCCTCATCGACGCGAAGCGCAACGGCACCATGGACCCGGACTTCGGTCGCGCCCCGGGCGGGCGCAAGCTCCCGCCGCGCAAGAGTGAGCAGCCGGTGGAGGACGTCGACATCCCCGCGCGATCGGACGTCGCCACCGACGTCCCGATCTTCGTGCCGCCGTTCCTCGGCGCCCGGGTCGCCAAGGGCGTGTCCCTCGACGAGATCGCCGGGTACATCAACGAGACCGCGCTGTTCCGCAACCAGTGGCAGTTCCGCCCCGAGAGCGGTGAGAACGACGACGACTTCAAGACCCGGATCCGGCCCACGCTGCGCGCCGAACTCGACAGTGCGAAGTCACTCGGCTGGCTGGTCCCCGCGGTGGCATGGGGATACTTCCCGGTCAATGCCGACGGCACCGACCTCATCGTCTGGACCGACGACGACCGGCGCATCGAACGGTGCCGGTTCACGTTCCCGCGCCAGCGCAAGGACCGCTTCCTCAGCATCTCCGACTTCTTCCGGCCGGTCGACTCCGGCGACGCCGACTACGCGGGGTTCCACGTGGTCACCGTCGGATCCGAGGCGACCGCACGCGAACGCGAACTGTTCGCCGAGAACCGGTATCAGGAGTACCTGCTCTGCCACGGGTTGTCGGTGGAGATGACCGAGGCCCTCGCGGAACTCTGGCATCGCCGCATCCGCGAGGAATGGGGCTTCGCCGACGAGGACGGGCCGTCGCTGGCCGGCCTGTTCCGCCAGAAGTACCGGGGCTCGCGCTACTCCTGGGGCTATCCCGCGTGCCCGGACCTCGAGGACCAGGAGAAGCTGGTCGATCTGCTCGAGGTCGACCGCATCGGCGTCGTGCTGACCGAGGAGTTCCAGCTCGAGCCCGAGCAGTCGACCAGCGCCATCATCGTGCCGCACCCCGAGGCCAAGTACTTCGTCGTCTGACCCGCGCCATCGTCGGTGCGGTCGGAACCACGAAATCCATACGGTCGTTACACTCCAGGTCGATGACGCGCCGGTCGCCAACGGACGCGGCCGAACCGTCGGATCCGTACCGGATCCGACGGCCGGTGCTCGTCACACTGCTCTTCCTCGTGGTGATCGCGATCGCCCTCCGACCCACGCTCCACGACCTGACGCACACGCTGACCAACCTCGGCGATCCCGCGATCTACGGGTGGAATCTCTCGTGGAGCAGTCACACCCTCGCATCGCATCCGACCCAGGTCTTCCAGGCCAACATCTTCTGGCCCCATCCCGACTCACTCGCGTACACCGACTCCCTGCTGCTCCTCGTACCGCCGTACGCGCTCGTGCGCGCGCTGGGCGGATCGTGGGCCCTGAGTCTGAACGTCGTGACCATCGAGGTCCTCCTGTTCACCCTCGGCGCCACGTATGCGCTGCTCCGTCGATTGACCGGACGGACCGACGCGGCGATTCTCGGAGCCATCGCCTTCGGGTTCTCGAGCTATTCGTTCGGTCACATCGGCCACATCCATCTGCTCCTCGTCGGTCAGTACTCGCTCGGTTTCCTCCTCACGTTCCGCATCCTCGACCGTCCCCGCATCCGAGATGCCGTGTTCCTCGGCCTCCTCAACGTGAGCATGTTCCTCGGGTCGCTCTATTACGCGCTCACGTGGGTCATCTGTCTCGCGACCATCCTGGTGATCTGGTTCGTCGTCAAGCGCGCCCGACTGTCGGCCCCGATGTGGCGCGCGATCGTGGTGACCGGTCTCGTCTCGCTGCTTGCGATCCCGGTGATCATCCCGTACGCGCGGCTGAGCACGAAGCGACCACTGGTGGCGGAATGGAGTTCGAAGGCGACCGACGCCATCACGGTCGCGCCGGGCAGCTATCTCTACCCGGGGCTCGATGCGGCCGCCGACGACCGTCCCGCCCGGCGGGAGCATTCCTTCTTCCCCGGCTTCTCCACCGGTGTCTTCGCACTGGCCGGAGTCGGATTCCTCATCGCGGGGCTGCGGCGACGCGGTCGAGGCGCGCCCAACCCGGCCGCCGACGCGGTCCGGCGGCAGCGCCGGGAGATCGGCCTCATGCTGGCCGCCGCGGCGGCCAGCCTCGTCGTCGCCATCGGGCCGGAGGCGTTCGGGCAGGCGATGCCGTTCACGTGGCTACACCAGCACGTCCCGGGGTTCGGCGGGATCCGCGTCACCGCCCGCTTCGCGGTTCCGGCGCTGCTCGCGTGCTGTGCATTGGCCGCGATCGGATACTCCGCCCTGACGGCACGGCTCAAGCCGCGCGCCGCATTGGCAGTCGTGACGCTGATGATCGCGCTGCTGATGGTCGAGCAGGCCGCGCCGCTCACCCACGTGGACGTGCCCGAGAATCGCAGCGCACTCGCCGTGTACCACGCGCTCGACCATCGTCCGGCCGGCGCGGTCGCCGAGCTTCCGATGGAGAGTCCCGCCGCCCGCGACGGCGGGCTCGCGTGGTCCTACGTGGAAGCGGTCCGCATGCTCTACTCGACCCTCGACTGGCATCCGCGGGTCAACGGTCAGTCGGGAGGCTGGCCCGACGACTACATCCCGAACGTCGACGCGATCAACCAGTACCCGGCGCCGGCCGGGGCCGACGCCGTCGCGCGGCTGCACGTCCGCTACCTGATCCTCCACACCCACACGACGGCCGGTTTCCCGCAGCTCTCCGGCGCGCGGGTCCGATCGATCCTCGACCACCTCCCGCCCGGCGCGACCGCACACCGGTACGGCACGGCGTGGCTCGTCGACCTCGGCCCCGGACCGGTCCGCAACGCCCAACAGTGAAGCCGGGCCGAACGCGGTCGTACGTCGGGATCAGCGACACGCCGCGATGAGCGCGTCGATCATCGAACGGATCGAAGTGATCTCCGCTTTCGTCGGCTCCTGGTCGTAGTGCGCGACGAGGACCGCGAACTCGGGTCGGTCCAGCATGCGGTCGCCGATGCACGACGCGATCGGACCCGGCGCACCGCCGCTCACCAACTCACCGACCAACGACGAGCGCACGGCGGCCAGACTCAACGCCGATGCGGCGGTGTTCGGCGGTGCGAGCGCGGCGCGCCCGGCGTCGCACGCGTGCACCCGGGCACCGGATCGGGTGGCGTGCACCTGCGCACCGGGGAGGGCCGCGGCCCAGAGCTCCAGCGCGACGTTCAATCGGTGGGCACCGGACCGCGTCCGGGTGGCCAGGGCGACGTCCACACACACCGTGCCGTCCCGGCCCCGCGAGATCAGCTCACGCCCGTTCGACCATGTGTCGGCGGCCCGGAGTGCCGTGGGCGCCGGCACCCGGCTGGCCAGGAGGAAGAACACGTCCGCCGCGCCGAAGTCGTCGGGCTGGTGGACCGCGAGGCGACGAGCACCGCGCGGTAGCGCCGGCCGCGCCAGTTTCGGGAGCTGCTCGCGGTCGAGGGCCTCCGAGGGCAGGAGGAAATCGAGCTGTGTGTTCGGCGGCCTCCGGAACGCGCTCGCCAGGCCGGGCCGGTGGTCGGCGGCGAGAATCGCGTCCACCATCTGGGGACCGAGCGCGTACGGCGCTTCCAACTCGGCGCCGACGATGCCCTCGGATGCTGCCCGGGCCCCGATGTCGGGAACCTCGGGCTGACCGCTCGCCGACCCGTCGGGGCCTTCGGCCCGATCGATGAACTTCTGGTCCTTGGCGCTCAGCCCGTCGTAGTACTTGTTCTCGATGCGCGTGGCGTCGCCTTCGACGAGGGCGAGTTCCGCGTCCTGCGCGCCGGAGGACTTCGCCTCGCGGTTGATGCGTTCGAGGTCGTAGTGCTGGTCCTGCAACGCGTGGGTGAGTTCGTGGGCGAGGGTGATGCGGGCCTCGGCGTCGAGGGTGGTCCCCCGCACGACGATCTTCTTCGCGTCCGAGTCGTAGTACGCGAGCACGCTCGCGCCCTGCACCTCGTTGGTGGCCCGGAACAGGTCGAAGTCGCCGGCGACCAGTCCGAGGGCGCGCAGTTCGGCCTCGGATACCGCGAGTTGCCGGCGCTGCTGCTTCGTCGTCTTGGCCTGGTCCTGGGTCACGCGCTTGCGGAACCTGGCGACGGGAAGGAACTCGGCGGGCACCGGGTGCTCGAAGCGGAGGTGCCGCAGCTGCTCCACCCGGTGCGCGATCGGTGCGAGCCGCGGATCCCAGCGGGCGGAGCGACGCGCGCCGGCCGGTGCCGGCGTCGTCATCAGGACCAGACTCAACGCGACCGCCGTCGTCACCGCTCTGCGAACTCGTCGCCCCTGTTTCGTGGCCGGAGGCGACGGCGTCATGGCGCGAGCAACGCACGCGCTACGAGATCGGTGCCGAACGCGGTGAGGATCGCGAGGTAGAGCAGACCGGTGGCCGCCATCACCGCGGAGTAGAACCGTTCGCGCAGCGCGAGCCAGGTGACCCCGAAGAGGATCGCGGTGGTGATCGCGCAGACCACCCACATCCAACCGAGCAGTCCCCCGTATCCGTCGGAGTGGGAACTGTTGAGGACGCCGATCATCCCGGGCGGCAGCAGCATCACGAGTACCTCGGCCGGCCACACGTAGGCACTCCACCGGACCAGTTCCTTCAGCGGCGCGCGCGGCAGTCCGGGCTGGGTGAGGTACCAGTGCCCGAGGAGCATCGCGTCGGTGACCACCCCCAGGAACAGCGCGCCCACGACGAGTCGCGCTGCCGCGAGGGCGAACGATCCGCCGGTGAACGCCGCGGCGCCGAGCAGGCCGACGATTCCCGCGACGGGAGCAACGAGATCGAGCGCCGGCGGGAACTCCCGACCGACGACGGGGGGGCTCACGTCCCGGTCGCGCTCGCGCCCACCGGCCATGGCCGCGACCCGGGCCTCCGACTCGAGTCGGGCCGCCTCGGCTTCTCGGACCCCGGCGCCGCGCCGGACGACGCTGACGACGAGCGCCGCCACCGCCCCCAGGACCACACCGACACTCCCCGCCAGGAACCACGCGTGACCGGCCCCGGTGTGACCGGAGCGCACCTCGGCGCCGATGCCACCGAGCGCCAGCACCCCGAAGACGCCCCGGAGCAGCCAGCCGTACCCGAGGCTCACCAGCCGCCCGCGCGTCGTGACCCAGAGGAAGGCGAGCCCGCCGGTGGCCCACTGGAGCAGCAGGGTCGCCGCGTCGAGATGCACGACTCAGGCCACGGACGCGAGATCGCGCGGAGAACAGTTGAGCCGATCCGGTCCCGAGTTCGTGGCGACCACGATGTCTTCCAGCCGCATCCCGAACCGACCGGGAAAGTAGACGCCGGGTTCGATACTGAACGCGTGGCCCGCCACCAACCGCGTGTCGTTCCCCGCGACGAGATAGGGATCCTCGTGAGCCTCCAACCCGATCCCGTGACCGATGCGATGGATGAACGCGTCGGCCAGACCACGCGCGGCGAGGGAGCTCCGGGCCACGGCATCGACCGCCGCGCAGGTGGTCCCGACGGTGGCCGCCCGCACCGCGAGTTCCTGCGCCTCGGCCAACGCGGCGTAGGTCTCGGCCACTTCGTTCGTGGGCGCACCGACCACGAACATGCGGGTCGTGTCCGAGCAGTAGCCGGCCATCGTGCCGCCGAAGTCGCAGACGACCACATCGCCGTCCTCGATGATCCGGTCACCGGCGTCGTGATGCGGTGACGCGCCGTTGGGCCCTGATCCGACGATGGCGAAGTTCGAACGTTGGTGTCCGTGCTCGAGCATCCGGTCGACCAGTTCGCGGCTCACGTCGGCTTCGGTCCGGCCGCCGAACGGCCGGCTCCGCATCTCCGATGCGACTGCGTCGACGGCGTGGGCCGCAGCGCGCAGCGCCTCGACCTCGGCCGCGTCCTTGACCGCGCGAAGGGGACCGGTGATGGCGTTCGCCGGGCCGAACGCGACGTCGGGCATCACCGACTGCAGGGCCAGCGTGAACCGGCTCCAGGTCTGGTCGCCGATCGCGACCCGCCTGGCACCGCGGGCGAGCATCCCGACCATCGCCACCGGGTCGGCCCCCTCGGGCCACGCGGCCAACGTGCACGAGCCGTTGTGCGGCACGCGCGGTGCTTCGAGTTCCGGGACCACGAGCGTGGCCTCGCCGTCGCGCGTCAACACGAGCATGGTGAGTCGTTCGAGTGGCATCGCCTCGTAGCCGGTGAGATACGGCAGGTCCGCCCCGACCGAGAGCAACAGCACGTCGACACCGGCCGCTTCCAACGCGGCCCGGGCGCGGGCCTGCCGGTCGGCGAACACGTCGGTGGCCACCGCCGCTCCTAGGCCGGGATGCCGAGCGCGGCATCGGCACCGGCGCGGGCGTGGTAGCTCGAGCGGACGAGCGGCCCGGACTCGACGTGGGCGAAACCGAGGTTGCGGGCGAACTCGCCCAACTCGTCGAACTCCGCCGGGGTCACCCATCGCGCCACGGGCAGGTGGTCGGGCGACGGTCTGAGGTACTGACCCAGGGTCAGGACGTCGACACCGACCGCCGCGAGATCGGTGATCGCCGCCCGCACTTCGTCGAGCGTCTCACCGAGGCCGAGGATGATCCCCGACTTCGTCACCAGTCCCGCGTCCTTGGACCGCGCCAACACCGAGAGCGAGCGCGCGTATCCCGCCGACGGCCGGGCCCGGCGTTGCAAGCGGGCCACGGTCTCGAGGTTGTGGTTCAACACGTCGGGCCGCGCGTCGAAGATGGTGGCGAGTGACGCGGCATCGCCCTTGCAGTCGGGGATGAGCACCTCGATGGTGGTCTCCGGATTGCGTTCCCGCACCGCACGGATGGTGGCCGCGAAGCCGGCCGCGCCACCGTCGGGTACGTCGTCACGCGCGACGCTCGTGATCACCGCGTGCGCCAGGCCGAGCGTGGCGACCGCGTCGGCCACGCGGCGCGGTTCGTCGGGGTCGATCGGGAACGGCTTGCGCGTGTCGACGAGACAGAAGCCGCAGGCCCGGGTGCACCGGTCACCGAGGATCATGAACGTGGCGGTGCGCTGCGACCAGCACTCGAAGATGTTGGGACAACCCGCTTCCTCGCAGACGGTGTGCAGTCCCTGGTCGTGGACCAATCGTTTGAGCTCGCGGTACTCGGGGCCGAGGTCTGCAGTCACCTTCATCCAGCCCGGCCGCCGGCCGGTACCGACGTCGTCGCCGCCTTCGACGCGCTGGTGGGCCACGGCGGCCGTCTCGACCTGCAGGTGACGGTCGGCCCGGGCCCAGGCCCGCGTCACGGCCTCGACCACCCCGGCCATGTCGGGCGCAGACCCGAGGACGGCCGCCATCGACGTGACGCCCGCGTCCGAGATGCCGCACGGCACGATATGACCGAACATCGCAAGGTCACAGTCGACGTTGAGCGCGAACCCGTGCATCGTGCGGCCCCGCGCGACCCGGACGCCGATTGCCGCGATCTTCTGCATCGCCGGCCCGCCGATGCCGGTCGAACCCGCGGCGCGCACCCACACACCGCTCCGCCCGTCGACCCGTTCGCCCAAGATGGAGAACTCGGCGAGCACGTCGATCAGCGCGGCTTCGATCCGGCGGACGTGGGCCACGACGTCGCGCATCCCGGCTGCCGCCATCGCGAGTTCGCCGACCGGATACCCCACGAGCTGGCCCGGACCGTGGTACGTGACGTCGCCACCCCGGTCGGTCTCGATCAACTCGGCCCCGACGGACACCGGATCCACGAGGACGTGCGCGGGATCCGCACGCCGCCCGAGCGTGTAGGTGTGCGGGTGTTCGAGGAGCAGGAGGTAGTCCTCGTCGCTCCAGGCGTGAATCGCGCGCTGGAGCGCCAGGGCCTCGTCGTAGCCGACACGACCGAGCCAGCGGCTCCGCAGGGTGCGGCCGGTGCCCGTCATCGGCGCGTCACGCCAGCTCGGCTTCCCAGTCGCGCGTCTCGATGATCTCGGCCATCGCGTGGAGGAACGACGCCGCGTACGCGCCGTCGAACGCCCGGTGGTCCCAGGTGAGCGTGAGCACCCCCACCGAATGCACGGCGATCGCGTCGTCGCCGTCGGGACCCTCGACCACCACGGGCCGCTTGCGCACCGCGTCGGTCGCGAGGATCGCCACCTGGGGCTGGTTGATGATCGGCACCGTGAACAGGGTGCCGAACGGACCCATGTTGGTGATCGTGAAGGTCCCGCCCATGATCTCGTCGGGACCGAGTTGCTTGGAACGGGCCCGGGCCGCGAGGTCGTTGATCTCCCGGGCGACGTTCCGGAGGCGCAACGCGTCGGCCGAGCGCACGACTGGCGCGATGAGCCCCGAGAACTCGAGGTCGACCGCGATGCCGAGGTTGATGTCGTGATGGACGACGAGCGTGTCGCCGTCGACGCTGGCGTTCACCGCGGGGTAGTGGTGCACGGCGTCGCAGAACGCCCGCACGATGAACGGGAGGTAGGTGAGCCCGAACCCCTCCTCGGCGCGGAACTGCGTTCCCTGGGCACGCCGCACCCGCTCGACCGCCTCGAAGTCGACCTCGACCGCGGTGGCCACGTGCGCGCTGGTTGCCTTGGACTGCACCATGTGCTCGGCGGTGCGCCGCCGGATGTTGTCGAACGGGATCCGCTCGTCCCCGACGCGCACCTGGGGCGGCGCGGCACTCGGCGCCGGGCCGGGCGCCGGCGCCCCGGCGGTGCGGCTGCCGGCCGACTCGACGTCGCGCCGGGTGATCCGACCGCCTTCGCCGCTCCCGGCGATGGCAGATGCATCGAGCCCGCGCTCGCTGATCATCTTGCGCACGAGCGGGGAGGTGACCCGACCGGTGGGCGATCCGTTCGCGGCCGGAGCCGGAACCGGAGCCGGAGCCGGGGCCGGCGCAGGAGCGGGAGCGGGAGCGGGGTTCACCGCCGCGGGCGGAGCCGGAACCGGCGCGGGCGCGGGCGCGGGCGGAGCCTCGGCCGGCTCGGCGGCCGTGGCCGGTGCGGGCGCAGGCGCGTCGCCGGCGTCGCCGATGACGGCGAGGCGCACGCCGACGTCGACGGTGTCACCTTCGGCAACGACGATCTCGGTGAGTACCCCGGCACCGGGCGACGGCACCTCGGAGTCGACCTTGTCCGTCGAAACCTCGAAGAGTGGTTCGTCGAGCGCGACCGAGTCACCGACCGCCTTGAACCACTTGGTGATGGTCCCCTCGGTGACCGTCTCGCCGAGTTGGGGCATCGTCACATCCACGTGCGTTCCCTTCCGTTACCCATGTAGTGAGCGACCGGTGAGCGCCAGCGCCGATTCGCCGAACAGTTCGCCGAGCGTCGGATGCGGGTGGATCAGCGCGCCGAGATCGGCCGCCGTCGCCTCCCAGTTCACCGCGAGGTATCCCTCACCGATCAGTTCGGTGGCCCATGGCCCCGCGATGTGCACGCCGAGGATCACCCCACTCCCCCGTTCGGCGACGATCTTCACCACGCCGTCGGGCTCACCGATGATGAGCGCCCGCCCGTTACCCACGAAGCGGTGCACCGACGTCTCGACGTCGTAACCGCGGTCGATGGCGGCCTGCTCCGTGAGTCCGGTGAACGCGACCTCCGGATGGCAGTAGATCCCCCACGGCACCCGGTCGTAGTCGAGCGGGATCACGTCCTCGCCGAGGATGGACTTGATCGCGACGATCGCCTCCGCGAAGCCGACATGCGCGAGTGCAGGGGTCGCCACCAGGTCGCCCACCGCATACACGCCGGGCACTGCGGTCCGCATGTGGTCGTCGACGGTCACGAATCCCCGCTGGTCCACGACGACGCCGGAGCCCTCGAGTCCGATGTTCTCCGAGCGAGGGCGGCGGCCGACGCTCACCACGATCGCGTCGACCTCGAGGTCGAGCACTTCGTCGCCGCGCGACGCGTGGAGCGTGAGTGCGGTACCGCGGTCGTACCCGGAGACGGTGACGCCGGTCTGCACGGTGATGCGCCGCTTCTTGAAGGCCCGGGCGACGACATCGGCAACCTGCTTGTCGACCCCCGGAAGGATGCTCGGCAGGGCCTCGAGCACCGTGACCTCACTGCCGACATCGGCCAGGTAGGACGCGAACTCGCAGCCGATCGCCCCACCGCCGATGATCGCGACCCGGCCCGGGATCTGATCCATGGTCAGGACGTGGTCCGACGAGAGGACCTTCTCGCCGTCGAAGTCGAACCCCGGGATGGAACGCGTGGCCGAACCTGTGGCGAGGATGAGCGCCTCGCCGGTGAGCTCGGTGCCGTCGGAGACCCGCACCCGGCGGGCTGCCGCATCGACGACGGTGCCCGTGCCGACGAGGACCGTGACCTTGCGCCCCTTGAGCAGGCCCTCGAGGCCCTTGGTGAGTCGATCGACGACGGTCTGCTTGCGCGCCAGGCTCGTGGCGATGTCCAGCGTCGGTTGGCCGGCGTCGACGCCGAACTCCTTGGCGCCTCGCACCGTCCGGAGCACCTCGGCCGTCTGGAGCAGCTCCTTGGCCGGGATGCAACCCCGGTGCAGGCACGTCCCGCCGATGCGCGCCTCCTCGATCAACGCGATGTCGAGGCCGGCGGCCGCACCGTAGAGCGCGGCGGCGTATCCACCCGGGCCGCCGCCGAGGACCACGACGTCGAAGTGATCAGCCATGGAAGCCTCCGGGTTGGTGTCTGGCGGGATGGTGTCTGGCGGGATGGTGTCTGGCGGGTCGGGCGTATCGGTGACGGGCCGGTTCCGCATCGTCGGATCTCCCGCAGCTTTGCCCATTCCGAGCGTGCGGTGAACCGGTTTGGACGAATCGGCTCGGGGCATGATCCCCGGAGACCGATTCGCCCACTTTCATCGGGCGATGAAGATCTGGGCAGTCCCGGCGGCCAGGATCGCCAGGGCCGTGACCGCAGCCAGGATCAGGAGTGTCCGTGTCTTCACCCGCCAATCATCGCGGAGTTGGTGGTCCCACCGGCAACCGTCTCGGCGGGACCGGCATTCCTCCGCACACGGTCCGCGCGGACGGGTTCGTGCCCTTCGGTAGACTCCGGGCCCGCTCCCGGTGGCTGCGGGCCACCGCCAACTCCCTACGTTTCAGATCGGGTTCCTTCGCGTGAAAGACCGGGCCGGGCAACTCATCGGCAAGACCAGGGAAGCGGTACCCGAGGGCACGTTCGCCGTCGGCGGCGGTCTGATCATCACCGCGATCACCACCTACATCTTCCTGATCGTGGTCCGCCAGGCGCTCCCCGACGACCACCAGTACTCGGCGTTCAACGCCTTCTGGGGATTCATCTTCGTGGCCGGGCCCGGGCTCTTCCTCCCACTCGAGCAGGAGGTCGGTCGAGCACTCGCCCACCGGCACGCGCAGGGCGTCGGCGGCGGGCCGCTCGTCCATCGCGCCGCTCGCCTCGGTCTGCTCCTCACGTGTGTCATGGCCGTCGCCGCAGTGGCGACGGCGCCGCTCTACGTTGCCGGCTTCTTCCACGGTGAGTGGCTCCTCGTGGTCAGCCTCGCCCTCGGGCTGTTCGGCTTCGCGTTCATGCATCTCACGCGGGGGACGCTTTCGGGGAACGGCCGGTTCATGCCCTACGGCATAATCCTCGCGATCGACGGCGCCGCGAAGCTGGCCGCCGCACTCGCACTCTGGTCCGCCGGGGTGCATACGGCCGGCGCCTACGGCCTCTGCATCGCGCTCTCCCCGTTCCTCGCGACCGGAATCGCGCTCTGGGGCCAGCACGGGCTGGTCCAGGACGGTCCACCGGCCCCGTACTCGGAGCTGTCGAACTCGCTCGGCTGGCTCCTCGCCGGGTCCCTCCTCATGCAGACACTCGGCTACTCGGTCCTGCTGGGCGTCGGCGTCCTGCGCAAACCGTCCGACGCGAGGGTCGCGGCCGGGCTCAGCAGCGCGTTCTTCGTCGGGCGGATCCCACCGCTGCTGTTCCAGGCGGTCCAGGGGACGCTCCTGCCCAAGCTGGCCGGGCTCGCCGGGACAGGTCGCCACGACGACTTCCGCCGCGGACTGCGCCAGCTGATGATCCTGGTCGTCGGGATCGCGGCGTTGGGGACCGCGGCCGCGTTCGCGATCGGCGTGCCCATCGGCAAGGTGCTCTTCGGCGCCGACAAGTTCAACGTCACCGCGGTCAACCTCGGCCTGCTCGTCGCCGGCAACGGGGTCTTCATCATCGCCCTCACGATCGCGCAGGCCCTGATCGCCCTCCACGGGCACAAGGAAGCCGCGGTCGCGTGGGGTGCCGGCGTGGTCGCGTTCGGGATCGGCGCGGCGCTCATCTCGGATCTGGCACTGCGCGTCGAGATCGGTTTCCTCGCCGGCTCGATCGTGACGACCATCGTGATGGGTTGGGCACTTGCGGTCCGCATGCGCCAAGGCGTCACCGAGGGCATCGACGTGCTGATCGAGCAGATCGGTCACGAACCGCTCGACCTCTAGTCATGGCAACCGCCGAGACGCCACCCGCGACGGCTCACGGCGCGAGCGCCACACCGGCGATGATCCACGGGGTCGTGATCGGGCGGGCATTGGCCCACGTCGAACGGCCCGGGGCCACGAACGGCGCGCCTCCGAATCGCGAGAGTGATCCGTCGTCGCGCACCGTGTACCCGCCACCCCCGGACCGCACGACGAACCCGCGGGCGACGTCGCGTCCGAAGTAGGGGGTGGCGCCCAATCCGGGTGCACCACCGACCGGCCAGATACCGCCGAACCCGTCGAGGATGTAGCCACCGCGTCCGTCGGGGTTGCGATGTACGTCCCGCGCGATCGGATAGCCGGGCCAGTAGGGCGTGCTGATACTGGGAGCCTTGCCGACGGGATGGAGCGCACCGAAGGCGTCGAGCACGTACCAACCGCTCGAGAACAACACCAACTTGCGGGCGACATCGACTCCGAGCCAGTACGGCCCGGTCCCGATATGCGGGGCGCCGCCGAACGGATGGATGCCGCCGAAGCCGTCGAGGATCCAGCCGCCGCCTTTCGCCCGCAGGACGAGGTCGCGCGCGATGTCGAAGCCGGGCCAGTAGGGCCCGGGTGGCGGCGGTGCGGCGTACCCGACGGGATGCAGCCCGCCGAAGCCGTCGAGGGTGTACCCGCCGATCCCGCCCGGGAGGAGTTCGAGGTCCCGGGCGATCGACCACCCGGGCCACACCGCGCTCGCACGGATCTCGGGCGCGCCCCCGGCCGGATACACCGTGCCCCACGCGCTCACGACTGCGACCTTCGGTTGCGATCGGACCACGGGGTGCGCGCCGACCGAATCCGCGCCGCCGGTGAGGATCCGGCGCGCGACGTCGGCCCGGATGTTCGACAGCTGGGCGTAGAGGTAGTCGCCGGGGCAGTCGGTCTGACCCGGGTCCCGGTGGCCGACGATGTACGGGAGCGTGTGCGTGGAGCCGGCCGGCCACCGGTCGGTGCCACTGATCGTCGTGTAGTCGACCAGCCGGGTCGGATCGACACCGTGCCAGTTCAACTTCCACGCGAGGAGGCGCTCCAGCGCGTCGATCGCCGCCGGCGGTACCGCGGTGTTCTGGAAGTTCCCGATCAGCGCCACGCCGACCGATCCGGTGTTCATCCCGGTGGTGTGCGCGGCGCGCACCGGATCCCACACGCTGCCGAACCGACCCTCGAAGATCTGGCCGTAGCGGTCGACGAAGAAGTTGTAGTGCGTGTCGCAGTAGTGCAGCGTCTGGGTCGCGTAGCCGTACAGCCCCCGCACGATCGCCGGCGTGTCGGCCGGGCCGTAATTGTTGTTGCCGCCGGTGTGGTGCACCACGGCGATGGTCACGTTGGTCGAAATGTCGGGCGGCTCCGGGCAGTTGTTCAGCCGCAGGCTCTCGTCGGCGTGCCATTCGACCCGGGAGACGATGCCCGGCATCGTCACGGCCGATGCCCCCGCGACGTTCGCGGCGGGCGTCTCGCGCGGGCTGCGGACTTCCTGGACGACGACGTCGTGCACCGATCCGCGGGCGACCCGCACCCGGACGGCTTTCGCCCCGCCGACCCACACCGGCTCGGAGCTCGGTGCCGTGCGGGCCCGGGCCGCTTCCGGAGTTCCGGGATCGGGTCGGTGGTCGGCTTCGAACCCGACGGTGGAGACGGTGTGCCAGCGGCCCCCGGCCGCTCGGGTCTGCACGTCGAACCGGGCGGACGGGTCACCGCCCCACTGCAGGCCGACGAGATCCGCCGGCGCATTCACCGTCGACGTCCAGCCGGCACCGACGAGATGCGCGCCGCTGACCCTGGTCGCGTGCAACGACACTGCCGGCAGCGATGCGCCCGGGGCGGGACCCACCACCGGGACCACCACTGCTCCCAGCCCCACCATGCAGCCGAGCGCACTCGCGGCCGCAGCCGTGATGGCCCGCCTCATACCTGCCGCCACTTCGTCTTCATGCTGCTCGCTCCCGACGTCTGGCCGCCCACCCGTTCCCGTTCTGTATCGACCCACCCTGGTCCACGGTTGACCGACCGGTAGGATCGGCACCATCGACGCCCTTCGTATCGCGCTCGACGGCACTCCGCTCCTCGGCCACCGTACCGGCGTCGGCGAAGTCACGGCCGGAATCATGAGCGCACTCGCTTCTCGGTCCGACGTCTCGTTGTGCGCGTACGCGCTCACCTGGCGCGGTCGTCAGCACCTGGCCGACACGGTCCCGGCCGGCGTCGCCACCACCACGCGCCCGATCCCGGCCCGCGTCGTGCGCGAACTCTGGGACCGGGGCGCGAGCCGGCCGCGCGCCGAGGACTGGACCGGTCCCGTCGACGTGGTCCACGCCACCAATTACGTCGCGCCCCCTGCGAACGCACCGGTCGTCGTCACCGTGCACGACGTCACGTTCCTCCGGTTCCCGGAGCTGTGCACTCCGGACACCCTGCGCTATCCGACCCTCCTGGCGCGCGCCATCGCGCGGGGCGCCACCATCCACACCCCGAGTGAGTTCGTGGCCTCGGAGGTTCGCGCCCATTTCGACGTCGCCGCGGAACGCGTGGTCGCGATCCACTCGGGCGTGCCCGACATCCAGGGCGGCGACCCGGCCGCCGGGGCCCGGACCGCGGGCGGCGGGCGGTATGTCCTGGCGATCGGGACCGTCGAACCGCGCAAGAACCTCACGACGCTCGTGCGCGCGTTCGACCACGTGGCGCGCACCGACCCCGATCTCCGCCTCGTCCTGGCCGGCCCCGCCGGTTGGGACTCGGCACGCGTGCAGGCCGCCGTCGATGCCAGTGCGGCTCGGGACCGGATCGCGCAGTTGGGGTTCGTCGACGAGCGGGTACGGGCCGACCTCCTCGCGGGGGCGACCGTGTTCGCCTACCCGTCGATCTACGAGGGGTTCGGATTCCCGCCGTTGGAATCGATGCGGGCCGGTGTCCCCGTCGTAGCCGGCGATGCGGGCTCGCTCCCGGAGATCCTCGGCGACGCCGCCGTCCTCGTCGCCCCCGACGACATCGACGCGCTCGCGAATGCCATCGCCCACCTCGCGTCCCTGGCGCCCGACGATCCCGAGCGCGCCGCGATCGGTGCACGCGGCCGCGCCCGCGCCGCGCGGTACCAGTGGTCGACCACGGGCGACCGCCTGGTCGAGCTGTACCGGAGCCTCGGATGAAGGTCGGTCTGCACATCGGCCAACTCGTCCAACCGGTCCCGGGTGGCATCGGCCGCTACATCGTGCACGTCGCCCAGAATCTCCCGGCCGCCGACGTCGAGGTCCTCGGGTTCGCAGCGGGCACGCCGAGCGCTCGGGTGATCTCGCTCATCGGCGAGTGCGTCACCCTCGGATGGCCTCGCGGGCCGCTGCGCTACGAAATGTGGCACCGCCTGCGCCGACCCCGCATCGATCTCCCAGTCGACGTGATCCATGCGCCGAGCCTCGCGATCCCCCCCGCGGGTCGGTTGCCCCTCGTGGTGACCGTGCACGACATCGCCTTCCTCCGCGAACCGTCGGCCTTCACCCGGCGCGGCCTCGACTTCCATCGCCGCGGCCTCGACATCGCTCATCGCGAAGCCAGTGCCATCGTCACCGCGTCCCGATTCGCGCGCGACGAACTCGTCAGCGTCGGCTTCGACCGCAGTCGTATCCACCTCGCGCCGCACGGAGTCACGGTGCGCATACCCGAAGCGGACGAGCAGATCGACACCCGGGTCGCACGCGTCGGGGTCAGGAGTCCGTTCATCCTCGCGGTGGGCACGATCGAACCGCGGAAGGGGCTCGACACGCTGGCGCGTGCGTTCACCCAGGCACGGAAGGAGATCCCGGACCTGACGCTCGCGATCGTCGGACCGGAGGGCTGGCTCGAGGTCGCCGGGCTCGACGCGCCGGGCATCCGCCGGCTCGGCACGGTGGACGAACACACCCTCGATGCGCTGTACCGCCGAGCCGTGCTGTGCGCGGTGCCGTCACGGTACGAGGGCTTCGGCCTCCCGGCTCTCGAAGCCATGGCCCGGGGCTGCCCGGTGATCGCCAGCAACGCCACGAGCCTGCCCGAGGTGGTCGGTGCGGCCGGAGTGCTGGTCCCGGTCGGTGCGGTCGACGCCTGGGCCCAGGCCATCGTCGACCTCGCAACCGATGCGCCGCGCCGCGCCACGCTGGCCCGACTCGGCCAGGGCCGCGCCGCGGGGTTCACCTGGCGGGGATCGGCGCACGCCCACGCAGCCGCCTACGCGGCGGCCTGCGACCTGCACTGAGCCGGTCGCCGTTTCACCCTCCCTCTATGCTCACCCCGTGCGGCTGCTGCTCGACGTTTCGGCCGTGCCCGCGCGTCCCGTCGGCGCCGGGGTCTACACGCTCGAGATCGCCCGCGCGCTGGCCCGGTACACCGACCTCGATCTCCACCTCGTCACCCGACGCGACGACGCGGCGCGGTGGGCCGAGGTCGCCCCTGGGGCCACCGTCCACGCCGAGGTCCCGACCCCCCGCCCGGCCCGGCTCGTCTGGGAGCAGGTCCAGGCACCGAAGTTGGCCGCGCGGGTCGGTGCCGATCTCTGGCACGGACCGCACTACACCGCACCGTTGCGGCTCGCGATCCCGACCGTCGTCACCGTCCACGACCTCACGTTCTTCGAACATCCCGAGTGGCACGAGCGCACCAAGGTGGCGTTCTTCCGCCGGATGATCCGTGCGTCCACCGCGCGCGCGGCGGCAATCATCGCGGTCAGCGACCACACCGGGCGCCGGCTGCAGGCGGTGCTCGCGCCGCGCGCGCCCACCTTCGTCGCCGCCCACGGCGTCGACCACACCCGTTTCACCCCCCTCGACGCCGACGATCTCGCGCGCTTGCATCACGCCGGGATCCGTCCGCCCTACCTCGCGTTCGCGGCCACCCTCGAGCCCCGCAAGGACGTTCCCACCCTCATCCGCGCCTTCGCTCGCATCGCGGAGGACTGTCCCGACCTGAAGCTCGTGATCGCCGGCCGCGACGGTTGGGGCGCGACCGCGGTCAAGGACGCGGCCGCGGCGAGTGGCCACACCACATCGATCATGCGCGTCGGTTGGATGGAGGACGATCTCCTCCCCGCCTTCTACCGTCGGAGCGAGGCCGTGGCGTACCCCTCGCTCGAGGAAGGGTTCGGGCTCCCCGCACTCGAAGCGCTCGCGTGCGGCGCCGCGCTCGTCACCACCACCGGCTCTGCGATGGAGGACGTGGTCGGCACCGCGGCGCGGCTCGTGCCGCCGCGTGACGAGACGGCCCTCGCGGCCGCGCTCCTCCGGGTGTGCACCGATGCCGAGGAGCAGCAGCGGCTCCGGGCGGCCGGGCCCGTTCGGGCGAGTGAGTTCACGTGGGAGGCCTCCGCCGAGCGCCATCTGGCCGCCTACGCTGCCGCCTTGGGGGAGAACCGATGAGAGCAACTGTGACCGGGGCCGGCGGATTCGTCGGCCCCCACCTGGTGGCCCACCTGCGCGAGCGGGGTGACGACGTCACCGAGATGGACCTGTTGGGCCCGGTGGAACTCGACGTCACCGACGCGGACTCGGTGCTCACCCGATTCGCCGAGGCCAAGCCCGAGGTCGTGTACCACCTCGCCGCGCTGAGCCACGTGGGCCAGAGCTGGTCGAGTCCCGGCACGTCGTTCCGGGTCAACGCCGAGGGCACGCTCCATGCGTTGCACGCGTGTCGCGAGCTCGGCATCCCGCGCGTTGTTGTGATCCTCAGTTCGGAGGTCTACGGCAACGCCGCGCCGGAGGACATCCCGCTCCGGGAGACAGCACCGCTCCGGCCCGTGACACCGTACGGGGCCAGCAAGGTGGCGGCCGACTTCCTCGCGCTCCAGGCGTTCCTCGCCGACGGGTTGAACGTGGTCCGGGTCCGGCCTTTCGGCCACACCGGTCCGGGTCAGTCGGATCAGTTCGTGGTGCCCGCACTCGCGTCACGCATCGCACGGGCCGAGGCCGCCGGCGTCGAGGAGATTCCTGTCGGATCGCTCACCGCAGTGCGGGACCTCTCGGACGTGCGCGACGTGGTGCGCGCCTATCGGTTACTCGCCGGGCACGGTGAGGCCGGCGAGGTCTACAACGTCTGCTCCGGGCGAGGGGTGAGCATCCAGGAGATCGCCGACGCCCTCCTCGCCCACGCCACGCGGCCGATCCGGCTCGTCACCGACCCGGCGCTCGTGCGTCCGGTCGACGCACCACGGATGATCGGCGACAACACGCGGCTCCGGGAGACGACGGGGTGGGCCCCCGACTACACCCTCGACCAGACCCTCGCCGACGTGTTGGCCGCCGCGCGCGCCGCGATCGCCTGACCGTTCAGCTCCCCTGGCGGTCGAGCCACCCGAGGATCGACGCCACCGCGCGGGGATCGTGGCGGAGGCGCCGGCCCGCGTTCTCGACCAACCGCAGCTCCGCCGAGCCGTGCGCCTCGGCCAACAACTCCGCGTCCTCCACCGAGACGACGTCGTCGTCGGTGCCGTGCAGCAGGAGGAGCGGTCGGGGTGCGAAGGCACGCGCGCTGGCGACGGCATTCACGGCGGCGATCTCGCGCGACCACGCCGCGAGATCGCGCGGCGCGTCGTCCGAGTGGAACACCCCCATGCGTCGGCAGTGGCGGACGAACCGGTTGGTGTCCCGCGACCAGTCGGCGAGGTTCGCCGGGGCGCCGAGCGCGGCGATCCCGCGCACCCGCTGGTCGTCGGCCCCGACGCCCAGCGCGAGCGCACCACCGACCCCGGAGCCGAGGATCCACGCGCTGGTGACCTCGGGAACGGCCAGCACCGTGTCGATCCCCAGCCGCAGGTCCTCGTCCCACGCCCCGATCGAGAAGTCGCCATCCGAGCCACCGGTGCCCCGGAAGTTGAAGGTCAGCACCCGCCACCCGACCTGGGCGGCCACGCGGTCGGCCAACTCGGGGAACGTGAGCCCCGATGCGACGGCGCCGCGCGGCGGGATCGGGAAGTCGTGGCAGAGGACCAGCGCGGGAGTCGACCCGCTCGTCGTCGGCCGGGCCCAGTACGCCGCGAGCGAGTCACCATTGGCGTGTGCGATGCGCTGGTCCAACGAGGCTCCTTGGTCGGTCCCCATTATCCTGGCCCGAGTGACGACAGCGGGACCTCGGGTCAGTGCATTCAAGGAATGGGCGGTCGTCGTGCAGGCCCTGCTCGCCGGCGAGCAGATCCTCGACGTCCGCAAGGGCGGGCTCCACGAAACCGGGCGTCACTTCAGCGTCCACACCACTCGCGTCTGGCTGTACCCGACCGTCGAGCACCAGGACGCGACCCTCCTCAAGGCCGCGTACTCACGATGGGTGGAGTCGACCGAGGCCGCAGCTCCACCAGATCGGGCGATCCGCGTCGAGGGCTGGGCCGACATCGTGGGCGTCGCCACCATCACCACCCCGGAGTTGCTCGACGCGCTCGACGGCAAGGTCGTGTGGTCCCGCGCCTACGTGGAGACCCGGTACCGCTGGAAGTCGCGCGATCCACTGCACCTGCTCGCACTGCGCGTCCACCGCCTCGACGAGCCGATCACCGTGCCCTTCCGCGAGGAGTACGGCGGGTGCACCAGCTGGGTGGACCTCGACGGCCTCCCGGACCCCGAGATCGTCGCCGCCACGCCGGCCCTGTCCGACACCGCGTTCGCGGCCCGGCTCAAGGGCTGCGTCGACGCATTCGGCGAGTTCGCACCGCCCCGTACCGACTAGTCGAGGGTCGCCGCGACTGCGCGCGCGGTCGCCAGGTCCCGAGTCAGTGCCTCGAGGCGGTGCTCCTGCGAACGCCCGGGATAGTGGTTGATCCGCGGGCGCGGCGCGGGGTCGACCGCGATGCTGTTCCACTCGTTGGCGAGGAAGCGCGTCCGACCCACCATCCGTGGCCGGGACACCGGCTCGACCCTCGGCTCCACGCTGAATCCGAGCTCGCGGATGACCGCGGCGTTCTCCCACCAGTCGTGATCGAGGTACTCGGTGCGTTCCCAGACCCGTTCGAGGAACCGCCGGACCGGACGGGCGCTCCGGAGCAACCACACCCCGGTGTTCGGCACCCGCATGCCGTCGTACTCGTGCGCGACCAGTCCCATGAGATCACGGCGACCGAGCGCGTCGGCGATGTCGACGGTCGGGTCCACGATCGCGGCGTCGGCGTCGATCCAGAGCACGAGGTCGTAGCGCCCCAGCAACTCGCGGAGGAGGACGACCTTGCTCCAGGCCGGCGCGCGATCGGGGGTGAGGGGTTCCCGGCGCAGGTCGAGGTCGTAGCCGTGGCGGTCGGCGAAGATCGAGAACGTCTCCCCCGAGAGGTCGAGCAACTCCCGATGGGCGCCCGCGCCGAGCGAGCAGAGCACTTTGCGCAACGCGTCAGGCCGGTCGGTACCCGCGGTTACGGGCCTCGGCCGGGGTGTCGGGCGCGAAGCAGATGAACTGCTCCGATGCCATCAACTCGTCAATGGCATCGGCGTCGAGATCGGGCGCGTCGAGGTCGTGGTAACGCTGGCTCCGCTTGTCGCCGAGGTAGCGGAACTCCTCGAACTTCGTGGGTCGACTCATGCCCGGGAGGATACGGGATGCGCGGTGACGGGACGGGACGATCCCGGACGCGACCGAGGGAGGGCCGGGTGGCCCTCCCTCGGTCGTGATCAGTGATCGCGCTCGGAGTTGCTCGGGGGGGACCAGCTCCCGATCCGGAAGACGCGACGGTGCAACGGAGAGATTCCGCCGAGTCCGAAGTGGACGGCTAGCGGCCGTGCACCTCCAGGGTCCCACGTTGATCATGCATGTGATGGACCACCCCCTTTCTCTGGTACGGAATTCGTACCACGACCGGGAGGGTCGCGACGAGGTTTTTCCGACTCATCTTTCGTGACGATCTCGAGTCAGGAACCGGCGTCGGGCTCCGCCGAGGACTCGTCTTCGTCGACCGGTCGACCGATGGCGCCGATGAAACGCAGGTAATCGAGTTGGCACTGCATCACCGGCTCGACCTGCTCGGGCAGGTACGCCTCGCCCGTCTCCGCGCAGCGTTCGATGACGTACGCGACGGTCTCCTCGGGTGCGAGCAGGAGCGGCACGGCCGGCGAGGTCCGGGTGCCGTTGCGCGATACCCCCCGCTGCGCGAAGAACTCCATCTGCGCCGCGATGATGCGCGCCACGTCCTTCTCGGTGAGGGTCGCCGCGACGATGTCGTCGAGATGCTCCACGACCCATCCGAGCGCGTCGTCCGGATCGAACACCGCGTCGGGCGGGACGTCGCTGAGCCGCGCCGCCTCTCGGAACACCAACGCGGCCGCGATGGCCAGCACGATCCCGACGACCGCAAACGTCGCGATCCAGATCATGGAGGGAGCTAGATGCCGATGCGCTGCGCGAGCAGCTCGCGGTGGTACGTGGCATCGCCGAAGAGGATCTCGGAGGACTTGGCGCGCTTGAAGTACAGGTGCGCGTCGTGCTCCCACGTGAAGCCGATTCCGCCGTGGATCTGGATGTTCTCGGCGGCCGCATGGAAGTACGCGTCCGAGCAGTAGGCCTTGGCCAGCGACGCCACCACCGGCAGCTCGTCGTTGTCCTCGGCCGCGGCCCAGGCTGCGTAGTACGCCGCCGACTTCGCCGACTCGGTCTCGAGCAGCATGTCGGCACACTTGTGCTTGATGGCCTGGAACGAGCCGATCGGGCGGCCGAACTGGACGCGGTCCTTGGCGTACTGCACCGACTCGTCGAGCACGTACTGGGCGCCGCCGACCATCTCGTTGCAGAGCGCGACCGCGGCCTGGTCGAGCGTCTTCGACAGGGCGTCCCAGCCGGCGCCGGCGGTCCCGAGCAGCTGCGCCTGGACACCGTCGAACTCGAGCTTGGCCTGCTTGCGGGTCTGGTCCATCGTGGCCAGCGCGGTGCGGGTGAGGCCCGCGGCGTCACCGTCGACGGTGTAGAAGCTGATGCCGTCGGTGCCGCTGGTCCCGGCGGCACGCGCCGCCACCACGATCAGGTTGGCGAGGTGACCGTCGAGGACGAACATCTTGGTCCCGGAGAGCGTGGCGCCGTCACCGGAGGGCGTGGCCTCGAGCGTGATGCCCGATGCGTCCCACTTGCCGTTGGGCTCGGTGAAGGCCAGCGTCGCGATCGTCTCGCCGCTCGCGATGCCCGGCAGCAGGGCCGCCTTCTGGTCCTCGGTCCCGGCGTTGAGGATCGCGTTGGCCGCGAGCACCACCGTCGAGAAGTAGGGGGCACACAACAGTGCGCGACCCTGCTCCTCGAGCACGATGCCGAGCTCGACCCAGCTGAAGCCCTGGCCGCCGTAGGCCTCGGGGATGTGCAGGCTCTGGAGCCCGAGTTCGTTGGCCATCTGCGCCCACACCGCGGGGTCGTACCCGTCGGTGGTCTCCATCAGGCGACGCACCTCGGTTTCCGGACTCTTGGCTTCCAAGAACTTCCGCACGGCGTCGCGCAGTTGGTCTTGCTCTTCGGAAAATGCGAAGTTCAAGGGAGTTCCTTCCTCAGCGGGGCTCACGCGGGAGACCGAGCACCCGCTCACCAATGATGTTGCGTTGAATCTCGCTTGCACCGGCGTAGATCGTTTCCGACCGGCTGACCATGAAAATTCGATGCAGCTCGTCGAGCTCGTAGTCCTTGCCGGGCTCGCCGGCGATGACCCCGGCGTCGGCACCGAGCACATGCATCGCCCGCTCGCCGAGCGTGCGGTGCCAGTTGCTCCAGTACAGCTTGCCGATGCTGCTCGACGGACCGATCACGCCCTTGCTCACCAGGTCGGTGAGCATGCGCATGCCGTTGTACTTCATCACCTGCACGCCGACGTACGAATCGGCGAGCTCCTGACGGATCGTGGGGTCCGCGGCGCGGCCGTTGTCCTGCGCGACGCGGATCACCTCGGCGAGTTCGTGCTGGAACGCGAGCTGCTGGGAGAGGAACGCAGTCCCGCGCTCGAAGCCGAGCGTGGCCATCGCGACCTTCCACCCGTCGCCGACCTCACCGAGCACGTTCTCCTTGGCGGTGCGGGCACCGTCGAAGAAGACCTCGTTGAACTCCGCGGTCCCGGTCATCTGCTTGAGCGGCCGCACCTCGATCCCCGGCTGGTCCATCGGGATCAGCAGGTACGACAGTCCCCGGTGCCCGACGCTGTCCGGATCGGTCCGCACGACGGCGAAACACCACTGGGCGCGGTGCGCCATCGTGGTCCACACCTTCTGGCCCGTGACCACCCACTCGTCGCCGTCGAGTTCGGCCCGAGTGGTGACGTTCGACAGGTCGGATCCCGCGTTGGGTTCCGAGTAGCCCTGACACCACATCTCCTCGACCGCCTGGATCTTCGGGAGGAAGCGACGCTTCTGGTCCTCGCGCCCGTAGGCGAGCAGCGTGGGCGAGAAGAGCCCCTCACCGAAGAAGCTCATCCGCTGGGGCGCGCCGGCCTTGGCGTACTCCTCGTTGAAGATCACCTGCTGGCCGAAATCCAGCCCCCGCCCGCCGTACTCCTCGGGCCACGACATCCCGACCCAGCGATCGGCCCCGAGCACCCGCTCCCAGGCGATCCGCAGGTCGTAGTTGGCCTCGTCGGTCGCGTCGCTGCGATCGCCGAGTTCCCGGAACTCGCCCACGAAGTGCTCGGCGAGCCACGTGCGCACTTCGTCGCGGAAGGACGCCTCGGCGGGCGAGTCACGGAAATCCATAGGGCCGACGGACGGTACTTGACCGCCCGGCCAAGTCGCCAACGCCGACCTGCGGGTCAGACCGCGGGCGCGGGCGCCTCGGAGCCCACACGCGCCGAAATGCGCCGACCCATTCGGATCGAGGGCTTTTCGATGAAGTGGTAGGTGAGGGTCGAGATCACGACGGCGCTCCCGACCCACACGACGAGCGTGACGGGCCGATTCTCCCACTGCTCACCGATGGCGTAGATCGGGATCGCGTGCGTGAGATACAGCGAGTAGCTGATCGTTCCGAGCGACAGGAGCAGCTTGGGGAATCGCAGCGACCGGAATCGCAGCGCGAGCAGGAACGCGGCGTAGGCAGCCACGTAGGTGAGGATCTCGGCCGCCCGGTATGCCTTCGTGCTCACCTGGTCCGGAAGTCCCCAGTAGATGTCGGCGGTCGTCCAGAGCACGACGATCGTCGTGATCGCCAGCACGGTCAGCGCGACGAGCCGCCGCAGCTCCATCTCACCGGCACTCCAGCGGTACAGGCACGTCCCGAAGAACAGGGTGCCGAGGAAGAACATCGCCTGGGACATGATCTCGGGACGATTGAGGACGACGAGCACCGCGGCGGCCGTGATCCCCATGCTCAACCACCGTTGGGGCCCGCGTCGGCGGGTGGCCAAGAACGCAAAGCCGACGGTGCCGAGCAGGGCCATGACCGTGATGACACCCGCGCGTGTCCCCCATTGGTGCAACGCTTCGGTGGGAACGTGGCGGGTGTTGACGACCATTGCGCCGAGAAACGCCACGGTGCTCCACAGTGCCGACCGCCGATGCAGTGCCGCGACGAACATGGCCGACACCAGCCCGTAGAACACCAGCTCGTACGCCAGGCTCCACGACTGCCCGAGCGCGAGCGGCTGGCTCAAGAAGTTCTGGAGCATCGTGACGTTGGCCAGCGTGGCCCGCACCGGGTGCTCGACGTAGTCGGGCGGCAGCGGGTACTTGTCGAAGCCGAAGTGCAGGACCAGCACCGCCGCGAGCACCGACCAGTACAGGGGGAAGAGGCGGAACAACCGGCCGATCCAGAACTTGGCCTGGGAACCCTGCCGTTCGAGCGACGCAGGGATGATGAAGCCGGAGCAGAGGAAGAACACGACCACGCCGAACTCGCCGAGGCGGAACCGCTCCAGCGAGAACTTCGCCCACGCCGGATACAGCACCTCGAGCGAATGTTGCACGACGACGCACGCCGCTGCGATACCGCGGAGCGCGTCGAGGAACTGCATGCGGTCGCCGAGGGGCGTGTGCTCGACCGCCGTCCCGCGGATCACGGGATTGCGGCGCCACACCGGTCCCGGGCCCTGCGTGTCCGTAGCGATACCTCGATCGTATGCCCCGCGCGCCGACTCGTTCCGGGTATCCCAGCACCGCGGCGCACCGGTCCCGAGGTCGCCCACGGTCCTCGGTGCCCTGGTCACAGGGTGGGGCTAGCGTTTCCGGCGATGCACCCCGCGCACTACGAGACCTCCGACGTCCGGATCGACAAGTACGTCGTCGGCCCGTTCGAGAACAACGTCTTCGTGATCCGGGACAAGGGGTCGGGAGCGGCGGTCCTCGTCGACGCGGCCAACGAACACGAGCTCCTTCTCGAGGTCTGCCGGGCGACGGGTGTCCGCCGCGTGCTCACCACCCACGGGCACTGGGACCACATCCAGGCGGTCACCGCGGTACGGAACGCCGGTATCGAGGTGGGCATCGCCGCCGCCGACGCCGAGATGCTCCCGAGCTACGACTTCACCATCCCGGACGACGATGTCGTCGCCGTCGGGGACCAGCGGCTCCGCACGATCCACACGCCCGGCCACACCCGGGGATCCACCTGCTTCCTGCTCGAGGGGCACCCGGTGCTCCTGAGCGGAGACACACTGTTCCCCGGCGGCGCCGGCAACACCGCCACCGAGGGCGCGAGCTTCGACCAGATCATCGAATCGATCGACCGGCGCCTGTTCACCCTGCCGCCCGAGACCTTCGTGCTCCCGGGTCACGGCCTGGATACGACGGTCGGCAGCGAGCGGCCGAACCTCGACGCCTGGATCGAACGCGGATGGTGAACCGCACCGCACCGTGTAACGAATCCCGGGCGCGGGGCACTGCAACCCCGATGTTGATCGCAACCGTTTGGAATGCGCCGGCCAGAAACCTGGTTTGGGTGGCTGCGCATTTTGGATACCGATAGGACTCGTATGCCCTCCCCGCGACCGACCTTGACGATCGCCGCCGCGGCGGCGGTGATCCGTGAAGCGGGATTCGGTGTCCGGCCCCCGGGGATGGGCCTCGAACTCGAATGGTTCGTCACCCGCGACGGCGTCGCGGTCAACGACATCCCGACCATCCGTGCCGCGGTCACCGCCGGCGGTCCGCTCCCTCACGACAGCCGCATCACGTTCGAGCCGGGCGGCCAGATCGAGATCAGTGCACCACCGTCGCCGGATGCCGCGAGCGCGATCCGCGGTGCCGAGCGTGACGCCCGCGAGGTGATGATCCGGCTCGCGGACGCCGGCCTGGCCGCGGTCGCGATCGGCCTGGATGCCGGTGCACCGCGCCCCCGCGTCGTCGACGAGCCGCGGTACCGGGCGATGGACGAGTACTTCAGTCGGGACGGCTCGGCCGGCGCCCGCATGATGCGCGCCACCGCCTCGCTCCAGATCAACCTCGGGTTCGCCGCCGATCCGATCGCCGCCGCCGCGCAGTGGGAACTCGCCCACGACCTCGCCCCGATCCTCGGCGCCGTGTTCGCCCACTCGCCCCTCTTCGACGCCCGCCCGAGCGGCTGGCAGTCGAGTCGGCTGGCGGTGTGGCTGGCGCTCGATCCCGCGCGTACGGGTCCCGTCGCCGCCCGCGAGAACGCGCCGGACGACTGGACGCAGTACGCCCTCGACGCGCCGGTGATGTTGCTGCGCACCGGTGACGACTGTCTCGTCCCGGACCCGGTGATGACGATGCGCGCCTGGATCGAGGCCGGCCATCACGTCGGCCACCCGACCGTCGACGACGTCGCGTATCACCTCACCACGCTGTTCCCGCCGATCCGCCCGCGTGGCTGGCTCGAACTGCGCATGCTCGACGCCCTGCCGCACCCGTGGTGGCAGGTGGCCGCCGCGATGTCGATCACCGCCCTCACCGACCCCGCGCTCGTGGCCGAGTTGACCCCCATCGTGCGGGGCTGTCGTGACCTCCGGTTGACCGCGGCATGGTGGGGCGTCCACGACCCCGCCCTCGGCGCGACCGCGTGCCGAGTCGTCGATGCGATCCTCCCGGCGCTCGAACGTCAGGACTTCGATGCGTCGGTCATCGCGGACGCGTACGAGTTCGCCCGGCGCTACGTGCGCCGCGGCCGCTCACTCGCCGACGATCGGCTCGCGGCGTGGCGGATCTCGGGCGCGGTGGCACCGGCCGCGGAGCCCGTACCGGCTGTCGGCCGGCGATGACCCCCGACTCCCTCGGGCAGCTCACCCAAGCGCGGGCCCGGACCCTCGAACTCCTCGCACCACTCGACGACGACGTGCTCTGCGCGCAGCACTCGCCGCTCATGTCGCCACTCGTCTGGGATCTCGCCCACATCGCGCACTACGAGGAACTGTGGCTGCTCCGGGAACTGGGGGTCGGTGACCCGACCGACCCGCGCTTCGACGACGTGTACGACGCGTTCCGCCATCCCCGGGCCGAGCGCCCCGGCCTCGACATCCTCGATCCCGAAGGCGCCCGGGCGTTCTGCACATCGGTGCGGGATCGCGTCGAGACGTCGACCGTGACCCCGGCGGCGGACGATCGCATCGCCCGTCTCGTCGACCACGACTTCGTCTACGGCATGGTCGCCCGTCACGAGCATCAGCACATCGAGACGATGCTCGCCACCTTGCAACTCATGGCCGAGGGTGGACCCGAGGCAGCCGGTGACGGGCCCGGGCGCGCGGCGCCGACCGCCGTCAACCCCGCAACCGATCAGGCCCGCGACGTCCTCGTGCCGGCCGGACCCTTCGTGATGGGGACCGACACCGATCCGTGGGCCTACGACAACGAACGCCCCGCGCACGCGGTGGACCTGCCGGCCTTCCGCATCGACGTCACCGCCACCTCGAACGCCGAGTACGCCGCATTCGTCGACGGCGGCGGCTACGACGACCCGAACCTCTGGTCGGTCGCGGGTTGGAAATGGCGCCAGGAGGCGGACCTGACCGCACCGCAGTTCTGGACCGCGTCGGCCGACGGGTGGCAGCGCCGCCGCTTCGGCCGCATCGAGGTCCTGCCGCTGCACGAGCCGGTCCAGCACATCTGCTGGTACGAGGCCGATGCATACGCCCGATGGGTGGGCAAGCGGCTGCCGACCGAAGCCGAGTGGGAGAAGGCGGCGAGTTGGGATCCGGGCGACGGCATCGGCGTGAAGCACGCGTCCGCCGCGCCGGGACTCGACGAGTTGCCCGACGCCGCGCTCTGGGGATCGACCGGCCGGTGGGGACCCGACGCCGTCGGTGCCCACCCGCACGGGGCGAGCCCGGCCGGGGTCCTCGACATGATCGGCGGGGTCTGGGAGTGGACCGCATCCGACTTCGAGCCCTACCCCGGCTTCGCCAGTTTCCCGTACCGCGAGTACTCCGAGGTCTTCTTCGGACCCGAGTACAAGGTGCTGCGCGGCGGCTCGTGGGCGACCGATCCCACCGCGGTGAGCACCACGTTCCGCAACTGGGACTACCCCATCCGCCGCCAGATCTTCAGTGGCGTGCGCTGCGCGCAGGACGCCTGAACCGTGTGCCGCCACCTCGCCTACATCGGCGCACCGCGCCGGATCGGAGAACTCCTCTTCGACGCGCCGCACGCGCTGCGCGAGCAGGGCGAGGGACCGCGGGAAATGGTCGTCGCGAAGGACAACCCCGACGGTTGGGGCGTCGCCTGGTGGGATCCCGACGCACGGGAACCGCATCACTACCGCACCACCACGCGCATGTGGGACGACGACGGATTCCGCGACGCCGATCGGAACGCATCGGCCGTGTTGGGTGCGGTCCGCAAGGCCTCGCCGAACACCGACCTCGACCCGGTCAACAACGCGCCGTTCGTGGCGGGGACGCGCGCCGGGGCCGTGGCGTTCTCGTTGAACGGACACGCGCTGCACGCGTCCTGCGCGGAGCGCGTTCGCGCGGCCGTCGACCCGGATGCGTTGCTCGTCGGCAACACCGACTCCGAGATGCTCTTCGCCATGGTGCGATCGCGCATCGCGACCGGAGCCGACCCGGCGACGGCCGTCGCCACCGTGCACCACGTGATCGATCCGGGACCCGAGGTGTACGTGAACCTCCTCCTGGTCACGACGAACCTCATCGTGGCCACCACGTGGCAGCACTCGCTCTACGTCGACCGCGCCGGCGATCACACCACCGTCGCGTCGGAACCGCTCGACACCCGACCCGAATGGACCCGGGTCCCCGACGCGAGCCTGCTCGTCGCGTCACCCACCGAACTCACGATCACACCGCTCGAAGGATTGCGATGACCACCGACACGCCGACCGACACGGCCACCGAAAAGCTGCACGTCGACAGCTACCTCACCCCGCAGGATCTGCGCGCTGCGCTGACCGCCGACGCGCGGCGCGGCCTGACCGCGACCCCGAAGGACCTGCCACCCAAGTACTTCTACGACGATCACGGTTCGGATCTCTTCGATCAGATCACGCGCCTGCCCGAGTACTACCCGACGCGTACCGAACGCTCGATCCTGCTCGACCAGGCCGATGCGATCGTCAAGGCGAGCGGCGCGACCACCCTGGTCGAGCTGGGATCAGGGACCTCGGAGAAGACCCGCATCCTTCTCGACAGCTTCCATCGGGCCGACTCGCTGCACACGTTCGCACCCTTCGACGTCTCCGAGGCGACCCTGCGCGACGCAGCCCGGTCGGTGGCATCCGAATACCCCGGCGTCGGCGTGCACGCCGTGGTCGGCGACTTCGAGCGGCACCTGGCGCACGTACCGACCGACGGTCACCGGATGGTCGCGTTCCTCGGCGGCACCATCGGCAACTTCGCCCCCGCGGCCCGTGCCGAGTTCCTCGCCGCGCTCGCGGCGACGTTGCGTCCGGACGAAACCCTGCTGCTCGGTACCGATCTCGTCAAGGATCCCGGGCGGCTCGTACGCGCGTACGACGACGCGGCCGGCGTGACCGCGGCGTTCAACAAGAACGTGCTCTCGGTGCTGAACCGTGAACTCGGCGCCGACTTCGATCCCGACGATTTCGACCACGTCGCGGTCTGGAACGCCGCGGACGAGTGGATCGAGATGCGACTGCGGTCGCGGCGCGCGGTCGAGATCCGGGTTCCCACGCTCGATCTCGACGTCACGTTCGCCGCCGGCGAGGAGATGCGCACGGAGATCAGCTCGAAGTTCCGGCGTGATCGCGTCGCCGACGAGCTCACCACCGCCGGCTTCGAACTCGTCGAATGGTGGACCGACCCCGCCGACGATTTCGCGTTGTCGCTCGCGCGCCGAACCTGAACCGAGCCGGGACGCGAACCGGCCCCACGGTGCTCGACGGCTCCGACGACGAGTACCGTTTCGGCCCGTGGGCCGGCGACAGCGAGAGGTGATCCGACGCGCGAGCGCGCCCGCGGTGATCCTCCTGCTCGCGGCCGGGTGCGGTACCGGAGGGTCGACCGCCGCCGGGAGCCGTCCCACCGCGGCAGCCAACCGCGCCCCGGCCGGCGATGTCACGCAGGTCCTGGGCCGCCAACTCGACCGTCGTTCGGGCATCACCGTCACGCCGTACGAGCAACAGGCCTTCCTCGAACTCACCCTGACCCCGGCGACCGCGACATCTGCGACCGGGGCGAAGGACCGCCCGCCGATACTCGAACGGTGGGCCGGGAACCCGACGATCCACATCTCCGGTGACCCCACGCCGGAGGACCTCACCCAGGTGGCGGAGTCGGCCCGGCGGTGGAGCGCGATCACCGGCCATCCCATGACGGTCGTGACCGGGCCCGGCAACGTCGACCTGCGCTTCGTGCACCGCGAAGACTTCGGACACGTCATCCAGACCGACGACGTCGACCCGAGCGCGGTCGGACTCACCCGGGTGACGCTGGACCCGAAGCGGCGGGGCGTCATCGACGGCGCGCTGGTGGTCATCGCCGACGACGACATCCAGGTCGGCCGGAACCGGACCATCGACCACGAACTCGGCCACGTGGTCGGACTCCAGCACTCGACCTGCCCGGCCAGCCTCATGGACGGATCCTCCGACGGTGCCCGCTCGGTGCGCTGGACACCGACCGCACTCGACGTCCGCATCGGCGCCCTCCTCTACGACCCGCACCTCCGGCCCGGACTCGGCGCGGCGGCGGTGCGCGCGGTGCTGAGCCCCACCGCCACCTCGGGCGCGACCTGCGGTCCGGTGGATCTCGAACTGATCCGCGCCGCCGGGAGTGGCCGTCATTACCTCTGTGTCCGCAGCGCGGACGTCGAACGACCCTGCACCGCCGACCTGAGCCGCGAACCGACGCTGCCGATCGTCAACCCGGACGCCTGGACCGACGGGCACAGCCTGTCGAGCCGGCCCCACGGGTGACGCGATATCGGCCTCGGATTTTGGGCCTGCCCGAGTTTCCACTACGGGCATAGTGGTATTACAATCGACGCCGTGAGCCCATCAACACCGCCGTTTCCCGTCCTCGACGTCCCCGTGCTCGATGTTCAGGATCTCGAGGTCGAGGCCGCCGACAATCCCATCCTGCGGGGCGTCTCGCTCCAGGTGGGGGCCGGCGAGATCCATGCCCTCATGGGTCCGAACGGTTCGGGGAAGTCGACGCTCGCGAACACCCTGCTCGCGAATCCGGCGTACACCGTCACCGGCGGGCGTATCCGACTGCTCGGCGAGGACATCACCGACCTGAGCACCGAAGCGCGAGCGGCGCGGGGACTGTTCCTCGGCTTCCAGCACCCCGAGGCGATCTCCGGGGTGAGCGTCCTCAACTTCCTCCGCCAGGCCATGGCGGTGCGCAAGGGCATCGCCGACCTGTCGGTCCTCGAGGTGCGCATGGAACTGATGCAGTGGATGGACCGCCTCGGGATGGACGACCGGTTCACCCAGCGGTACCTCAACGAGGGTTTCTCGGGCGGCGAACGCAAGCGCAACGAGATCCTGCAGATGGCGATGATGGAACCGGTCTTCGCGGTCCTCGACGAGACGGATTCGGGCCTCGACATCGACGCGCTGCGCGCGGTCGGCGAGGGCGTGAACATCGTCCGTGAGCACCGCCCCGAGATGGGCATCCTCCTCATCACCCACTACCGCCGCATCCTCGACCACCTCACACCGGACGTCGTCCACATCCTGCTGGACGGTCGCATCGTGCAGTCCGGCGGGATGGAACTCGCCGAGCAACTCGAGCGCAGTGGGTTCGACAGCTTCCGTTCCTCGGCGCCGGTCTGACATGGGCCTCGACGTGGCGCGCATCCGCGCCGACTTCCCCCTGCTGCAGCAGGAGCACAACGGGCATCGCCTGGTGTACCTCGACAGCGCGTCGAGCGCGCAGAAGCCGCGCTCGGTCCTGCGTGCGATGGACGACGTGATGGAGCGCTACTACGCCAACGTCCACCGGGGCGTGTACGCGATCGCCGAGGAATCGACCGCCCGCTTCGAGGCCGCACGCGCCAAGGTCGCCGCTTTCATCGGCGCGCGCGAGGCGGCCGAGTTGATCTTCACCCGCAATGCCACCGAGGCCATCAACCTCGTCGCGTATTCGTGGGGTCGCGCGAACCTGGCGGCCGGCGACGTCGTGGTGCTCTCCGAGATGGAACACCACGCCAACATCGTCCCGTGGCACATGCTCGCGGCCGAACGGGGCATCGAGTTGCGTTGGATCCCCATCACCGCCGACTACCGCCTCGATCTCTCCGACCTCGATGCGTTGCTCGCCGGCGCCAAGTTGCTCGCGATCACCGCGATGTCGAACGTACTGGGCACGATCAACGACATTCCCCCGCTCGTCGCGGCAGCACGCGCCGCCGGAGCCCACGTGCTGGTCGACGCGTCCCAGGCGGCCCCGCACACCGCGATCGACGTCCAGGCGTGGGGCGCGGACTTCGTCGCCATCACCGCCCACAAGATGCTCGGCCCGTCGGGGATCGGCGCGCTCTGGGCGCGACGCGACCTCCTCGAGGCGATGCCCCCGTTCCTGGGGGGCGGCGAGATGATCCGCGACGTCCGCAAGGACGGCTTCACCACCAACGAACTCCCGTGGAAGTTCGAGGCCGGTACCCCCGCGATCACCGAGGCGATCGGGTGGGGCGCAGCCGTCGAGTACCTCGAAGCGGTCGGCATGGACGCGGTGCGCGCCCACGAGCAGGCGCTCACGCAGTACGCGCTCGATGCGCTGACCGGCGAGTTCGGTGCGCGGTTGACGATCTACGGCCCGCTCGGCACCGAGCACCGCGGTGGCGTCATCTCGTTCCTCTTCCCGGACATCCACGCCCACGACGTGTCCCAGGTGCTCGACGAGGCCGCCATCTGCGTCCGCGCCGGCCACCACTGTGCGAAGCCCCTGATGCGGGTGCTCGAAGTCCCCGCCACGAGCCGGGCGTCGCTCTATCTGTACAACGACACCGACGATGTCGATGCCCTCGTCGTCGGCCTGACCCAGGCCGAACAGTTCTTCGCCATCTGACACCGACCCCACCTAGGATCCAAGCAATGGCCGGACTCGAAGACCTCTATCGAGAGATCATCCTCGACCACTACCGAGCACCCCGGAACCGCGGCGAGCTCGCGGTCCCACCCGCCCACCGCGTCGAAGGGTTCAACCCGCTCTGCGGCGACGAGGTGGTGTTGTACCTCGACGTGGAGAACGGCCTCGTCAACGACGTGAAGATCGCCGGGCAGGGCTGTTCGATCAGCCAGGCGTCGACGTCCATGATGAGCGCGGCGGTCAAGGGCAAGTCGGTCGCCGAGGCACGGACCATCACCCGTGCCTTCAAGGCGCTCATGAGCATCCACGAGTCCAAGATCGGTGGCGACGGCGAAGAGGTCGACGCGGCCGACGAACTCGACGGTGTCCGGCTCGGTGATCTCGAAGCACTCCAGGGTGTGGTCAAGTTCCCCGTGCGCATCAAGTGCGCGACGTTGGCCTGGAACACACTCACCCAGGGTCTCGACGAGATCGAGGCTCCCGAGTAACCGCTCCGCGTGGGTCGAATGCGTCATCCGTCACGGAATGTGTCGGCAATCGAGCAACTTGACCATATTGGGGACCGTTCGCCGAGTACGGTGGGCTTTCCGTTCGAAGGGAGTGGCATGACCGAGCAGACGACCGTGACGCCCGACCTGGTGATGACCATCGACCAAGCGCTCGAACGCTTCGGGGCGCGGGATCTCGTCTCCGGGGCCGAGGTCGTCGACTTCCTGCTCGACCTTCGCCTCGAAGTCGTGAACTCCTCCGACCGAGCGATCGCCCAGCTCCTCGAAGAAGAGCGTCAGCCGACCGCCTAGGTCAACCCGACGCCCGTCCCGACGGGTTGATCGTGTTCACGGAATCGCCGCTTCGACGCGACGTCCACATACCCCGATCGCACTCCGACGCCAAGTAATGTCGGCGGTCCCCGAGGAAGATCGATGGGCACTGTTTTGCCTGAGACCACAAGTACCGAGCCCGAGCCCGAGCCGACCCGCAAGGAGCGCCGCGGCCGGCATCAGCGTTCGCGCCGCAAGATCGCGGCGACCGCACTCGCCGTGACCCTCGGCCTCGCCGGCGCAGCCGGCATCGGGATCGCACTCGACGACTCCAGCGACTCCGGTGCGAGCGCGGCGTCGACGCATCGCTCCACCACCAGTTCGTCGTCCACGACGTCGACCGCGCCGACGACCACGACCACCACACTTCCGCAGCTGGTCCAACCCGCGGCCGCGCTCCTCCCCGCTTTCACCGGCACGCTCGGTCAGGGCGCGAGCGGCGACGTCGTGCGCGCCTACCAGCAGCGACTCCTCGACCTGCACTTCGATCCGGGTCCGATCGACGGGAACTTCGGCTCGGCCATGAGCTACGCGGTCGAGGCACTCCAGAAACTCGAGAACCTGCCGCGTACCGGTCGCCTCGGCGCCAACGAGGCACTCCTCCTCGCCGCGTTCCAATACCCGGTGCCGCTGCAACCCGCGGGCGAACCGAACCGCACCGAGGTCGACGTGACCAAGCAGCTCATCACGCTGTACGAGAACTACCAGGTGCGATTGATCACCACGACCTCGACCGGTTCGGGTGTGCACTACTGCTACGACTCGCCGCGCGTGAACCCGACGCGCCACATCTGTGAGGTGGCCACCACGCCGTCCGGTCGCTTCACCTACACCCGCTTCGTGTCGGGGTGGGACAAGTCGCCGCTCGGTCAGCTGTACCAGCCGTACTACTTCAACGGCGGCATCGCGGTGCACGGCTATCCGAGCGTGCCCACGTCGCCGGCCTCACACGGATGCGCTCGCATCCCGATGCACATCGCCGAGTACTTCCACACGCTCGTCAAGGTCGGTGACCCGGTCTACGTGTTCGGCGGGAGCCCGGCCCAGATTCTCTCGAGCGTCGCGATCGGCCCACCGCCCACCGTGCCCACGACCGCGCCGGCGGCTCCTCCCGCGGCGCCCGCACCGGCCCCACCGGCGGCCTGAGTCAGAACCCGGGATCGGCGAAGGGGTCGAGTTTCTCGGCCGCGGGGACCGTGATCGCGCCCGGCACTTCGATGCCGAGCCGGGCGGCCAGCCCGTCGTAACCACTGGCCTCGAGTTCGTCGGCCAGTTCCGGCCCGCCGGAGGTCACGACCCGACCGCCCATGAACACGTGCACGCGGTCGGGGCGGAGTTCGGTCAGCAGCCGGGCGTAGTGGGTGATCGCCAGGACCCCGAGGCCGGTCTCCTCGGTCATGGCCTCGATCCGGCGCGAGACGTCACGCAACGCGTCGACGTCGAGTCCGGAGTCGATCTCGTCGAGGATCGCGAACCGCGGTTCGAGCACCGCGAGTTGCAGCGTCTCGGCGCGCTTCTGCTCCCCGCCGGAAAACTCGACGTTCACGCCCCGGGTCAGGAACTCGTCGCGCACCGACAGCCGCTCGGCTTCCTCCGCAACGCGTCGGTTGAGATCGTCGGCCACACCGCTCGCGTCGGTGGCTGCGGCCACGAGGTCGACGACGCGCACCCCCGCCACCTCGACCGGGTACTGGTGGGTGAGGAAGAGCCCGCGGCGAGCGCGCTCCCAGGTCGGCAGACCGAGGATCTCCTCGCCGTCGATCGTCACCGAACCGCTCGTCACGGTGTAGTCGCGGCGGCCCATCAGGACGTGCGACAGCGTGCTCTTGCCCGAACCATTCGGGCCCATGAGGGCGTGGACCTCACCCGAACCCACCTCGAGGTCGACGCCGCGCAGGATCTCGACTCCCGCCACCGATGCGTGCAGGTCCTCGATCTTCAGCGTGCTCACACGATCACCATCACGTCATCACCCTCGATATTCACTGCGTAGACCGGGACCGGTCGGGTCGCGGGCAGGGTCTGGGGCTCACCGGTCGTCAGCGAGAAGGTCGACCCGTGCTTCGGGCATTCGATCTCGCACTCGTCCGCCCACACGTCGCCCTCGGCGAGGGAGAAGTCGGCGTGCGAGCACTCGTCGCCGATCGCGTACCAGTCGTTCCCGAGCCGCACCACACAGATGCGATGACCGTCGACGTCGAATCGGCGCGCCGTCCCCTCCGGGACGTCGGCGGTCGAACCGATGCGGAAACCGGTCACGCCACATCTCCGTGAAGATGACCGACCTTCTCGTGCACCGCGCGGCGCAGCGGGGTCGCCAGCGCGGGGACCGGGAGCCGGGCGAGCACGTCTTCGAAGAAACCGACCACGATGAGTCGTTCCGCGTCCTCGGGCCGCACCCCGCGTGACTCGAGGTAGTAGAGCTGATCGTCGTCGATCGGTCCCACCGTCGATGCGTGCGAGCACCGGACGTCGTCCGCCTCGATCTCGAGGTTCGGGATCGACTCGGCACCGGCACCCTCGGTGAGGACCAGGTTGCGGTTCGACTGGGTGGCTTCGACCTTCTGCGCGTCCTTCCGGATCCGGATCAGGCCCGAGTACACCGACCGCGCCGTGTCCTCGACTGCGCCCTTGAACAGCAGGTCGCTGCGCGTGCGCGGCGCCACATGGTCCTGGAACGTGCGGAAGTCGTGCATCTGGTTGCCGTCGCCGAAGTACACCGCGAGCGCCTCGCTCTCCGCGCCCTGGCCGTCGAGCCGGGCCTCGGTGCGGACCCGCGCGTAGTCGCCGCCGAGCGCCACCGCGTAGGACGACAGCGTGGCGTCCCGCCCGAGATGCGCGCGTTGCAGTGCGATCGACCAGGTCTGGTCGCCGTACTCCTGCACACTGACGTGACGCACATGCGCACCATCGCCGATCGAGAGTTCGACAACGCTGTCGACGAAATGCCGACAGTGCGGGGGCGACGCGTGCCGCTCGAGCACCGTGACCTCGCTGCCCGGCTCCGCCACGACGAGCGTGTGCGGGAACGATGCCTGACCGTCACCGTCGGACCAGTGGAGCACCACGATCGGCCGTTCGATGACCACACCGGCCGGAACCTTCACGAAGGCACCACCCGCGAGGAATGCGTCGTGCAACACGGTGAACGCATCGGGGGACGCATCGGAGATCCGGCCGAGCCACGGCTCGACGACCGCGGAATCACACGTGGCGATACCGCACACGACCACTCCCTGGGCCTCGAGATCGGGATCGACCTCGTGGTGCACGACCCGGCCGTCCCGGAGCACCACCAGGGCAGCCCGTTCGCTGATCTCGGCCGCCAACGGTCCGCCGCCCGGTGCCCCCTCGACCCCGGGCTCGCCCAGTTCGGCCGCGGTGAGCGGCCGGAACTGTGCGAGATCGAGCTGGTTGATGCGCGAGTACCGCCACACCTCTTCGCTGTCGGTGGGCCATTCGAGCGACTCGAGCTGCTCGGCGGCGCGCCGGCGACGCGCGACGAGCCAGTCGGGACCGCCGAGCGCGCCCGCGGCGGCAAGAGTGAATCCGTGGGTCATCAGAAGGGTGTCGCGGTCAGCCGACCGCGCCCTCCATATTGAGTTCGATCAGTCGGGAGAGCTCGACGGCGTATTCCATCGGCAGGGTCTTGACGATCGGCTCGATGAAGCCGTTCACGATCATCGCGGTGGCCTGCTGCTCGGTGAGTCCGCGGCTCATCAGGTAGAAGAGCTGGTCGTCGCCGACCTTCGAGACCGTGGCCTCGTGGCCGATGCGCGCGTCCTGGGCGTCGATCTCCATGTAGGGATACGTGTCCGAACGGGAGTCGTCGTCGAGGATCAGCGCGTCGCAGCGGACGTGGCTCTTCACCGAGTGGGCACCCTCTTCGACCTTGACCAGACCGCGGTAGGTCGTGCGGCCACCGTCCTTCGAGATCGACTTGCTGTCGATGATCGACGTGGTCTCGGGCGCGGCGTGGGTCATCTTGGCGCCCGCGTCCTGGTGCTGACCGGCCCCCGCGTAGGCGACCGAAAGCACTTCACCGTGGGCCTTCGGACCGGTCATCACGACGGCCGGGTACTTCATGGTCAGCTTGGAACCGAGGTTGCCGTCGATCCACTCCACCGTGGCCTCGGCCTCGGCGACCGCCCGCTTGGTGACGAGGTTGTACACGTTGGGCGACCAGTTCTGGATCGTCGTGTACCGGATCCGCGCGCCGGGCTTGGCGATGAGTTCGACCACCGCGGAGTGGAGGGAGTCGGTGGAGTACACCGGCGCCGAGCAGCCCTCGACGTAGTGCACCGACGCGCCTTCGTCGGCGATGATCAGCGTTCGCTCGAACTGGCCGGCGTTCTCCGCGTTGATACGGAAGTACGCCTGCAGCGGCATGTCCACGTGCACGCCCGGCGGCACGTAGATGAACGACCCCCCGGACCAGACGGCAGAGTTGAGCGCGGCGAACTTGTTGTCACCGGGCGGGATCACCGTGCCGAAATACTTCTGCACGATCTCGGGGTAGTCGATGAGCGCCTGGTCCATGCTGGTGAACAGCACGCCCAACTCCTCGAGGTCTTCGCGGTTCTTGTGGTACACGACCTCGGATTCGAACTGTGCGGTGACCCCCGCGAGGAACTTGCGCTCGGCCTCGGGGATCCCGAGCTTCTCGTACGTGTTCTTCATGCTCTCGGGGAGCATGTCCCAGTCGTTGACCTGGCCACCCTCGTTGGGCTTCAGGTAGTAGTAGATGTCGTCGAAGTCGATGTCCGGCATGTTCTTGGCGAACCAGTCGAGCATCGGCTTGCGCTCGAACCGCTTCAGCGCGTTGAGCCGGAACTTGGTCATCCAGTCGGGCTCGGACTTGCGGTCCGAGATCTCCTGGACCGTCTTCTCGTTCAGCCCTTTGTGGGGCGTGTAGACGTAATCGTCCGTCGAATCGTGCCAGCCGAGCTGGTACTTACCGAGATCTATGCCTTTGACCGCCATGGGGCGCTCCGTCGTCGGGGACTTCGGCCGGGGGACGGCCGGGGATTTCCACTACGGAGATAGTAACAATCCAAATGGGCCGCCGTCGATGCGCCGGTCGCCGGTGTGACGACTGGCGCCGGGGGGAATACGCCCCGGCGCCGGGTCAGCGACCGAGGGCCTGGGTGCCGGATTTCGAGGCCGGGCGGGTGGTGGTGGTCGTGGTCGACGACGTCGCCGGCTTGCCGGTCTCGGTGGCGCGGGCATTCTCGAGCTGGCTCAGGATCTCGCCGAGGCGGGTGTTCTGCTTCTGGTATTCGCCGAGGTCCTGAGCCTGGAGCGCCTTCTGCGCGGCCGCGTAGGCATCGCTCGCGTCCTTCAGCAGTTGGTCAACGGTCGAGTTCTGCGCCGTCGGCGGCGGGGTCGTGGCGCCGTCGGTCGGCGGAGGTGCGATCCCCTGGAACTGCGGGAACTGTCCGAGCGCCTCCTCAACGCTGTCGCCGAAGTGCGCCTCACCGCCGTAGTAGACGATCGCGTGCCGGAGTGCGGGTTGACGACCGTTCTCGGAGACGACGTACCACGGCTGGATGTAGAGCAGCGAGTCGTTGACCGGGATGATCTGGATCGCGCCCTGCACCACCTGCGAACCACGCTGGTTCAACAACGAGAACTCGCGACTGATCGCGTCGGTGGTGTTGATCGCCTGGTTGACCTGCACCGGACCGGCCACGTTGAGGCCGTCGGGCATCTCGAGACTCTCGAGGCGCGGTGACGCCTCCGGATCGGCGCGCGCGACCATGAACGAGGCCAACCGGTTCTGGCTGTTGCCGTTCGACACCGGCACGAACGGCCGGAGCAGCAGGAACTCCTCCTGTTTCTGGCCCGGCAGTTTGCTCAACACGTAGAGCGGATCGACGCGCTTGCCGGACGAAGTCGCGTTCTGGGGCACCCGGGTGATCGTCGTTCCCGAGTCGCTGGCGCCAACGGTGGCCGGGTCGGCCGACACCTCCCAGAACCCCGCGCCGGAGAAAAACGCGGTCGGGCTCTGGACGTGGTACTTGCGGTACACGTCGGTCTGGTACCGGAACATGTCCTGCGGGTAGCGCAGGTGGGCGCGGATATCGGCCGGCATCTTCGCGAGATCCGTGAACAGATCCGGGAACGCACTGCGGTACGCCTTGATGATCGGATCGGTCTTGTCGACCACGTAGAAGGTGATCTTGCCCGTGTACGCGTTGACCGTGACCTTCACCGAGTTCCGGATGTAGTTGAAACTCTTCCCGGCGCCGCCGCCGTCGCTCGGCGTGGTGCTCTGCGAGTACGGGTAGTGGTCGCTCGTGGTGAAGCCGTCGAGCACCCACACCAGGTCACCGCCGGACACGACCGGGTACGGGTCGCTGTCGAAGGTGAGGAACGGGGCCGCCGTGCGGACCCGTTCGGTGATGTCCCGCCGGAAGACGATGCGGGTCTTGTCCTGGATCTGGCTCGAGATCAGCAGGTTCTGGTCGCCGAAGCGCAACGCGAACGCCGCCTTGCGCAGGAGGGACGACATCTCGACGCCTGCACCACCGGAGTAGCGGGTGGTGGCGTCCTGACCCTGGCGCGGGTAGTCGAACTCCGACTGCTTCGCGTTGACGAGCGTGTAGTCGCTCAGGTTCTCGCCGAAGTAGACCTGCGGCCGCTTGAGCTTGATGGACCCTTGACCAGGGATGTCCGAGAGCAAGTAGTTCGGCTGGCCCGAGACCTCGGCGGTGTTCGCCGGGGAGACCACCGCGCCGTACCCGTGGGTGTAGACGACATGACGGTTGACCCAGCTCTGCGAGGGCAGGTCGGCGGAGTTGAGTTCGCGCGCGGCGATCAGCACCTGCCGCACCTTGTTGTCGATCGTGTAGCGGTCGGTGTCCGCGTTGGTGTTGAACTTGTAATACGTCTGCAGGCTCTGGAACTGCTGGAAGTTGGCCGCGATGACCGTCGGATCCCACAACCGCGCGTTCGAGATCGTGCCGGTGTTGTCGGTGAGATCGGTCTTCGTGAGGTTGTTCTTGTAAGGGAACTGCGCGGCCTTGATGGTGTCGAGTCCGAACGCGACCCGCGTGGCGTGGATGTTGCGAGCGATGTACGGCTTCTCCTTCGCCAACTCGTTGGGCTGCACGGCGAAGCGTTGGTAGGCGGCGGGGTAGATCGTCCCGATCACCAGGGCGACGAAGCCCCAGAGCCCCACCGCGATCACCGGCAGGACCCAGCCCCGGCGCCAGATGTTCCACACGAACAGGCCGGCCGCGACGATCGAGATCACCATCAGGAGGTTGAACGCGGGGAGTTGCGCCGCGACATCGGTCTTGCCCGCACCTTCCACGACCCCACGGGCCGAGAAGTTCAACTCGTACCGACCGAGGAAGTACTGCGCGGTCTTCACCAGCGCCATCAGACCGAGGATCACCGAGAGGTGGGCTTTGACCTGCGGGGTGACGCGTTGGAACGGCGACTGCAGGCGGATCCCACCGTTGAGGTAGTGCGCGATCGCGGTGACGATCAACACGATGATCAGGCCGGCGAAGAGCCAGTCGAACAGGAACGTGAGAAAGGGGAGTCGGAAGACGTAGAACCCGATGTCCTTGTGGAACTGGGGATCCTTGATGCCGAAGCTCTGCGAGTGGGTGAAGAGCACCCACCGTTGCCATTCGCCGGCGACACTGCCGCCGGCGAGGAGGGCGAAGATCAGCGAGATCAGGATCCGCAGCCGACCGGCGTAGGGGCCGACGGTCTGCTGGTAGCGGGCGAGCATCTCGTCCTCGGGACCGAGCACGCGCGTGCGTGGGGCGATGCGATCGGCGATGCTCAGACTCACGAGCATCATCACGAAGAACACGGTGGTGAAGACCGCTGCGGGTGCGAAGCGCGCCCACAGGAGTCCCTGCCAGGTGGAGCCGAAGCCGACGGAATCGAACCAGAGGTAGTCGGTGTAGAAGCCGGCCAGTCCTCGTGCCGAGAGGAACAGGGCGATCAGCACGCCGATGACGATGAGCATCCACGCGCGAACGCGGAAGCGACCTCGGGAACTCCGGCGAACGGGGGGTACGCGCATCGCCGGAGCCTAGATGCGGGTCAGGGTCGGAATCGGAGCAGGCCGGGGCCGCTCACCACACGGGGACGAGCAGGCACCGACAGCCGGGATGCGCGGGCGGATGCAGCTGTCCGGTGGGGAACGCCTCGCCCCGGACCGTGGGTTCGAGGCCGTTGTCGTCGCAATCCGGACACGTCCCCACCTCGGCTGGGACCCACCGCAAGACCGTCCCGGACGGGGCGGCGTCGTAGACCCCGAGCGCCCACGCCGCCGCGAGCGTGTCCCCGACGACGGCGTCGAGCGACTGACCCTTGAACTCTCGGTAGCGGGCGCCGAGCCGTTGGGTGACCGCGGCTTCGTCGCTCCCGGCGTCGTCGATCGCCTCGACCAGGCGCTCGTGCAGCCGCTCGACCATGGCGCCAGCAAGTCCGTCGATCATGGCCGCGGGCGCCGTGGTGGTGCCGTCACGCGCGCCGATGGCGTTCCGGCCGCCCGCGAATGCCGCGTCGACCGGCGACCGCAACGTGGCCGCGAGCACCGCGACCTGCTCGGTGACGCTCGGCAGGATCTCGGCCGCCGTCGGCCGCCCCTTCACCGTCCGCAGCCGGTCGAGGACGTCGTTCTGCTCGTCCTGGAGCGCGCGCTTCACCTTCCGACCCAGCTCGCGTTGGAGCGGGTCGATCACGGCACTGCGCGCGTCGCGCGCCTCGTCGTCGGTGACCGGGCCCACCATCGTCGGAGGCGTCACCGCCGGCGTCGGGGCAGCCGGAGTCGGGGCAGCCGGCGTCGCGTCGATCGGCGGGTCCGCGGGTGCCGCCGGGGCCGGGGCCGGCGTCTCGATCACCGCAGTCGCGGTGCGGACGGGCTTGGTCGCACGCTTCCGTTCCGGCGCCGCCGGCGGCTCGGGCGCCGGCTCGGGCTCGGGCTCGGGCTCGGGCGCCGGTTCCGACGCCGCCGGTGGGGATGGCGCCGGCGCGCTCTGGGCCCGGAGGCGGGCGAAGAGCGCCTCGACTTCCACCGACGGTGCGCCGGCCTCGCCGGTGAGTTCCCCGGCGAGGGCCGCCATCTCACCGTCGACCGGGGGCACATCGAGGATCGGCGGCGGGCCCGCCAGCTCTTCGCCGGCCCGGGCCTCGACCTGCACCAGCGCCTGGGTCGCGTCGCCGAGCGTGCGCTTCACCACGCGGTAGGCGTCGAGCAGACGGTCGCGCCCGGCGCGGAGTTCGTCGATCTGGGCCTGGAGCAGCAGGCGCCGGCGGCCGAGGTCCGCCAGGATCCGCTCGCGCACGGCACGCGCTTCGTTGACGAGGTCGCGTCCGGCTTCCTTCGATGCGTCGATCTCGGCCGCCGCGGCGGCGATCGACGTCTCGCGCGCCAAGGTGAGTTCCGCATCCGTCGTGCTGCGCAGGGCTGCGACCTCGGCGTCGACCTCCGCGCGCAGCGTCGTCGCGTATTCGGTTGCCTCGTCCTCACGCGCGGCCGCGGCCGTCTGGGCGGTGTCGCGCATCGCGCGCGCGTCGGCATCGGCTTCTTCGCGGGTCGCCGTCGCCGCGGTCTCGGCCTCGGCGATCACGGCGGCCGCTTTCTCCTCGGCCCGGACCCGGATCTGCTCCGCCGATTCCTGCGCGGACCGCAACACCCGCGCGGTCTCCTCCCCCAGCGCGTCGAGCAGTCGGTCCTCGGTGACCACGGGTGGGTTGCTGACCTGCTCCCGCAGATCCTCGATCTGGCCCAGGAGTTCCTCTTCGCGCGTCTGGGCGATCGTCATCTCGTCCGCGATGCGCCGGAGGTAGTTGCGAACCTCGAGTTCGGAGATACCTCGGAACGACGCGGCGAAGCCGCGCGTGGCGACCTCTTCGGGACTCAATCGCGGGGCACTGGCCGCCGCACGACGGTGCACATCAGACACGGAGACACCTCGGTGTAATCGGGGCGCACCATGCTACGGGGGAACCGGGCGCCGACCGAGGACCCGATGTTCAGGCAGCCGCGCGGGCCGGGAGCGACTGCCCGCCACTGCGGGCGATGGCGGCCAGGGCTTCGTCGAGCGTCCGCACACCGATCACTTTCATCGACCCGGCTCGGGAACGCGCCTCTTTCACCTCGGGCACGGGCACCAGCATGAGCGTCGCACCGGCGGCACGCGCCGCGACGGCCTTCTGCGCGACGCCGCCCACTTCGCCGACGTTGCCCGCGCTGTCGATCTCCCCGGTGACGGCAACCTTGCGGCCACCGGTGAGATCCCCGCGGGTGAGGTCGTCGATGATCGTGAGCGTGAACGCGAGCCCACCTGAGGGGCCGCTCACATCACCCGGATCGATGGTGATCGGGAACGGGAACTTGGCGTGCAACCCTTCGGTCTGGGCGGCGATCCCGAAGTACGGCTTGCCGTTCAGCTCACCGGACGTCGCCGCCGCGCTGGTCACCTGCATGGTCTCTTCCTTCCCGCCGCGCTTCACGGTGACGGTGAAGGTGGTGCCCACGGGTTGGGCCTGCACGATCTGGCCGACCTGGTCGCGGAGCACGATTCGCGTGCCGTCGATCTCCCCGATCACGTCGCCGGCCTCGAGTCCCGCGCGGTCGGCGGGTGACTTCGCGATCACCTGCATCACGCGGGCGCCGTCGCCGCTGACCTTCACGTGGTACCCGAGGCGGTCGAGGGCCGCGAGTTTCGCCGCGAGTTGCGACTCGTCCATCATCTGAACGCTCTGACGCTCGACCTTGCCGCGCGGCGCATTGCCCAGATACTGCTTCTCCCCGATCACGCGGCTGTTGTCGTCGAGGCTCGCTTCGACGAACCGCCACAAGTTGGGGCGTCCGGTGGTGACGCGCACGGTGAGCAGCAGGACCTGCCCCTTGTGGGCGTACGAACGAGTCCCGCTGATGTGCACGTAGGGCCCGACCGGCGTGGCGTCGCCCGGCGAGAAGATCACGTACGGAAGCTTCACGTACATGCCCGCGATCCCGATGATCCCGATCAGTACGGCACCGGCGATGAGGACCTTCGCCGCTCGTGACATCCGCCGGCTGCCGACCGGGCCGAGGTCGGGTTCACCATCAACCGGTTCGGACGGCGGCACCATCGGGCCACGTGGAGGGTCGAGAGTCGAGTCCATGAGCGCCGTCAGCCTGACAGGTCGGCCGCGCCCTTCGCGGGCACCCGAATCCGGTGCACCGAACGGGTCAGTCGCCCGGGCGCGATCCGGAGGTGAGCTGGGCGTGGACGATGAGACGTTCGGCGGAACTGCCGATCGGGTGACACGTGAAGATGGTCAGCGTGCGGCCCGGGTGTTGGTCCTTGATCCAGAGCGCGGTGTTCGGGACCACCTCGACGCCGGTGACCGAATACCGGTAGACGCCGGTGGCGTCGCTCAGGATGATCTCGTCACCGGGCGCCAACTCGGCGTTCCGGAGGAAGGGTTCGGTGTGGCTCGTGCGGTGTCCTGCGAGCACGACGTTGCCCCAGCCACCGAACTGTGCCGTGCCCGGCCAGTGGGCGGGACCGGCGTCGATCACCATCTGCTCGACCCCCTCGTGGACGGTCTGGTCGACGCCCGTCTTGGGGATCTGGATGCGCCCGATGTCGACGAGGTCACGGTGCGCCGAGGCGTCCGGCAACTCGGCCGGGACGGGAAGCGGCGGTGGCGGCGGCGGGTGCTCGGCGTTCCAGGCGGCCGCGGTAAGAGCCGCGTCGGTCGGGGGGACCACCGCCGCGGGCACGGTGTCGGGGACGACCGACCGCGCCCGGGTGGCTGCGAGGGCCGAATGGGTCGTAGGCCCGGCGCTCGCGGTCACCGCGAACAACCCGACCACGGCGGCGCTCACCAACGCGAGCGCGACGAACAAGCCGCCGATCATCCGACGACGGAGTACTCCCAACGATTCAGCCAGTCCCATGCCCAAGGGCATCGGCATCCGGAGGCCCGAGCTGTAGCGTCGATTCGATTCCGAGCGAACCAGCACCCGACGGGTCGGACCCGACCGAAGCTCCCCTGACCCGGGCGGCCCGGTACGCGGGGTACGCCGGTCGGCGCGCCCTGGTCCGCACCCACGCCGAAGAACTCGCCGCGGCAGTCCAGGACGCGCCGGATGCCCGGGTCCGGGTGGCCGCCCTCGGCGCACTCGTCCGCCACGGGAGCCGGGTCCGCGCCCGGCAAGCCTGGAATCACGCGGCGCGTGATGCCCAACCGGCCGTCCGGCGCCGCGCCACCGAACTCGCGCCGCTGATCATCGAGCCCGCGGCCCGCGCGCTGGTCGGCCTGGTCCGCGATCCGGACCCGCTCGTCGCCGAGTCGGCCGCGTTCGCCTGCGGCGAGATTCCCTGGGAAGGGTCCCGCCGCGCGCGTGTGGTCCGGGCGCTCGACGCCGCGGCGCGTCACGACGACGCGTTGGTGCGGGAGTCGGCGGTCGCCGCGCTCGGATCGCTCGGCGATCCCGCCGGACTTCCGGCGATCCTCGCGGGGTGTTCCGACCAACCGTCGGTCCGGCGCCGGGCCGTCCTCGCGCTCGCGCCGTTCGACGGTCCCGAGGTGGACGCGGCCCTGACGGCCGCGCTGGGCGATTCCGACTGGCAGACCCGTCAGGCGGCGGAGGACCTCGTCACGCCGGGCGCCGGCGCGGGCTGAGGCCCACGCCCGGAACGCGGCGAGTCAGCTCTGGCGCGGCCCGCGCATGAGCATGTCTTCGACCTGATCGAAGATCTCGACGCACCGCCCGGCGCCGAGCACGACGCACTCGAGCGGGGCATCGACGAGATGCACCGGCAGTTTCGTCTCCTGGGCGATCCGCAGGTCGAGCCCCCGCAGCATCCCGCCACCACCGACGAGATGGATGCCGTGGAGGATCAGGTCGTGGGCCAACTCGGGCGGCGTCTGGCTGAGCGCCGCGATGACCGCGTCGCAGATGGCGCGGACCTGCTCCTCGATGGCCTCACGTACCTCTTCGGGGGTGAGCACGACCGTCTTCGGTAGGCCGCTCATGAGATCGCGGCCTCGCACCTCGGCCTTGAACTCGTCCGGCGTCGGGAACGCAGATCCGATCGCGAGCTTGATCTCCTCGGCGGTGCGCTCACCGATCGCGATGCCGTACTCGCGCCGCACGTACGCCTGGATCGCGGCGTCGATGTCGAACGAGCCGACCCGTACCGCTTCGAGCGCCACCACGCCGCGGAGTGAGATCACCGCGACCTCGGTGGTACCGCCACCGATGTCGACCACCATGTTGCCGAGCGGTTCGTGGATGGGCAGGCCGGCGCCCACCGCCGCGGCCATCGGCTGTTCGAGCAGATAGGTGGAGGCGGCGCCGGCGAGCCGCGCCGCTTCGAGCACGGCCCGTTGCTCCACGTGGGTGATCGCCGACGGCACGCAGATGAGCACCCGGGCCCGCGACAGCCGCGACACCCCGGCGCGCTGGAACAGCAGCCGGATCATGCGCTGGGTGATCTCGTAATCGGTGATGGCACCGCCGCGGAGCGGTCGGACCGCGACGATGTACCCGGGCGTACGTCCGATCATCTGCCACGCCTCGTGGCCCATCGCCAGGACGTCGTTCGACCGGCTGTTGAGGGCGATCACCGTGGGTTCGTTGAGGATGATCCCCTGGCCACGCGCGTACACCAGGGTGTTGGCGGTGCCGAGATCGATCGCGAGGTCTCTAGCCAGCGCGCCGACCCCGTGTTCGGGGCGCCGCGTCGGGCGCCAGGGCTTCCCGTCGCGCCGCGAAGTCCTCGATGCCCGAGTGGAGCCCGCGCGGACGGCGGTTCCGCAACAGCACGATGGTGACTCCGACGATGATGACGCCGAGGGCGAGGGCCAGGAACTCCATGGTCAGCTCCCGTCGTTTCCGCTGAGCGCCCGGACGTCCTGCGCGCGGGTGCCCCAATCGGCCCCGCCCGACCAGTGCTCCTGCTTCCAGATCGGCGCCGACGCCTTGAGGGTGTCGATCGCGAACTGGGCGGCTTCGAACGCCACCCCCCGGTGCGGACTCGACACCACGACCGCGACCGACGCCTCGGTGAGGGCCAGGGTCCCGAGCCGGTGGAGCAGCGCGGCGCGGGCGATCTCGGGCCAGCGCAGCCGGGCCGCCCCGAGGATCTCGCCCATGATGCGGACCGCTTCGGTTTCGTACGCCTCGTAGGTGAGCGCGGTGACATCGGTGCGACCGTCGGCGTGATCACGCACGACGCCGAGGAACGTGACGACCGCCCCCGCCTCCGGGACGGTCGCCCACGCCGTGGCCTCGGCCACGGGAAGCGGATCGGGACCCAGCGCGACCCAATCGGGTCCCGCGGGTGCGGTCGAAGCATGCACGGGCCTCATTGTAGGGACGACCGCCACGAATCCTCCTCGTGGGCGCGGATTCTCGCCGCGAGGTCGTCGGTAGGATCTCGAAAATGCCGGGCGACACGGGAGACGACGAAGGGTCGGGCCCACCGCCCCACCCACTCGATCGCCCGTGGATCCACCCCTCGGAGCTGTTCGCCGCCGCTCGCGCCGAACCGGCGTCGGAACGTCGTACACCCCGGAGTTGGCGGCGCGACGCCCTACTCACGCTGGCCGCCGGGGCGATCGGCGCAGTCGCGGCGGTGGCCGTCCTGGCCGTCGTCGGCGCCTTCGACGGGGACGCTCGGGTCGTGACCCTGCGGGCCCAGACGACCGATTCCACCGACGCGGCCCGCGTGGCCACCCTCGTGAGCCCCGGCGTGGCATCCGTCGTCATCGACGCGGCCGACGGGACCGAACATCGCGGTTCGGGTATCGCGGTCGGCGCGCACCAGATCCTCACCACCGTGGCGGTGATCGACGGTGCGAGCGGATCGGCCGACCACATCGAGGTCAGCCTCGCCAGCGGTCGTTGGCACGCCGCCCGGGAACTCGGACGGGACCCGGTCACCGGTCTGGTGCTCCTCGAGGTGCCCACGCTGTCGGTCGAACCCACCCAGATCGCGGACACCGTCGCGGTGCAGCCCGGGGAGTGGGTGGTCGCCGTGGGTCGCAACGCCGCCAACAGCCCCTGGGTCACCACGGGCGTCGTCACCGCGACCGGCGGGTTCGCCACCGACTCCAGCGGGATCACCCGCGCCGGGATGATCACGACGAGCGCGGAGCTCGCGACGGATGCCCGCGGTGGAGCCCTCGTCGACCAGCACGGGCGGATCGTCGGCGTGCTCGTCGGCCCCAACCCGTCGGACGCCACCGGCACCGCGATCCCCAGTGAGACGGCCCACGACGTGACCGTGCAACTCGCCACCAAGGGCTGGGCCAGCCACGGCGCGCTCGGCCTCATGGCCACCGACACGCGCCAGCCGGGCGCGACCGTCACCGACATCACCGCGGGTGCCAGTGCCGACGCGGCGGGATTGCGGGTCGGCGACCGCATCATCGCTGTCGACGCCGCCTCCACCCCGAACACCGCCCGCCTGGTCTACGAACTCCACCGCCGGCCGGCCGGCGAGCGGGTCCGGATCACGGTCGCCCGCGGCACGCACAAGGTCTCGGTGACCGCCCGCCTCGACGACGCAGGAAATCCGCCCGGTCCCTCCGCACCGGCCACGTCGCCCACCTCGATCCAGGCGCTCGCGACCTCCGGCACCGGCTGACCACTCCGTTTCCGGCGCCGACAACGCGCCGTTCAGCCTCGATGACCGGGCCGGTTCCGGGACGCGGTGGGACGCCACCGCCGATCGGGTGCGAGAATGGCCGGATGGAGATCACCGACGCCGACGCCCAACTCCTCAATGCGGTGCAGTGGTCGTTCCCACTCGACGCCCAGCCCTACGCGGTACTCGGGGAGCGGCTCGGTCTGAGCGAGTCCGAGGTCATCGACCGGCTGCGCGCGGTCAAGGACGCCGGCGTGCTGCGCCAGCTGTCGGCCATCTTCGACACCCGGGCCCTCGGGTACACGTCGGCACTGATCGCGGCCAAGATCGATCCGGAGCAGATCGACACCGCGGCGGAGGCGATCAACGCGCACCCCGGTGTGAGCCACAACTACAAGCGCAACCACGACTACAACCTCTGGTACACGCTCGCCGTCCCGCCGGGTGAGGACTTCGACGCCCACCTCGACGTGCTGCACCGGGCATCCGGCGCGCGGGTCACCCGCAAGCTGCCGACGCTCAAGCTCTACAAGATCGGCGTCAAGCTCGACATGACCGGCGAGACCGCGGCCGACGCCAAGGCCGAGGTGCTCGAGCACGAACGGCCCGAGCGCAAGGTCGACATGCCGGCACCCGACCTGAGCCCGATCGAGGTCGCCGCGATCCAGCTGTGCCAGGAGGACCTCCCGCTCGTCCCCCGCCCGTTCGCGGTCCAGGCCGAGCGGCTGGGCATCACCGAGGACGAACTGCTCGCAATCCTCTCGTCGTTCACCGAGCGCAAGCTGATGCGACGCTTCGCCGCGGTCATGAACCACCGCAACGCGGGGTTCAAGGCCAACGCGATGGGCGTCTGGGCCGTGCCCGAAGCCGACCTCGACGCCATCGGCCCCCAGATGGCCGGGTTCGCAGCGGTCTCCCACTGCTACCGCCGGCCGACCTACGAGGACTGGCCCTACACCGTCTTCACGATGGTGCACGGGCGCAGCGCGCGCGACTGCGAAGCGACCATCGACGCGATCGCGAGTGAGACCGGGGTGAGCGAGTACACGCTCCTCTGGTCCATCAAGGAGTACAAGAAGGTGCGCCTGCGCTACTTCACCCCCGAGTGGGACGCGTGGAACACCGCGCATCTCGTCCCCGCGACGAGCTAACCCGCGACGAGATCCGCGAGTTCCTTCGGGAGACAGTTCCACGGCGCAGCCCGCACGACGTCGGCCGCACCGACCTGGGCCAGGTCGTTGGCACCGTTGAGGGCTCCGGGCGCGCAGAGCACGGACGCACCCCCGGGGACCACCACCGTCATCAAGACCGCGGGAGCAACTGCGCCCCCGGCGTACACGGCGAGCCCGGACGCACCCGCCGGGACGACGACCGAGTGTCCGTCGAGCAGCTCGACCGTCACGACCGACCCGGACGGAACGATCGCACCGATCAGCTCGTACGGCGTGGTGGCGTCGGCGTCGATCGGGAGTGCGATCTGATCCTGGTCGCTCACGGCGTCGGAGGCGGGCGGAACGCACACGCCGCCGCTCGGGCGCGCGCTCTGCATGGTGGCGTACGGAGGCACCGACTCGACCCGGAAGCATGTCCATCCGTCACGGCCCGCGGCGCGCCGGATCGTGACGGGGACCCGGCCGCCCGTGGTGGTCAGCACGTCTGAGTAGGCCTCGACCGCATCCGGCAGCGGGCGACCGGAGGCCTCGACCTGGGTCGACGGAGGTGAAGAAACTGCGACCGATTGCACCTTCGGATGCTCCAGCCGGTATTCGCTGGTGAGGCCGTACGGCGTCGTGAGTCGCACCGAGATCGGCACCGAGCGACGATCCACTCCGACCCGGACCGTCGAGAGACCCAATCGGGTGCGGACCGCCGGCGGGAGGTCGGCACGGAAGCCGGCGAACTCCGGATCCGCGCCGAGGAGCGCCGGCGTGGCACGGAAATGGACCGTCCGCTCCCTGGCCAAGGCATCGAGGAGTCGCGCCGGGTCGTACGGCGCCGCGATGCGGAATGCGGCTCCCTCGTCGGGATGATCGAGCACCACGAACGGCGCCTGCGCGCTCGACCGGAATGCGAGCAGCGGCACCCCGAAGCTCATCACGCCCGGCGTGGTCACGACCGACCGCCGGACCCACGCATTCCGACCGATCCGCCGGTACTGGACGGCGGCGAGATACCGCTCCGAACTCACCGGGACCTGGAGCAGCACCCGGGCGGGGCGGTACTGGATCCGACCACCGAGACCGACCCGATGGCCCGGGACCGCGGCGTGACCGGTGACGGCGATCGCACCCAGCGCACGAACCGCGGCGGCCGCCGCGGCCGGGTGGAAGGTTCCGGGCGTCGACTCGTCCCCGCCTCCGGACCCGCCGCACCCCGCGAACGCCACCGCGATCAGGCCGACGACGAGGCCTCGGATCACAACCACACTGCGCACGCCGTGCATCGTGGCATGACGATGAGATGACGCAGGTGCTGTGTGCATGAAGAGAAGACGAACACCGCATGGAGACTGATCGCTCGACCTTGTCCGCACGCGCAGGGCATCTCACACTGCCCCGGACAGCGACTGTTTTCGATGTACAAGGGAGTCTTCATGCGTCGCACTATGGCCGTCGTGGCCATCTCTGCACTGGCCGTCATCGGCCTCGTCCAACCGGCGAGCGCGGCGACGTCCGTGACCGTCACGCCGAACACCAACATCACCAACGGCACCACGGTCACCGTCAGTTGGACCGGCTTCACACCCAACAACACGCCATCGCTCGTGCAGTGTGTCAACGCCCCGAGCACCGGTGCCGGTGGCAGTGACTGCGAGTTCCTGACGCTGCAGGTCGCGTCGGACGCGAGCAACGGCGCCGGAGCCGGCTCGGACACGTTCACAGTTCGTGACACCACCGGCCTGGCTGCGCTCAACGCCCGCACGAACGTCATGTGCGACAACACCCACTCCGGGTCGATCCTCGTGCTCGACAACCCGAACGACCGCAACTCCGGCAGCTACCAGACGATCACGTGCGTCGGCGGCACCACGACGCCGCCACCGCCCGACGTGCTGGTCTCGTGCACCGGCGTCAACCAGATCGCCACCGTGAACCCCGCGCTGGGATCGCGTTCGGCCAAGTTCGTCAAGGAAGTCACCAAGGACTCCATCGGCGACAAGACCGAGTTCGGCACCAACGCCAACGTGCCTGCGGACTCGACCACCTGTTCGGTCAACGCCGGGATCGCGACCGACAACCCGGCCACCGACCAGGGCACGACCACCGCCAAGCTCAACCCGTTCGACAACCAGTCCAACGGCATGACCAACCTCACCACGACCGGCGCGACCGCGAAGACCGTCATCTCACTCGCCGGCAGTGCCACCTGTCAGACCGAGGCCCAGACGGCCGTCGCGAACAGCTTCCCGCGTGCATACCCCCTCCAGGGCAAGGTCGCGATGAAGTTCGACCAGACGTTCGCGAACGGCGCTCCGATCCAGATCCAGCAGTACGTCCGGGTCGGACACGACATCTCGGATCCGAACCCGACGCACGTGAAGCTCACGGGCATCGTGACCAAGGGCCCGGGTCTGGGCGGCGACGTGTCGGCGACCCTGCGAATCTGGCCGACGACGAGCGTCAAGAACCTCAACCCGCTCGAGTGCTCGGACGCTGACGTCACCGACGACACCGCCGACGCGACGCTGACCGAGCTCGCCTACACCCTGGCCGACGGCTCGGACGGCAACACGACCGTCGACCCCTGGGTCATCACGATCCCGGGTTCGTAACCCCACTGCGTCACCCCACCCGTACGCGTCAGTTGCGATCCGCCATCCGGCGGGTCGCAACTGCGCGTTCGGAAACTCTCCACGGAAGTTGGTTGCAGTTGACGGTTCGATCATCCTCAAGGCTCCGGCGGGCGCTGTGCGTCGCGGTGCTGGGTCTCGGACTGGCCGCCTGCGCCAGCAGTGCCGCCGGCACCCGCACGCCGAGCGGGACCGTGGCGTACAACGCATCCCGACACGGATTTTCGGAGGCGGCGAACGGCACGGCGCGTGGGGTCATCGACCGCCTCCAGCGCGCGGGCGTGGCCTGCACCGATCCACACCCGTCGACCTTCGCGCTCCTCCGCACCACCTATGTGCGCCAACACCTTGCGCTCCCGCTGGGCGCAGTCGAATGCAGTGCCACGTTCCATGGGGTGACCGAGAACGTCGTCGTCGAAGTCTTCCGGACCGGCCGACCGAACGCCGCGGATTTCGTCGACCGGAAGGCCGCGATCATCTGCCGGCGCGGAATCGCGCTCGGGCGGAAGGCCGACGGGACGAACGACTTTCCCGGCCTGCCCTATGTGATGGCTGCAGACAAGGCCTGGGTCCTCGAGCCCGACACCGTTGCGTTCAACGACGTCATCGCGACGGCGCTCGGCCGCCCGGCTCGCAACGCGTGCGGTGCGATCGCGCCCAACTGACGCCGGCCCCGATCCGCCCCGAACGAACGGAAACCTCAGGCGGGATGTTCGGGGCTCTCGTTCGCGCGGCGGAGGCGATCGGCGAGGACACCCATGACCTGGAGTGCGAACGTCGGATGCTCCTGCACCAGGTAGGTGAACTCCCGGCGGCTGATGCGAGCGACCGTGGCCGCGGCGGGAACCACTGCCGTCGCGCTCCGCGCCGAGGAATCCACCAGCGCCATCTCACCGACGATGCTGCCGGCCGTCGACGTTTCGATCAGTCGGCCGTCCCCGCGGACCAGATCGACCGATCCGTCGAGTACCGCGAACATCTCGTCGCCCGTCTCACCCTCCCGGAACAGGACCGCTCCCGGACCGTGCTCTTCGATGTCGCGTGCGTGACGGAACAGGTTGATCTCAGGCATGTGCCGAAGTCTCCGGCGTGGATGATCCGAGTTCGGATCTCCCACCGAGTGTTCACCGCCCCGCAACCGAAGATTCAGCGAACCGCCTCCCTTCGGTCACGGGCCGCGTCATCTTCGCCGCGTGGCCCGGCACGTCGTGCGCGAGAATCGCCCGCATGACTCTGACGGTGGCGCTGGTCGGCGTAAAGGGCGGAGTCGGCAAGACCACGACCGCGGTCAACCTCGCCGGTCTCGCAGCCGCGGGCGGCCTCCGCACCGTGGTGTGGGACCTCGATCCCCAAGCTGCTGCTTCCTACGCGCTCGGGTTCGACAAGCGGGGCCGCGGCGCAGCCCGCCACGTCACCCGCAAGCGTCCGAACCTCGAGGACGCCGCGTTCCGGACGGTGACCCCGGGTCTCGACCTGATTCCGGCCGACGTCTCACTGCGCACGCTCGACCTCGCGCTCGCCGAGCGAGGTCGTCCGCGCCGCCGCGTCCGGGACGCGCTCGACTCCCTGGCCGACCAGTACGACGTCGCGTTCATCGATTGCGCACCCGGCATCACCCTCGCCAACGAGAGCGCCATGCGCGCGGCGCAGATCTACCTCGCACCCATCGTGCCGTCGGCACTCTCGGTCCGAGCCTTCGAGCAACTCGAGACCTACGTCGACGAAACCCCGAAGGCCGGCGGACGACTGCTGGGCTTCCTGTCGATGGTCGACCGGCGCAAGCGGACCCACCGTGAAATCGTCGAACGGCTCAGCCGCGAATCGGACTCGCTGCTGCGCGCCTCGATTCCCGCCTCCGCTGCGGTCGAGGCGGCGCCCCCACAGGGGAAACCGTTCGTCGCCGGGCGCACGGCTCACCGAGTGGCAGTGGCGTACCGGGATCTCTGGAACGAGGTCCAGGCCATGGCGTTCGGGCAACACATCGACTTGACGATCGAGGACGGACGGCCCACTCGCACCCGAACGACCGACATCCGCTCGTAGGCCGACGCGTCATCGCGACGGATGCGCGATCGTCCACGCCTTCACCGCGTCGTCCCAGACCGTACGGTCGGTCACGACCCGGGTATCGGGGCACCGGGTCATCCACGAGTCGCGTGCGGGGAACGCACCGGAACCCAGCCAGACGATCGTGTTGCGCGAACACTCGACCGAGTAGCCGTCCGGAAGTCCGAGGGAACCGTGGTTCGGCAATTGGTCGACCCGGAACACGTCGTTGCGTATCACGAGCTTCGGCGATCGGCCGGCGTCGGTGTCCCATTTGAAGAACCCACCGTGGCCCGGCGCGGCGCCCTTGTAGACGGTGGGCATCGGACGCAAGCGGACGAGCGAGCCGTCGATCACCATCCGCTCGGTGTGACCGTCCGAGGTCGTGTCGCTCGCCGTCGGCCGGGTCGAGAAGCCGACGTAGCAACCGTCGAACAGGGAGTCGGTGACGACACCGGAATGCAGCTTGTCGTCTTCGAGACAGTCGTCGTGCAGATACGTGAGATGCGCGCCCCGAACGTGCCAGTTCTGCGCGCCGGCGCGGATGCGGATCCCGTCGCCGTAGTTGTGGATCCGCAGGCCCTCGATCACCGAGTCCGGATTCGTGATGTTGAACGCGCCGGTCGAGTGGAACACGTCCCATGACGTGTCGGGGCCGTACGTCCCGACGACCGCGCCGCCACTCCAACACACCGACCCCGCGCCGGTGATCGAGATCGGCCACGGGTCGACCTGGAGCCAGGTGGCCGATCGGGCGTCGATCGTGGTCGCGCGCGCGACGTCAGGCGTGGCGCGGTCGGACTGCGGCCCGACGATCGCGATCGTCGTTGCGCCGCTCGGACACCCGGACGGGTCCGACGGCGTCGGCACCGGGGTCGGATCCGGCGTGGGTACCGGCGGGGGCCCCGGGTCGACCGGCGGCGGACCGACGACGGGGGGTGGGGTCGGGTCGACCGGCGGCGGGATCACGGGCGTCGGATCCGGGACCGGGACCGCGGTCGTCATCGCGAGGAATCGCGTGAACGTGTCGAACGCCGGTTTCGCGGAGAAATCGCGACGCAACAGACCGAAGTGGTCGTCGTAGTTCGTCGGATCCGTACCGTTGTCGCGGATCTGGTACCAGAGCAGCGGGCCTGTGAAGCTGCCGAAGGTCTGGGTCCAGCCCCGGAGGTAGTCGACCACGAAGCGCTCCTGCTCGGCTTCGGTCACGGACACACCCGTCGCACCGCCACAACTCCCGACGTCGGCGCCCGTCGGTGCTCCGGCCTCGGTGCCCCACACCTTCCGGTCGCCGTCGCCGTGGCGCACCATCGCCTGGTGGATCCAATACGTCTGGAAGAAGGCGTTCCAACTCCGATTCAGCAACGGGTTGCACGGGAACGAATAGGGATGGTGGGCGAAGGCGTCGAACGAGTCGCCGCCTCCGTTCGCGTAGATCCCTTCGAGGAACGTCACGGGCGCCATGTCGCGGCCGCTCGGGTCGTCGGGCGCCGGTGAGGTGCCCGCCGCCAATGTCGTCGCGGCGGGATCGACCTTGATGATCTCCTCGTGGGCCCGCCGCAGAATGTCGGTGTAGTGCGCGACGTCGACCTTCGGCTGCACGAACGGAACGTGATTGGCCTCGTTCCAGATCTGCCACGTCGTGATGGTGTTCCGCAACGACGGATCGAATGCGTGCGCCCCGTACCGCAGGGCCGCCGCCTTCGCGAATCGGGCGTAGTCCTCGGCACGTTGCGGCAGACAGTGGGTGGTGTTCCGCGGACAGTTCGTGGCACGGGCCCAGGGCGGCGAGTAGGCGAGCATGCCGATGATCTCGAGGTGGCGTGCACTCGCCTCGCGCACCACCCGGTCGGTCACCGACCAGTTGAATGCGAGGGGCCCGTCGGGTTGGATCGAGTTCCAGTCGACGTCGACGCTGAACCAGCGGGCGCCGGTGCGGGCGATTGCGTCGAGTTCGGCCTGACGGTCCGTGTCACTCTCCCAGAGGATCGCCGATCCGGCATCCACCCCGACCCGTTGCCCCACCCCGACGGGCGTCGGGGCCGCGTCGGCGGCGCCGGCCGCGCGAACCGTCGAACCGATCAGGAGTGCGGTCATGACCCCGACCGCGAGCAGGACTTGCCCGCGACGCCCTGGCATGAGCGTGGTCACCGAGCTGCGATGGTCGGGCGCCGGCCGGACCCCTGGCGTCGTCGGATGCCGTACGTGACCGCCGCGATCGCACCTCCGGTCAGGGGAAGCAACACGGCGACCGGTACCTCGGGCACCATCGGCGGCGGCCCGCACTCGTCATCGGCGTCGTGGTCGCGATCGGGCCCGTCCTGTTGATCGTGATCGGAGCGACTGCTGGCCCCGACGAGGTCCTCACAGTGGACCCGGTGCCGTTCCGATGCTGACGCCGACGGCGCTGGTTGCACCTGCGCGCCGGCGACCGGCACGACCAGAACGAACGGACTCCCCGCCACGACGGCGGCACCCACGAGCCGGAGGAAGCGCTTCACGACCACTCACTTTCGGGAGAGTGCGGACGCGCTGATCGCCCGGACCGAGTCCGGGCGATCAGCGACGTCAGCGGTGATGCATTTAGACGTTGAGGGTGTACTGGTTGTAACAAATGCCGTTCCCCGGCGGGTTGGCCTGGGTACCGGTTCCCCGGACGAAGCCGGACGCCGAGACCGCAGAGGTGATCTCGTCGAAGTAGTTCCGGCTGTTGAACGGGTTGGTGCCGTGCGATCCGGACGAGGCGCAGATCCAGTTGACGAACGCCGTGGTCGCACCGTTGCGGTTCCCGCTGAGCGGCGGGGTCGACGGCGGCACCGCGTCACCCGGAGGCGGCGTGGCCTGGTCGGCGGTGGTGGTCGGCACCACGTTCCAGAGGATGCGGGTGATCGGGTACGAGCTGTTCCCGATCGTGCCCGGCCCGGCCTGGACGTTGTTCACTTTGATGAGTGAGCTCGAACCACGCTCGTTGAGCGCCGTCAGCCAGCGGCCGAAGGACGCCGCCCAGATCGACTGCGACCGGATGTTGCGGCCGTTGACGTCGTTCGTGGTCGGGATCTGCTGCGCGTCGTTCTCGAACAGCGTGCGCTCGGCGGTGGTGTCGTACGCCGTCTGGAGCGCCACATCAGCGGAGTTGTTCGACGGGCACACGCCGGGCGAGGATCCGCCCACGCCGGTCAGGTAGTTCTGCCACGTGAGCCCGGTACCGGAGCTCGACTGGATGTACCAGGTGTAGATGGGCAGGTTGCCGGGGTCGTTGTACTTGTAGTCCAACGGCGTCGCCGGAGAGCCCACCGTGTTGGCCATGGTGAAGCCGGGGGTCGTCAACTGACGCCAGTCCCGGATGTTGCAGTTGACGAAGATGTCGACGATCTGGGCGGTGGTGAGGTTGCTCACGCTGGTGCCCGTGCAACTTCCTGCGGCCTCGCCGAGCTTGCACCCGGCGGCCGGGCTGCCCTGGCTGCCGTTCGCCGGGATAGTCCGGAAGTTGGTCGGCGTCACACCGTCCTTCGCGAACCCGACGAAGCGGAGTCCCTTGGCGTCGCTGGCCTGCTTGTCACGCGACGAGCGGGCGATGTTGACCTGCGGGATCCCGCCCTGACCCTGCTTGGTCAGCTGGCGGATGCCGGCGCCGGAGCCCTGGGGGTAGAAACCGGTCACGACGTCGTGGTCGTAGTTCTCGGTCGTGATCGTCCCGACCGGATCGGCCGCGAGACACTGGGTGTACGCGTCGACCGCAGGGTTCGAAGCGTCGATCTTGCAGCCCGGGCTCCCGTTGTAGAGGTCCTGGATCAGCGTCATCGCGGGATAGGTCGTGTCGGAACCGGCCGTGTAGACGGTCTCGGTCTGTCCGTTGGTACCGCTCGGTCCGGAGGCGCCGGCGCTGCCGACACTCCCGATGACAAGGGCCGACGCAGCGGCAAGTGCCACTCCGACGAGCCGAAGCTTGCTTCGTTTCACTGATGCTCCTTAGGTTTGGTTTCCGCCGCAGCGATGGTCAGTTGGCGAGAGCCGGACGGCGGCTCCGCCGGTAGAGGAAGAATCCACCGATTGCGGCCGCGCCGAGCGGGAGGGCCCACACGAACGAGGTCTCGGGGACCTGGGGGTTGCTCCCGGTGCAGGTGATCTGCTTGTACGCACCGGTGGTGTTGTCGTTCGGGTTGTCGAGGACGAGGATCGAACCGGCGTGGGTCTCGTCGCAGAGCACGCTGGTCCGACTGTTCAACGCGGACAATCCGCTGGTGTCATGGATCACGAACGTGTCCTGGCCGGCACCCGACCCGTTGCTGGCGTCCGAGGCAACCTGCAGCGTGAGGAACTCGCAGTCCGCGCCACTCGCACCCGTGGTCGGGGCGTCCTTGCACTGGACGATCGACGGTGTCGCGCCCGCGGTCAGGCCGGTCCACGACACGGTGACGGCGGTCCCGTCCGTCAGATTGGTACTCGGAGTGACGGTGACCGAACCGGTCGCACCTGCAGGTGCGGCAGTGGCCAGTGCCACCCCTCCGATGACGGCCAGTGTGGCCAGAATGCGACGCATGTGATCTCCCTACGAACCGTTGCCCAAAGCTGACTCGGGCAATATGCGGTGCGCCGAGACCGCGTACAAGGGGCGCGAGCGAGGTGCCATCCACTGTTTGCGTACGCGTCACATGCGACCCCGAAGCGTCACCTTCGGGCCAGCCGACCGACGGCGGGCGCGAGTCTCAGAGCCAAGGTCTCGACCAGGTCAGGACCGGCGAATCCAGGCGCGCCGAAGCGCGCGCTCGACGCGCGCGAGGTAGTTCGGGTTCAGCTCAGGCCGTGCGTCGTCTTCTCCCAGAACGACGGTGCGACCACGAGCTGCACGGCAGCCTTGGTCGCGGCGATCGACATCATGATCCAGTAGAGGGGCGCGACCAGCGCCGTCACCAGCAGCTCGGGTCGACGCGAGATCCGAGCACTGACGACCATCATGTAGACGACGACGAAGTTCCCCAGCGCCCAGGCGAGGACACTCGCGTAGTAGATGGGAGCAGGGAACAGGTCCTTGATGACCGCCGGTTCGCCGACGAACCACGCCAGGGTCATGACCCAGAAGATCGGGTTCAGCAACGCGAGCAGCGGTGTCCCACCGACGAACAGATTCATCTGCACGAACCCGGAACCACCGAGTTCGCGGATCGCGCGTCGCGGTTGTCGAAGCTGGACCAGCCAGGTCTGCAGATAGCCCTTGTACCAACGCGACCGCTGCTTCGCCCAGTTCACGAAATCGCTGTTGGCCTCTTCGAGTGTGATCGAGTCGAGCACCCGGACACGCAGGCCGGCGCGCGCGATTCGCAGACCGAGGTCGGCGTCCTCGGTGACGTTGTACGGATCCCAACCGCCGAGCATCTCCAGTACGTCGCGGCGAAAGTGATTCGAGGTTCCGCCCAGCGGAATCGGTGCATCGAGATCGGAGAGGCCCGGAAGGAACAGCGTGAACCACATCGTGTACTCGGCCGAGAACCACTTCGTGATCAGGTTGTGGTTCGCGTTGGAGTAGGCCAGCTGGGCCTGCAGACACGCGACCTCGGCGCTCGATCGCCCGAACGCCACGACGGCCCGGCGCAGCTGGAGTGGATCAGGGTCGTCCTCAGCGTCGTAGATCGTGACCAGCGTGCCCCGAGCCAACGTGAGCCCGTAGTTGAGTGCCTTCGGCTTCGTCCGAGGTTCGGACGGCGGCACCAACACCACCTCGAGGAACGGCACGTCACCGAGGAGGGCGACCGCATCGATGGTCTCGTGATCGTCCGCCTCGAGCAGGAGCTTCACGTCGAGTCGGTCGACCGGATACTCCAACCGACCCAATGCAACCAGGAGCCCGCCGACCACCGCGGGCTCGCGGTACGCCGGGACGAGGACCGTGTACACCGGGAGGGCCGCATCCGGCACCGCGCGCGCCTCGTCGTCGGTGACGGAGATCACCGACGTGCTCTGCAACGAACGGTGGAAGAGCAGGACCCGGTAGAGCACGCCGGCCACATATCCGACAGTCGCGAGCGCAACGAACACCAGCAGCGTCCCGAGCGGTGCTACCACCAGCGCGACGATTGCGGCGACTGCGATCGCGCTCAACCACCGGCGCTGCGCGCGGTCCAGGGGATGTGCGGCAGACGACTCGGGACGGTCGCGAGCGAGTCCGTATGCCGCCCACTCGAGCCGGCTTCGCGCGTCGTCGGCTTCGACCATTCGGACGCGCACGTCAGGCCACCTTCTGCGATCGGCCGGCCGGTCGGTCGACGCGACGCGAATCCGCAGCCTGGCGGCGCACCAGCTCGTGGGCATAGGACACCAGAAACGCCTGGGTGTCCTTCATCTGGCGGTGAGCATCTCCCGCGGTGGTCTGGTCCCTGGCGGCACGATCGAGCTCGAGTCCGAGGCGCCGGGTGAAGCTCGGGTCCGGCGCGGTGACCCGTGCATGGGCGTCACTCGAATCCGTGAGCATGAGGTCGACGCGCTCGTAGCGGGTGCCGTCGCGTCCCTTCACCGGCCAGTACCAGTAGACGTTGGTCCAGTCCGAACGCGTCGACGAGTTCCAGTAACTCAACACGTTGCCGACCACGCCGCCACCCAGGTCGATCGTGCGCGAGTCCTGCAGGTTGAAGCCGTGGAACGTGTAGCACGCCTCGATCCCGTAGGTGGAGAACGTGCTCAGATCGTCGGTCGAGATCACATCGGCGATCACCGGCGCACCGGAACGGAACGCCGAATGCTTGGCTCCGGTCCAGCTGTAGGTGTAACGGAACCACTGCGAAGTGTCGCCGAAGAATCTCCGCGACCAGGTGTACTCCGCGACCTTGTGCGACAACCAGCCGTCCACCCGCGCGGGATGACCGAGGAACGTGACCAGCTTCGGCGCGCCGAGGTCACTCGCGACCAGGTCGTAGGAACGGAACCCGGAGTTGACGACCGCCAGCGTCAGGCCGAATGCGGCCACGGTGACCAACGCCACCCGCGTGCGCGGGACCGCGCGCCGGCGCGGCGCGGCCGCGGCGGCCCGCTCGTTGGCATTGCGGAACGAGAGCCCGAACCGCCGCATGCCCAACACCATGCCGAGCACGCCCAGATTGAAGGTGATGAGACCGAGGTAGGGGTGCAGACCGTCGATCGCCGCGGATTCTCCCCAGAGGTTCCCGGCGAAGAAGATGAGCAGGATCCGACCCACGTTCATCAGCCAGATACAGAACAGTCCGGTCGCCAACCAGGCCAGCTTGCGCCAGCGACTCCCGACCACGAGCGACGCGAACGCCACACTCACGAGCAGGAACCCCACCATCCCGTTCACGCCCGAACAGGCCGACGCCACGCTCAGCTGGAATCGCTCCGGTCCGGATCCGACCGTGAAGAGCGAGCCGTTTGATCCGGCGACGGCATGCGCGACATTCACGACGTGGAGACCACCGTTGACGCCGACGAGCGTGAGGTTCGTGAACGTGTCGATCCAGCGCAGCAACACCATCGTGTACGGGAACGGCCACGCGAACAGGAGGAAGGCGACCGGGAGTCGCTGGCGCCAGAGCGTCCGAACACCGAAGACCACGGCGATCGCTCCCGCGACGAACAGTGGGAGCGACACGAGGTCGACGCGCCACACCCAGAACATCGTCGACAGCCGGATCGGAAGCAGGAGATTGATCGCGAGCGCCGCGACGAGCAACGGGATGCCGATGATGTAGTCGACCTGGCGGTCGTGGATCGACGGTTCGTGGGCCGCCGGCCGACCCCGCCCCAATGCCAGCGCGAGCGCGATCAGCGGCACCAAGCCCAGATACGCCAGCGGGGTGTCGACCTGCACGCTGCGCATCAGGGTCTGCAGCGAGTAGTGGTACGCGACGGCCACGATCGTGAGAAAGACCGCGATCCGCACCGCGGTGACGTGGTCGTCGCGCAATGTGGGAACACGGGGCAGGCGACTCCAAGGCGCGGTCCGGCGCGCGCTACGACGCTCCCGACGCGTGACCGGGACCGAGACGGTCGTCATCGACGGTTCGCCTCCCGGGCGCGTCGGCGTCGGCTCCACGTGACCACACCGACGCCACCGCCGATCACGACGACCGCGGAGATCGGGAGCGCCACCGGGAACTCCGACTCCGGCACGGTCGGTGGCGGTCCGGGGTCGGTCGCGCCGGTCCCCGCCGTGGTCGTCGGCGCATCCCCCACCAACGCTCCGTTTCCTGCCTGACCACCGGTCCTGTCCGAACCGCCGGTGAAACTCCCATCGCCGCCGGTCGGCACGACATCCGCCACCGTCGTGGTCGTCGACGTCGACGGAGGCGTCGCGTGGTGGCGCGCGGGAGCATGGTGCACCGTCACGGCCCTCGGCTTGGGTGCTGCGTCGGCACCGAAGATGGTGGCGGCAGAGATTCCGACGGCCGCGCATCCCGCCAGTACCTCGGCGGCAAGCTTCCACGTCGGCAGCATCACGGCGTCGCCTCGCTCATCCCGGTCGCACGGCGCCGACGAGATTGCCGCGGTTGATCGACGCCACGCGCACGACGTCGCCGGTGTGGGGCGCGTTGATCATCTTGCCGCCACCGATGTAGATACCGACGTGATGGACGGTCGGATAGAAGAACACGAGGTCACCGGGCTCGAGCGCGTCGACCGAGACCCGTGGGAACTGTTCGAACTGCGTGGCCGCGAAATGCGCCATGGAGACCCCGGCCTGGCGCCAGGCCATCATCGTGAGTCCGGAGCAGTCGAATGTGTCGGGCCCGCTCGCGGCGAAGACGTACGGCTTGCCGAGCTGGGCGATCGCGTAACTCACGGCGAGCGCGGCCTTGGGACTGGGAGCCGCGGGGAGCGCACCGACACCGAGGAGTTCGAGGCGGGCTTCCAGCGCGGTCGCATCGGGATCCTCGATCGCTCGCCGAACCCGCAGAACGGCGCCGAGTTCGCCACGCGCCGTCGCGAGTAGCGCGCGCTGCTTCGCGATCAGCGTCTCCGCGCGCGATTTCGCCATGCCGAGCAGCACCGTCTCGGCATCGACCTTGTGGCGGTACTCGTCGAGGTGTTGCGCACGCTTCGCGAGTTGCGACTCGACATTGCGATAGCGGTCGACCAACTCCTCGTCGCGCGCACCGACCACGCCGGAGTACGCGTGGCGGCGGCGCGCGTCACGGTGGCTTCCCGAGTCCAAGGCCGCCAGCGGATTCGCGGTACCACTCGACTGGTACCACACCACAACATGCCGTCGGAGCTCGGCGCCGAGCTGCGAGCGCTTCCCGCGCAGGTCGGCGAGCGCCGTGTTCCCGGCGTCGATCTGGGCCCGCGCGAAGTCCCGGCGCGTGCTCGCCCCGTTGTACTGCTCGGCCAGGATCTCGATGTTGGCGCCATTGACCATGAGTTCGCGCTGCAGCTGCGCGGCCCGGTCGAGAAGGTCGTCGGTCGGCGTCGCGTGCGCGGGTGCCGCCACGCCGACCATGGCCAGACCGGCGATCAGAAGAATGCTGAACCCCCGGCGGGCCTGGGCACGCGAGTGCATCAGTAGTTCGCCGGGAGGAACCGGCTCAGCTGTTCGAAGAACGGGAAGAGCAACGCCAGCACGATGGGGACGCCGACGAGGAACGCGGCCCGCCGCACCCAGTGGCGGCTGAGCCAGACCATGCCGAGGTACGCAGCGCCCACCATCGCGGCCCAGAACAGCGCAGGCAACGCCGCACCCGAGTCTCCCGAGGTACTGGTGTCGTTCGCCACCGAGGCTTTCGTGACGGTCCGAACCTTCGGTGCGGCGGCCGGGGTCACACGCGGCGCAAGTTTCGCGACGACGATGAGGCGCTTCTGGGCGCTGAACTTCGGGTGACACGTCGTGAGCGTCAGCCGGTTGTCCTCCTTCGGGAACAGCACGTCGTTCTGGGACGGCGACACCGGGAACGGCGCCTCGCTGACGATGTACTTGAAGTTTCCCTGCAGGGTGGTGACGAGGATCGCGTCGCCCGGAGTGAGCTCGTCGATCCGGTTGAACGGCGCGCCGTACGTGGTGCGGTGACCCGCGATCGCGGCGTTGCCCGGCTGGCCCGGCAGTGGCGTGTTCCGATAGTGGCCGGGTCCCTTGCGGAGATCGCTGACGCCGGTGCCCTCGACGACCGCCTGCTCCACGCCGACCTTCGGGATCTTGATCACTGCGACGGCCTCGCCGCTGGGCGCCGCCGGTGGCGCGGCCACGGTGGTGGGAGTGGTCACCGTCGACGGATCGCCACTGGCGACGCTGGAACTCTGTGACGGCTGGGACGCGACCGCGACCTGGAACGAATGCTGCAGGCGCGCCTGGTCCCGGTGTTCGAGTGCCGCGGTTCCCCAGAGCTGGAAGACGACGAACAGGAGGAGCAGGACTCCGAGATTCCGCAACCCGGTGCCGACCATGGCCCAACGACTGCGCCGCCGCTTGGCTCGGCTCCGTCGCGAAGATGGTTCGGGAGACTCGGCGTGCGGGTCGACGGCCGGCGGGACGAAGACCGGCTCGGGGCTGACCGGACGCGCCGGGGCGGGCGGAGGCGCGCTCCCGGGTGGAGCCATCGGTGGAACGACGCGCAAGGCGGGAGGCGCGACGGTCGGGACCGGTTGGGTCATCGGTTCCGGTTGCACGACCGCCTGCGTGGCGGCAGCCGCGGCCGCGGCCAATGCGACCGACGGTGCCACCGACGATCCCGACGGGCCGGGAACGGTCGGCACGGCGTGAGCCGCCGGCGCGTTGGCCACCGTCAACGCCGCCGCGGTTGCCGGCAGCGTGGCGGGCGGGACGGATCCGCCCGCGCGTCCCGCTATCGACGACGAGCCGTCGACCGCACTGCGCAGATCGGCGAAGAACGCGTCGTCCGCCCCCTTGACCGGGGCGTCGAGATCGAGATCTCCCATCGGTTCCGGCATTGCGGCCGCGCCGACGGCCGCACCGATCCCGGTCGCCGGCGGGGTCGGCGGGACCGGCACGGCGTCCGGTTGCCGCCCGCCGTACTGGTCCTGGAGGACCGCGGTGACGCGTTCGTGGGAGTTCGTGACGGTCGTCCGCAACCGCTGTTCGAGCTGGGCCAACTCGGTGAGTCCCTCGAGGAGTGCCGTGTAGTCCTCGGCCAGGACCCGAGCCACGGAGTCCCGGGTGATCTCCGCGATCGCGGCGGCCCGCTCGTGGGCCTGCGCGACGAGCGACTGTGCCTCCTGCTCGGCGGCGGCGAGGCGCTCGACCGTGACCTGATCGGCGCGGGCGCGCGCGTCCTCTTCCATGCGCTGCACCATCATCAGGGCGCGGCCGAGCGCAGCTTCGGCGGCGATCTGTTGCTCTGCTGTCGGTGCGACTGGGCTCGGGTCCGCGGGCGCGGCACCGGATGACGGGAGCGGTGGTTCTCCGTTCACCGCGACGCGCGCCGCCGGAGCCATCCGCCGGTGGCGGCGAGCATCCCACCCGCACCGAGGAGCAGCCCGAAGTCGGGCCCACCGGTCAATGCGAGACTCGGCCCGGTGTCGCCGCCATTTCCGTTCGTCAGTTCCGATCCCGAGACATCGGTTCCGGCCGGTGCGGTCGTCGTGGACGTGGTGGTGGTCGTCGCCGTCGTCGGGATCGCCGCCGCGACGACCGCCAGACTCTTGGTCACGACGGCAGGAGGCAGCACCGGGTCACCAACGCCCGCGGCTGCCGCCTGCCCCGTCTCGAGGCCGTACTTCGCGAATGTCCCGATCCCGGTGGCCACCTCCGGCGTGACCCCCGATGTCGGAATGACGAGGTAGTTGACCATCGCGACCGGATACGCGGTCGGATCAGTCGCCGCGACATAGTCGACGCCGAGCAGGTTGCGGTCGTTCAGCTTCCAGGTCGCGATGGTCTTCGCCGCGTTGGCCGGGGTCGGCAGCACGTAGGCGCCGGACACGTTCTTCACCTTCACGATGTCCGCGCCCGCCGTGGTGGCCTGCATCGCCCAGGCGTTGTCGACGTAGGTGATACGCGTGTCCCCGCCCTCACTCGCGCCGACGACATCGGCGATCGCGAACGACGAGGTCCGGGAATCCGCACCGGCGAAGAAGGGAAACAGTTCCACAGGTTCGTCGGGGAACCCACGCTGCGGGTCTTCCATGAAGCTCTTCCACACGGCCGGCGCGGAGAACTTGAAGAACGAGGTCGCGGCATAGGTCGCGGCGTCGGCCTGACCTCGGACCGTCGGCGTGATCTTCTTGGGCGGCAGGGCAACCCCGGGGTTGTCGGCCAGGATCTCGGGGTCGTCCCAGTTCGTGATCCCGCCGGTGAAGATCTTCGCCAAGGTCGCGCCGGAGAGCTGGAGGCCCTTGATCGGTTGCCCTTGCGCGTTGTAGAGGTGATAGAGGAACGCGAGCGCCCCGCCGGCGAGCGGCGCGTACACGTACGTCTTCTTCTTGGTCGTGAGCCGGGCGTCTTCTGCGGTGGTGAACGGTGTCCCGCTCACCACGAAGTCGGTCTTGCCCTTGATGAACTCGTCACGACCGAAGCCGGAACCGTCGGCCGAGTAGTCGATCGTCGTCGACAGCGGAGCGGCCGCGACGGCCTTCTGCCACACGCCGAGCAAGGGATCGGCCGAATCCGATCCCGCACCTTTCACCACGGTGGCGGCCCCGATCGAGTGGGCAGGGACCACTGCCGCGACCAGGAGACCGACGACCACCAGGATGCGAGATGCGTACCGCCTCGTCATCAGCTGCTACGCCTTCTGCTGCTTGACTTTGCGCCGCCGCACCCATTCGCCGACGCCCACGAACGCGAGTCCCAGCGGGACGAGTTGGACGACGTCGGAACCCGTGTGGCCCAGCGGACCCGGGGTCGGTGGGCCGGCCGCCGCATTGGTCGCCGTGGCGCCCGCCACCTGGGTACTACGCCGAGCGGCAGTTCCGGAAGCTGTCACGCCCCCCACGGTCGAGCCCGGCGTGTTCGCAGCTTCCGGGGGTGGAGAGCCCTCGGGGCGAGGTGGTGCACCGGGAATCTTCTGCGCGGCGTTGAGGGCGAGCGCCACCAGGTTCGTCGGCAGCGCGGCGTAGCCGAGCGAGTTCGCCTTCTTCTGCCCGTCGAGCACCGAGTACTGGACGTAGGCCGCGATCGTCTTGCCCTTCTCGGGCGAGAAGCCCGTCGTCGGCGCGATCAGGTAGCTGTACGACGACGGGTTGTAGAGGGCCGCGCCCGGAGCCCGGAAGTTCAGCTTCTGGGTCCCGTCGGCGTTCGTCGTCGCGAAGGCCAGGGCGGCGGTGACGGCTTGGAACGTCGGTTGCACGTAGGCGCCGGCGTTGTTCTTCATGAACGCGTTGGGCATACCACGCTGCAACGCGAACCCGGCTTCGACCGCGGTGATGGAACTCTCACCGGTGACCGGGTTGGCGACGAGGTTCGCACAACCGTCGGATCCGTTCGCCCCGCGCGCCTGGCCGAAGTTCTGGGGCCAGAACGACGTCGGGCCGTTGGCGATCCCCTGCTCGCTCGCAAACTTCTTCCAGACGTCCGGCATCAGGTCGATGCAGTACTGGCTGAAGAAGTAGGAGGTACCGGAACCGTCCGAGCGCACGACCGGGCGGATCGGCGAGGGCTTGAGCTGTCGGCCGTTGTTGTCGGCCGAGATCTGCGGATCGTTCCAGGTCGTGATCTGACCGGTGAAGATCTTGCATGCGGTGTTCGCCGACAGTCGCAGGTCGGTGATCTTGCGACCGGCCGAATCCTTGAGGTTGTACATCATTCCCAGCCCACCGGCGGTGATCGGCACGTAGACGAACGCCCGCTTGAGTCCCTGGCGTTCACTGTCACTGAACTGGATGTCCGACACCCCGAAGTCGACCGCGTTGTTGATGAAGTTCGTCCGTCCGGCGGTGGAACCGTTGGGCTGGTAATCGACGCGGAGTCCGCATGCCTTGTTGACGTCGGCCCGCCACTGGTCGATCACGATCTGGGGGAACGACGCGCCCGAACCGACCACGGGCGACGCGCCCGCGGCCGGGCACGCGAAGGAGGCGGCCGACACTGCTGCTGCTGCCGCCGCACTCACCTGCTGACGGACCGGGACCGTGGTCGGTGTCGACGGGGCGCCGGATCCGCTGACCTGGCCGTCGGCTCCGATCGCCCCGGTGGCAGCGGGGTCGGACGGGGTACTCGCACCTGCGACCACGGACGGCGTCGACTCCGCCGCCGGCGTCGCGGTGTCGGCGCCCGCGATCGCGGGGAGCAGACCGACGGTGATCAACGTGATGCCCAGTGCGTAACTCGTGGCGGCAAGCGCGGCACGACGCATGAAGTTCCTCCCAGAAACGACGACGATGCGGACGGTACAAAGGCGAGTTGAACGCCAAAGTGGGGCGACCTGAACTCCATCTGAACCCGACGGGAACAGTCGACGCAGGCGAACCGGAATGAGTCGAACGGCTCGGTCGGGATCCCGGTTCAGCCGAACCGGCCCTGGATGTAGTCGGCAGTGCGGGGATCGCGTGGTGCGCCGAACACCTGCGCGGTCGCGCCGGCCTCCACGACGCGACCGGGTTCTTCCATCTTCTCCACCAGGAAGAACGCGCACTGGTCGGAGACGCGTGCCGCCTGCTGCATGTTGTGGGTGACGATCACGATCGTCACCTGCTGGACGAGTTCGCGCATCGTCTCCTCGATGATGCGCGTCGACATCGGGTCGAGCGCGGAACACGGTTCGTCCATGAGGAGCACGTCCGGGGAGACGGCCAACGCCCGTGCGATACAGAGGCGCTGCTGCTGGCCTCCGGACAGGGCGCCACCCAGGGCACTCAACCGGGTCTTGACTTCTTCCCAGAGTCCGGCGCGGCGGAGGCACGACTCGACGAGTTGATCCTTTTCCATCGACGCCTTCGAACCCGAGAGCTTCAATCCCGACAGCACGTTCTCCTCGATGGTCATGGTCGGGAACGGGTTCGGTTTCTGGAACACCATGCCGATCTTGAGGCGGGTCTCGGTCACGCGGAGCTGCGGACCGTAGATGTCGACGCCGTCGAGGGTCACCGTGCCGGACAGGGCGGCACTGGGCACGAGTTCGTGCATCCGGTTCAGGATGCGGAGGAACGTCGACTTCCCACAGCCCGAGGGTCCGATCAGCGCGGTGACCTCGTTCGGTCGCATCGCCAGCGAGACGCGCTCCAACACTTTGCGCGAGCCGAACCACGCGCTCACCGAGTCCGCGACCAGCGCCGAACCGGGTCGAGCCTGAGTGGCGCCGCGAGCGTCTGCCGTCTCCGCGGCGAACAGGTCGTCGGCCGACCGTCCGCCCGGATCGGTCGAGGCGCCAGGCCGTAGATCGGTGAGGTTCATGTTCAACGGGTTGCCTTTCGTCGGTCGCGGCCGAGGATGCGGGCCAGGGTGAACAGGAAGAGGACCAGGAAGATGAGCACCAAGGCGCCGGTCCAGGCCCGTGCGATCTGGGCGTCGTTCGGGCTGCGGATGAGCTTCAGGATGAAGAGGGGAAGATCGTCCTGGTTGCTCTCGAACGGATTCCAGTTGAGGGCGGACGACCCGAGCACCGCCAGCACCATTGGCGCGGTCTCGCCGATCGCGCGGGCCATTCCGAGCAGCGCGGCGGAGATCAGACCGCTCTTCGCATTGGGGAGCACCACCCGCAGCACGGTCTTCCACTGGGGCGCGCCCAACGCGAGGGATGCCTCCCGCAAGCTGTCGGGAACGATGCGCAGCATCTCTTCCGAGGCTCGGGTGACGGTGGGAATGAACAACACGATGAGCGCCATCGATCCGGCCCACCCCGAGAACCCTTTGCCCAGCCCGACCACCCAGAACGAGTACACGAACAGCCCCGCGACGATCGACGGCAAGCCGCTCATGGAGTCGATGACGAATCGGACCCCGCGGGTCATGCGACCCTTGATCTCGTTCAGATAGATCGCGGTCATGATCGCGAGGGGAATCGCCACCGCGGCCGCCAGCCCCACCTGTTCGAGTGTCCCGACGATGGAGTGGAACGCACCGCCGCCCTTGTCCTGCGGGCCGACGCTTTCCAAGGTCTCGGTGAAGAACGCGAAGTTCAGATACTTCAACCCCTTGGTGACGACGAAGACGACGATCATCACGAGCGGGATGAACGCGAGCGACGCACCGGTCGCCAGCACCACGGTCATGAGCCGATCCGTGGCGACCAGCGAACCATGGATCGAACGTGCGACCGATCGGTAGATCAGCAGGAATGCGCAATACCAGATCAGCACCGCACCGAACGCGCCGTTCCACGCCACCGCGCTGAAGATCAACCAGGTCAGCGCGGCGGCCGAAACGGCCGAACCGACGATTTCCAAACCGTCCACCAACTGGAAGACGCGCGTCGGAGTCGGCACTTCCGGTGAGGCGACGGCCGGCGCCGCCACGCGCACTCGGTCGTCCATCTCGATCATCGGGACGACGCCTTCGCGCTCTTGCCCCGCGACACCACGAGCCGGGCGAGTGAGTTCACGATCAGGGTGAGGATGAACAGGGCCAGCCCGATCGCCATCAGCGCCTGTCGGTGCGCGAGGTCGGCTTCGTTGAACTCGTTGAAGATCGTGCTCGCGACCGTCGAGCCACCCGGCTTGATGATGCTGGCCTGGATCTTGAACAGCGGCGAGAGAATCAACGCGATCGCGACCGTCTCGCCCAGTGCCCGACCGAGGCCGAGCATGGCGCCGCCGATGATCCCACTGCGGCCGAACGGCAGGATCACCCGGCGCACCACACCCCAGCGGGTTCCACCGAGGCCGAGCGCGGCTTCACACTGATCGCGAGGTACCTGCGCGATGACTTCACGAATGACCGAAGCGGTGATCGGCACGATCATGATCGAGAGCACGATCGCGGCCATGAAGATCGAGTTCGTGTAGAGCCCGCCGTCGGCTTGGAAGATCGGAATCCAACCCAGGTGCCGACTCAACCAACCGGCGGTGCCGTTGGCGTTCGGCATCACGTAGAACAGACCCCACAGCCCGAAGATGATGCTCGGAAACGCAGCCAACAGGTCGACCATCCCCGTGAGGAACGAGCGCAGGCGCTTCGGCGCGTACTCGTTGATCAGCACCGCGGTCGCGATCGAGATCGGCACCGCGAGCACCAACGCGATTCCCGACACGAGCACCGTGTCGTAGATGAGTCCGGCGACGCCGTAGCTCGGCTTGAGGCCGACCGGCTGCCATTTCGTGCTCGTCAGAAAGTTGCCGATCCCGACCTTGGAGATGGCCGGCCAACCCTCGACGACGAGGAAGAGTGCGATCGAGCCGATGAGGAGGAAGACGAAGATCCCCGCCGCGCTCGTGAGTCGGCGGAAGACGACGTCACCGCGAGTTCGCGACGCGCCGAACGAGCGCGGCCGATCATCCACGAATCCGGTAGTCGCAGCGGAGAGCGCCATCTCTTCCTCCTCGGGTACGAGGTTGGCGACTCGACGTGCAACTGTCAGGCTCCGGCCGGTGAAGAACAGGCGAACATTCGCCGACGAAACCGCCGCCCCGTCCCGCGGGTAACGCGGAAGCGACCAGCAGGCGAACAGTTGTCGGACAACTGCGCTGCGCCTTGACCGTTCCCGGTTCGTACCGTCACCCTGAGCGCACTGCATCCGCCACGCTCCGAGGTCAGCCGACAACGGCCGAGACCGAGGACCGGCGGAGCGAAGTCGGACACCTTCGAGACGGCGGGAGCGCACCCAGCGTGAAGACCAAGATCGAGCACGCGGCAACGAGCCGATCCGGTCGGCGAGCGCGACGCAGTCATGCGGCGCGGCGCCGGTTGGGTCGGGTCTCCGCACTGCTCTGCCTCGCGGGACTCGTGCTGCTCGTTCCGAGCTTCTTCTTCGTGGAGGTCGGCGGGGCCGTCGGCTCCGTGACCGCGAGTCCCAACAACGGACTCACCGACGGCGCGACCGTCACGGTGTCCTGGACCGGCCTGCGCGCGAGCTTCAGTCCCGTGATCGAGCAGTGCAACGCCGCGCCGACGAACCCGACGACCGACTGTGACTTCCTGACGCTGGTCGTCTCCGATTCGAACGCATCGGGCGCCGGTTCGGACAGCTTCACCGTGTTCGCCGGCAGCGGACCGAGTCACCTCTTCGCCTGTGACGACCAGCATGCCTGCAGCATCCGTGTCGCCGACGACCCGAACGACCTCACCACCGGTGCGGTCGCCGCCATCACCTTCTCGACCGCGGCGACCACCACCTCGAGCACGAGTTCGACATCCACGTCCAGTACCAGTTCCTCGTCGACATCGAGCACCAGCTCGACATCGAGCACCAGCTCGACATCGAGCACCAGCTCGACATCGAGCACGAGCTCGACTTCCAGCCCGGGCGGCTCCACCACGTCGACGACCGCGCCGACCAGCGTGCTCGGGAGCGACGCCAGCAACGGCGGCTCCGGGACCGACAGCGGTGGCCTGGTGCTCGCCCTCACCGGCACGGCGCTGCACCTCCCCTACACGCTGATCGCCGGCGCCCTCCTGTTCATGCTCGGCATCGGCGTGCGGCGCATCGCGCTCGCCGGGGCGTAAACGCATCGTTCGCCCGGTCCCGCGCGCGTGACCTCGCTCCTGGCTCCACCCGAGCCGACCCGGGCCGTCGTCCCGACCGCTGCCGCGGCCGATCGAAACTCGGGGCAGGGAAGATCGACGCTCGCGGTGTTCGGCGTCTCGTTCGTCGTGTACCTCGTCGCCGCGTGGGAACTCGCCATCACCCATCATGCGATCGTCGGCGACGCAATGGCGCGGGTCGCCAACGGTTCGTACGTCCTGTTCAGCCGGGACCCCCACCTTGCGGCCGTCGGATTCGTCTGGAACCCGCTGCCGTCGCTGGCGGCGCTCCCACTGCTCACCCTCAGCCGGTGGTTCCCGGTCCTCCGCACGCAGGCGTTCGCCGGCAACATCGTGTCGGCCGCGTTCATGGCCGGCACGGTCGCGCTGATCTGGTGCATCGTGCGCGAACTCCGCGTCGCGCTCGTCGGACGCGTCGGTCTCACGATCCTGTTCGCGGCCCACCCGCTCGTGATGCAATACGGCGCCAACGGCGACAGCGAAGCGGCGCTCCTGTTCTTTCTGGCGCTGACGTGCCTCGGCCTCCTACGGTGGCTCGACCGCCGGGACCTCAACTCGCTCGCGACAGTCGGACTCGCCCTCGCCTTCGGGTATCTGAGCCGTCAGGAGTTCCTGGCGGCGGGCGGCGCCTCGTTGCTGCTCATCCTCTGGTGTACCTATCGGGACGCGGTCGGGAGCCGCACGCATCGCCGGTGGGCCGCGCTCACCGAAGCGACCGTGGCGGGCATGCCGTTCGGATTCGCGGTGGCCTGTTGGGCCGGGAGCGCGTTGGTCATCGTCGGCACCGCGACCTCGTATCTCGACGTCAACTCCGAGCAGGTCACCGCCGCCCGATCGGGGATCAGCACGGTGGTCGGTGGCACCGGCGCCATCGACCGCGTTGCCTACTACCTCGGACAACTGCTCGTCCTCGAACCCCTGTGGAGCCTGGTGCTGCTCGCCGCATGCGTGCTCGCCTGGCGGCGGCGCGATCGGCGGATCCTCGCGCCCCTGGTGACGTTCGGTGCCGTCGCGGCGGCGCAGGGCGCGCTGTTCGGCGCCGGCTCCACCTTCGGGTGGCTCCGTTTCGCGATCACCGTGGTGCCGCTCACGACGCTGGGCGCGGCGTACCTCATGACCCCGGCGATCGATCGGCCCGGCCGGCGACGGCGCGCACGTCCACGAAGGGGTCGCGCCCTCGTCCCGTTCGTCGCCGCCGGTATCGCGTGCGCGGTCGCGCTTCCGAGCGCAGCGCACGCCATGGGCACCGCCCGCTGGGGTCGCGAGGAAGCGGCCAGCGTCCATCTCCTCCCCGGTTACGGGTGGGCCCCCATCGGCGCAAGCGCGTACCGGCCCCACTGGCTCGACGGCTACGACGGCGTCGCCCGGTACCTCGACGGTCTCGACCTTCGGGACGGGAGCGTGCTCACCGATGCCCAGTACACCTTCCCGCTCATCCTGAAGTCGCAACGTCCCCGCCAGTTCGTCATCCCGTCCGATTCGGACTTCGAGCCGAGCGTCGCCGACCCCGCGACCTATCGCGTCCGGTTCGTCCTGATCAGCGACGGCCCATCCGACGTACTCCGGCGCAGCTATCCCATCACGGGCGGCGCGGCCGGCCCCCGTATCGCCATCGGCCGTCTCATCCGGACATTTCGGGCCGGACCCCAGCGCCTGTCGCTGTTCCGCGTCACCCACAGCGTCACCGGCGAGCGCGCCGGCGCCGCGCCCCGCTGAACCGCCCGGCCGGTCCGGACCAAGGTTCGATTGCCGTCTCGGCTCCGGCCATCCATCGGACATCCAGCTGTTACCCCCGCCCGGTACAACTGCAATCGACAACCACATGACCCGGGACGGTGCTCGATGGCGCTGACACTCACCTCACCTGAAGACTCGATTCGGACCGGCAGCACACCTTCGACCGTGCTGCCGCCGTTACCGCAACTCACGGTGGTCGTTCCCACTCGTCACGAGTCGCACAACATCGATGAAATGATCGAACGCATCCGGCGCACCATGGGTGCGTCAGGGTTCGGTTACGAGATCCTGTTCGTCGACGACTCGGACGACGAGACTCCCGCGGCGATTGCGGACCATGTCGGAGACGGATCGCCAGTCCGCCTCCTTCACCGCCGCCCCGGGACTCGGGCGGGTGGTCTCGCCGGTGCCTTGTGCGCGGGCTTCGCCGACGCGCGCGGCAGCCATGCGCTCTGCATCGACGGCGACCTCCAGCACCCGCCCGAGCTTCTTGCTCCCATGGCCCGCGTGCTCGTCGAGGGCACCGCGGACGTCGTCGTCGGGACCCGCTACCTCGCGGGCGGCGGCAACGACGGGCTCGACGGCGTTTGGCGCCGCGCCGTTTCGGTTGCGTCCCGTGACATCGCCCGGTGCACGATCTCGCGTCTGCGCCAGACCACGGATCCGGGCAGCGGACTGTTCGGTTTCACACTGTCGATCATCGACGGCATCGAGCTCAAGCCGATGGGTTACAAGACGCTGGTCGAGATCCTGGCCCGGTCCAACTGGTCCTCGATTGCCGAGGTCCCGTACCACTTCGGCTCTCGTCAGCGTGGGAGTTCCAACGCCTCGGCCCGCGAAGGGCTTCGGTTCCTGCGTCACCTCGCCGGGCTCCGACTCGACGCCGACGTACGTCGGCGGCGGGCCAAGACCGTCGGGGAGTGTCAGGCCATCGGGGTTCCGACCGACGTTCCAGGGGAAGCCGAATGGCTCACCATGGTCGTGCGCCACACTGCGTAGCCCACGACCGGCGATGACGGGGCCCCGGTCCCGTGCGCGGCTGCAGCCCCACCCGATCGGCTCCGCCGCCCTTGTCGTCGTCGCCTTGATCCTGGTGCCCGGCTGTGGCCAGGATCGCCTGCGGGCGCATCCCCCGGTACGGCGAGAGTCGGTCCCGTCCGTCCACTCCCCCGTTCAGCCGGTCACCCGGCCTCCGACCGACCGGCTCCTGCCCTCCGTACCGGGCCCCATGCCAATCGACTGGGTGCCGTGCGACGGGTCGGTGCAATGCGGGACCCTCACCGTGCCGTTGTCGTACCGGGATCCGACCAACCGGGTGATCCAGGTCGCGCTCCGCCGGCACCCGGCCGACGACTCCTCCGCCCGCGTGGGCTCGTTGGTGATCAATCCGGGCGGCCCGGGCGAGGCGGGGACGTTGCTCCTGCGCCGCGATCTCGGGGTGCTCACGCCTGCGGTACGTGCGCGGTTCGACGTGATCGAGATGGACCCCCGTGGCGTCAACGCCACCGCCGGATTCACGTGCGATCCGCCACCGGATGACCCGGTGGATCCGATCCCGACGACTGCTGATGACGAGCACGCATTACTCCGCGCGGTTCGCGCCTACGCCGACGCCTGCGCGCGGGCGGCCGGACCGATCCTGGCGCACATGGGAACGGTCGACGTCGCGCGCGACCTGGAACAGCTTCGGCGTGCGGTGGGTGACCAGCGGTTGACATTCCTCGGCCTGTCGTACGGGACCCTCCTCGGTGCCACCTACGCCGACCTGTACCCGACCCACGTGCGGGCCATGGTGCTCGACGGCGCGCTCGACCCCTCGTTGTCGACGGCCGACCTCTCCCGCGAACAGGCGGACGGCATGCAATCACAGCTCGACGGGTTCTTCGCCTGGTGTTCGGGCGCGCCATGTCCATGGCACCCTGGCGGCGACCGTCCGGCCGCGTTCGCCGCGCTCGCCCAACGACTCCGGACCGCGCCGCTCCACGTCGGTGACACTTCGGTCGGTGTGGCCGAGCTCTACGGGGCAACGCTGAGTCGCATGTATTCGCCGACCCGGTGGGCGGGCCTCGCCTCGGCGCTCGCGGCGGCCGAGCAGAACGACGGGGGGCCGATCCTCGAGCTGACGCGGGCGTACTTCGGTGCGAGGCCCGGTTCGACGATCAGTGCCGACGCGTCGACGGCGGTCAACTGCCTCGACCATCCCGTCGACCACGGGCTGGACGCCTTCAGGACCGCCGCCGCCCGGGCCGGGGCCACCGCGCCCCAGTTCGGGCCTTATCTCGCCTGGGGCGGCCTGCAGTGTGCGGAATGGCGGGTGCCACCGTCACGGATACCCCACGCAATCCATGCTTCGGGCGCGGCGCCGATCGTCGTCGTGGGTACCACGCACGATCCGGCCACCCCATACGCGTGGGCCGAGAGCCTGGCCGACCAACTCGATCAGGGGATCTTGCTGACGCGCCGCGGCACCGGCCACGTTGCCTACCTCGCCAACGGATGCGTCCGATCCCGCCTCGATGCGTACTTGGTGGACCTCGTCGTACCCGCAACCGACACCGCGTGTCCCGGCTGACGCGCTCCCACGATCAGTGGTGCGCGTTCCACCACCGGCGACCGGCGAGGCCGCCGGCGACCCCGAGCGCGACGGCCCCGGCACCGACGGCGGCGCGGGCCGCGACGGGACGCTTCGCCGCCGCGAGCGCCTCGTAGGTCTCGAGCAAGGTTTCCTCGTTGGTGTGCTCGGCCTGCCATCCCAAGGCTTCGAGCCGATCCGTCGCCACGACCCACGGATGGAGCAGGTACGGCACGACCGACGGCGGGACGTCGGCCAGGCCCGCGTTCCACGCGCGCGTGAGGAGGCGCCGCACGACGTCGAGGGGTAGCGCAGGGAGGCTCCCGTGCGGCAGCAACGCCCGCACCTCGTCGGCGCCGACCCAGCCGGGTGCAGCGACGTCGAACACGCCCGAGTGGTCGGTGAGGACCAGCCGGGTGAGCGCGTCGACGAGGTCATCGACGTGGGTGACCTGCACCGGCGCGCCCTCGCCGCGGACGCGCACCCGCCGGGTGCCGGCGAGGAGGCGGGCCCAGAGATGGCCCGCACCGGCTCCGAGCACGGGCGCGGCGCGCAGCACCGTGACCGTCACGTCGGGATGGTCGAGCTGCCACTCGAAGACGAGTCGCTCGGCTTCGGCCGCCTGGATCGCGGGACCGAACCCCGGGTTCGGGCGCAACGGCGCGTCCTCGGTGAGTGGGACCGGGTTCGTCGACCACGCGCCGTAGACCGCGGCGGTGGAGACCCGGACCACCTTGCGGACCCCGGTCGCGGCGGCTGCCTCGAGCACGTGCCGCGTGCCCTCGACATTGGCGCGCGCCATCCGCTCGCCGTCGGTGATCGGATCGAGGATCGCGGCCAGGTGCACCACGGTGTCCACGTCGCGCAGCCAGATCTCGAGGTCGCGGCTCGACACGTCCACCAGGTGGTGCTCGAACCCGACCGCGCCGCGGGTGGGATCACGCACGTCCAGACCGACGATGCGCTCGACGCCGGCGGCCGACAATCGGGGGACCAGCCGAGAGCCGATGAACCCGGCAACGCCGGTGATGGCGACGGAACGAGCGACGGTGGAGTTGGTCATGGTCGTCCCTAGACTGACCGCGTGGCCGACGATCCTCAAGCCGGAGACCCATCCGAGCCCAGCAACCCCTTCGGCGCGCTCGGCCTGCCGTTCGATCTTTCGCAGGTCGACATGGCCGAGGCGATGCGGATCATGCAATCGCCGGGCCCGCTGAACTGGGAGATCGCCCGTCAGGTTGCCGAGCAGGTCGCGTTCGACGAGGACGGTACGCCCGCCCCGTCGACCCCGATCTCGGACGCGACCCGAGCGGAACTGGTGGAACTCGCGCACGCCGCGGTGGGGCCGGTCGTGACCGAAACCGGACTCACCGACGTCGTGACCCTTCCGGTCGAGGTGATCGACCGGCGGGAATGGGTCCATCGCAACCTCGACGGACTCCGGCCCGTGCTCGAGACCCTGGCGGCGACGATGCAGACGGCGCTGGCCGCCGATCTCGCCGACGCCGACGACGAGACGGTCGAAGCCGCCACCGCCGACATGCTCGGAATGCCGCTCGGCGCCGACGGCATCCGCGGATTGATGGGCATGCTGGGTCCACTCCTCCTCGGCGCCCAGACCGGTTCGATGATCGGGTACCTCGCGCAACACGCGCTCGGTCGGTTCGACCTCCCCCTCCCCTCCACGCACCCGCCGGCGATCACCTTCGTCGCGCCGAACATCGACGTCTTCGCCGACGAGTGGTCGATCGACCTGCGCGAGGTGCGGTTGGCCGTGGCGATTGCCGAGACGGTGCGCGCCGCGCAGCGCACGCAGCCGTGGGTCCGGGAACGACTCGTCACGATCGCCACCGAGTACGTCGGTGCGTTCGAACTCGACCCGCGTGCATTCGACGACGCATTCGGCGACGTCGATCCCACCGACGCGGAGGCGATGGCCCAACTCGCACAGCGACCCGACGTGCTCCTCGGCGCCCTGCGCAGCGACCGCCAACGCGCGATCCTCGAACGCAACCAGCAGTTCACCACCGTGCTCGAAGGTCACGCCGACCTCGTCACCGAGCACATCGGCACCCACCTCCTCACCGACTACCCGAGAATCCACGAGGCCCTGCGCCGCCATCACGTCGAGCGCGGCGAGGCCGGACGGTTCGTCGAGGGGATGCTCGGCGTCGAACTCGACCGTTCGCACTACGAGCGCGGTCAGTCGTTCTGCGCCGGGGTCGTCGAACGCGCCGGGATGGAAGGCCTGAACCGGCTCTGGGCCGGGCCCGAACTGCTCCCGACCCAGTCCGAACTCGAGGCGCCCGGACTCTGGCTCGCCCGCATCGACCTGCCGGCCTGACATCTGCCCGCCTGACATCTGCCCGCACGACGAGCCAACGCGAGGACCGCATGCAATCGATCGAGAGGATCGGCGTCCTCGGCGCCGGAGTCATGGGGGGCGGTATCGCGCAGGTCTGCGCGATCGCCGGCTACGAGGTCGTCGTCTACGACATCGACCCCGCCGCGCTCACCGCGGGCCACGAGCACGCCACCACGGGCCGGTACGGGCTCGAATCCGCCGTCGAGCGCGGCAAGCTCACGCGCGCCGACGCCGACGCCGCGCGCACGCGACTCACCTTCTCGGAGGACTTCGCGGCCGCGGCCGCCACCGACCTCGTCATCGAGGCCGTCCCCGAGCGACTCGATCTCAAGATCCGGGTGTTTCGCGATCTCGACGAGGCCGCGCCTGCACACACGATCCTCTGCTCCAACTCGTCCGGGTTCCCGATCCAGGCCATCGGCGCCGCCACTCACCGGCCCGCGCAGGTGGTGGGCTGGCACTGGGCGTCACCGGCGCCGGTGATGAAGCTGGCGGAGATCGTCCGCACGCGTGACACGAGTGACGCCACCGTCGAGACCGTGAGGGCCGCGGCAACGCGCTGCGGGAAGCACCCGGTCGTCGTCGCCGACACCGCGATGGCGTGGGGCTACGTGGCCAACCGCGTCTACTTCGCGATGGTGGCCGAGGCCCAGAAGGTCGTGAACGAGGGTATCGCCACCGCGGACGAGGTCGACCAGTTGATGACCGACTGCTTCCGCTGGCCGTCCGGCCCGTTCGGGATGGTCAAGGGCGCCACCTCCGGCTGGAGCTGACCGCGCGGGCCAACGGGCTCAGAACCAGCTGAACCCGAACGGCAGCCGTTCGGTACGGAACATCGCGTCGGCCCGACGCAGCGCGTCGGGATCGGCAGCGATGCGCCCCGCGCGCCCGAGGATGCTGGGTACGACCCCGCCCAGGAGTATCGACCCCAGCGCGTCCGCGTCCATCCGCAGATCCGGCGCGCGGTCGGTGCGCCGGCAGGTGGTCTCGCCCGCACGGCTCGTAAGCGCGAACGTCCCGATCGTCTCCTCGAGTCCGAGGAACGGATCGGCGACCGCGATCGTGAGGTCGTCGTCGGCACCGTAGGTCCGACTTCCGAGGAGCACCGCGGTGTCGATCGGACGCAACCACAGCCAGTCGCGGCGGTTCACGGTCCGGACCTCACGCGCGTCGGTGAGCAGCCACGGCAACATCGAGTCGAGCGGGGTGTGCCACGCGCGGAGCTCGACGGTCTGGTCGATGTGGAAGAGGTAGTGCCACAACGCGTGCTCCGCACGCGGGGTCGTGGCCAGCAGGTCCCGGACCGCGACGAACTTCGCGGTGAAGCCGTCGGACCAGTCACCGTCGATCGCGTACAGCGCGTAGCCCTCGGGCTCGCCGTCGACCTCGTACACCACGTCGAAACGATGGCGCCGGTCGATCCACTCGCTCGGCGCCCACTCGTCGGTCCACCATGCGTCGGAGCGCGACACCGCGCCCGCGCGGTCGGACCGCACCCGTTCGAACAGCGGCCGGGCGATCGCAACGGCCCGCTCGGGCTCGATCAGTCGCACGGTCCCGGCCGACGGCGCGTCGCGAAAGCGCGTGGTCGCCTTGCTCACCGCGATGCTCGCCTTCTCGGTCGCGACCCCGTATCCGAAGCGGGAGTAGATGCCACCCTCGGAGGCGGTGAGCAACGAGGCCGGTTCCCCGCGGTCCCGGCTCTCGAGCATCAGGGCCGTCATGACCTGGCGCAGCAGGCCCTGCCGGCGATGGGTGGGCCGGGTCGAGATCCAACTCACGCCGCCAGCCGGGAGCTGTGTACCACCGGGCAGCGTGAGGTCCAACGAGTAGTTCCGGCCGGTGGCGACGATCTCACCGTCGACGAACGCGCCCACACTGCGATCGAGTTCGGCGCGGGCCCACGCCTCGTGATCCGAGAGCGCCCACCGGTCGCCGAAGCCGTATCCGTCGGCGAGGACGAACGCTTCGATTTCTTCCGGCGCAACCGGTCGCAGTCCAGGATCCACCGACCCTGGTCTAGCTCCCGTCCCCGCTCCGCTCCGGGCCTATTTCCTCGTCCCCCGGCGCGAGCTCGCCCCGGGCCGGGCGCCGGGACGACCCGGCGCGCCGGTTGGCCCACTCACCCCGTGACCGAAGTCCCGCCACATACGACAACCCGGCGAAGAAGAGGGTCAGCGAGAGGACGAAGAATCCCCACCGCCGGTTCAGCACGTTGAGCAGCGCGACCGGCACGAGCGCGCCGGCGACCCAACACAGCTGGAAGCGCGTCTCGAAGCGTGCGAACGCGCGCCCACGTAGGTGCTCGGGTCCGTCGCGGTGGACCAGACTGTCGAAGGCGATGCGGCCGGCCGCGGCCCCGGCGGCGACGGTGAACCCGATCGCGACCACGCCGAGCGTCCCACCATCGCGCGCCGCGAGCAGGGCGATCACCGCCGGCACCAGCAGGGCCGTCGCGAGGATCGACTCCTCCCGGAGCACGCGCCGCAGACGCGGCGTGATCATCACCCCGACGAAGCCGCCCAAGACGCTCGCGCCGAGGACCAACCCGAAGATCCACGCCGGCTCCCCCCGCTGCTTCAGGAGGAACGCGAGCAGGAACGTGAGGAACCCGACGCACCCGCGCATCACAGCCATGGCGGTACCGGCGAACACGATGCTCGGGATCGCGAGTTCCGCCCGCTCCTCGCGCGTCTCGGGGGGCGCGGGACGGGCCGCGGCCTGGATCCGGGTCGCGAGCACGCCGGCGACCGCGAACACGAGCGACGCGAGCAGCAGCGAGAACCGCGCGTCGAAGACGGCGGCGATCCCGGCCGCGGGCAGCCCACCCGCCACGCTCGCGATCACCGCGATGAGTGACAGACGTGAGTTGGCCTCCACCAACTCGCTGTCGTCCTTGACCACGGCCGGGACCAGCGACGACTTGGCCACCGAATGGCCCTTCGAGAGCACGAGGGCGACGAACGCGAGTGGGAAGAGGAGCACCGAGTGCACCTGGCCCGCCATCAGGAAACACACGACCGCCCGCCCGAAGCAGCCGACGGCCATGAGGGTGCGCCGCCCGGCGCGGCTGCGGTCGAGGGCCGGTCCGATCACCGGTGCGACGAGCGAAAACGGGGCCAGCGTGAGCAACAGGTACAAGAGCACCTGCGTGCGCGACTGACCCACGCTCTGGGTGAAGAAGATCGAGCCCGCGAGCGAGACCGTCAGGCACGCGTCACCGACCGACGACGCCGCATGCGCGACCGCCAACCGACCGAAGGGATTCAGTTCGTAGGTTCGGGGGTCGCGGGTGACCATCGCCAGGCCGAGGATACCGGCCGCCTGAGTCGGTTCCCCTCGTTCACCCGATGGTTGGAGCCCGGTTGCCGACGCGCCACCCGGACTCCACCCGCGCTTCGTAGCCTGGTGTCTGCACGGCTCGGACCCGCTTCCGGGCCGTCGCCGGGAGTTCGGTTCCCCGCTCCGGTCCCGGCGATCCGCGATCCATCCTCCCCAGATGGATCGCGCCTGCGTTCGCCTACGAGGGGGGTCGGTACGATGCGCTCCATGCCCGAACCCGAACACCTCCTGAACCGCGAACTCTCGTGGCTGGCGTTCAACGCCCGGGTGCTCGAACTGGCCGAGAGCGCCGACCGGCCGCTCCTCGAACGGGCCAAGTTCCTCGCCATCTTCAGCTCGAACCTCGACGAGTTCGTCCAGGTCCGCGTCTCCGGGTTACAGGAGCAGGTGGTCGCGGGCATCCGCGGCACCTCACCCGACGGATTGCGACCGAATGCGCAGCTCGACGCCGTCCGGGACCAGATCCGGGTGTTGGTCACCCGACAGGCCGCGTTGTTCACCCAGGAAATCGCGCCGGCACTCCAGGCCGAAGGCATCGTCTTCGCCCGCTGGGAAGAACTCGATGACGCGGATCGCGAGTTCCTCGTCGAAGTGTTCCAGTCCCGGGTGTTCCCGGTGCTCACACCGCTCGCCGTCGACCCGGCCCATCCGTTCCCCTACATCTCCAACCTCTCGCTCAACCTTGCGGTCCACGTCGTCGACCCCGACACCGGCGAGCAACGGTTCGCGCGCGTGAAGGTTCCGCCCCTGCTTCCCCGATTCATCAAGATGCCCGACGAGGTGCGGTTCGTGGCGCTCGAGCAGGTGATCGCCGCACATCTCGATCAGCTCTTCCCCGGGATGGAGATCGCCGCGCACTGCCCGTTCCGGGTCACCCGCGATGCCGACTTCGAACTCGACGACGAGAACGAAGATCTCCTCGAGGCGGTCGAGAGCGTGCTCAATCTACGGAAGCGGTCGGGCCACGTGGTCCGGCTCGAGATCGACGCCACCATGGACGACGACATCCGCGCGCTCCTCGTACGCGAGCTGGAACTGACGCCGGCCGACGTCACCGTCATCGATGCACCGCTCGACCTCGCCGGGCTCTGGGCCGTCTACGGCTTGGACCGCCCGGAACTCAAGGACGAGACGTGGATACCCCAGACCCAACCGGTCCTGTCGCGCCACGACGGTCCGCCCAACATCTTCCGGGTCCTCGAATCCACCGATGTGCTCGTGCACCATCCGTACGACTCGTTCGCCACCAGCGTGGCCGAGTTCGTCGATCAGGCGTCGCGCGACCCCGACGTGCTCGCCATCAAGCAGACGCTGTACCGCACCGGCGGACAGCAGAGCACGATCATCGATTCGCTCGTACGCGCCGCCGAGTCCGGCAAGCAGGTCGTGGCGCTGGTCGAGGTCAAGGCCCGATTCGACGAAGCGATCAACGTGGAACGCGCCCATGAGTTGGAAGAGGCGGGCGTCCACGTCGTGTACGGACTCGTCGGGCTCAAGACCCATACGAAGATCCTCCTGGTCGTGCGTAACGAGCGAGCCGGGATTCGGCGCTACTGCCATGTCGGGACCGGGAACTACAACTCCATCACCGCGAGCCTCTACGAGGACCTCGGGCTGCTCACGTCCGACCCGGAGATCGGCGAGGACCTCACCGAACTCTTTAACTCCCTCACCGGGTACTCCCGACCGCGGCGCTACCGGCGCTTGCTCGTCGCCCCACAGGGTCTGCGCAGCGGAGTCCTCGACCGCATCAACGCCCAGGCCGCGCTCGGCGCGGACGGCCGCATCGTGATGAAGATGAACGCGCTGGTGGATCCCGAAGCCATCGACGCGCTCTACGCGGCCTCCGGCGCCGGCACCCCGATCGACCTCCTCGTCCGGGGCATCTGCTGCCTCCGCCCCGGGATCCCCGGCCTGTCCGAGACGATCCGTGTCCGGTCGCTCCTCGGTCGTTTCCTCGAGCACTCGAGGTTGTTCCGGTTCGGCGCGGATCCCGACCGGGCCGAATACCTCATCGGCTCGGCGGACGTGATGCCGCGGAACCTCAACCGTCGGGTCGAGGCCCTCGTTCCTGTGCGCGCGCCGGAGCTCCGACAACGGTTGGCCGAGATCCTCGACCTCGAACTCGCCGACGACACGCAGGTATGGGAACTCGACGGCGACGGGTGCTGGCACCGGGTGCCGACGACCGAAGGCATCGACGCCCATCGCATTCTCATGGAGAAGGCAATGGCCGGGTCGGCATCGTGAGCAAGTCGAAACCGGTCATCTGTTACCTGCTCCGCCACGCCGACGCCGGGTCCCGCGGCATCGTGAACGACGCCGAGCGCGGCCTCTCGAAGAAGGGGCACGCCCAAGCCGACCGCATTTCGCATACCTACCGCGGGAGTCGAATCGCGGCGATCGCGAGCAGCCCCTACGTCCGCTGCCTCGACACGGTCGAACCCCTGAGCCGCGCGCTCGGTGTCGCCGTCGAGGTCGACGAACTTCTCGGTGAGGGTGCCGGACCCACGGCTGCGATCGCCCGCATCGAGCGGGCGACCCATTCCACGGTGCTCTGCTCCCATGGCGACGTGATCGGTGAGGTGATGAGCCTGCTCGAGCGCCGCGGGATCCCCCTGGACGACGACCGCCTCGCCAAGGGCAGCGCGTGGGAGATCACGGTGGATCACGGCACGATCCGATCGGCTCATTACGTCCCGCCACCGACGTGACGCTCAAGCGGGCGCGTCCGCCGGTCGACAACGCCTGACGACCACCGTCCCCGACGAAGCCGAGTCAGGTTTCGTGCCAACCCGTACACTGCGATCGACGTATTCACCGATCCAGGAGCAAGCCTTGAGTGTCGAGATCGGGCAGACCGCCCCAGAGTTCACCCTGAAGGACCAGGCCGGCAACGACGTCAGCCTGTCCGATTACCAGGGCAAGCAACCGGTGGTCCTGGTCTTCTACCCGTTCACCTTCACCGGCGTCTGCCAGGGCGAACTCTGCGAGATCCGTGACGATCCCTCGGCCTTCGACCACGCCGGGGCGGCCGTGCTCGCCGTCAGTTGCGACACCCGCCACGCGCAGGCACAGTGGGCCGAGCAACAGGGGTTCACGTTCCCGATCCTCTCGGACTTCTGGCCGCACGGCGAAACCGCCAAGGCCTACGGGGTGTTCAACGAGCAGCTCGGCTGCGCGAACCGGGGAACGTTCGTCATCGATCGCGACGGCAAGGTCGCCGCGAAGTTCGAATCGGCCGGTCTCGCGTCGCCTCGCGCGCGCGCGGACTACGAAGCAGCATTGGCGAAGGTGACATGAAGTTCTCCGACATGATGGGTAAGGGCGCCAAGACCGCCGACGACGCCGAAACGGCCCTTCCGCCCGCGCAGGTCAAGGCGCCTCCGGTTCCCGAAGCCCCGATCCGGTTCACGCCGGCACCGGGTCCCGCCGAACCCGTCGCCGAGGCACCGGTCGCCGTGACTCCGACGGTTCCCGCAGCCGTCGAGCCCGCGCCCGAATCCGCCCTCGTCGAACCGGGCGCGACCCAGGCCCAGCCGGCCATCCTCGACGTCATGCACGAACTCGCGCCCCGCCGCGCCGAGGCCAGTGACCAGGAGCTCGAAGCATCGGCGTGGCTCGACGGTCTCACCCAGATCGACGACGACCTGCTGCCTGGCTGAGCCGGTCGCTAGACCCGCTCGTAGCGGTACCCAACTCCGCGCACCGTGACGATGCGGGTCGGCAGCGACGGATCATCCTCGACTTTGGCCCGCAACCGTTTGATGTGCACGTCGAGGGTCTTGGTGTCGCCGAAGTAGTTCGGACCCCACACCCGGTCGATGAGCACGTCCCGGGTGAGGACCCGCCCCGCGTTGAACATGAGGAGTTCGAGCAACTCGAACTCCTTGAGGGGCAGCGCCACGAGTTCCCCCTTGAGCGTCACCTCGTGGCGACCCAGATCGACCGACAGGTCGCCCACCGTCACGAAATCGTCACGATCCTCCTCGACGACCAGATCCGCCGGACCGCGCCGCAACACCGCGCGGGACCGGGCCACCAGCTCGCGGAGTCGGAACGGCTTCGCGACGTAGTCGTCGGCCCCGACCTCGAGCCCGACCACGGCGTCGATCTCCGATGCTCGCGCCGTGACCATGATGATCGGGACCCGCGACTTGGCGCGGATCTGGCGGCACACGTCGATGCCCGAGACCCGCGGCAACATCACGTCGAGCAGGATCAACGCCGGTCGGCAGGCTTCGAACTTCTCGAGGGCCTCCACGCCGTCGGCCGCGGTCTCGACGAGGAATCCTTCGGCCGTCAGCGCCACCGAGAGCGCGTCGCGATACGAGGCCTCGTCGTCGACGACGAGGACGAGCGGTGGATCGGTCATGCGGAATCCTCGACGAAGAGCGGGCTCACGCTGCCCACGATGGGAATACGGAGCTGGAACACGGACCCTTCACCTTCGCTGGAGTCGACCGTGACGTCTCCGTGGTGCGCGTGGGCCACGTTGCGAACGATCGCCAGTCCCAGCCCGGTCCCGCCCGTGGTGCGACTGCGAGCACGGTCCACCCGGTAGAACCGTTCGAAGATCCGGTCGAGGTCGCGAGACGGAATACCGACGCCTTGATCGGACACCTCGAACGTGATCCAGCCGTCCGCGAGTTGCGCGGAGAGCGAGATCTCGGTTCCGGGTTCGGAGTACTTGATCGCATTGTCCAGCAGGTTCGCAATCGCGCTCACGACCTGACGACGGTCGCACGTGATGACCGCCTCGCAGTCACGCACGATGAGCTGATGGCCCGATGTCTCGGCCGCGCCGGCGACACGTTCGACGGCGGACCGCACCAGTTCGGGAACCGAGACGCTGCCGCGGAAGGTCGCCTGCGACTCGATCGAACCGAGATCGATCAGGTCGTCGACGATCGCCCCGACCCGCGTCGCCTCGTCGGCGATCCGCTCGGCGAACTGACGAGCCACGACCGGGTCCTCGATGGACGCCAACGTCTCGGCCAGCACTGCGAGTGCCCCGACCGGCGTCTTCAGTTCGTGACTCACGTTGGCCACGAAGTCCCGCCGCACCGTCTCGATGCGACGCGCCTCGGTCACGTCGCGCACCAGGCCGACGGCGCCGATCCGGCGGCCTTCGGCCACGAGCGGCCTCGCGGTCATCCAGAACACCTCTGCCGGCGGACCGTACAGCTGGAGCTCACGCGAGCACTCTTCGCCCGACCGCGCGCGGTCGAGCAGCTCGTGGAGCGCGTCGCTCGCGAGTGCGTCCGCGTGCCGCGCATCGTTGAAACGATCGGCCGCATTGTTGCGGAGCACCGCTTCGCCGGCCGCGTCGACGACGACCACGGCATCGCCGACCGCATCGAGTGCGGCCGCCAGCCGCCGTCGATCGAGATCGTCAGAGTCGGTGGGTGCCGCACGCCGATCATCCGGAACGAATGCTCGACGACGCCCGTTCATCGGATGCCCTCTTGGTCCTTCATCCGAACCGGCCGGTGATGTAACCCTCGGTCCGGGGGTCGGCCGGACTCGTGAAGATCGTGTTGGTCCGGTCGAACTCGACGAGCCGCCCCGTCCGGCCGCCGCGATCGTCGACGTCGGTCGTGAAGAACGCGGTGCGGTCCGACACGCGAGCGGCCTGCTGCATGTTGTGGGTCACGATCACGATCGTGTACTCGTTCTTCAACGACACCATGAGGTCCTCGATGCGCGACGTCGCGATCGGGTCCAACGCGGAACAGGGCTCGTCCATCAGGATCACCTCGGGCGAGACCGCGAGCGCCCGTGCGATGCACAGTCGCTGCTGCTGACCACCCGACAGGGCGAACGCACTCTTCTTGAGCTTGTCCTTCACCTCGTCCCAGAGCGCCGCCTGGGTCAGCGCCCGCTCGACGAGTTCGCCGAGGTCACCTTTGAACTTGTTGATCCGAGGTCCGTACGCGACGTTGTCGTAGATGGACTTGGGAAACGGGTTCGGCCGCTGGACCACCATCCCGATCCGGCGCCGCACCTCCGCCGCGTCGACCTTCGGGCCGTACACGTCCTCGCCGTGGTAGTTGATCTGGCCGCTCACCTTGGCGCCGGGAATGAAGTCGTTCATGCGGTTGAGGCAACGGAGGAACGTGCTCTTGCCACACCCGGACGGCCCGATGATCGCGGTGATCTCCTGCGAGGCGATATCGAGCGTCACGCCGTCCACGGCGCGCTGACTGCCGTAGTCGACGGCCGCACCCCGCACTTCGAACACGTACTCCGCGGCATCGTCTTCGGGAACCGCTGCGGCATCAGTCACCGGGGCAACGTTAGTGGGCGTCATGAAGATCTCGTCCAAGGTGAGGTCGGTCATTGGTGGTGCTTTCGTCCGAGGATCGTCGAGACGACCCGAGAGAGAATGGTGAAGACGAACACGATCCCGATCAGCGTCAGGGCCGCGCCCCAGGCTCGGGCCTGCGGGCCGGGAAAGACCTGGCTGGCGTTCTTGAAGATCTGGAGCGGCAGCGCCGTGTTGTCGCCGTGGAACAGGTCCGTATTCGTGTCGTAGACCAACCCGATCGTGAAGAGCAACGGCGCGGTCTCCCCCGCCGCCCGGGCGACGGCGAGCAGCGCACCGCTGATGATCCCCGGTGCCGCCGCGGGCAGGACGACCCGAACGATCGTTCCGGCCTTGCGCCCACCGAGGGCGTAAGCGGACTCGCGCAGCTCACGGGGGACCAGGCGCAACATCTCTTCGCTGGTGCGGATCACCACCGGCAGCATCAGGCATCCGAGCGCGAGGGCGCCGGCGAAGGCCGAGAACCCGAAGGTCAACACCCAGATCGTCGCCACGAACAGCCCCATCACGATGGACGGCACGCCCGTCATCACTTCGGCGAAGAACCGGATGACCCGGCCGTAGTTCGTGGAACTCGCGTACTCGTTGAGATAGACCCCGCCGAGCACGCCGAGCGGAACTGCCATCGCGGTCGCGGCCGCCGTGATGATGAGGGTGCCGATGATGGCGGGTCCCATCCCGACGTCGGTGGAGCGGGTCAGGATCGGGATGGAGTTGGTGAACCACCCCGAGGTCGTCACGACGTCCCAGCCGCGGCTCACCACGTAGCTGATGATGAGTACGAGGGGAACCATGGCGACCACCAGCGAGAGCCCCATCGCCACCGTCAGCGCGCCGCTCTTGATCCGGCGCCACGGCGAGGCCGAGCTTCCGGTGATGGAGCGAGGAGCGAGATCGATCGTGGTCATGCTTCACCCGCCACGCGCCGCTCGACCCGAGCGACGTAGGTCCGGGCGACGATGCCGACCACGAAGGTCAACACGAAGACCACCACACCCATGCCGATCAGGGCCGATTTCCAATCTCCCTGCGCCTCGCCGAAGTCGTTGGCGATGACGGCCGCGAGCGAATAGCCCGACGAGAAGAGCCGGCCGCTGATGTGCGGGCTGGCGCCGATGACCAGGGCGACCGCGATGGTCTCCCCGAGTGCGCGCCCGAGGCCGATGAGGATCCCGGCCACGAGACCGCTGCGGCTGTGGGGGAACACCGACGCGCGGATCATCTCCCATCGCGTTGCGCCCAGCGCGTGCGCGGCATCCTTGGCCGACTGAGGCACCGTGGCGAACGTCTCGCGGGCGATCGACGTCACGATCGGCGTGATCATGATGGCGAGAATGAGTCCGGCGGTCATGAAGGACCGGCCGCTGATCGGAGCACCGTCGAACAGCGTTCCGAGTCCCGGCACGCCGCTGAAGAGGTCGTGCCAGTTCTGATAGAAGCCGGTGAGCGCGGGGGCGAGCACGAGGACTCCCCAGAGTCCGTACACCACCGACGGCACGGCGGCGAGCAGGTCGACCAGATAGACGATGGGCTTGCGCAACCACTGCGGCGCGACCTCGGTGGTGAAGAGCGCGATGCCGACACTCACGGGCACCGCGAGCACCAGCGCGATGAGTGAGCTCACCACCGTCCCGTAGGTGAAGGCCAGGGTGCCGAACGCAGCCTTCGAGGGGTCCCAGAGGTCGCTCGTGACGTAGTCGAGTCCGGTCGACCGCAGCACTGGGAGCGAGGCCTGCAAGAGGGTGTACGCGATGAGCGCCAGGATGATCAGGACGAGCGCCCCCGCCAGGAAGACGACGGTGCGGAAGACACGGTCCGTCGTCCGACCGGGCGGTCGGTCCGGTCCGGCGAGTGGGGTGGGATCGAGTGTGGTTGTCACGGCATCATGATGGCCGAAGGGGTGGTACGGACGGAACCGTCCGCACCACCCCGTTCCAGCCGAGTGAGGTCAACCGTCAGGCGCCGATTTTTGCGATTTGCGCCTTGGCCTTGGTCAGGATCGAGTCCGGCAACCCTGCGAAATCGACGCTCTTGGCGGACTGCTGTCCGTCGCCGAGCATGTATCCCAGGAACGCCTTGAGCGCCGCCCGCACTGCGGGGTCGGGCTGTGAGGCGTAGACCATCACGAACGTCGGCGAGGTGATCGGGTACGCCGCCGCACCGGCCGCGTTGAGCGGGTTGTAGGTGAGATCGGCCGCCACCGTGGCACCGGCAAGGGCAGCAGTTGCGCTTTCCAGGCTCGGAGCCACGTACTTGCCGCCGGCGTTCTTGATCGAGGCGAACACCAATCCCGCCGCCTTGGCGTCGGAGTAGTCGACGTAGCCGATCGCACCGTTGGTGTCGTGCACGATCTGGGCCACACCGGAGTTGGCGTTGCCGGCCTGCTGGCCACTCGGCCAGGCCACCGTCTTGTCGGTACCGAGCGTCCACGCCGTCGGGGCCGCCAACGTGAGGTACTTGGTGAAGTTCGCGGTCGTGCCGGACGGCTCGGCGCGGTGAGCAACCGTGATGCCGGTCGAGGGCAACGAGGCGCTCGGGTTGTCGGCCTTGATCGCCGCGTCGTCCCAGGTCTTGATCTGGCCCTCGAAGATCTTCGCGATGGTGTCAGCGGAGAGCTTCAGGTCCTTGACCGCCGACAGGTTGTACGAGATCGTGATCGGCGCGGCCACCGTCGGGAAGTACAGGAACGGGCCTTTGTACTTCGCGACATCTTCCGGCTTGACCAGGCTGTCGGTACCGATCCACTGCTTGAGGCCACCCTGAAGGTCGGTCTGACCCTGGCCCGAGCCACCACCGGCGTAGGTGATGGTCACCGAGGGCTGCTGCGCCGTGAACTCCTGGATCACGGTTTCGTCGAAGGCCTGCTGAAACGTGGACCCGGACCCGTTGAGCGTCGTGGCCGCGAGCTTCGCAGCCGGCGCCGTCGTCGACGATGATCCATTCCCACTTCCTTTGTTCGTTGAGCTCGAGCTTGAGCCGCACGCAGTGGCCACGAGGCCGAGCGTGAGCACGAGCGGGACCAGCATCCGCGCGCGTGAACCTTGCATTGAGTGCTCCTGTCTGTGAGTCCTTGTCTGCATCGGTACGCACGGTAAAGAAGGCGCGTGGCGCTGCCCTGGCCCCGAGATGTCATCGAGGTGAACACCGGGTAGCGATCCGCTTGCCGAGGCCGCCGAACCGCGTTTCGACCGATCCCGGCCGACTTCCAGGTGAACACCGGACGAACTGACGCTGAACGCTGCGGCGGGTACCGTCTCGTGACGTGTCGCACCGGCATGATGGCGACCATGAACGGAGACGCAATGCCGGACACCGGCGAAGAAGCCCGCAAGACGCTCCAGGACGAGCTCGACGAGGTCCGCACCGACCTGATCCGTCTCGGCGCCTTGACCACGGAGGTCATCACCGCGGGAACCCAGGCGTTCCTCGACGGCGACCTCGCCATGGCCGAGCGGGTGATCGCGTCCGACGACGTGATCGACGACCTGTACCACTCGATCGAGGACCACATCATCCTGATCCTCGCTACCCAGTCACCGGTCGCCGCCGACCTGCGTGCCGTGATCACCATCCTGCGCATCAACCACGAACTCGAACGCGACGCGGACCTCATGGTGAACGTGGCGAAGACGACCCGGCGGATCTATCCGCACGAACTCGACCCGAAGACGCGCGGGATCGTCGACCGGATGGGCGTGCAGGCGGCGAACCAGACCCGGCTCGCCATCGATGCGTTCGCCGACCGCGACCCGAGTTGGGCGTCCACCCTCGCCGACATGGACGACGCGATGGACGAGCTCAGCAAGAGCCTCTTCCGCCACTCACTCAGCCTCGGCACGAATGCCGACGAGGGAACCATCGTGAAGGCGATGCAGGTGGCGCTCCTCGCCCGTCACTACGAGCGGATCGCGGACCACGCCGTGACCATCGCCGAACGGGTCCGCTTCATGGTGACCGGTACCCACGGCGGCACCGACCACGACCAGCAGTAAGCGCGACTCTCCCGCTCTCGTCGCAACGCTGCGGGCCGCTCGGGCCACGGTCGCACCAGCCCAAGTTCGTTACACGCGATGCCGTGGTGCGACCTCTGGTCCCTTCGGGGGACTATTCGGTCTCTTCGTACCCGAGGTCCCAGTCGAGCAACAGGTGCTCGCGCTCGGCGTCACGCGTGACGCGCTCGCGGTTGCGCCGGAACTGCGGATCGTGGGGCGGCAGGAGTTGGAGCCGGGCCATCGCCCGCTGACGGAACTCGTCCACCACGACGCGGTCGCCGAACACGCCGTGCACTTCCCAATGCGGCGAAACCGGGCCGAGGTAGATGACGCGCACGTGTCCCTGCGGTGGGATCTCTTCGAGCGCTTCGGGTGCCTGGGCCATGGATTCCTCCGGATTCTTGGTGGAACCGGGCCGAAACCGGCCCGGTTCAACGCCGTCGGAGATTAGCCGAGCGAGTCTGGCCGGGTTCCGAGCGTGACCTTCAGGTCCTGCTGGGAACCGTCGCGCTCGACCGTGACCGTGATGATGTCGCCGGGCGAGGAGCGACGGATCGCGGCGCCCACATCCTGGGGTCCCGAGATCGTCCGGCCGTCGATGGCGACGATCACGTCGTTCGGCTTGAGCCCTGCCTTCTCGGCGCCGGTGTCCTTGGTGACCCGGCGCACGACCGCACCGTTCTTGGTCTTCAGGTTCAGCGAGCGGACCACCGCCGGGGTGACGTCACCCGACTCGACGCCCAGGAACGGCACCTTCACGCTCTTGCCGTCGCGCAGGTCCTGGATGACCGACTTCACCGAATCGATGCTGATCGCGAAGCCGACGTTCTGGCTTCCACCGGCCAGCGCGGTGTTGATGCCGATCACCTGACCCTCGGCATCGACGAGCGGACCACCGGAGTTCCCGGGGTTGATCGCGGCGTCGGTCTGGAGCATGTCGTAGAGCGTGTTGCCGGTCTCGTCCTCGGGCACGACCCGACCCTTGCCGGAGATGATGCCCTTGGTCACGCTGAGGTTGCTGCCGTCGAGCGCGAGCGCGTTGCCGACGGCGACGACCTCGTCACCGACCTGGAGTGCGTCGGAGCTTCCGAGCTTGAGCGTGGGCAGGTTGTGCGCGTCGACCTTGAGCACGGCGAGGTCGTACTGGGCCGACTGACCGAGCAACTCGGCCTTCAGCCGCGTGCCGTCACCGAACACGACCTCGATGCGTCCGCCCGCGCCGTCGACCACGTGGTTGTTCGTGACGATGACACCGCTGGAGTCGATGACGAACCCGGTGCCGGCACCGCCGGTCCCACTCCCGCTCCCACTCCCGCTGTCGAAGAGTCCGGAGTCGACCGCGTCGCCGGTCTGCACCGCGACGACCGCGCCGTCGAGCTTGGTGAGGACGGTCTGGATGTTCTTCGTGCTCCCGATCGTCGACGACTCCCGCACGGGTTGCGCGGCGCTGCGCACGACGACCGTCCGACCGTTGCCGGAGTTGTCGTTGCGGGTGGCAACCGCGACACCGGCCGCAGTTCCGCCACCGACGAGCGCACCGACGACGGCACCGACGACGAACTGGCGCCAGCCCGGGCCCGGACCACGATCACGCGAGGGCGCGACCGCGCCAACGCGCGGCGCGGGCGGGGCGGGCGGCGGCGGTGACGTCGGCTCGGTGGTCGACAGCCACGGCGACGTCGGGGCGGTCGGCGTGTCGTCGGCCGACGCGGAGGGCTGTTCCACGGTCACCTCGGGCGCGGCGTCGGGCGCCGGCGGCGGGGTTCCGAGGGCGGGCGAGGGTGGGGCCAGCGCGTCGGCGGGAGTGGTGGGCTCGGTGGAATCGTTCACAGCGATACCTTCGTCGTCGGGGAGGACAGTCTGGATGCTGAACGCCTCACGTAGTCGGCAGGGTTCCAAACCCACCTGAAGCGGCACTGAGAATTCGCCGGTGAACGCCTGGGAACCGACCCGACATGCGTACCGTTGAACGCTACGTATGGAAAACCAACCGATCCCCGATTACGACGCCGAACACACCTGGATGTTGTCCGGGCTGTGTCGAGACCGCGAGCCCGGTTTCTTCTTCCCGTCCGACGGTGTCGGCGTGGACAAGGCCCGGCGGGTCTGCGCCACCTGCCCCGTCCAGGCCGAGTGCCTCGAGTACGCGTTGCGGTACCGCATCGAGCACGGTGTGTGGGGCGGTGCGTCCGAGCGGGAACGGCGCCGGATCCTGCGCAGCCGGCGCGCCGCCGTCAGTGCTTAAGACCAGCTGAACGGCACCGTCACGAACCGCACGACCTGCGTCCACCCGGAGTCGTTGGCGCGACTGAGCGCGGTGACGATCCCGGTCTGATCGGTGGTCGTCGCGTCCGTGACACAGGTGAACGTGTGGTCGTTCGCCTCCCACGTGAGCACCGTGCCCGCCGCGTTCAGGTATTGACGGACCCTCACGTCGCCGACGTGAACATCCCTGCCGCCCGCCGGGAGCGCGCCCCAGTCGAGCGGTGCGTCCTCGGTGAACACCGAGACTTCGAACACCCCGTCGCTGTAGCGCAGCTGCGTCGCGTCGCCGTCGACGCGCCGGGCGTCGACCAGTACGAAACCGCCGGCCAGGTTCTTGACCGCATCCTCGGGGATCGCCTCACGGGTACCCGGCGCATTCGCGGTGACCGCCGGCGGGTGGAGCGACCCATGGCGTGGCTCCAGGCCGGTCAACGCGACGAACCGCATCCGCATCGTGGGCGCGCCCGAGGAGTCGAACCGATCGCGTCCGAGCAGCAGGCCGGTCTCGCGATCGAAGGCGACGCGCTCGACCGTGCGGTGGTCGCGACGGATGTCGAGGATTCGGGTCGGCCGGTCGACGATGGCCGGTCCCGGATGGCGCGCCACCGTGTACTTCTTCGCGACGCTCGGCGCGCCGACGTCGTGGGGATCGGACCAGAGGGTCGTCCACCCGTTCCCCGCCCGCAGCCACGCCCGGCCGCCATCGGCCAGGACCCGACCTCCGTCGACCTGCAACCCACCGTCGGTGGCCATGACGCCGATGGTGGCGTGCCGGCCGCGGCCGTGGTCCTGCCACCAGATCCGCACCGTCCCGCGGAACTCGTAGTCGTGCACCGCGGCGCGGGCCCGGTCGAACTGCGCATCGGTCGGGTTCGCGTCGGTCGCGGCCCCGTTCGGCGCGGTCACGGCGAACCCGATGGTCAACGCGGTCGCCGCGAGACAGAGCGCGCCCGTGGCGCGACCCGCCCGTCGGCGCACGATGGGTCGGATCATCGACCGAGTCTCATCGCCGCGCCCAACGGAGCGAGTCCGGAGACCGGGTCGCCCGACGCCGCTACGCCGGCCTGGTGGACGCGCACGTCGGTCGCCAAGGCCGGTCGAGTGCGCGTCACCCCGGGCACGATCACCGCGATCAACAACGCGGCGGCGACGGCCAACGCGGCCATGACGCCCGTCGACCGACGGGCGCGGCGATGGCGCACCGCGTCGAGGTCGGTCACGGGAAAATCGGTCACGGGCGCCGCGTCGTCGACTGCGACCAGCGACTCGAGGAAGCCCGTCGGCGGTTCGACGTCCGGCAGCGCGCGCACGAGGTCGCGCACCGACGCGATCTCGTCGCGCGCACGCGACCATGCGAGATCTCCTGCGATCAGCGCGTCCATCTCACCCTGCTCGGACGGATCGAGTTCACCGTCCAGCCAGGCCGACAGACGCGCGTCGTCCGCGATCGGATCGGTCGTGTCGTTGGGCTCGTTCACGTGAGCACTCCCCGGGTGCTGAGTTCGGCCCGCAGCATCTTCCGGCCGCGATGGAGACGTGACCGCACGGTGCCGATGGGAACCCCGAGGGTCCTCGCGATGTCCTCGTAGCTCTGGTCGGCGACATCGCACATCACCAACGGCACGCGGAACTCCTCGGGGAGCGCGTTGATCGCGGCCTGGATCTCGGTCGACAGACCGGCGGCGTCGGCGGCTTCGTCCGCGGCGATCGACGGTGGCAGTACGAGATCGGGGTTCTCGGGCAACGCGTGGACGGGACGACGCTGTTTCTTGCGCATCTCGTCCAGGAACACGTTCGTCACGATCCGAGCCAACCATCCTTCGAGGGAACCCGGTTCGTAGGTCGCAAGGCCTCGGCGGACCCGCAACAGCGATTCCTGAACCAGATCCCGGGCGTCTTCGACGTTGCCGGTCAGGCGGTAGGCCACGTTGTAAAGGAACCGCCCGTGGTCACGCGCGACTTCTTCCCAGGAGGGCACACCGTCCGACGACAAGTCAACGACACCCGAGGGAGCACAGGTTCCCGGTCAATCCCGAATATTTGGGACGGCGACCGTCGGAGCCGGTGAAACGGGAGTTTTCAGGCGTCGGGCTTACTGCGGTCCTGCTTCGAGGACTCGTCCTTGGCACCCTCATCGAGGCCGGCTTTGAACTCGCGCTGCGCGGTCCCGAGGGAGCGAGCCAGCTTGGGGATCTTGGCCCCGCCGAATACCAACACGACGATGCCCAAGACGATGAGCAGTTCTGGGGCTCCGAGACCGAACATGAGGCGTTCGTCCTTCCGATCGTGAACGCACGGAGACTACCCCGCCGCTGGCGTGGACTCGGTCGCACCCACCGCGTCGGCGAGCAGCACCAGGTCGTCCCGATCGCCGAGGTGGAACGGCACCGCGCCCACGCCGAGGATGAGGGTCTCCACCCCGAGGTCGCCCCACGTCGCGATCTGCTCCTGCACCTGCTCGACCGTGCCGACCAGCCGGCCCCGCCGCCACTGCTCGAGACTCACGTGATCGAGCACCCCGGCCGGGGTGGAGCGGCGGAGCCGCTCGAACCGTCGCTCCAGATCGGCCTCGTCCTCACCGCAGAGGGCGTAGAGCCCGAGCGAGCACCAGACCGATGCGGGATCCCGGTCGATCCGCTCGCATTCGCGTTCGAGCACCAATCGACGTTCGGCGTACTCCTCGGGGGTCCAGACCCAACAGGTGTTCCAGCCATCGGCCCGCTCGGCAACGAGCCGGAGCAGGCGGTCGCCCTTCCCACCGACGAAGACGGGCGGACGCGGCCGCTGCACCGCGGTCGGGAAGTTCCGGGCACCGTCGGTGTGGTGGTACCGACCGTCGAAGACCAGCGGACCACCGTCTTCGCTCAGCAGGGCCTTGAGGACCTCGAGCGCCTCGCGCAGCCGCGCGAGGCGTTCACCCGGTGCCGGGAAGTCCATACCGATGGCGGCGTACTCGGGCTCGTACCACCCGGCGCCGAGCCCGACGTCGATCCGGCCGCCCGAGATGCGGTCGAGGGTGGCGAGGGCCTTGGCCAACACCGACGCGGGCCGCAGCGCCTCACAGAAGACGAGCGTGCCGAGCCGGATACGGACGAGTTCACGCGCCAGCGCGGCGATGGTCACGATCGGCTCGAAGGCCGCCTGCGGCTCCGGGCTCCCGCCGTACTTGCCGATGTCGAGGAAGAGGTGGTCACTCACCCACAGCGAGTCGAGTCCGAGATCTTCGGCTTGATGCGCGACGTCACGCACCGTCGCCCACGACAGCGGGTGTTCGCCCGCGATCGAAAAGTCGTAATGGGGAAGCGCCAGCCCGAACCGCACGTCCCGACTCTACGAGGGTGGTCGCACACGATCGGGCTTTCCGGCGCGCCCCACCTACCCTGGCGACGTGCTGGAGTCGGTGGTGAACGTGTCGGAGGGCCAGGACCACCGCATCATCGCGGCGATCGGGGCGGCCGCCGGTCCCGCACTGCTCGACGTGCATCGCGACCCGGACCATCACCGCAGCGTGTTCACCATCGCGGCGCCGGATCCGGGCCGAACCGAGGCCGCCACCCGCCGGCTCGCCGACGTGGCCTTCGGCGATCTCGATCTCGCCGACCACGTGGGAGTCCACCCGCGGCTCGGGATCGTCGACGTCGTGCCGTTCGTCGCCCTCGGACCGACACCCCCCGATGTCGCCGTGGCCGCCGCGCACGCGTTCGCCGAGTGGCTCGTGCGCACCTATCACGTCCCGGTGTTCTTCTACGACGATGCGGCGGCCGACCGACGCACGCTCCCGACCGTCCGGCGCGACGCGTTCGCACGCCTGCGTCCCGACCTCGGCCCGGCGGTGCCCGATCCCCGACTCGGTGCCACTGCGGTGGGCGCGCGGCCACCGATGATCGCAGTCAACGTCGACCTGGAGTCCGACGACCTCGACCTGGCTCGCCGCATCGCCGCGACCGTTCGTGAGCGCGACGGTGGGCTCCGGGGCGTGCGGGCGCTCGGGTTCCCGCTCGCCGCTCGGGGCATCGTCCAGGTGAGCATGAACCTGGTGGACCTGGATGCGACAGGAATGGAGCGGGCCTGCACCGAGGTACGCCGGTTGGCGGAGGCGGCCGGAGTGACCGCGCGAGGGGTGGAGCTGGTGGGCCTGGTGCCGGCGGCCGAAGTCGCCCGCTGGGGCAAGGAGTTCCGGACGTGGACCGGCCTCACCGAGGCCCAGACGATCGAGGCCCGGGCGTCACACGCCTGACTGCCCCGATATCTGGCCCGATATCGGGCCGCGGTCAGGCGGTGGCGACGGACGCGGCCCGACGGGCGAGCGCCCGCTGGCGGCGGAGGCGGCGACGTTCGCGCTCGCTCAATCCGCCCCAGATCCCGAACTTCTCACCGTTCACCAAGGCGTACTCGAGGCAGTCGACCCGAACCTCGCAGTTGGAGCAGACCGACTTGGCCTCCCGTGTGGACGCGCCCCGTTCGGGAAAGAAGAGATCGGGGTCGACCCCCAGACAGTTCGCCCGTTCCTGCCAGCGCTTCTCGCCCGCCTCGCTCGACTGGACATGCGCAACGATCATTTCCCTCACCGGCGATCCCCTCTCCCGATATGACGCCGATGGCACTAATGACGCCTTTGGAACTACAACGATGTCACTCTGACAGCGAAAACCCGGTCACGCAAGTGGAAGGTGCGGTTTTCCCGAGGGAATTCGCCCGTGACGGCCCGCCCGAGCGACCACCGTGCGTGGTCGCGCGATGGCGCGATTCTGGCGTACCGGTCAGACCGCGGCGTGGCTGCGGCCGAGAACCGCACGGATGACGTCGACCAGATCGTCCGGTTCGAACGGCTTGGTCACGTATTCGGCGGCGCCGAGGTCACGCGCACGGGTGCGGTCGGTGTCGCCCGACTTGGCCGAGCAGACGACCACGCTCGGGTGCACCGGGCGCCCACCGAGTTCGGCCAGCACGAACCACCCGTCGAGTACCGGCATCATGATGTCGAGCACCACGAGGTCGGGATGCTCGTCGTCGACCCGCCGCAGCGCGGTCTCGCCGTCGGCCGCGAGGATCGGATCGAACCCTTCCGACTCGAGGATCATCCGCAGCGTCAGCAGCACGTCGGGTTCGTCGTCGACGATGAGGATCTTCGGGCGCTCAGACATGCACCGCCTCCGCCGGTTGTTCCATCACGAAACTGGCGCGCAGAGCGACGCGGAATGCCGCTCCGCCACCCGGCGCGTCCTCGACCCAGACCGTTCCCCCGAACGACTCCACCAAACCCCGAACGATGGAGAGTCCGAGCCCCATACCGGGCTTCGTGCCGTTCGGGTCCGACCGGTAGAAGCGCTCGAAGATCCGTTCGCGTTCCTCGGGCGGGACCCCGGGACCGGCGTCGATCACCGACATCACGACCTGGTCGTCGGCCACCTGGACCGCGACCCGGATCGGGTCGGATCCGTACTTGTGCGCGTTCTCGATGAGGTTGGTGAGTACCCGCCGCAGCGCCTCGGGCTCGGACCGCACGGTGCACGACTGCGGGAGTTCGAGATCGACGGGACGGCCGGCGACGTGCGAGTCGAGCGCGGTCAGGCGGATGAGCGCGCAGAGGTCGATCTGTTGCATCGTCGGCCGGTTCGCACTCTCCTGCATCCGGGCTGCGACCAGCATCTCCTCGACCATCGCCTGCAGCCGGCCCGACTGACGATCGACGACGTCGAGCAGTTCTTCCCGCTGCGCCGGGATGTCGGTCCGGCGGGACGCAGCGACCGCGCCGCGGATCGACGTGATCGGCGTCCGCAGCTCGTGGCTCACGGACGCGACGAACTGCGACTTCATGCGGTCGGACTCGAGCAGCTTGGCGACGTTCGCCCGCTCGGCTTCGTACAGACCGGCCTTGGCCGTGGCTGCGGCCACCGGCTCGGCGAAGAGGTTCAGTACCGCGAGGTCGTCCTCGGTGAACTCGGCCTGCTTCGCCGCGAGCACCGTGAGGACGCCGAGGAGCTGGCCGCGGTTGACCAGCGGCACACACATGGCGCCCCCGACATCGGCTGCTGGATCGAGCGCGCCCCCGGCATCGGCTGCCGCGACCTCAGCGGTCGCGAGCAGTGCCTCACGCGACTGGGCGACCCGACCGACGAACGAGTCACCGATCCGGATCCGAGCGTCGCGGACGATACCTGCGCCGCGTACCGCGACCACGCGCAGCACGGTCTGGTCCTCGAGCAACATCACCGAGCCACCGGCGGCACCGAGCAGCTCGAGCGCGTTGGCGAGGATGGCGTCGAGAACGTCGTCGAGGTCCATCACCGAGTTGAGTGCCTTACCGGCGTTGAACAACGCGGTGTTCATCTGGAGCTGGAGCGCCATCGTGTTGCTGAGCAGGCGCTCGTCGACGAGGAGACGCGACAGCCGGTGGAGGTGGACCTCTTTCTCCACGGCGTAGATGGAGAACCCGATCGCGAGCAGGCCGACCCCCCCGGCGAGGATCAGCGGTTCGCCGGTCACCCAGCTGACGTTCCCGGTCGCGCCGGAGACGCCGAGCGTGGCCAGGCCGACCGCGATCATCACCAGGATCATGATCGACCACAGCTGGAGCCGACGGCGTTCGACCATCTCGATCGAGGGCGCGTGGTCGTGCAGGCCCGCGACCCGCGCCTCGTGCCGAATCCGCTGACTGATCTCTACGGGCAATTGGTCCATGTCGCCTCTCGGGTGTCGACCGTGCATCGACTGCCGGAGACACCGCCTTGAGGGCCAGAGTTGCCCGTCTCGACGCCGGACGGCCGGCTAAACGAGGGCCGCGTACGGAGGCGCGGGGTCGTACTCCATGGCCCGCTGGGTGGCCCGGGCGTGGTCGACCGAGACGAGCTGGCCGACCAGCCAGAGGGCCATGTCGATCCCGGCGCTCACCCCCGCCGCGGTCACGACGTTGCCGTGCCGGACGTAGCGGACATCCTCGAGCACTTCGAGGTCCGGGGCGATCCCGCGGAGCTCGTCGGTGGCGGCCCAGTGGGTGGTCACCCGCTGGTTGCGGGCGAGCCCGGCACCGTGGAGGACGAACGCGCCGGTGCACACGCTGGTGACCCAACGACAGGCGGGCGCGACCCGCTGCAGGTACTCGAGCATCGCCGGGTTCGTCCGCTCGGTCCGGGAACCCTCACCGCCGGGAACCAGCACCACGTCGAGCGCGGGCGCATCCGCGAACGTGTGGTCGGCGATCACGCGCAGCCCCTTGCGGCAGCGCACCGGGGCCGCGCGTTCAGCGATCGTCACCACCGTGTCGCCCTCGCGACGCGCCATGGTGAACACCTCCCACGGACCGGCCCAGTCGAGTTCCTCGCAATCGTCGAAAAGGACGATCCCGATCGTGATGCCCATAGTGTGACCTTTCTGGTTGGAGACGGTCAGGCGGTGGCGAGCGTCTGGAACCGGCGGCGGTAGTCCGTCGGCGCCACTTGGAGCGCGCGCAGGAACGAGCGGCGCATGGTTTCGGCGGACCCGTAGCCACACTGCCGGGCGACGACGTCGACGCCGAGATCCGATTCCTCGAGTCGGCGCCGAGCGGCTTCGAGCCGCGCCCGTTCCACGTACCGCGCCGGCGTGACACCGGTCGCGGCGCGGAATACGCGCGCGAAGTTGCGCGGGCTCATCGCCGCGCGCGCCGCGAGCGTGGCCACCGCCAGGTCGTCGTCGAGATGCTCGGCGATCCAGGCCTGCAGTTCGGAGAGGTCGTCCCGGTCGGCCGACTGTGCGCTGAGCGCGGTGCTGAACTGCGACTGGCCCCCGGGCCGCTTGAGGAACACCACCAACTGGCGAGCGACGGCCATCGCGCAGTCGTGGCCCTCGTCCTCCTCCACGAATGCCAGCGCGAGGTCGATACCAGCGGTCACGCCGGCGGAGGTCGCGATCCGACCGTCACGGACGAAGATCGGATCGGCGTCGACCTGCACCGCCGGGTAGCGGCGGGCCAGCGCGTCGCATGCGGACCAGTGGGTGGTGGCCCGACGCCCGTCGAGCAGGCCGGTGGCCGCAAGGACGAACGCGCCGGAGCACACCGACGCCACCCGGCGGGCCGACCGGGCGAGCCGTTGCAGCTGCGCAATGACCTCCGGGTCGCCGATCACGCCTTCGATCCCGCCACGGTCACCCCCGGCGATCATCAGCGTGTCGATCGGGCCCCGCACCTCGGCGAGCGCGGTATCGGCCACCAACCGCAGCCCGCTCATCGTGGTGACGGGACCGGCGGCGGGCGCGACGACCTCGACGGTGTAGGCGACGGTGCCGTGGGCGCGTTCGGTGCCGCAGAACACCTCGAGCGGACCGGTGACGTCGAGACTCTGCCCGCCCGGGAAGGTGAAGATCACGACCCGGCGAGGGCCGCTGCGTGGGTTCATGCCGTCATCGTGGGCCATCACGGCTCTGGCTGCAATACCCACTTCCCCACTTTTCCTGCCATCCCTTCTGCCGCTCCGCTCACGCTCCTGCTCCTCGGTTCCTCCGCTCGCACTCCTGATGGATGCGGGTGACGTGGGGCTCGCATCGGAACTACTCGCCTCCGCAAGCTCCGGCTCCGGAGTGAACGACTGCGTCCGTCACCAACGGGTAGCTGCCGGGCTGGACGTGGCAACTCCCGAGCCGGAGCGAGGAACGAGCGGAGGCGAGCAGCCGCGGAGCGAACCCCGCGCAGGGCATGACGAGCAGGAGGGTGAGCGGAGCGGCAATCAGCTAGCGCGGCGGTGGGCTTGCTTCTGTTCGAGGAAGTCGACCAGCACGTAGTCGCCGAGGGTGTCGGCCGAGGTGAAGAAGGCGCGGCCGCGGTTCATCTGCATCATCCGCTTCACGAAGTCCTGGAGGTACGGCGACTCGTCGAGCATGAAGGTGTTGATGGTGATGCCGGCTCGCGTGCAGCGACGCACTTCGCGGAGGGTCTGCTCGATGGTGGCGTACGATGGCGGGTACTGGAACACGGCCTCGTCGCCCTCGATGTGGGCGGTCGGTTCGCCGTCGGTGACCATGATGATCTGCTTGGTACCCGACTCGCGTTCGAGTTGCGTGCGTGCGAGCAGGAGCGCGTGCTGCATGTTGGTGCCCCACTCGAAGTCCCACCCGAGTTCGGGGAGCAGTTGCGGCTTCACCTCGCGGGCGACGCGGCCGAACGAGACCAATCCGAAGTAGTCGCTCGGGAACTGGGTGGTGATGAGCGAGTGGAGCGCCATCGCGACCTTCTTGGCCGGGAGGAAGTTGTCGCGCATCGGCATCGACATCGAGACGTCGAGCAGCAGCACCGTGGCCGAACGGGTGACGACCTCCGTGCGCTCGACCTCGAAGTCGGCGGGCGTGAGCCGCACCGGCGTACCGGAACCCTGACGGGTGATCGCGTTGCGCACCGTCTGCTCGACGTTCAGGTGGAACGGGTCGCCGAACTCGTAGGGCTTGTGCTCGTAGGCCCGTTCGTGGCCGACGCCGGTGCGCTCGACCTCGTGCCGGCCGGCGCGGTCCTTCATCATGTTGCGGAAGAGGTCGCCGAGAGCTTTCTGGCCGAGTGCGCGCACGCCTTTCGGTGTGAGTTCGTACCGGCCGTCGCGCTGGTCGATGAGACCGGCGTCCTTGAGCATCTGCGCGAGGTCCTGCAATCGCTCCAACGACCGGGCGACGTCGTTGCCGAGCAGGTCACGGGCCTGGTCGATGTCGACCTCGGCCAGTTGGCCCGGCTGGGTCACGTTCGAGAGCATCTGCTCGAGACCGTCGAGATCACCGATGGTCTGCAGCACGCTCGACATCTGCCCCATGGACATGGGCTGGTCGCCGCTGAAATCGAGCTGCCGGCCCCAGGGCATGTTCGGGAACGCCTGCTGGAGGTTCCGCGACAGCTCACCCATCTGCCACTGCAGATCCATGTCCTCGAGCAACGAGTCGGCCAGTTGCTGGAGCTGGGCGCGCTGCTCGGGGGTCATCGAGTTGAGCAGCTGTTGCATGGCCGCCATGGACTGCGCCAGCTGCTCGAGCAACTCGTCGAGGGTCTCGGGGTTGCCGGGGAAGAAGTCGCCGTGACGCTCCATGAACCCGGCGAAGTCGGGTTCCTCGCCGGCTTCGCGCTGTTCGAGCATCTGGTTGAGCTCGGCGAGCATGTCCTTCATCCGCGCCATCTGCTCGGGCGAGACGTCCTGCATCCCCTCGGACATCTGGTTGAAGTAGCTCTGCATCAGCTGCTGGCGCAGCTCGTCCATCAACTCCTCGAACCGCTGGCGCGCCGCGTCGTCCATGAAGTCGTAGTTCTGGAGCGCCTGCACCCGACCCGCGAGGTCCTGGGGGACCAGGTCGAGTTCGAGGCCGCGCTCCTGCGCGAGCGACTCGACGATCTCCTGCCGGCGCTGGTCGTCGGCCGCCCGCGCTTCCTGGACGCGGCGGTCGATGCCGGCCCGCTCCTGCTCCATGACGTCTTCGAGTTGCTGGGCGATGTCGTCGTACACACCGCCGAGGTCGCGCTGTTCGAGTTCTTCCTGGCGGCGCTGGCGCAACTTCTCGAGCATCTCGCGCATCCCCATGAGTTGCTCGCCGTTGCGATCCTTGAACCCCTGCTGCAGCATCCGCCGCATCGCCGCGTTGAGGTCGCCGTGGTACAGCAACTCGTCGGCCATCTCCGACAGCAGGGCGTCCGCGTCGAGGTCGAACCCCACCTGGGACCCGTCCCACGCGGAGTACCGGAAACCGCTGGGCTCACGACGGGATCGACGGCTGCGCATCGACCGAGGGTAACGCCCTCAGGTGGCCGCCGGGTCGGCGCTGCCGACGCTCCGAGTGGCAATCGGGATCCTGAGCGCCCACCGGTCGATCGCGAACACCACCGCCGCGCTCGCCGCCGAGGCCCCCGCAATGGTCCACGGCATCGCGCTGGTTCCCACCGAGTCGAGCAACGCGCCGATCGTCGGCGGCAGGATCAGGCCCCCGACCGCGGATCCGGCGATACACCAGGCGGTGACCGGTCCGGTCAGCGGCACGACCCGGTGGAGGTGAGCGAGCATCGTGGGGAACTGCGGGGCGATCACCGCGCCGAAGAGGATCGATGCGACGAGCAGCGCTATCGCGTGGGCTCCCACCAGCGCGACCACGACGGCCAGGACGGTGGCGCCCGCGATGCTCCACCGCAGCACGCGTCCGGTGTCGACGTCGTCGCCCCGCCAGACCATGGCGAGCCGCCCCGCAAGGAATCCGGCCCAGAACGCGGCGGTCAGTCCCGTCGCCCATCCGGATCCGAGTCCGAGTTCGTCGCTGTAAGTGGCGATCCAACCTGCGAACCCGATCTCGAGCCCCACGTAGAGGAGGAAGAAGAGGCCGACGAGCGCGAGGCGCCACCAGCCGGGTGTGGGTCCGTGCTCGTCGTGATCGGCCGCGGCCTGACGCGCCGCGCCGTGCCGGTCGCCGAACCACAGCACTGATGCGAGACCGAGCGTCCCGAGCGCGAAGACCGCACACGCGGGACCGAGCGAGTCGGTCGTGGTGAGCGACACCCCCACGATCACCGGCGCGAGCAACGCGCCCACCGCGAAACACATGTGGAGCGCGTTCATCGATGAGACCAACGCGTCCGGTTCCACCACGCTCGGGAGCAGCGTGTTGGCACCGACGTCGGTGGCGCCGGCGCCGAACCCGATCACCGCGCCGAGCGCCACGATCATCACGAGTTCCGACGGCAAGGCCACCAGCGCCAGTGCGACCGCGAATCCGGCGGAGGCCAGCGCGATGAGATGGCGACCGCCGAGCGTCCGGTACAGCCGGCCGGCCACGATCGACCCGACCAACCCGCCCAGCGACTGCGCGCTGAAGACCCAGCCCATCTCACCGACGCTGGCACCGGTCTGGCGGCGGAGTTCCGGGAGGGCCGGCCCGAAGAAGCTGATCGCCACGCCCAAGCCGAGGAAGGCCCCGAAATAGGGAAGGATCGGCCGCCACCGCGCTCTCTGGTTCGGCACCGCATCTCTCCGCGACTCGGTTCGGGGGTGCGCAGCGTTGCACAATCTCGGGAATGCGATTCCGCCGTACCGTCGTGCTGCTCCTCCTCGCCGCGTCGAGCGTCGCCGCCGCCGGCTGCCAGCAGAAGGACGACACCGCGTCGAACCTGCCCCGACCGTCACGCGCGTTCTGCCGTGCTGCCGCCAACTACGACAAGGTCGTCGCGCTCGCGAGCACCACGCTCGAGCGCCACATCACCCTGACCAAGGCGATCGCCGAGGCGGCGCCCAAGGACGCCAAGCGCGATGCCGAGATCGTCTGGCACTCGCTGGAGAAGCTGCGCGCCGGTGACCGCAGCGTCGTCGACAACCCGCGCGTGAGAGCGGCGACGGAGTACGTCAACCGACGGGCCGGGCAGGACTGCGGCTGGTACCGCCGCAAAGAAGGGCTGTGACCCACATCCCCGACTTCTGGTGGGGCACCGGGGCGTCGTCGACACCGTCCACCATGCTGGGTCGACGATGACCGCCGAGCACGACTTCTGGTGGGGCACCGGGGCGTCGTCGACACCGTCCACCATGCTGGGTCGACGATGACCGCCGAGCACGACTTCTGGTGGGGCACCGGGGCGTCGTCGACCCAGGCCGAAGGCGCGGCGCGGGAGTCGGACTGGTTCCGGGAGGAGCTTCGGGGCACGTACCCGCGCAGTGGCGAGGGGAACGGATTCGGCTCGCGCTACGCCGAGGACTTCGCGTTGTACGCGGAGCACGGCCTGACCCACCACCGGTTGTCGATCGAGTGGGCGCGCATCGAACCCGAGGCCGGTCGGCGCGATCTCGCCGCGGTCGAGCACTACCGCGCCATCCTCCAGGCTGCACGCGATGCCGGGGTCAACCCCTGGGTGTGCCTGCACCACTTCACGCTGCCGGGTTGGTTCACCGAGATCGGCGACGGCGCCTTTCGCGACGACCACGCCCGCTCGTACTACTGGGCCCGCCACGTTGCGTTCTGCGCGGAGACCTTCGGTGACCTCGTCTTCGGCTGGAAGCCCATCAACGAGCCGTTCGGGTACGCCGCGCTCAGCTATCAACTCGGCGTCCTCCCGCCGCGTCGGCGCGACTTCGGGGAGATGCTCGAGGCGTACCGCGGCATCCTGCTGGCGCAGCGCGACGCATGGCGTGAACTGCGGGGCGGGTCCACGCCCGTCGCCACCGTCCACAACCTGTCACCCCTGTTCCCCGTCGACGACTCGGTCCCCGCGGAGCACAACACCCGCGATATCGACGAGTTGATGTGGGGCGTCTGGATGCGCGCCGACCGCGACGGCGTGCTCGCACTCCCCGGTCGGGCGACCGAAGAGGTCGCCGACCTGCGCGAGTGCTGCGACCTCGTCGGGTTCTCCTACTACTCCGCCAACGCCGTCGGCCGCGACCGGCAGTTCTCGGCCTACCCGCGGAACGCACGCGTCGGACCGCTCGGGTACGCGCCGTGGAGCGAAGGGCTCGGCCTCGTCCTGCGCCGCCTCCACGACGAGCTTCCGGGTCGGCCGTTGCTGATCTGCGAGCACGGTGTGGGCACCGACGACGACGCGTGGCGCACCGACATCCTGCGCGAGTCGCTCTCGGTGATGGACGAGGCGATCGCCGACGGCGTCGACGTCCGCGGCTTCTTCCACTGGACCGGCGTCGACAATTACGAATGGACCTACGGGTACGACGTGCCGTTCGGCCTGTTCAACCGCGACCGCGAAGCGCGCGGCAGCGCGGCAGTCCTCGCGGAACACATCCGCGGCTGAGTCCTGGGCGGGATCTCAGCGAGTCGACGAGATGACGGCCGAGCGGGGTCGGACGGTCATGCCACCGTCTCGGAGACCGGACCACCGAGGGCCGCCAAGGCCGACGTGAGCCGATCGGCCGCGTCAGTCGCGAGTCGGGCGAACTTGGGATCCGTAATCAGCGCGCGCGGGTCGACGACCGAGACGCTCGTCCGGGCTCCGTCCGGCTGCAACACGACGTTGCACGGCACCAGCAGCGCGACCGACGGGTCGATCTCCAGGGCCTCCTGGATGAAGACCGGGCTACAGGCACCGAGGATCTTGAGTGGTGGGCGGTCGACGCCCAGCGCGGCTCGCAGATTCGCGGCGACATCGATCTCGCTCACGATTCCGAAGCCTTCGGCGGCCAGCGCAACCCGGGCGGCCGCCTCCACCTCGTCGATCGGTCCTTCAACCGTGGTCTGAATGCTGTGCATCGTTGCGCTCCTCGTCCTGGGCCCGTCACATCGAGGGCCTCGATGCATGGGAACAATACCCCGGGGGGTATTGTTCCTCATCATCGTCATACCCCTTCGGGTATCGACCCGCGACCTCGGAGCCACGATGCAGACCTCACCACCCGCTACTGCGCCCGGTACGGCCGAGACTCATCAGCCGTCTGCACCACCGGACCCGAAAGCGTTGTTCTCACGCCTCGCCGCGACCATGGCCCGACGTCGTCGTGCGGTGATCGTGGTCTGGTTGCTCGTGTCGTTCGCCGCCGCACCGCTCGCGCTCACCTTGACGGGTGCGCTCTCCGGCGCCGGCTGGGAGGCGCAAGGGTCGACGGCGCAGCAGGTCCGCGACGAGCTGCGCCGGGACTTCCCGGCGTTGGGTGCGGAGAACCCGGTCGTGGTCTACTCCCAACCCGCGCCGTTCGCCACGGATCCCGCCGGTCTCCGGACCCTGGTGAAGGACCTCGCGAGTGCGCCTCGAGCGCGATCGGTCGCCGACCCGCTCACCCTTCCCCAGGACGCGGGCCTGATCGCTCGCGACGGCCACACGGCGATCATCCCCGTCGACCTCGCCGTCGGTGCCGACGCGACGCGACCCGTCGCGGCCGGCGCGCTCGGTGACTACGTCGCCGGACTGAAGCTCGCCCCTGGCGCCACGGCGAAAGTCACCGGCGAGTGGCCGGTGTGGAGCGACTTCAACACGGTCAACGCCGAAGCACTCCACAAGGCCGAACTCGTGAGCGGCCTCCCGACGTTGATCCTGCTCTTCCTCGCGTTCGGGTCGATGATCGCGGCCGGTATCCCACTCCTCCTCGCGCTGGCCGGAATCGCAGTCGGCTTCGCCGCGCTGCATCTCCTCAGCCTCGTGACACCGCTGTCGGTGTGGTCGATGAACTTCTCGATGATGATCGGCCTCGCGGTCGGCATCGACTACAGCCTGTTCATCGTGAGCCGCTACCGCGAGGAGCGGATCGAAGGCAAGGACCCGATCGCCGCCATCGAGAACACGATGTCCACGGCCGGAAAGGCCGTATTCCTCTCCGCGCTCACCGTGGTACTCGCGCTCTCGGCGGTGTTCCTCGTGCCGATCATGGTGTTCCGATCGATGGCCCTCGGCATGATCCTGTCGGTCGTTTCGGTCGCGCTCGCCTCGCTCACGCTGCTCCCGGCAGTGCTCGTCGCGCTCGGCGACCGGGTGCTGGTCACCCGGGGCAAGCAGGACCCCGACATCGTCGCCGAGGGCCGCTGGGCCCGGTGGACCAGTGTGTCCCTGCGCCGGCCCGGCACGGTTCTCGCGATCGGGCTCCTGCTGCTCGGCCTGCTCATCCTTCCCGCGGTCGGGATGCATCTCGGGATGCCCGGGGCGCGTGTCGTCGACCGCGGTCGCACCAGCCGCGACGGCTACGAGCTCCTCGTGAAGTCGTTCGGACCCGGAGCCGCCGCGCCCGCCTTCATCACCGTGCCGGCGACGTCCGCACCGACCGTCGTGCGGATCGCCGGTTCGGACCCCGCCGTCGTGGACGCCCGCATCGTCAGCCCCGCCGCGTCCAACGGTCGCACCGTCGTGCGCGTCATCGGCACGACGGCCGTCGACGACTCACGGACCGCCGCGCTCGTGCATCGCCTGCGCGACCGGCTGGCCACCACGGTCCCGTCTGCACGCGTGGGCGGACCCGCAGCCCAGAACGCCGACCTCACCTCGGTCCTCACCGGGCGCGCACCCATCGCGATCGGCGTCATCCTGGTCATGGCCTTCGTGCTCCTGCTTCTGGTGTTCCGGAGCCTCGCGATCGCCGTCTCGTCCATCCTGATGAACCTCGTCACCGTCGGCGCCGCGTTCGGCTTCGCGACGCTCGTGTTCCAACACGGCATCGGCACCGGCCTGCTCGGCATCGAGCACCAAGGGTTCGTCGACGCCTGGGCGCCGCTGTTCTTCTTCGCCCTGCTCTTCGGCCTCTCGATGGACTACCAGCTCTTCCTGCTCGCGGCGATCCGCGAACGCTACGAAGCGACCGGCGATACGAAGCAAGCCATCCGCGAAGGCATCGCCCGGACCGGCCGGCCGATCACGAACGCGGCCTTGATCATGATCGTCGTGTTCATCGCCTTCGGTGTCACCGGGCCGATCCCACCGACCGAGCTCGGACTCACCCTCGCCGTCGCCGTCCTGCTCGACGCCACCGTCGTGCGGGTGCTCCTCGTGCCGGCGACCATGGCGCTGCTCGGCGAACGCAACTGGTACCTCCCGAAATGGCTCGGGCGCATCCTGCCCGTGGTGAAGTTCAGCCACTGACGGCTCTAGCGTCGGCGGCACCGTGCATCCGACCGACGACGACGCCACGCCGGGCGATCCATCAGATCCGTCCCCTCACGCCGCGAACTTGCGGGCCCGACAGGCGCTGCGTTTCACGCTCGGGACGGTGGTCGCCGCGGTTGCGCTGTGGCTGGTCGTGTCGTCGGCCGGTGGACTCGGTGACGCGTTCGATGCACTGCGACGGACGAACGCCGTCTGGCTGCTCCCGGCGATCGGGTTGGAGGCCGTTTCCTACGTGCTCTCCGCCGCGCGACTCCGCGCGCTCGCCGGGCCTGAGGCCGGCCTCTCCATGGGCGAAGCAACCGAGCTCTCGCTGGTGGTCCACGGCCTCGGCCTCCTCACGCCCGCGTCTCCTGCGGAGGGCATCGCGTTCGAGTATCGGTCCCTCAGCCGACGCGGGCTCACGCGTCGGCGCATCGCACTGACCATCGGCTTCGAGCAGTGGTTCACCACCCGTGTCTTCTACCTGATCCACGCGCTCAATCTGCTGGTGATCGTCACGACCCGGGACTTCCCCACCGACACGAAGTGGCCGCTTCTCGCCGCCGCGTTGATCCTCGGCCTGCTCGTGACCACCGCGTTCGCCGCGGGCCGCCCGCAGGTCGCACAACGGATCGCGGTCGTCGTCGGCAGCCTCCGGTTCTGGCGACCTCGCCCATCGCGGGACGATCGACGCGCGTCGGGTGCGCTGCTCCACGCCGACGCCATGGCCGTGGTCGGACCGCCCCGCCGCCGGGCACGCATCGCGATGACCTCGGCGGCCGCGGTCCTCGCCGACGCGGCGTGCTTCTGGATGCTCCTCTTCGCAGTCGGAATCCACGACGGGTTCGAGCTCGCGCTCCTGAGCGTCGGTGCGGCAGCGGTGGCTTCATCGATCCCGCTGCTCCCGGGAGGCCTCGGCGCCGTCGAGGCCGCCGTGCCGGCGCTCCTGGCCTGGTACGGCGCGCCGGTGGCCGCCGCGCTGTCCGCCACCCTCCTCTACCGGGCGATCGGCACCTTCCTCCCGGCGGCAGCCGGTGCGGTCTCCATCCCTGCACTCCGGATCCGTGAGCGGCACGTTCGACCTGGCGCAGTCAGACCGCCCGAGGACTGAGCGCGGGACTCGTCGTATGGCCCCACCGACTCACAGCGAGCAGCGGTTCGGACCCACTTCGAGGCTTCGAAGGGCCGCGGGCGCCAACTCCGAGCGACCCATGTTGGCATTGACGATCTCCACGTAGTTCGGCGGCCGCGGCGTCGACCGCTCCGTCGCCCACGCGACGAACGCGTCCTCGTCGAATCCGAGCGGTGCCAGCGATTGCCGCAGCTCGCCCAGCGTGGCACCGACCGGTGCATCAGCACGGACGCGCACCGCGTCGCCGTAATGGCCCGGCATCACGAAGGCGTCGTCGGGCAGGCGCAGGACGCGTTCGTGCAGCGACCAGGTAGAGGTTGTGAGCAAACTCTTCCGCGCGCTCGGCCAAATCCGGACGACCCACGCCATCGACGAACAACGTGTCGCCCGTGAGCACGACTCGCTCATCGACGAAGTAGACCGTCGAGCCCTCGGTATGCCCGGGCGTACTCAGTGCCGCGACCGCGAATGCCGAGGACGCGCCGAGCGCGAAGGCGTCGCCGTCATGCAGTGCCGCGTAGTCGAACGCGAAGGAGTCGGCCGGGTTCAGATGGAGCGTCGCGCCGACGCGCGATGCGAGGGACCGCGCGCCGGAGACGTGGTCGGCATGGAGATGCGTGTCGAAGACCCGCGTGATCTTCCAGCCGTGCTCGGCCGCGACCTCGAGATACACGTCGACGTCGAGCGACGGGTCAACCACGAACGCTTCACCGCCTGCGCCGACCACGTAGGAAAGGCAGCCCTTGCCACGGCGGCGGACCTGCACGACCCGCACGTCGCCATCGAGTTCGGTGACGACCCAGTCGTAGAGAGCACCCCATGCCGCCATGCCACCCCGCAGGTTCGCGACCCGTTGCCTCCGCTGCGCCAGGAAATCCGCCGCGAGCGCCGATCGGTTTCCCGACGCGCAGACGACCACGATCTCACGGTCTTCGGGCAACTCCGAGAGCCGCGCCGGAAGCTCACCGACCGGCACGTTCACCATGCCCGAGATCGCCCACTCGGCAACCTCGGCGGGCTCCCGCACGTCGAGTACCAACGGCTCGTCGTCGCCACCCAGACGCGCGGCCAGCTCCGCGGCGCTGATGTCTCGGTACATCGACGGCCGCTCGATCGTCAGTCGGCCGCCGCCGCCGCTGCGGCATTCACGGCAACCCGCACCTCAGCCATATCGAGCGCGCGCACCTGGCCGATCAGATCCGTGAGCGCCGACGCAGGAAGGGCACCCGGCTGCGAGAACACCAGGATGCCGTCCCGGAACACCATCAACGTCGGAATCGACATGATCCCCACGGCTCGCGAGAGCGACTGCTCGGCTTCCGTGTCCACCTTGGCGAAGACGATGTCAGGGTGTTCGTCCGCTGCGGCCTCGAAGACCGGGGCGAACATCCGACATGGCCCACACCACGACGCCCACCAGTCGACGAGCACGATGCCGTCCTGCGACACGGTCGATTCGAATTTCTCTTCGGTCAAGGCGATGGTGCCCACGGCGGCCTCCTCGGGTCGGTCTCCCTTGCGTCAACCACTATACCCCCTAGGGTATTCCCGAGCGGCCGGTCCGACGGCACTCGCCGCGACGAGGGTTCGGCGACGTGTCCTCAGTTGACCGCGGCGACCGGAGCCGCGAACTCGTCGTACGCCGCGAGTGCGCGCGGGCCGTAGACGGACGCGGTGCCGCCATCCATCAGGAGTGCGACGCCGATGGCCTCGGCGACCTCGGCGCGGGTCGCGCCCTGCCTGGCGGCGCCACTCGCGTGGTACGCGATACATCCGTCGCACTGCTTGACGACGGAGATCGCGAGGGCCATGAGCTCCTTGGTCTTGGCGTCGAGCACGCCATCGGCGACGGCCGATGCGTGAAGCTTGCCGAAGCCGTCCCACTGACCGGGGATCTCGGCGCGCAGGGCACGGGTGGGCTCTCGAAGCTCCTCCACGATGTCGCGGTACTTACCCATGGCCACCTCGCTTGTCCGGCCCGCATCGCAGCGGGAACATCTCCGACGCTACGGACCGCGTGACCAGACCGGTAGGGCCTTTGGGCTCGGTTGCGGTGGGGCCGCGATACCCCAGTCGGTATGCGAAGTCGCCCGGCGCGCGGCGCGTACCATGCGGGAATGAACGCCGCGAAGCGCCCGAGCAGTCCGGGGATGGAACTCGATCCCGAAACCGTCACCGGGCTGCAAAAGCGCCTCCGCCGCATCGAGGGTCAAGTGCGCGGCCTCCAGCAGATGCTGACCGACGAGCGCGACTGCCGGGACGTCGTCACGCAGATCGCCGCGACCAACAAAGCGCTCGAGCAGGTCGGCTTCCTTCTCGTCTCCGCCGGGCTCACTTGGTGCCTCGAGGACCCCGAGCGCTCCGCGGCTGCGGGCTACGACGTCGCCGATGTCCAGAAGATGTTCCTCAAGCTCGCCTGAACGACCGACTACTCCGAGTCCGCGATGACCGGCGGGACGAGGACGTCCAGCGAAGTCCCACCCCGCGCGATCGACTGATAGCGGCGGCGGGCGAACCGCCACCCACTCGGCGTCCGCACCACCTCGTCCTGGTAGAGCCCGAACGCGCGGCTGAACTCCCCGTCGTGGTCCTGACGGAGTTCGCACATGTACGTACGCACGGTGGCACGGTCGGCGTCGGCCCCGGCGGGGAAGCCCACCCGGACGTTCAGCGCGACGAACTCGAAGAACGCGAAGCGCTCGATCGCCCCGCCGATGAACTCGCCGAGCGCGAGCGAGCCCTCGATCTCCATCGGGTCACGGTCACGCAGGTCGATGGTGACCGGCGCGTCGGCCACGAAGAGCGATTCGAGTTCGGACCACTCCCGCCGGTTGACCACATCGGCATAGGCCGAGACCAGCCCGCGGATCGCGACGTCGTCGACGGTGACACGCAGTTCCTCGGCCGACGGTTCCACCACGACCCGCCGGTCGATCAGCCGCGGCTGCGGTAGGTGGTCTTGCCGCCGATCGAATCCTTGTTGAGCCGCTTCGAGAGGTGGAGCCCCTCCAGCACGAACTCCACCGCACTGGCGACGCCCGCCGGCGTCTCGCCCACGCCGAGATCGGCGAGCGCGGCCGGCAGCCCGGCCATCGACGTCAGGAGGTCGGTGTACTCCGACGACGGCACGTCGGCGCCGGTGTGGACCACCCGACCGTCCTCGAATGCCGCGACCAGGCCACCGAGTTGCTCGGCAGGAACCGCGGCCCGGAACACCTCGAGCACCGAGGCCTTGACGATGCGGTCGAGCACCTGGCTGTCGCGCCCGTCCTCGACGGTCTCGATCTCGATCTTGCCGACCGTCGACGACGCGAGTGCGTCGAGGTCACTGATGCGCGGCACCACCTCGTGCTCGCCCGTCTTCAAGGACCGCCGCATCGCGTTGGCGATCAGCGTCTCGTAGTTGGCGACCGAGAGCCGGACCGAGACGCCGGACCGCTGGTTGACGTGCGGCGACCGGCGAGCCTGCTGGCTGATCTCGGCCACGATCTCGGTCATGAAATCGGGGACCGAGATCGTGAGGCCTTCGGCACCGAGCGGGCGCGCCTCCTGCTCGATCACGTCCATCTCGATCTCGACGTCGAGCGGGTAGTGCGTGCGGATCTGGGAACCGAAGCGGTCCTTGAGCGGCGTGATGATCCGGCCGCGGTTCGTGTAGTCCTCCGGGTTCGCCGAAGCCACGAGCATGACGTCGATGGGGAGTTGGATCTTGTAGCCGCGGATCTGGACGTCTCGTTCCTCGAGCACGTTGAGGAGGCCGACCTGGATGCGCTCCGCGAGGTCGGGGAGTTCGTTGATGGCGAAGATGCCGCGGTTCGTACGCGGCACCATGCCGTAGTGGATCGTGAGTTCGTCCGAGAGGTACCGGCCCTCGGCCACCTTGATCGGGTCGACCTCACCGATGAGGTCCGCGATCGACGTGTCGGGGGTGGCGAGCTTCTCGCCGTAGCGGCGATCGCGGTGCACCCATTCGATGGGCGTCTCGTCGCCGCGTTCGGCGACCAGCAAGCGCGCGTGGTGGGACACCGGCGCGTACGGGTCGTCGTTGATCTCGCTCCCCGCGACGATCGGCATCCACTCGTCGAGCAGGTTGGTGAGCGATCGGATCATGCGGGTCTTCGCCTGACCGCGCTCGCCGAGGAAGATCACGTCGTGCCCGGCGAGCAGCGCGTTCTCCAGCTGCGGGAGCACGGTGTCCTCGTAGCCGAGCACGCCGTCGACGAGCGGCTCGCCCGCCGCGACCTTGGCGATCGCGTTCGCCCGCAACTCGTCCATGACCGACCGCGAGACCCATCCGGACGCTCGCAGCTCTCCCAGCGTTGCAGCACGGCTCATCTGGTTGGTCTCCTCCGGATCCGCGAACCTGACTCGCGCACCTTAGAAGACAATCGCGGCGGACGGTCCTCGAGCCCCGACCCCCACGAGCTCAGGTCGGGGCCGGAAACCGGGCGTTCATCAGACCGTCGAACGCGGTGACCACGGGCACGTCCTTGCGTTGCCACCACGCCGCGAAGACCTCGGCGAACAGCTCCACGCCGCTGGTGGTGGCGTAGTCGGAGATCTGCTCCACCAACGCCAGGTAGGCGCGCCGCCAGTCGTCCGGCGCGCCGGCCTCCCGTCCCCGCAGCGCCAGCTCCACCGACTCCACCCCCAGCGCCCGGCCGATCCGGGTCCGGAACTCGGCGGTGTCGGCGATGCGGCCGTTGCCGAACAGTCCGTCGACACAGTGGCCGACCTCGTGCGCGACCACCTTGTCGACGCCGAGCGCGGCGCCGACCGGACGGCCCGACGGCCGATACGCACGCGCCGCCGGCCGTCCCAGTTCGGCGGTCAGGTAACGGGCCATGAGCATCTCGACCGCGTCGGCGGTGACGTGCGCCGGGTTGATCGTGATCCGGCCTCCACCGGCCTGCCCCGACACGTGCCCCTCGACCATCTCCATCGCCGCCATACCGAAGACGACGGGCGGGATCTGGCGCGCCACGGCCGAGAACCGTTCGAAGATCGCGAGCAGGGTGTCGAGGGCGGCGGCGAGCGACTCGACCATCACCGCCGGACCGAGTGGGGTCACCAACTGCACACTCCGGCCGTCGCGCACCGCGACCACCCTGACGCAGCCCGCCATTCCCGTCTCCGAACGACGAGCCAGTCGCACGAGCGGATTCCCCGCGTCGATCGTCACCCGGGTGCGAGGGAGCAGTTCGTGCAACGCCGTCTCGACCGCGACCCGGTCGAGTGCCGGCCAGTTCGCCGTGATTTCCCCGTCCCATGCGGTGGCGTCGAGCACGAGATCGGAGCGCAACGCGCCGGTGAAGCCCTGCACACGCGCCGCGGTGCGCACGACCGGGTCGTTCGCGTACAACCGGATCCGGGCCGCGCCGGTCGTACGCGCGACCGCCCGCACGTCGGCGAGGAGTCGCGCCGCGTCGACCCGCGCGACACCGAACGAGCGCGCGGTCGCGACCACGACGTCGAGGCAGCCGTCGTCGACGTGCCACGACGCGACCCCGACGACCCCCAACTCGTTGACGACCTCGATCTCACCGACCGACGTCAACCGAGCGTGCCTTCGATGGGATCGCGGGTCTCGTACTCGCGCCGGTCGAGATCGGCGATCGCAGCGGCGACGTCGACCGGCGCGACGGCCTGCGGTTCGCGGCAGTACACGAAGGCGGCTGCGCTGAAATCGTCCACCCGTTCGAACAGTCCGATTCCACCGAGGCCCGACGGGGTCGGCTCGAACCAACCGGTGCCCGCGAGTGGATTGGTGGCGACGTAGGCGTCGCGGCCGGCCTCGTCACCGGCGACGAAGAGATGCATTCCGATCTGCTGGATCGTGACGCGTAACGCGCTGCGAAACAGAATCGGGTCCGGGACGTGCCACCGGTAGAAGCCCACGAAGTCCGGGAGGGCCGCCATTCCTCCCGGTGCCGGCTCGGCGCGGACCTCGACCGGGACGCCACCGTACGGACCCGCGTGGACGCCCATGCCCCATGCCGTGCCGACATAGTCCTCGAGTCCGGTACCACAGATCGTGGGAAGCTGGTCGTCCCCGTCGAGGTAGACCTTGACCTCGCCCTCGCCGTACCAGGTGCCCGCGTCGATCGGACGCACCGAGACCGCGCAGCCGAGGTACCGGCCCGGGCCCACCAACCCGTCGGCGATCGTGAAGTCGCGGCGAACGGTCGTGGGGTTCTCGCGCCGGAACGTGACGTGCAGGACGCCCGCATCGGGTTCGACGGGACCGAGCGTCACGTCGAGTTGGTAGTAGAGCAACATCGATCGGGTGCTCGCGTTGACCACCTCGACGCGCACCGACCGGTGGAAGGGCATCGGGAAGTACGCGTTGAAGCCCCGCCCTTCGTGCACCGCGGTGAGCGCCGACGCGTACGGTCGGGGCCGGCCGCACACCGCGCCGAAGAAATCGAGGAGTGGAACGCTCACGCTCGGTTCCGCCCGCCCGTCGTAGAACACCTCGAGCACCACCGCGCGCATGACCTCGGGCGGAGCCGGCGGGATGGTGCACCAGAAATGGCGGATCGTGCCCGGACCCGACAGTTCCGCGAGCACCACGCGTTCGCCGGCGCGCAGGCGACGCGATGGAGCACCCTTGCGACCACCGGCCACCGCACCGCCGGCGCCGCGGCCACCCGTCGGATTCTCGAACGTGACCGCGCGGCTCTCGAGCAACGGGTCGATGTGCGACGGATCACCGAACATCGTCCCAGTCTGGCGGCTCCGAGCCAAGGAAGTCGGCCCGGCACGAGGCCGGGCCAACTTCACGATTCGACGTTCGTCCGCGGCGGGATTCAGCGTGCCGCCCGCGTGCGGTCCACGACCCGGGTGACGAGCTGGGGCAGCCTCGCCTTCAGCTTCGTGGCCCGCTCGGCGGAGAGCTTGCCGTTGGCGACCGCCTGGTCGATCTTCCGGTTCCCCGCCGTGACGACCGCGTCGACGACCTTCTGCGGGGCGACATCGTGCGCCTTGGCCACGTCGGCCACGCTCTGGCCCGCGCGCACGTCCTCGACCAGCGTCTTGACGTCGATGCCGATGGTCGACGCCGCGACCTTGGCCCCTGCACGCAACAACCGGTGACGCAGGTGCCGGTGGCCGTGGGCCTTCGCGCTGGCGTGGGTGGCGGTGGTCGACGGTGCGGTGGTCGACGGTGCGGTTGCCGCCGAGGCGATCCCCGCGGTTCCGGTGACGATCACGCCGGCGGTCACGACCGTGGCGAGCAGCTTCTTGATGTCCATGGGTTCATCTCTCTTTGCTTGACGGACTGACTGACACCCCTTCCAACGACCGGAGTGTGAGGTCTCGATGAAGCCGTCGTGACCGAACCACCAAGCGCGAACGAGCCGGATATCGGACGAGCGTCGCGATCCCGCGAGCCGGCGGACGAGGAGCGTCGGTGCGGCCTGCCATAGTCTCGGACCGATGCCCGCGCCACCGGATCCCCCACCGGTCGACCTCTCGGGCCGGTGGCGCGCCCACACCCAGGACGGCGACCTCGCCCGTCGGTTCGTGGAGCCGGGCTTTTCGACCGCGGCGTGGCCCGAGATCACGGTGCCGAGTCACTGGCGGAGCCACCCGGAGTTCGCCACGACCGACGGGCCGGTCCTCATGCGTCGCGAGTTCGACCCCGCGCCGCTCCGGCCCGACCAGCGCCGATTCCTGTCGTTCGACGGCATCTTCTACCTGGGCGACATCTGGCTCGACGGCCACTACCTGGGCGCGACCGAGGGGTACTTCTTCCCCCACACGTTCGAGATCACCGAACTCGCGGACCATGCCGACCAGCCGCACGCGCTCGCGGTGGAGGTCGCGTCACCCCGGCAGGCCGACCGCAACGCCAAGCGGTCGATCACGGGTGTGTTCTCCCACTGGGACAACCTCGATCCCGATTGGACCCCGGGCGGCATCTGGCGCCCGGTGCGGGTACGGGACACCGGTCCAGTCCGGGTGTCCTGGCTGCGGGTCCTGTGCACCGAGGCCACCGAAGCTCGCGGGACGCTGCGGCTCGACGTCACCCTCGACCCCGGGCCCACTCCCACCACCGCGCCCGTCGCGCTCGTCGCGACCGTCAGGGGACCCGACGGCGAGTCGCTGGCCGAGAGCACGACCGACGTCGACCTGACCCGCCGGGGGACCACGATCACGGTGCCCTTGTTCGTGGACCAGCCGCCACGCTGGTGGCCGTGGCGGCACGGCGGGCAGCCCCAGGTCACCGTCGAGTTGGGAGTCGAGGTGGACGGCGTGCGCAGCGACCACCGGCGCCTCACCTCCGCGTTCCGCGACATCACCGTCGACGACTGGCGCTGGAGCGTGAACGGCGAACCGATCTTCGCGATGGGCGCGAACCAGGGGCCGACGCGCATGGCGCTCGCCGAAGCCACGCCGGCCGAACTGGCCCACGACGTGGACCTGGCGATCGATGCCAACCTCGACTTCCTGCGCGTGCACGCCCACGTGACCCGGCCCGAGTTCTACGCGGCAGCCGACGCAGCCGGCCTCATGCTCTGGCAGGACTTCCCGCTGCAGTGGGGATACGGCCGGGGCGCGCGGAAACAGGCCACGCGCCAGGCGAGGGAGATGGTCGACCTCCTGGGCCACCATCCGAGTATCGCCATGTGGTGCGCGCACAACGAGCCGCTCGCGGTGGAGTTCCAACCCGGCGAACCGGTCACCCCGAAGGCCGCGGCTCGCGTCGGTGCGAGCATGTTCCTCCCGTCGTGGAACAAGGACGTGCTCGACCGGTCGGTCGCGCACGCGATCCACAAGGCCGACCCGACGCGGTTCGTCGACCTCCACTCCGGTGTGCTTCCCGGCATCGGCAGTGGCGGCACGGATTCGCACTTCTACTTCGGCTGGTACCACGGCCAGATGGACGGCCTTGCGCCGACGCTGCGCGCGGTCCCGCGCCTCGCCCGCTTCGTCTCCGAGTTCGGCGCGCAGGCGGTCCCCGAGTCGGCCGACTTCATGGATCCCGGCCGGTGGCCCCATCTCGACTGGGACGAGCTGTTCGAGCGTCACGCGTGCCAGAAGCTGCAGTTCGACCGGTTCGTGCCGCCGTCGATGTTCGACACCTTCACCGCCTGGCAGCAGGCCACGCAGCGCTACCAGGCGGCCCTGATCCAGCTCCAGGTGGAAGATCTCCGGCGCCTCCGGCGGGCCCCCACCGGCGGGTTCTGCCAGTTCTGCTTCGCCGACGGCCATCCCGCGGTGACGTGGTCGGTCCTCGACCACGCCCGCGTGCCCAAGCTCGGATTCGGCGCACTCCGCGACGCCTGCCGGAGCGTGACCCCGATGCTCGAGCCCCGTCGGGGCCTGATCCACGTGGCTAACGAGACCGGGGAACGACTCGACGAGGCGACGATCGAGGTCACCGTCGACGGGACTACCACCACGTTCGCGGGCGACGTCGAGCCCGCCGCCGTCACGTACATCGGCCGCGTCCACCTCGACCACCGGACCGGCGAGGTCGGGCTTCGGCTCCGGCACCCGAGTGTCGGTACGGTGACGAGCCTGTACGACGACCTACTCGACTGGCTCCGGATCGTGAACGACGACCGGTAGCCGGTAGCTTGCCCCCGCTCAGCCGTGCGGGGGAAAAGGAGGCGTGAGCTCGATGACAGCCACGCAATCAGCGGCAACCGGACAACACCCGAAGCAGGTGCATCCGGGTGCGTCACGACCAAAGCGGACGGGATCCAACCCGGTGCTCCGGTTCTGGCGCTCGGCGGTCGGCAAGAAGTGGGTCATGGCCGTCACCGGCATCATGTTGCTCGGCTTCGTGTTCGCCCACATGGTCGGCAACCTGAAGCTGTACCTGGGCGCCGCCCACATGAACCAGTACGCCGAGTGGCTCCGCACGCTGGGCGAACCCGCCCTCCCGCGCACCGTGCTGCTGTGGATCATGCGGATCGGACTCACCGCCGCGTTCTTCCTCCACATCGTGAGTGCCGCGCAGCTCACCCGGATGAACCACCAGGCCCGGCCCACCAAGTACCAGTCGCCCCGCGACTACGTCGCCGCGAACTTCGCGTCCCGCACCATGCGGTGGACCGGCGTGATCGTCGGCCTGTACGTGATCTTCCACCTGATGGATCTCACCTGGGGCAACGCCAACCCGCACTACGTGCGCGGCGACACCTACGAGAACGTGATCCACAGCTTCCAGCGGGTGCCGGTGGCGATCGTCTACATGGTCGCCAATCTCGCGCTCGCGGTCCACATCTTCCACGGCGCCTGGTCCATGTTCCAGAGCCTCGGGCTCAACAACCCGAAGTGGAACAAGGCCCGCCGCACGTTCGCGGTCGGGTTTGCCACGCTGATCGGCGTCGTCAACATCAGCTTCCCGCTGATGGTCGTCACAGGAGTCGTCAAGTGAGCGAAGCGGGACCCGCCATCACGTATCACCACGATGACAGCGAAGCGTGGCCCGAGCGGCCCGCCCCGAAGGGGCAGGAGCGGAAAAGATGAGCAACATCACCCTCGACGCCAAGATCCCCGACGGTCCCATCGCCGACAAATGGGACAACCACAAGTTCGACGTGAAGCTCGTCAACCCGGCGAACAAGCGCAAGTTCCATGTGCTCGTCGTCGGCTCCGGTCTCGCCGGTGCGAGCGCGGCGGCGACCCTCGGCGAACTCGGGTACCGGGTGACGATGCTCACCTTCCACGACTCGCCCCGCCGCGCGCACTCGATCGCGGCGCAGGGTGGGATCAACGCCGCGAAGAACTACCAGAACGACGGCGACAGCGTGCAACGCCTGTTCTACGACACCGTCAAGGGCGGCGACTTCCGCGCCCGCGAGGCGAACGTCTACCGCCTCGCCCAGGTCTCGGTGAACATCATCGACCAGTGCGTCGCGCAGGGCGTGCCGTTCGCCCGCGAGTACGGCGGCCTCCTCGACAACCGCTCCTTCGGTGGCGCGCAGGTGTCCCGCACGTTCTACGCGCGGGGCCAGACCGGCCAGCAGCTCCTGCTCGGCGCGTATCAGGCCCTGGCGCGTCAGGTGCACCTCGGCAACGTCGAGCTGCACACCCGCACCGAGATGCTCGACCTCGTCGTGAAGGACGGTCGGGCCTGCGGTGTGGTCGCCCGGCACCTCATCACCGGCGCGGTCACGTCGTTCGCAGGCCACGCGGTGGTGCTCGCGACCGGCGGGTACGGCAACGTGTTCTTCCTGTCCACCAACGCCAAGGCGAGCAACGTCACCGCGGCGTGGCGGGCGCACAAGCGGGGCGCGCTCTTCGCGAACCCCTGCTTCACCCAGATCCACCCCACGTGCATCCCGGCGAGCGACGACTTCCAGTCGAAGCTCACCCTCATGAGCGAGTCGCTTCGCAACGACGGTCGCATCTGGGTGCCCGAAGCTGCGGACGACGGCCGGTCCCCCGACCAGATCCCCGAGTCCGAGCGCGACTACTACCTCGAGCGGCGCTACCCGGCGTTCGGCAACCTCGTCCCGCGCGACGTCGCGTCGCGCGCGTCGAAGCGTGAGGTCGACGCCGGTCGGGGTGTGGGGCCGATCAAGAACGGCGTGTACCTCGACTTCGGCGAGGCGATCAACCGCCTCGGGCGCCACACCATCGAAGAGCGTTACGACAACCTCTTCCAGATGTACGAGCGGATCACCGGCGAGGACCCGTACTCCGTCCCCATGCGCATCTATCCCGCCGTCCACTACACGATGGGCGGGCTCTGGGTGGACTACAACCTCATGAGCAACGTGCCCGGCCTGTACGTGCTCGGCGAAGCCAACTTCTCCGACCACGGCGCCAACCGGCTCGGGGCCAGCGCGCTGATGCAGGGCCTGGCCGACGGTTACTTCGTGCTGCCGGCCACGATCAACGACTACCTCGCACCCCTGCTCGGCGACGCCGAGGTCGGCACCGACGATCCGGTGTTCAAGGAGTCCGAGGCGAAGGTGGCCGACCAGACCAACCGCATGCTGTCGGTGAACGGCACGAAGTCCGTCGACCATTTCCACCGTGAGTTGGGCAAGATCATGTGGGACCGGTGCGGCATGGCCCGCAGCGCCGAGAGCCTCGACACGGCCCTCGCCGAGATCCCCGCCCTCCGCGAGGAGTTCTGGACCGACGTGAAGATCCTCGGCGACAACGAGAGCTTCAACCAGAGTCTCGAGAAGGCCGGCCGGGTCGCCGACTTCCTCGAGTTCGGCGAACTCCTCGTGCGCGACGCGAGGGAACGTGAGGAGAGCTGCGGCGGCCACTTCCGGGTCGAGCACCAGACCGAGGAGGGCGAGGCGTTGCGCGACGACGACAACTTCGCGTACGCGGCGGCATGGGAGTGGACGGGACCGAACGAGCGGCCTGAGGTCCACAAGGAACCGCTCACGTTCGACAACGTCCACCTGGCGCAACGCAGCTACAAGTAGGGAGGCCGAGACCATGGATCTGACCCTGCGAGTGTGGCGCCAAGCCGGACCCGACGCACCCGGCAAGTTCGAGACCTACGCGATGCCCGGCGTGAGCGAGGACATGTCGTTCCTCGAACTGTTCGACGTGCTCAACGAGAAGCTGCTCGCCGAGAACGAGGAGCCGGTCGCGTTCGACCACGACTGCCGCGAAGGCATCTGTGGTTCGTGCGCCATGATGATCGACGGCCGGGCCCACGGACCCGAGTCCGGCACCGCGACCTGCCAGCTCCACCTGCGCAAGCTGCAGAACGGCGCGGTCATCACCGTCGAACCGTGGCGCGCCGCGGGCTTCCCGATCATCAAGGACCTCGCCGTCGACCGCAGTGCGTTCGACCGCATCGTGGAGGCCGGCGGCTACATCACCGCGCCGACCGGCGCGGCGCGCGACGCCAACGAGATCCTCGTCCCGAAGGAAGCCGCCGACGCGGCGATGGACGCGGCCGCGTGCATCGGCTGTGGTGCGTGCGTGGCCGCGTGTCCGAACAGCGCGGCCCAGCTGTTCACCGCGGCGAAGTACTCGCACCTCTCGCTCCTGCCCCAGGGTCAGCCGGAGCGGTACACGCGGGTGGTGGCGATGGTCGAGGAGATGGAGCAGTTCTTCGGCTCCTGCACCAACCACGGCGAGTGCGAGACCGCGTGCCCGAAGGAGATCTCGATCGACTTCATCGCCCTGCTGAACCGCGACTTCGTGAAGGCCCAGTTCAAGAACACCCGCCTCAGCGGCCAGCGCGCCTGACGTAGCACCGGCCAGCGGGCCGGGGAACGCGAGTCGGCTAGATCTCGAAGAAGGGGACGATCTTGCCGCCGCGCCAGTAGGGCGTGCCGGTGACGCGGGGTGCAGTGCCGAACGGGTGCAATGCGCCGTCGAGGTCCATGACGTAGCCGGCAGGCGTCACCCAGTCGGAGACGACGATTCGGCGGGCGACGTCCTGGCCCGGCCAGTACCCGGTGACCCTGACCGCCTTGGCGCGCGACCCGAAGTTGTGCACACCACCCCATCGGTCGAGCGTGTAGCCACTCGTCGGGTCGAGCGGGTGCAGCACCACGTCCACCGCCATGCCGTGTTCCACGTCGTCCTCCTCGTTCGGTGCCTGCAGGCACGGCTTGTTGTGATTGGCCGTCGAGTTGTCGACGGCGACGGTGGGCGCGCAGTTCCCGACCACCAGCACCGCCGGGTCGCACGACACGACGCGGCACGCGATACGACCGACGGTCGCGATCTGCTGGTTGCACTGTCCGTACCGGAATGCGGTGCAGCCGGCCTTGCGGTTGTTGCAGTCGCCTTTGCCGCACCCGCAGCCCCACGGCGCGTTGGAGCAGCTGTCGGCGCAGATTCGCCCGCTCCCGCAGCGACACGTGGCATTGCAGTCGATGTAGTAGCGGGCGCCGTTGCAGTACTGCGATCCGTCGGCCTTCCACCAGCCGGCCTCGATCGTGCCGGGCGGGCAGGAGTTGGTCCCGATCATCGTGCAGCAGAACTCGGTGTAGCCGTCGCAACACAACGACCCGCAATCGCACGAGGAACCACTGCAATTGCAGATGGCCCCGTACGCCGTGCCGGGATGGAGGACGAAGTCGGTCGGTGCCACCGCGAGTGCGGTGCTCACGATCGCGGTGCGTTTGAGGAAGCTGCGCCGGCTCGTGTGCCGGCCGACGAACCGCGCCGCGCGGTCGGCGAGCCGCGCCGTCACCGGTGCCCGCGCTTCGCCGGGACGGGAGTCAAGAGTGCGGGCACGACCGTCAACGCCGTGATGGCGGCATAGACGCCGACACCGATCAGGACCAGGAACGGCACCCCGGCCAGTGGCTGGCCGCGCAGGGTCGCGCCGAGGCCGGCGCCGTCGTGCACCGCCACCGCGACGCCGCTCAGCACCGCGCCGAGGTTGACCACCACGTGCACGAGACTCGGCGGCGAATCGGCCCGCCCGAAGCACCCGCACGAGCCGACCGGCAGCCGGCGCACGAGGGCGAACCCGACGAAGCCGGCGAACGCGAGATACGACGCGGCGACCAGCAGCGCGAGCGTCGGATCCCCGGTGATCGCGGCACCGACCGCGATCACGGCCTCGACTGCGCCGCCGACCCGAACCGCGGTCGGACCGACGGGGAGGCCCGCGGAACGGAGCGCGCCCACGGTCATGACCGGGTCGACCACCTTGGCGACACCGGCCACGGCGAGAAGCACCGCGGCGATGAGGAACGGACCGGACCATGCGCCCATAACGTGAGGAACCTACCCGCCCGCGACCGGGGTCAGCGTCACGGTCGCGAGCACGGCGTTCACCATCGGGACCAACCGCGCGCGCCGCGCGTGCGATCCGAGCACCACGTACAGGCAGAACGCGCGGCCCCCCTCGTGGAAGAAGGCCTGGTGACCGCTCTGGCCGGCGATGCCGCGGCGGAGCGTGAAGAAATCGAAGTCCCGCGGCACCAGCGAGCGGGGCAGGCCCTCGGCGCGGAAGAGCGCAGTCGCGCGGGCGGCAGGTTCGTGTTCGAACAACACCACGAAGACATCTCCGTCGCCCATCAACTCCACCGCGCCACTGCCGAAGTCACCGCGATCGGCGGGCAGGCCGAAGTTCGCGAGATGCATCACCGGCCGCGATTGCGCGGTAGCAACGTGCGTACCGGACGCGGCCACGAGCTTCTCGCCGCCACCTTCACGCCGGACTCCGATCCGACCGTCCCAACCGGCGGGGAGTGCCACCCCGATGCCGTGCGCCTGCAGGCCGCTCATCGGGCCAACACCACGAGAACGGCGACGCCTGCGGCGATGGCCTCGACACCCACGGTCACGAATCGGAACTTACCGTCCCAGACGAGCACCGAACGCACCCGCGCGCCGATCGCGGCCGGGGAGCGCAGCGTCGCGCTGGCCACGACGGGGAGCGCGCGGGCCAGGCCGAACACCCCGCCGATGATCCCGCCGGCGACCGGACCCGCCGCCAGCAGGGCGCCGACCCAGGTGAGATACACCGAGGCGGTCGTCACGATCGTGATCACGCCCACGCCGAGTTGCGCGCCGAACCCGAGCCCGTAGACCCAGCCCCGGTAGTCGGCCAGCCAGTCTTCGTTCACCTGGCGATGCCACGAGGGGAGGCGACGCCCGGTGGCGTCGAGCACCACCGCGCCGACGGCAGCCGCGGCGAGCAGCCCGGCGCGGACCGCGAGTGCGCCGGTGCCGAAGCCGAGCCGACCGACACCGCCGAGCAGTGCGCCCACCCCGGTCGCGGCCGCGGCCGAGCCCGTGGTGTACGCCGTGACCGTCACCCAGAATCGTTGACCGCGTGCCCGCTCCCCGAGCGGGTGGATGCTCGCGAGCATCGACTCACCTCAGGGTGACCACGTCGACCGCAGCCCCGCGATCACCGCGATCCCGACGGTCACCGCGACGAGCGCGTGGGTTCCGCCGCTCACGACGGTTCGGTGTCGTCGTCCGGCGGTCCGGCCGTCCCGCCTCCACCGGTCGCGGGGTACAGGCGCGGATCACCCGGCTCGATACCGGCGGCGCGCAACGCGTCGTCGGCGCGCGTTTCACGTTGCTGGTCGGCGAGGTGACGACGGGCGGCGCGGGTCTTCCGGGCGGCCGAGCGCCGTCGGCTCGCAGCCAGCGCGCCGTCATCGACCGACTCGGTGACCATCTCGCACACCCGGTCCCAGTTCGTGGCCGTGCCCTCACCGACGACCGCGCCACTCGGCCCGTCGACGAACACGAAGTAGGGCGAACCCGCAACTTCGTACGTCTCCCACGCTTCGGTCGACATCACGACCTCGGCCGCGGGCGGGATGAGGCGCCGGAGCGCGCTCACGCTCTCGTCCTCCGGGCTCATGGTGACGACCACCAGCCGCGCGTCGCCCGGCACCTTCAACCGCGGCTGGGCGAACGTCTCCCAGAACTCCCGGCAGGTGAGACAGCCGCTCGAAAGGAACGCCAACAGCGTCGGCTGCGTGCTCCCGAGGATCCCGACTGCGACCGCGTCGCCGTCGGGCGTGAGGCCGACGATGTCGGCGGCTTCCGGACTCGGACCACCGGTCGGCCGGCTGGGCGCGACGCCGGTACGGCGCGCCCGGTTCGACCGCGATTCGGGGTCGCGTTCCGAGTCGGCATCGTCGTGGCTGAGGCCGGCATCGTGCAGGATCCGGAGGATGTCGGCATGGCTCCGGAGCATCCCGGCCACCAGCACGACCAGCAGCGCGACCACTACTGCGAGCGCCACCACCAAGGCCGTCATGTCCGCAGAGGGTACGCCCTCCGCCCCGTCCGCCTTCCCTCCAACTTGCGTCGGCAAACCCCCGAAGTGGGGGGTGTGGGGCGCCCGTTGGTGCGGGGGGGGGGGGGGGGGGGGGGGGGGGGGGGGGGGGGGGTTAGTGGACGGGCGAGAGGGCGGCCCACAAACCGGTGTGGG
>JBBSBV010000006.1:0-125817 GCA_038250905.1 Acidimicrobiia bacterium
GTCAAGTCCTCCGGCGACTTGTAATCAGCGAGCAACTCATCGAGCAGCTCTTGGCGGATCTCTCCCATGACGCTTCCCTTCCGAGACGAGCTCCGCTCGCCTCCGGTCTAGCGCCCCTTACACAGACAACCGGACACCCTCGATGGGTCCGTGCGGATCGTCCGGTGGTCCGTGGCCGATCCGCAAGACCGACCCGACGACCGGGGCGACGACAACGTTGGGGTCAACGCTCACGTCGGTGCGGACCATCACGATTGGAACTGACAACAATCTCTACGTCACGGCCTACGACTTCACCTTCGGCAACTCCTCGGTCTATTCGATCAACAAGACGACCGGGGCGGAAACACGCGTCGCGGCGTTGTCTGGAGTTGCCACGGCGATGACGGCCGACTCCGCTGGCCTGTACGTGTCGATGAATAGCTCGACGTTGCTCGTGACGTACGCGGGAACGGTGTCGACGATCACGTCATCCTTCGCTGGGTCCTGGCTCGAATCAGCCGGCAGCTACCTGTATGCGACTGCTGGCCCTGACAACAACCGCGTATGGCGCATCGCAAAGTCAGACGGGACGCTGGTCCCGGTCGCGGGGTCCGGGACGAGCGGCTATCAGGACGGCACCGGAACCGACGCATGGTTCAACGGCATCGCCGGGATCGGTACCGACGGCACGAATGTGTTCGTCGCTGATAGCGCCAACCTCCGTATCCGGAAGATCGTGCCCGGTTCGGCGCTTCCGAGTTCGTTCTCGAGTGCGCCGAACTCGACGGTCAATATCGGTCCGGCTCAGGTTTCGACCGTCGCTGACACGTCCGTCGGGCTCGGCGGGAGCGTCGTGAGTAACGGTGGACTGTTCGTGACTGCGGTCGGAGCGATCAAACGAGTCGATCTCGCGTCCGGTGCAGTGACGACCGTGACGGGCTCGGGAACCGCGTCACCAGGATGGACATGCACCAACAGCGCGACGCCGTCCCTAGTGACGTTCCCGGATACGGGGCCGATCGCATCGGACGGCTACTACCTCTACACCGTCTCGCAGTGCGGCGGTGGTATCTCGACATGGCAGGTCCGGCGTACGTCGATCGCAACGGGCGCGACATCCTTGGTCACAACCAACGGGGTCACGAGCTCTGGGTTCCAGCCGAGCATGGTGTTCGGCCCCGATGGTTTTCTTTACGTCGTTCAGGGCAACACTGTCCGACGTATCGATCCGATCTCAGGTAACGAGTGGGACATCGTCTCGGGTATACCAGTGCTCGCGCTCACTTCGGTGACCGCCGACAGCGCCGCGCTGTACATGGTCGGTAACTCGTCGACCAACAACGATCGCTACCTCATGAAGGTGACGTTGTCCAGCCTTGCGTTGACGACCATGGTCACGTATCCCGCATCCGACACGTGGAAGCCGTATCGGTTGGCAGTTGCTGGTGCATACATCTATGCGACAGATCAGGTATATCTGCCGGGATGTACATGTTCCGCGATCTATCGACTCAAGAAGTCGACACCAGCCTCGAAGACGTTGATTGCCGGCGGTGTCACCGGTGGCTACCAAGACGGCGTGGGGGTGAGCGCCTACTTCAACGGCGTGTCGAGCCTCGCAACCGATGGCAAGAACATTTACGCGGCGGATAGTGGGAACCATCTGATCCGCCTGCTGGTTCCGGGTCAGTACCCGAAGGGCGACGCGTTACCGAATCCTGGGGGGTGCCCGTGTCAGCAGCGTCCGATTGGACCACCGGTCGAGGCGGGCTCGGGGAACTTCTACCACTCGTTCGCTGACATCGGGATCCCAGGCCGTGCTGGGGGGATCGGGGTGAGTCGGACCTATTCGGCGAGCGTCGCCGGCCAGGACGGCATGTTCGGGTGGGGTTGGTCGTCGCCGTATTCGATGCGGATCGACCCCGGCCCGTACACAACAACAACCGGTCCCACGATGCGGGTGACTCAGGAGAACAGCACCGTCGCGCAGTTCGGGTGGAACGGTTCGGCATGGGTGGCCCCGACGGACCTCTTCGCGACGTTGGTGCACAACGGTGACGGTTCGTGGACGTTCACGCGACGGGCTAGGGAACGGTTCGTGTTCAACAGTCTCGGCTATCTGACCCAGATGATCAGCGCGAATGGGTTCGCGGGGTCGCCATCACCTGCGGTCGCAGCGGCGTATACGACGACGTTGTTCTACGGCTTCGGGTTGCTGGTCTCGGTCACCGATCCGGCCGGCCGAAGCCTCACCTTCACCTACAACACGAACCTGAAAATCTCTGATGTGACCGACCCCACCACCCGGCACGTTCACTACGACTACAACCCGGCAGGCGAGTTGACCGATGTCACCGACGTCGCTGGCGGGAACTGGCACTTCACCTACGACCCGGGTGGTCAACATTTGATGTTGACGATGCGCGATCCCCGGGTCAAGACGATCGTCGCCAACGTGTACGACGACTCGGGGCGAGTGACATCACAGACCGACGCGCTTGGTCGGGTGACGTCGTTCGATTACACCTCGATCGCGAACTCGGTGTTGGTGACCGAACCGGGCAACAATCTCGTGGGCGCAAACAAGACGCTGTACACCTACAGCAATGGGACGTTGGTGTCCGAAACGCACGGGTACGGGTCGGCGGCCCCGTCGACGTGGTCGTTCACCTATGACACGACCACGGGGACCCCGTTGACGGTCACCGACCCCCGTGGTCACGTGACGACGACGAACTACGACGGGAACGGGAACCGCACCAAGCAAATCGTGGACACCGGCGACGCCACCCACCTGAACCTGACCACGAACTGGGCCTACGACGCATTGAACGACCTCTTGACGGTCCAAGACCCGAAATCAGTCACGACCACGTACACCTACGACACCGCAGGGAACCTGACGAGTTCGTCAACTCCGTGGGTGGAACAGCCCGGGACGAACCAGGTGGCGATCTTCTGGCACGGCGACGCTGCACACCCGGGTGACGTGACAAATGTGACCGACCCATCGGGACGAACTTCGAACGCGTCGTATGACGCGAGCACCGGCGACCTGTTGTCATCGACGACACCAGCGGGCGACAAAACGACGCACACGTACGACTCGTTGGGCCGCCGGCTGACGATGGTGTCACCGAAGGGGAACGCGAGCGGCGGGACACCGTCCAACTTCACGACGAAGTTCACCGTCAACGCGTTCGGTGACGTCCTGACGGTCAAGGATCCGCTCGACGCGTCGGACCCGAACAATCACACGACCACCACAACCTACGACCCAGACAGGAACGCTAGAACGGTCAAGGACGCGAAGAATCAGACCACGACCTACAACTACGACGACGAAAGTCAGCTCATCAGCGAAGATCGTCCCGACACCCCCCAAACCCATTTGTTGACCGATTACTGGCCGGATGGCTCGCTGAAGTCGCAGACCGACGGGGCTGGGAAGATCACCAGCTACAACTATGACGAACAGGGTCGACTGACATCAATGATCGATCCGAACAGTCGGACGACCGCTTACGGCTATGACCCGGGTGGGAATCAGACCAGTGTGACGAACCCGTCCGGTCAGGCCACCGTCATCGTGTACGACGCCGCCGACCGGCGCGTCGCGATGGTGTACTCGGATGGTGTCACGCCTGGCGTGTTGATCGGTTACGACAACGACAGCCAACGCACCGTCATGGCAGATGGGACCGGCGTCCAGTCGTGGACTTGGGACAGCCTTCACCGCCTGAGTTCCCAGACTGACGGCGCGGGACAGACCGTCGGGTACGGGTATGACCTTGCTGGTCGGAAGACATCGATTACCTACCCGGGGACGGGCAAGGTCGTGACCCTGACGCCTGATACGTCTGGCCGTTTGCACACCGTTGCGGATTGGATGACGCCCACGAACACGAATACCTTCGATTACGACCCGAACTCGAACCAGACGACGGCGACGTTCGCGAACGGTGTCATCGGAACGAACACGTACGACAACGCCGATCGGTTGATGGGGATCCAGACGAAGAAAGGCGCATCGACTCTCGCCAACTGGGTCTACACCCGCGACAACGCCAACCTGCTGTCCGGGGTCACTTCGACCGGGGTGGGACCGACCGAGACCTATACGCATAACCCGCTCAACCAGCTCGGCACCCAAGGTGCCAGCAGTTACACCTACGACAGTGCCGACAACCTGACGAAACTCGCGAACGGTACCCGTCAGGTGTTCGACTCCGCGAACCAGCTGTGTTGGACGTCGCCGACGACTTCGTCGGCATGTGGTTCACCGCCGGCGGATGCCACGACCTACGGGTACGACGCTCGCGGGAATCAGCAGTCGAAAACGACGAACAGCACCCCGGTGCAATCCTCGAACCTCTACGACCAGTCGGACCGGCTCGCGTCGGCGTCAGGCCCGTACCTGCCGACGAAGCCACTCGGCCTGTTCAACGCGGTTACCCCGGTGCGGGTCCTCGACACACGGTCAGGGTCGCCGATCGGGACCTGCTATCAGCCGAACACGACCATGTTGACGAACTGCGCGACACCGGCGATGACGGCGAACACGACGAGATTCGTGCAGGTCTCGGGTGTGAACGGTGTGCCTGCGTCGGGTGTGACTGCAGTTGCGGTCAATGTCACCGAGTTCGCGCCGGCCGCAGCCGGGATCGTGACGGTGTTCGCGTCGAATGCGACGTCCACGACCCGGGACCTGACCTACGCGAATGGGGTCACAAACTCGAACGCGGTCGTGGTGCAACTCGGTCCGGATGGTCGGCTCGGTATCAAGGCATCGGCCGGTGTTCCGGGTATCGCGGTCGAGGTCCTCGGGTATTACTACAAGTCGACGTTCATCCCGACGATTCCGCCGAGTCCGGTTGGCACGCCACCGGTTCCCACCGGCGGCGTGTACACGCCGGTCACACCGACCCAGATCGCGACCGGAACCGTGACCGCATCCAACAGCGTGAACATCCCGGTCACGGGCACAGGCGGTGTCCCGGCTGCGACTGTTGCGGGTGGCGTTTCGGGTGCGGTCTTGCAACTGAACGTGACTGGCACGACCGCAGCGGGTTTCGCGCAGGTGTGGGACACCGGCTCGACTCGACCAAATGCGCGAAGTTTGTCGTTCCTGAATGCCGATAACGCGACGGAGATGATTGTCACGAAACTTTCCGCCTCCGGTCAAGCGAGCCTCTTCGCCAGCGGGAGCAACATCACGTACACGGTCAAGGTCATCGGCTACTACACCGCGAGCCCACTCACGCCCGGGACGTTCACTGTCTCCCAGACCCCGACCCGTGTGTTGAAGACGACCGCAACGGTCATCGGGACGTGTACGCCGAGCCCGTGCGCGCAACTCGCCGCGAACTCGCAGAAGTCGGTGCAGGTCACCGGCCAGGCCGGTGTCCCGAGCACCGGCGTCAAAGCGGTGATCGTCGTCGCCACGAATCAGAATGCCACCGCAGCAGGCAACCTGGCCTTGTCGAACACCGCGGGGACACCGTCACCGGTCGTGACGTTCGCTAACGGAGAGGCGCAGTCGAACACGACGGTGGTGCCGGTCGACGCTGACGGCAAGGTCGTGTTCCGCAACAACAGCACCGGCGTCCTGGACGTGTTCCTCGACGTCATCGGCTGGCAGAACTCCGGCGCCACTACCTACTCCTACGACGGCGACGGCCTCCGTACCAAGAAAACCGCGCCCGACGGGACCGTCACCACCTTCCTCTGGGACCACTCATCCGGACTGCCCTTGCTCCTCGGAGAGAAGACCGGCACCAACCAGACGTTCTGGATCAACGGCCCCGGAGGTCTCCCGGTCGAAGAAATCCGACCCGACAACGTCACTGTCCGCTACTACCAACACGACCAGATCGGTTCCACCCGACTTATCACCGACCCGACCGGCGCCAACATCGGCACCGCCAACTACGACCCCTACGGGAAAGTCTCCAGCACCACAGGAGTCACCACACCCCTCGGGTTCAGCGGCCAATACACCGACACCGAAACCGGATACCAATACCTCCGAGCCCGCTACTACGACCCGAACACCGGACAATTCCTAACCCGAGATCCGCTGGTCGCCGAGACAAGGTCCGCCTATGGGTATGTGGCTGGGAACCCGCTCAACTCCATTGACCCGACCGGTTTGGCCGAGCACTGGTCTGAGGAGTGGATGAACAAGACTCACGGCGAGTTGGTGGCAGAGTTCGCAGGAAACTGCGATGAGCTTCGCGACGCGATGTTCCTACTCATTTCGGAGCTCTCAAGTCGTGATCTGGACCTACGTCGAAACAAGAAGGGCTTCGAACTACACGACACCGATCACAACGGTCACCTCTACTACTACCGGTCTGTCCAGAGCCTCCTGCAGAGATTGATCGAGCTGCACGAGGAGCTTTGCGAGTGGAACTACTCGGAGGAGCGGAAGGACTGGGAAGCCTGGGTGCACCAGAAGCCGGCGCCGTTAGGCCACCCGGGCAAGACGCTCAAGGAATACGAAGAGAGCAAGAACGAGACGAGCTGGTGGGAGGACTTCGCTCGTCATACGGTGCTGTCGTGATCTCACCCGCTGCCGTGCCATACGGCGCCGCGAAGAATGAGCCGGCACCAGATGAGAATAATCGGGTGCCGTGGCGATGATTACCTCTCTGTCCTCGGCTGTCGACTTCGTGGCGGAGGACTCAGCCGGTGATGATCCCGGATGGGTGGAACTCTGCGGTTTCTTCGGTTCACTGCCGAACGAAGGCGCTCGCTGGGTCGCACTCAAGGCGACGGCATCCGCGGTCGGCTCGTCGAGATCGCTGTCGATGATCAATGTCTACGTATTCGAGGCACTACTCGAAGAGACGGGCGATGTCCTTGCGCAGCGCCTCCACGAGACGGCCGACGTCCCGCAAATCCGCAGAATGCTAGAGAAGACCCTCGTCTCCGACGGCGTCGACGAAGTCATCAGTCGGTTCCTTGACGGCAATGTCGATCCGTAGCCACCCTCGCCGCATCCGGTGGATGCAACTGTGGCGTTCGCGACTGGGGGGAGTGCTGCCCGCTGCGTGCCGTGCGTGCGCCCGAGAAGGGTGAGTCGCAGCTTCTTGATTCCTATGCGAGCCGGATGCGATCGCCAAAGGACGAATCGAGATGCCAATCGTCATGATCCCCGTAGGTAGTCTAGGAGCGGTTGCGGTACACCGGAGACACACCATCCGACCAAGCCGGTCGAGTGTTACGGCCCCGAGGCGTCGGCGTACACCGAGCAGCGGTTGACCGGTCGGACGGTGGAGTTGGAACTCGATGTCGAGCACCGCGACATCTACGGCCGGTTGCTTGTCTACTGAATATGCATAAACTCGGAGGATGTCTGTTAAGACCAAGCCCCTGGCCGCGACGTATTGCCGTATTAGCTACGACAAGCGAAAGAACGAGGCCGGCGTCGACCGCCAGCAGGCCGACACCGACGCGCTCGCACGCAAGCTCGGGTACCGCGTCGTGGAGCGCATCGTCGACAACGACCGCTCGGCCAGCCGTCGCGCCCGCCATCGTCGCGACGGGTTCCATCGGCTGCGCGAACTTGTCGAGACGAACGCGGTGAACGCAGTCATCGTCTATGACCTCGACCGCTTCACCAGAAACCCCGACGAACTTGGTGCGTGGATCGACGCGGCGGCGATGAACCCTGGCGTGAAGCTCATCACGACCGGCGACATTCTCGACTTGAGCGACGACGATGCGATCTTCAAGGCACGCATCCTGCTCGCCGTCGCCGAGAAGGAAGCAAGCAACACGGCCCGCCGGGTCAAGCGCGAAGCTGCAGCCGCGGCCGAGAAGGGCGTCCCGCGTTGGTCGGTACGGCCGTTCGGCTTTCAACTTGACGGCACGCACGTCCCGGCCGAGGTCGCCCACCTGCGCGCCATGTACGCCGACGTCATCGCCGGCCGCTCTCAGTCGGCCATCGCTCTCGACCTCAACGAGAGCGGCGTGGCGAACCCGACCGATGCGCCCTGGCAGTCGGCGACGATCGGGTTCCTGGTCCGGAACCCGCGCAACGCGGGCCTGCGCGCGCATCTCGGCAACGTGGTTGGTCGCGCCGCCTGGGAGCCGATCGTCACCGAGAAGGTGTGGCGCGATGCGGTCGCCGCGCTCGACGCCCGCAAGGCCGGATCTCGGCCGCACCCGCGGTCACTGCTCGGTGGGCTCGTGCGCTGCGCCAGCTGCGGCGGCACGATGTCGCGGTCGGGACGCGGGTATCGCTGTGTGCTCCGATCGGACGGCCGCCAGTCGAACTGCGGGACCATGTCGATCGCCGCCGACTCGCTCGACCGCTACGTCACCGGGCTGGTGCTCGCCGCGCTCGGCGCGACCCGACCCAAGGAGAAGGCGAAGGCCGTGAAGGACTCCGGGCATGGGCAGCAGCGCGCCGAGGTACTCAAACTCCAGGCCAACCTCGAAGAAGTCGCAGCGATGTTCGGGCGAGGGGAGCTATCGCTGTCGGAATTCAAGGCGGCGAAGCAGCCACTCGACCTTCGGCTCGCGGCTGCGACGAACCTGCTCGCCCGCACCGACACTGACGCCGCATTGGAACGGATCGCCGGTCCGCCCGCGACGCTCGCCGAGCGGTGGGACAGCCTCGACGTCGCGCTGCGAGGCCGCATCGTCGGTACCGTCATCGAGTCGATCACGGTGCGTAAGTCGACGCGCAACACGGGGACGTTCTCGCCGGAGCGTCTCACGGTGCGATGGGTGAAGTGACGGCCGACTGATAGACGCGTACGGCGATTGCGGCCGTCGCGAGTGACCGGCGACGGTTGACGCAGTAACGGGTTGATCGGTAGATTCTCGGCTGACCCGAGAGTGGCTCAGGCGAGATGCAACGGTCTCGTCACCGGTCGGATATAGGGCACCAGCGCATCCGCGTCAGGCACCAAGCAGGGATGGGCGAGCTGGTCTGAACGGTCCGACAGCAATGTCCGGGAACCCGGCCCCGGCAAGAACTCTTCACCAAGGAGAGCGTCTTGCCTGCCGTCCCGAGTCACTTGTTAGGCGTCGCCGGTCGCAAAGAACACGCCGCCGCGCGCCGAGAAGCTGAGGCCGTCCGACTCCGCACCGAAGCTGGCGAGCTGCGCGCGCGTCACGCCGCCGAACAGGCCAAGCTGCCGAAGTCGAAGCGGAGCGCGTCGTGACCGCCGTCGAGCGGGGCGCCTCCGACTACGCCGCTGAGGTCGCCCGCACCCGTCGCGCTCAGGGTCTGCCGGAGCGCATCCCGAAACACCAGATCGAAGCAGTCGCAGCGTTGCTGGGCCAGCCGGCCAACGACGAGAAGCAGAAGCGCACGCCCCCAACAACGAGCTAGGCCGCGCCTCCCGAGACGGGGAGACGCGGCCAGCACGCGTATCTCGACGTGACGCGTGCGCAGCGTACCCCTCGACGGGCGTGCGGTCCGAGAGGACACCGTGCACTCAAAGAGCGCCAAAACGAAAAAGCGAGCACCGATCGTGCTCCGCTGGCAGAGCGAGCTGTTCCGCTGCGGCGACCTGCCAACCGACAACCCGAGTCCGCAGGCCGTCGTCGCCGTAGCTGCGGTCCTGGTCACGTTGGCCGACGCCGACGGCCGTAACTGCCGTCCGTCGATCGAAACGATCATGCGGCTGGCGCACGCGAGCAAGCGCACCGTCAAGATGGCGCTCGGCTGGCTGGTCGCTCATCGTTGGCTCGCGGTCACACGGCAGAGCAGGACCCGTCCGACGGTGTACCGACTGATGCTCGCCGGGGGTGCCGAGGAGCACCCCCAGGAAAATGCTCCGGGGGTGCCGACGGGCACCACCAACTGCAAGGCCGGGGGTGCCGACGGGGGTGCCGACGGGGGTGCCGTGGAGCACCCCGACCTCCGACCTCCGACTCCTCCTGAGGAGGAGGGAGGAGGGGTGCTGTCGCTCTCCTCCGCTAACGCTCCGGTCGCGGCACCCCTCTCGACCGTGCCCCATGAGCTGCTCGCCGGTGACGGCCAGCAGAGTTCCGGAGGGACGCTCGACCCGGAAGCCTCCGGCGCTGCTCTGGAACTGTCCGGGTTTCTCAGCGAGTCGATTGACGCTGCCGTGATCCGGACGGGGTGGCATTCGGCGAAGGCGATCACCGGATGGTCGTACCGGATGCTGCTCGCGTACATCGGTCCGAAGGTGAAGCAGCAACGCAACGTGCGTGATCCGTCCCGGTGGATCGCCACCGACTTGTCGACGAGGGTGAGCGCAGCGTGCCAGCCGACGCCGCGGATGGCGTACGCGGCCGCGCTCGACGAACTCGATGTAGTCGCCCGGCAGGTATGGCAGAAGGACCCTGACGCGTGCTGTCCACGCGACGTGTTCGTGGACCTGCTCAGGGAACACCGAATGCTCCCCGGCGACAGCGGTGAACCTCCCGAACCGTTGGAGCTCGACGGCGACGCGTGGATGCGACAAGCCGCCGACCTCGCCGACGATGCCCCCGCCGAAGCAGCAGCCCGCACCACGGCTCAACGCGAGTACGAAGCCCAGCAGCTCGAGTACGAGGCGCAGCGACGCGAGCGCGAGGCCGAGCGAGAACGCAAGCGTGCCGAAGCCGAGGAAGGTGCTCATCGTGAGGAGGTCATGAGGGACGTGCTCGCACGGATGGAAACCCGCGAGGAAGAACTGCCGCGGCATCTCACCCGCGTGCCGCTCGATGTGCTGCTCGCCGACCAGAACCACGAGGAGCCGGTGCTCGCCGTATCGATCGCCGACCTGTTCCCACCGGAGCCTGCATGAGCGACGACCGGCCCCCGGACCGCCCACCGATCCCGCCGCAACTCCACGCCGAATGGCGCATCGTCGTCCGACTCGCAAGCGGCAGCATCGTGCGCATCGCCTGCGACAGCGAGGACGACTGCCGCGCCACGCTCGCGCGCGTGCGGTTCGCCAGCATCGAACCGATCGGCTGGATGCTGGAACGCCGTCTCGCGACGCCCTGGTCCAGTTATCGCGTGAAGCCCGAATGGCTCCCCGACCACGTTCGCGTGAACGGCGACAGTGCGAGAGACTGCGCCGAGCCGAGGAGGCACCCATGACCGTCACCGCAATCGGCGTTGTCGCCACCCCGCGAGGACTCACCCAGCAGCACGACCTCGCCGGGACGCCCGAGCCGTTCACGCTCCCCGCCGCCAACTACCGGCACCTCCAGGACGGCGGGCCGATACCCGTGCTCGTCGACCACGACGAAGGTTTCGCCTGCGGCACCGTCGACGCCCTCGTCCGTTCCCGAGCCGACGGCCTGCTCGCCCTGCTGCGCATCCACGGCCCCGTCGTCGACCTGCTCGCCGACGGCGACTGGCACCTGAGTCCCGGCGTCAGGACCCGTGCGGGCGTGGCGCCGCTGGAACGGGACTACGCCCGACTGTTCGAGGTGTCGCTCACCCGGAGCCCCGCGACGCTCAACACCTGTCCGCTGCGCTGGTCCCGCACCGACATCGCCACCGACAGCGGCGGTCAGCCGAACGGCCTGTCCTTGTCGTGGCGCACGGCCTGGGACCGTGCTCATGCAGCGCTGCAACACCGCGCCTACCGGCGGGCCGACCGCCTCTGGATCATCGACCTCGACCCGCTCGACGCGCCCACGACGACGCCGACAACGGTCCCCGCCCCGAGCGACGCCCGCCGTCGCGCCGACACGGCTCCTGCTGGGCGGACGTACCGGCACAACCTCGGCGGTCGCATCAACGACGCGGCCGCCGTCACCTGACGGGAGCGGCCTGCCCTCAGACGGCGGCCTCTTGGGTGTGAATCCTCACGGTCAAATCGCGTGGCTGGCGCCCTTCGCTAACGATGTTCCGTAGTCGACCGAGGAGTTCCGCCAGGTTGTCCTCGTAGAACGTCTCACCAGCGGCTTCAATGGCGACGCGAAAGTCTTCGGCTTCTCGGAGCACCTCCACCTCAAGCTCGTCGCCGACCATAAAGTCCGCGAACTCGATGGCCGCTCGCGTCAGGGCGCCGTCGGGATCGTGTTCAAGGATTCCAAGAACGGCCATCGCCCAAGCCTGGGCGTTGTTGCGAATGAGGAATGCCCAAATTAGGCGTGCAAAAATGACCTTCTCGACCGGCTCGCTGCGGCGGGAAACGATGAACCAACCCGCAGGGCAGAGTGCGTCCAGCGTGAAGAGGTTCTCAACGGCATCAACGTTCTCCTCGACTTCACCGGACCTGATCCGGGCGGCGAGGTTCTCGGCTGCATCGGGCTGGCGAATCTGGGCTTCTCCCACTGCCAGTCGCGCGTGGGACGCCGTCAATTGCCCGAGCACTGCGAACGGGTCTGGGCGCTCAGAATCCCGAATGGCCCTACTGAATTCAGACCAGGCCTCGTCGTATCTGCCCAGAGCTAGGAGTGAGTCGGCGTGAAGTGTCCGGCAGCGCCCACTCGGGTCGCCAAGTTCGATAGCCCGGCGATACGCAGCTTCGGCGCGCGCGAAGTCATCGGCCCCAAACAGGACTCCCGCGTACTCACCCCAGTAGTAGGAGCGTTCCCGATACTCCGGGTACGCGTCTCCGACTCGCTTGTACTGAGCGAGCGCGTCCGGGTGTTGACGGGATCGAAGCCAGTTTGCGAAGTTGTATTCCATCGAGGCCCGCTGGTCCGGCGCCGCTCGACCGATTGCCGTCCTGAAAATCTTGCTCGCGCGCTCTACAAGAGCCGGCGTCCGCTCCGTGGGCGGCGTCGCTGACAAACAGAGGAGGCATCCTGCGACCTCGTCCACCTGTACGAGTTGCTCGGCTAGTGCCAGCGCCAAGTCCGGCCTTCCTGCGCGCACCGCGGCCAAGCCCAACGCGATCGAACCGACCTGTGTCCCGCCAGTTCGCTCAAGAAAGGCAACGACAACATGATCTGCGCCGACGCTCGCTAGCGCTGCGGCGACCAGTGCCAGTAGGTCCTTAGCCAGGGTTGTCGATTGGACGAACGTCTCGCCTGGTTCCTCAATCGATGCGCCGATACCGGCGCCGAGGGAGAACTCGACAGATTCCGGGAGCACTCGAAGCGCAGCTTCGCCTACCGGTGCCTTCCCCACGCGAAACTCAATTGCGTGGGAGAGGCCCACCTGCAGTCCCTTGGTCTCGATGAGCGCAGCTGAGAGGGCAGCTTTGGGCCCGATCACGCTCTCGACCCAGACTCGGAGCGGCCACTGGATGTGTCCGGCCCGAAGGTCCTGCGCCTTGGCTACCTCGATCCGCAACTCCTTGGCCCGCACAGCCGTGAGGCGGTCTCGCTCGTCGAATCGGATGGCGGCCTGGTCAGTCGTGGCGAACTCAAGGTGGCGCATCTGGTCGTGGAGCCAAGTGACGTAGAGACAGTTGTTGTGCTCTCGGTACCTGACGATGAGCACCGGCATGGGAAGCGAGAGCCAATACTCGATCTTGTCCCACCCACCCGAGCGGTACGCCACGAGTTGGTGGTAGACGCCGTCGCCTTGCCCTGAACGCCAAACAACAGTCCGGTCGTCTCGCTGTCGCCATGGTCGTCTGGCTCCGTGAAGATCTCAACGATGCGATCCACGCCGTAGTCCTGCGGAGTAGTCCAGGTCCATTCGCTCGGGAACACGTCCTTGAGCTTGACGAAGGACTTGTCCTCCAGGATGTGCGAGGCGGAACGCTGCGGTTTGCGACGGTTCTGCTTCTTCTTTGCCACAAAACTGCCCCCGACCTCGGCACTGGCGCCCAAAGCCGACGATTCTCGCGCGGACTGCGAAGTCCCTGCGCCTGTGTAACCGGCGCACGTGACCCGCCCCCGCCTCGGCCCGGCGCTTCTTGGGCAGCGGCCACCTGAGCGGACTTCCTGCACTGCTCGCGAACGCAACGGCAATCAGCGGTAGAAACCGTGCGCGTTTTTTCCGAAGATCGACCCGGCGGGACTCCTCTCCCGCACTCTCTCGCCCCGCAGCCGGAAAAAATGCGGCAGAATTATGGACGTGACCGCTCGCCAGACGTCGAACGCTGCCATCCTTGGCAAAACGCTGCGCCGTATGCGCCGTGATGGTCGCCTCGACGACGTGGCCGAGGTTCTGGCCGTGCTGGCCGGGACGTCGGCCCGCCTGGTGGATGACGCGTGCGCTCCCGGTTCGCCCGCGCCCGCCTACGCGCAGGCACAGGCGTTGCGCGTCCACGCGGCAGTCGTCGCCGAGCTCGCCGGGCGCGTATCGCCGATGTCGACCGGGGAGCTCGACCCGTTCGAGCAGATCGCTCGGGAGCTCTCGGCGACGCCTGACCAGTGGCCCAACGGCGGCGTATGAGCGGCCGTGCCGCGGTGGAGGCTGACTTCACGGCAGGATCACGCACCCGGCGACCGATGGGCGTCAGGCTGTCAACCCATGTTGGCCGCGACTGCTCCGAGCCCCTGGTGGACTGTCCTTGCGACGGTTGTTGGTGGGCTCATCGTCATGTTCTCCAACTTCCTCATCGAACGGCGCCGATCGAGTGAAGACCGTGCGCGCGAGAAGCGGCGGCACGCCGAGGCTGAACTAGCGCGCTTGGAAGCGCAGCACGCGGAAGTGAGCCGACTGTTCGCTCTGTTCCTTCACCACTCGTTGTTGAGCTCCATCGTCACCGAAACGTGGAACGAGGACCACCGGGGCGATGAGCAGTACCCAGAGTCGATCGAGGGTGATGTTCGTGCGGCCTTTCTCGCACGCGTCGACCTAACGCACGCGCTGACTAGCAGTGGGTTCTTGGCGTCCGCTCCTGTCACGGAAGCGGCGAGCGAGCTTCAGAGCTGCATGCTGTACCACTCGCTCCCGAACCAACAGACTCGGGTGGAGTGGGGAAATCGTCTGAGTAAGGCGTTCGATGAATGGCAGGCCGCGCTTGAGCATGAGGCAGCGGAACTCCGAACGCGTGCGGCCGATTTCTGACCCGTGACGTCTCAGCACCTCGTCGACCGCGCCCGGCGTCCGCGCAAGTTCCGGGCCAAGCCGCCCTCGTGTAGCAAGCTGAACCGGTGGCGCTTAACACGTGGTGGGATGGCGACGAGCGTCAGCGGTACTGGATGGAGGTTGCGACGACGGGATCCATGGGCGATCGCTTGATCGCCCCGAAGGTTCCCGACTCGACCTGGTCCTATGAGCTGGTGAGCGAGGTCCGCCAGGGTGACCGAGTCCTTCACTGGCAGTCCGGAGGAGGCGCCCGCGGGCTCGTCGGCTGGTCGGTGGCAACCGGTGATCCAGAGGTCACGCCCGAATACACGTGGCAGCCAAGAGGCACGTCCGGTCGTGCGTTGCTGGGTCCGAGAACTACCGAAGGTTGGGTCGTGCCGCTCGGCGGACTGAACCGCTTTAACTCCCCGCTGACCGCGGACGAACTGCAAACAATCCAGGGGGACGTCCTCGGCGTCAAGGCTGCTCTCGAACGCGACCATTCCGGCCGTATCTATTTCCCCTTCTACCTGTACGGCGGACGAGAACTGCGCGCGCAGCAGGGCTATCTCGTGAAGTTCCCGGTCGAGCTCTTCGACGTGCTTCCGAACATCGACGCTGCGCGAATCGACGAACCAGCATCGAGCGACGAACCGCTGTCTGAGGATAGTGAGCCGCCGAAGCGGTCCGTGCCGAGGGGCCGCACGACTCGCGTTCAAGACCCGCAGCTTCGTTCGGCGATCGAGAACCACGCAGTTGACCGGGCAATCGAGTACTACACCGAGCTGGGCGGGACAGAGGTCGTGAAGCTAGGCAAGCCTTACGACCTCAGTGTCGTGGTCGATGGCGACGTGCGCCACGTCGAAGTCAAGGGAAGCTCGCTACTCATCGAGACGGTCGAGCTGACAGTCAACGAGGTCACCCACGCTCGCGCCTATCAGCCGACCGACCTCCTGGTAGTAGACGGCATCGAATGGACTCGCGTCGCCGGCGAAGTCATCACGACGGGAGGAAGACTTCGCGTTTGGCGTGACTGGATCCCGGATGATCACGACCTCGCCCCACGCAAGTTCGCGTACTCGCTGCCCGGGTGGCGTAGCGGCCACTACTGAGGTCTGGCGTCGCCGAGCTTCTGGGAGATGACGGCGATGAGGTTGCGGGTCAGGTCGGTGAGACCGTGCGGCGTCGCAGCGTCCCCAGCGGCGATGTGGGCCGCGTAATCTCTGGCCTCGACCTGCGACATCAGCTTCGAATGATGTGCGAGCGCATTGACGACAGTGCCTGCGAGTTCGGGCGAGGCCGCGTGCTGGCCGTCGGTTGCTGCCAGCGCTGCGTAGAGCAATCGTCGCGTCTCGTCGAGGTCGCGTTCCACCTTGGCCCGGTCGTCGCGCCACTCTCGTAGTCCGTCGATGCAGGCGACGAGCCCCGCCCCGACGAGCACGCCGCCGACCGAAGCGTTGCCGTCTGCGGCGAGGACGATTGTTCCGCCGACGAGCGCGGCGAATCCGATGATGAGTGTTCGCATCGCGCAAGTCTGGTGACCATCCGACCGGCCACCGGCCGATGCCGAACACGGGTTCGTTGGTCGGTCATCGACGACCGCATATCCGATACGCACTCTTGCTCGCCTACGTGATCCTCGACGGTCGCCGGTTCAACGACGAGCTGTTGGAACAGGGCTACGCGCGGGTCCTGATCATCGCCCCGAACGGTGTGCACGCCCGCACGATGATCGAGGAGGAACTCGCCGCCAAGCGCGCCAGCCGTGGCTTGTGGGCCGCGTGTTGACGTCCCGGGGATCTGTGGACTGCGGCAGCCGTCACGCCGGGAACCAGTTGCCGTGGAGGCCGGAGGGCACGCGGAAGGGCATTTCGACGGTGGCGATCGGACCCGTCTCCATGTCGCTCGCATCCCATACGGCCCAGTCGCTCTCGAGCGTCTCGACGTCGGTGCGGAACGCCACGTAGTACCCCTGCTCCGCGCGGCCGCCGTCAGCCGGCGCGAACACCACTTCGTCGAAGACCTTCGTACCGCAATCGAAACTGGTGATCGTTCCGGTCCCGGTGTCGACGCGATTGAGGACGTTGAAGTGCCCCATCCCCAGGCCGGGAGACTTGGACGAGTAGTTGAAGAACCGGTGGGCCCGTGTCTGCATCCGATCGTCGATCCGAGGGAACTCGGTGATCTGCTCGTCCCAGGAGTCGAGCGAGACCGAGCCCTTCTCGACGTCGAGCCGGATGCGCGCCGCGGCCCCGGTCTGGTCCGGTGCGGGGCCGAGCGCGAACGACGCGAATCGGCAGAGGTCGATCACGATCTCGTCGCCGTCGTCGAAACCGTTGGCGAAGTGGTATACCCAGAACGGATCGGTCTCGAGCCAGCGCACCGCGCCCGAATCGCGTGCCACCACGGCGATTCGCAGCGGTTGGTCGCCGTGCCACGCCAGCGGCGGACCGCTCCCCGTGAGGAGTGCGTCGAGGTCGAACTTCGCCGGCGCGACGAACAGGACGATCGAGCTCCGCGTGAGCACGAAGTCGTGGATCATGTACGAGCCGCCGACGTCGATCGGGGTCAGGGGTCGCGTGACCGTCCCGTCCGGGCCGATCACGCCCCAGGTGAGGTACGGCTCCGTGAGGTCGTACCGGAACAGCACGAGTTCGCCCGTGGCCGGGTCGAGACGCGGATGGGCGCACATCCCGGGAATCGCACCGTCCCACGTGAACGGTTCGGCGCCCACCACCTCGAGGCCGTCACTCACCTCCCACGGCGGATCGACCTCGGACAGTGCGAGCCACCGTCCTCCGTGGTGCACGATGTTGATGAACGGCGACGGCTTGAAGGTGTTGGCGTACGGCTCGGGCACGACATCGGTGCCGGGAAAGTAGGGCGTGAAGATCCCGGCCCAGAGCGCGTGCCCGGCCTGTTCCTCGAACCGCAGCTGCGGTGTCCACACGAATCGGTTGCGGTACCGCGCCGTGCCGTCGTCATCGATCCAGATGCCGTGCAGCATGGCGTCGCCCTCGATCGGGAACGTGTAGCTGCCGAGCGGAGGGAACAAGGGATTCGGTCCGTTGCGCAAATAGCTGCCCCGGAGGTCGGCGGGGATCTCGCCGGTGACCGTCAGGTCCGGCGCGTCGCGTTCGTCCGTGACCGGGCGGAACACCCCCGAGAGGGTCGGTATCCGTTCGGCGTCAACTGGTGCAGGAACGTCCATGCCGCCGAGACTCGCGCACCGCGCCGCGCAGGGCGCGGATCGCACCGCACGACCAACCCTGAGTATTCGTGCGCTGAGAGCGTTTCGCCAGGCGCCCGTGCCGCCACCCGTTGTGCCGGCGGGTCTCCGACGTCATGCTGGAGGTCCGCCTGCCATGGAGGTGACCATGAAGGTCGCAGCGATTCTCGACCGCAAGGGCCACGAGATCCACACGGTCCCACCCGATGCTTCGGTGGGGGACGTGAGCCGGTTGTTGAGCACCCACCATGTCGGCGCGCTGGTGGTGTCGGACGACGGTGAGGTGGTGGCCGGCATCGTCTCGGAGCGCGATGTGGTGCGCCGGCTCGCGGCAGTGGGCACCGATGCGCTCGGGGAGTCCGTGGCGTCGGTGATGACCACCACGGTCGTGACCTGCTCGCCGGACGACACCACCGAACAGCTGATGGCCGTGGTGACCGAACGCCGGATCCGGCACGTCCCGGTGATCGCCGACGGTCGACTCGTGGGCCTCGTCTCGATCGGCGACATCGTGGCCGTCCGGGTCCGGGAACTCGAGGACGAGGCGTCGCAACTGCGGGATTACATCACCGCCGGCTGACCCACGGCCGGCGCGGCCCGGTCCGGGCTCGATTCCGGGTTCCGCGCCCTCGGGACGTGGTACCGATAGGGGGTGAGCCGCGTCGAACGATTCCCGGGTGGTGACGGCGGTGGTCCCGTCGCCGCGCCCCGACGCGGCATCGCGTGAGCGCACGGGCGGCGAACCTGCGGGCCGGGACCCGGGACACCTTCCGGTCGTTCCGCGTTCGCAACTTCCGCCTGTTCTTCGGAGGCCAGCTGATCTCGCAGGTCGGCAACTGGCTCACGCTCGTGGCCCAGACGTTGCTGGTGCTCACCCTGACCCACAGCGGCATCGCGCTCGGTCTCCTCGCAGCCGCGCAGTTCGGTCCGGTGCTCCTCCTCGGCCCGTGGGCGGGACTCGTCGCCGATCGTTCCGACAAGCGCCGCCTGCTGCTGACCGTGCAGGCGATCGCGATGGTGCAGTCGTTCGCACTCGCGGTGCTCGCGTTCAGCGGTCACCCACCGGTGTGGTCGATCTACCTCGTGGCCGTCGTCGGTGGCGTGACGATCGCGTTCGACAACCCGGCTCGCCGCGCGTTCGTGGTCGAGATGGTGCCCGAGGCCGACGTACAGAACGCGGTGAGCCTCAACAGCGCGCTGATGACGTCATCCCGGGTGGTCGGTCCCGCGCTCGCCGGTTTGCTCGTGGTGACGGTCGGATTCGGTTGGTGCTTCCTCTCCGACGGACTGTCGTACGTGGCGGTGCTCGTCGCGCTGGGGATGATGCGCACCAGTGAACTCCGCCCCGCGCCGGTGACCCAGAAGGCGAAGCGGCAGATCCGTGAGGGTCTGCGCTACGTGCGCGGCGTGCCGGAACTGTGGATGCCCCTCGTGATGATGGGCGTGGTCGGCACGCTCTCGTACAACTTCCAGACCGTGTTCCCGCTCTTCGCCACCCGCGATCTGCACGGCGACGGCACCACCTTCACCATCCTGTTCTCGGTCGTCAGCGTGGGGGCGCTGGTCGGCGCGCTCCGTACCGCACGCCACACCTCGACCAGTGTGCGCTCGGTGGCCCTCGCGAGCCTCGGGTACGGCGCGGCAATGACCCTCATGGTGTTCGTGCCCAACCAGTGGTTCGCGTACGGGGTCGGTCTGCTGCTCGGGGTCTCGAGCATCTCGTTCCTCGTGGCGTCGACCGCGATCGTCCAGATGGCCGCGGCGCCCGAGATGCGCGGCCGGGTGCTCGCCCTCCAGGCGATGCTGTTCCTCGGCAGCACCCCGATCGGTGGTCCGATCGTGGGGTGGGTGTCCGAGCAGTTCGGGGCGCGTTACGCGATCGCGCTGGGCGCGATCGCAGCACTCGGTGCCGGCGCATGGGGATACCTCAGCGGGCGGGCACTCCACCGGGCTGCCACCGCCGGTCCGCCGGAACCACTGGCGACGGAGTGTGTCGAAACCATCGACGACGAGTTGGCGCGCTGAGCGCGCCGGTTACTCGAGTGACGCGATGATCTCGTCGGTGACCGCGGCCGTGGTGGTGGGGTTGAGGTAGACCGCGCGCAGGACGGTCTCGCCGTGCCAGGTGGTGGGCATCACGAATGCTCGTTGGTCGCGCAGCATCGCGTTGGACCACTCGTAGTACTGCTCGTGGGTCCACCCGGTCCGTCGCCAGAGCACCACGGTGAGGTCAGGGTCGGTGAGCAGTTCGAGGTGCGGTGCGGCGTCGATCCGGGCGGCGGCGTCCCGGGCGATGGCGAGCGTCGTCTCGACGGCATCGCGGTAGGCGTCGGTGCCGTGCACGGCGAGCGAGAACCAGAACGGGAGGCCGCGGGCCCGGCGGGTGAGGTGGTATGCGTAGTCGGCGGGATTCCACTCCTCGGTGGCGCGCATCGAGTCGAGGTACGGCGCGATCTGCGAATGGGCGTGGCGGGCCGTCTCGGGATCGCGGTAGAGCAGTGCGGCACAGTCGAACGGCGCGAAGAGCCACTTGTGCGGATCGACGACCAACGAGTCGGCCGCCTCGATACCGGCGAACCGGTCGCGGATGCTCGGTGCGGCGAGTCCCGCCAACCCGTAGGCGCCGTCGACGTGGACCCAGAGCCCGCGTTCGTGGGCGACCTCGACCACGCCCGCCAGGTCGTCGATGGTCCCGGTGTTGGTCGTGCCTGCGGTGGCCACGACTGCGAAGACCGAATCGGCATCCGGATCGGCATCGAGTGCGGCCCGTAACGCAGCCCCGGTGAGTCGGTCGTCCCGGGCGGTCGGCACGGTGAGCGCGTCCACGTCCATGATCCGCAACGTGTTCACGAGGGACGAATGGGCCTGGTCGGCGAGTGCCACCCGCCAACGCGCCGGTCGCTCGCGGGCTTCGGCGGCCGTGGACCGCGCCGCGACCAGGGCCGACAGGTTCCCGGCCGAACCGCCGGAGACGAAGACGCCACCCGCCGCCGCCGGGAGCCCGGCCAGATCCGCGATCCAGCGCAGCGCTTGATTCTCGGCGTAGATCGCGCCGGCGCCCTCGAGCCAGTCGCTGGCGCAGATCGCGGACGAAGAGACGACGACGTCGAAGAACTGGCTCGCCTTGGTGGGAGCCACCGGGATGAACGAGAGGAAGACGGGACTGTCGGCCGAGATGCACGCGGGGGCGAGTACGTCACGGAACCACCCGATGACCTGTTCGGGGTCGTGGCCTGCGGGCGAGATGGTCTGACCGACGGCCGCGGTGAGGTCGGCCAGCGACATCGGGTGGTCGAGCGGTACCGGATCCATCCGGAGCCGATCGGTGGCGTAGTCGAAGCACAGGGTGGCCATTTTCTCGGTGTCGCGGTCGTACTCGTGCATGGCCGACGACCGTAGCCTCCGGGCCTTCGCAATCCGGACGAGGCCGGGTCCCGATTGCTCAGGCACGAGCAGTGCGACGACGGCTCACTGGTCGACCGATTCGGCGTGGCGACCGACGATCTCGAGCAGGGCCGCGCCGTACCGCTCGAGCTTCGTGGGACCGACCCCGGCGACGTCGAGGAGGGCCGGGGGACTCTCCGGTCGGGCGCCGGCCACGGCCCGCAGGGTCTTGTTGTCGAAGACCACGTAGGCCGGGATGCCCGCGGCGCGCGCGACGTCACGCCGCCAGGTGACGAGTTCGTCGAACAGCAGGCGTTCCGTGGGGCTGAGGTCCTCGTCGGCGAGGGCCTCGAGCGTGCGCAGCGCCTGGCGCGCCCCGCGCTGGTTGGCCTCGGGATCGCGCGGCGGCTCGGGTTCGCCGGTGATCCCACGCTCGATCTCGGCGAGATACGGACTCGGAGTGCGGGCACTGACCCGATCGCCGCGTGCCCGTTTCCCGGCCCAGGACACGTGCAACGCCCGCTGGGCCCGGCTCAACCCGACGTAGAGCAGCCGGCGTTCCTCGTCGAGCGCGGCGGAGTCGCCCTGGGCGTGCGAGATCGGGACGAGACCGCGCTCGAGCCCGGCGACGAACACGGTGTCCCACTCGAGCCCCTTCGCCCGGTGGAACGTGAGCAGGTCGACGGCGTCGGACGCGATCCCGCCGTCGTCCTGGCCGCGCAGGGTGGTGCGGAGGAAGTCGAGGAAGTCGGGGACCGAGCCGCGGCCGCTCGCCACCGCCAGGTATTCGCGACCGAGCTGCGCGATGGCGTCCCGGTGGGCGCGGCTGTCCTCGGAGCTCTCGGCGGCATCCGTGACGAGATCCGTGAGGTGTTCGGCGAACTCGCGGCGCGGTGCCTCGGCCGCGATCGCCTCGAGTGAGTCGAGCGCGACCTTGACTTCGGGCCGGTCGAGGAACGCGGCATCGCCCCGCACCCGCAACGGGATGCCGGCCTTGCGCAGTGCCTCCTCGAACGGTGCGGACTGGGCGTTGACCCGGTAGAGCACGGCCATCGAACTCCACGGCCGCGCGCCCGGCGAGTAGGTGTCCCGTAGCCGCTGCGCGACCCCGCGAGCCTCGGTCTCGGCGTCGGGGTACTTGGTGATCGTCGGTGCCGGTCCGGCGCCGAGCACGGTCTGCACCGCGGCGCGGTCGCGTGCCGGCAGGACCGCGCGGGCGGCGTCCACGATCTGCGGGGTCGACCGGTAGTTGACGCCGAGCCGGACGGTCTGCGCGCCCGGGAAGTGTTCGGCGAAGCGCGTGAGGTATCCGGGATCCGCGCCGGCGAAGGAGTAGATGGCCTGGTCGGGGTCGCCGACGACGCAGAGGGAGTCCCGTTCGCCGATCCACGCGCGCAACAACCGGAGCTGGGCGCGGCTCACGTCCTGGAACTCGTCGACGAACAGGTGCCGGAACCGCCAGCGCTGGGTGGCCGCGAACTCGGTCTCGGTCTCGAGGGCCTTGGCGCAGAGCCGTACGAGGTCGTCGAAGTCGATGACGTGCCGTTTGCGCTTCTCGTCCTGGTACCGGCGGTAGACCTCCGCGATCTGGTCGAGGTTCATGCTCGGCGTCCGGCCGGAGCCGGTGGCGGCCTCCGCGTAGGCAGCCGGACCGACGAGCCGCGCCTGGGCCCATTCGATCTCACCCGCGACCTCGGTGATCGCGAGGCTCAGCTGCGGCCCGCGCTTCGCGCCGATCAGCGGGGCGAGGATGCGCGCCTTGCGGTCGAGGATGCCGGGCATCGCCGTTCCCCGGTGATCGTGCAGCGCCCGCAACTGGCCCAAGGCCACCGCGTGGAAGGTGCCGGCGGTGAGACCGTCGCGCACGCCGAGGCGACGCAACCGGCTGCGCAGTTCGCCGGCCGCCTTGCGGGTGAACGTGAGGGCGAGGACGTGGCTCGGTTCGATCGCCTCGGTGAGCGACTGCCACGCGATGCGGCGGGTGAGCACCCGGGTCTTGCCCGATCCGGCCGGGGCCAGGATCGCGAGCGGTTGGTGCGGCTCGACGACCGCGGCCCGTTGGGTCGGGTCGAGGTCGGTGAGCAGCTGCTCGGCCGGCGCGGAATCCACCCGGACAACCTAACGAGGCCCTGCGACATCCACGTGACGGGCGCGGTGCGCTCGTAGGCTCGGGGGATGCCGGCGTACCCAGCGAAGCTCATCAACGAGGGCGAAACCGTGGTCCTCGATCTCAAGCCGCACTGGTGGTTCTTCTGGAAACACATCGCGGCCGGCGCGGGTCTCCTGGTGGCGCTGATCGTGTGGGTCGGTCCGCTGGACAGCAAGAAATGGGCCAAGTACCCCCTCGTGATCGCGATCGTGGTGTACGCCGCGTTCGTGGTCGTGAAGTACCTCACGTGGACCTACACCCACTTCGTCCTCACCGACCGTCGCGTGATCTCACGCTCGGGGATCATCTCGAAACGCGGCACCGAGGTCCCACTCGACCGGGTCAACAACATCGACTTCTCGCAGGGACTCTTCGAGCGGGTCATCGGTGCCGGCGACCTCAGCATCGAGTCGGCGGGCAAGGACGGGCAGAGCCACTTCGAGAACGTGCGGCACCCGGACATGGTCCAGCAGGAGATCTACCGGCAGATGGAAGTGAACAGCCGCCGCCAGGCCGGTTGGCACGCGGACGCCATCGCGCAGAGCGCGCCGCGGAGTGCGCCCGCCCCGGCACCCGACGTCGCCGACCAGATCTCGAAGCTCGCGGCGCTGCGCGACTCGGGCGCGATCACCAGCGAGGAATACGAAGCGAAGAAGGCCGAACTCCTCGACCGGATGTGAACCGCCCGGAGGTCAACCCGGGGAGCGTGCGGGTCGTCTCGCTCGTCCCGTCCGTGACCGAGACGCTGCTCGCGCTCGGCGTCCGACCCGTCGCGTGCACCCGCTTCTGCGAGCAACCCGGCATCCCGACCGTCGGCGGCACCAAGGATCCCGACGTCGCGTCGATCATCGACCTCGCGCCCGATCTGGTGGTGGTCAACGACGAGGAGAACCGCCGCGAGGATGCCGACGCGCTGACGGCCGCGGGTCTCGCGGTGCACTCGATGTCGCCGCGCTCGGTCGCGGCGGTCGGTCCCGCGGTCACCGCGCTCGCCGCGCGTCTCGGTGTCCCGACCCTCGATCTCCGGCTCCCCCCGCCGCGCCCGGCGGCCGGGCGTGCCGTCACCTTCGTGTGGCACCGGCCGTGGATGACCCAGTCCGACGACACCTTCGGATCGTCGATGCTCGCCCACCTCGGATGGACGAACCCGTTCACGGGTGATGCGAACCGTTACCCGGAGACCGATCTCGACGCGGTCGCCGCCGGCGCGGCCGATCTCGTTGTGCTGCCGAGCGAGCCCTACCCCTTCGGTCCGCGCCACGTCCCGGAGGTCGTCGCCGCGCTTCCGGGCCGCCGAGTGGTCCTCGTCGACGGGCGCGACCTGTTCTGGTGGGGAGCCCGCACCCCGGCGGCGCTCGACCGCCTCGGACACGACCTGGCCTGACCGGGGTGCCGACCCGCGGGAGCGGGTCCCGCCCACGTTGCGCGCGAATACATCGCCCACTCGCGGTGATTCCCGACATTCAGGTCATCTGGCCTTGGCGCGACGGCCCGGTGACTCCGTAGAGTGCTCGGTTCCACGGAGAGTGAGGACAACAGTGACCACAATTGGATCACGAGCAACATTCGCAACAGCAGATGCCACGCCGACGGGTCAGCCCGCCGAGGGGCTCACCGAGATCGCGCTGGCCGGGAGCGAGATGCTCGATCTCGCCCCCGAGATCTACCGCCAGCGACTCGTCATCGAAGGCACGCCGGCCGCACCGATCGCGGCCGGCGACATCGTGGAGTACCTGCGCGGCCTCAGCGTCCGGTGCGGGATGGTCACGCTCATCGAGCCCGTGACCCACCGCTCGGAGCGCTTCGGCTGGGCCGGGTGGATCCACTGGGAGACGTCGGGCGCGCACTTCTACGCCTGGGAGACACCGAAGCTGTTCTTCAGCGTCGACATCTACACGTGCAAGGCATTCGATCCGGTTGCCGCGGTCGCGTACACGCGCGACTTCTTCCGCGCGTCGGTCACGGTCGCCAAGGAGTTCTGATGGCGGAGCTCGATCTCGTTCGGGAAGAGCTCCGTGAACTCGCCACGCCCGTGATCGAGGCCGCCGGAAATCCGGAAGAGCCGTTCGGCATCTACATCTTCTCCGCCGACCAACCGGAGTCCGAGCTCGCCCGCTACGTCGAACGGACCGTCTTCGACGAGACGTTCGGCAACCCCGCCGAGCTGCTCGACGCCGAGTACCTCCCGTACGAGGACACCACGATCTTCTTCACGGTGCTCGACCACCGCCGCCGCCTGCCCGCGGGGATGATGCGCATCATCCTCCCGTCCGATCTCGGGTTGAAGACGTTCCAGGTCATTCGCGACGCGTGGGCCGCGGATGTCGAGGCCACGTTGGTCCGGAGCGGCTTCGTCGAGAACCTCGAACTCGCCTGGGACGTCACGACGCTCGCGGTTGCCGGCGAGTACCGCGGTAAGGCGACCGACGGTCTCATCAGCCTCGGCCTGTACCAGACGTTGGTGCGCTCGGTGGTCGAGGGGGGCGGGCGCTGGCTCGTGACGATCCTCGACATGAAGCCGCTCGACCTGATCCAGGCGTTCACCCACCGGGCGTTCAGGGAGTTCGACGGCCTCGAAGCGCGCAGTTACCTCGACTCTCCGCTCAGCATCCCGATGTTCACCGATATCTGGGAATGGAAACCGCGGATCCTCGAAGCCGACGCCGACACCTACGCGTTGCTCTTCGACGGGATCGGTATCGAGCCTGCGATGCGACCGCCGGCGTGGGCGCCGTTGCTGCGGGCGCTCGGCCGGGAACCGGCGCGCCCGACGATCGTCACGAGCTAGCCGGCCGCGCTCCGCACCGCGGTGAGGTGCGCCGGCGGACCCGCGTTGAGGCGGGCCACGATCGCAGGGATCAGGTCGGCCGATGCGGGCCGGGAGAACAGGTAGCCCTGGGCCTCGTCGCACCCGAGTGCGCGGAGGCGTTCGTGTTGGGCCTCGGTTTCGACGCCCTCGGCGATGGTCTCGACTGCGAGCGCGCCGGCCATGGCCACGATGGCCGCGATCAGCGTCTCGTCTGCGGTGTCCTCGCGGTCGAGGTCGTCCACGAACGCACGGTCGATCTTGACCGCGTCGACCGGGAAGCGTCGGAGGTACGCGAGCGACGAGTAGCCGGTACCGAAGTCGTCGATCGCGATGCTGACGCCGAGCCCCTTGAGCTGGGTGAGCAACTCGGCCGCGGTCGCAGGGTTCTCCATGAGCGTGCTCTCGGTGAGTTCGAGGGTGACCGCGTCGGCAGGGACGCCGGAATCCTCGATGGCGCGCCGGACGCGTTCCACGACCTTGGGGTCTCGGAGCTGGCGGGCCGACACGTTCACGGCCATCGAGAGCTTGGACCCGCGCGGCAGTTCACGGCGCCACGTCGCGAGTTGGACGAGGGCCTCGCGGAGGACCCACGCGCCGATGTCGACGATGAGGCCCGTGTCCTCCGCGACCGGTACGAACGAGAGGGGTGGGATCTGGCCCCACGTCGGGTGCTCCCAGCGCAGCAGCGCCTCGAAGCCGGTGATCCGACCGGTGACGAGGTCGATGATCGGTTGGTAGTGGAGGGCGAGTTCGTTGCGGGCCACGGCGTGGTGGAGGTCGCGTTCGAGGGCCAACCGGCGCGACGCGCGGTCGCGCATCGACCCGTCGAACACCGCGACGCCGTCACGGCCGGCGTCCTTGGCCTGGTACATCGCGGTGTCGGCGTCGCGCACCATCGCTTCGCCGTCGACGGTGCTGTCGCGGCCGTCGGCGACGGCCACGCCGATCGAGATCGACGACGCGATCTCGGAGTCGCGGACCTCGAACGGCTGGGAGAACAACCGGCGGGTCCGGTCGGCCACCTCGAGCGCCTCCGGCTCCGTACGGAGACCGGACACGACGACGATGAACTCGTCGCCACCGATTCGGGCGACGAGATCCGACGGCCGGATGTGGGATCGCAGGCGGGCGGCGACCGCGACGAGCAACTCGTCGCCGAGCCCGTGACCGAGGCTGTCGTTCACGAGCTTGAAGCGGTCGAGGTCGCAGAAGAGCAGGGCGACCAGGGTCTCGGACTCGTGCGCCCGGACGAGCGCCCGCGCGACGTAGTCGTACACGAACGCGCGGTTGGGGAGCCCGGTGAGGGGGTCATGGGTGGCCTCGTGGGCCAGGCGGACCTCCGAGCGCGCGTGGGCCCGCAGGGCGCGGAACATGCGTGCGATGGCGGCGCTGGTGAGGGACAAGACGATGACGGCGAGCGCCACGCGGTCCTCGGAGGGCGCGTCCACCTGGCTGAGGGTGACGAACGCGGGCACGGCGAGGGCCACCGCGATGATGGCGAGTCGACCGATGGTCGGCGCACTCTCCGCCGCGGGGACGATGTCGGTCTGGTGGACCATCGACGGGTGGAGCACGCACGCGATGAAGCAGATGTACGCGAGGGCGTACGGGATGTCGACGAGGTGCGCGGTCAACGGCAACGCGCCCGTCTCGAGCAGCATGTACACGACGTCGCCACAGAGGAAGAACGCCATCCCACCGAGGAGCAGTCGGCTCGAGACCACCCGCTGGCGGCCGGCGGAGAACGCGAGGCTCGCGGTGATCGCGACCAGGAACGTGGAGAGCGGCGTGTAGAGCGACAGGACGAGTCGCACCGTGAGCGGAACGTGGTGGTCGAACAGCGACGGGTTGATGAGGAACAACCAGCCGACGGTCATCGCCGCGAGTGCCGCGACCGTCGCATCGAGGATCAGGTCGATGCTCTGCGCGATCCCGTCCCGGCGGGCGAGGGCGATCCCGAGGAGCCCGCAGCCGGCGAAGATGTAGCCCGGGATGGTGAGGAGGTCGGGGACGAGGGACCGGTCGGCGGTGAGGTTGCCCAGAGTGCCGAGCGCCTCGCGTGCGATCCCGCCGGCGAGGAAGAAGCAGAAGCCGGTTGCGATGAGCAGCCAGGGGACCTTGGCGCGCGGTTGGTTGCGCCGGACCGCGATCATCGTCGAGGACAACGCGGCGACGGTGAGCACCGCGAACGAGGAGTTGGTCAGCGGGCCCAGCAGGCGAAGCGCGTCGGCGATGACCCAGAGCGCACAGACCGTGGCGACCGCGATCGACGGACCCGCGGTACGGATGGGATCGGCGGCACGGGTCGGGACCGGCGCGACGGCGCGCGCAGCCGTCTCGACCGCCATCGCTCCCTCGTCGCCTTCCATCGCAACCTCGTGCCCAGCCCTTGGACCCACGGTGAGTCGTGCCCCAAGCATCGGCCCGAAGATCACGGCGCTTGAGTGAACTCGTGGTGTCGTTACGTCGCGATTCCGGCCCCGGAAGCCGCGTGAGCCTCGAATCCCACCGGTCGGAGCCGGGTCCGGATTTCGTAGGACCGCATCACGTCCGCCAAACACCGCTCCGCACCGGCTCGGGGGACCAACGCGATCACGCATCCCCCGAATCCCGCACCGGTGAGCCGGGCGCCGGTCGCACCGTGCCCGGTGAGGGCCTCGACGAGGAGGTCGAGCTCGGAGGTGGAGACCCGGAAGTCGTCCCGGAGGCTGGCGTGGCCGGCGAGCAGGATCGGCCCGAGCGGGTCCGGATCGCCCGCACGGAGCGCCGCCGCGAACTCGAGTACCCGGGCGTTCTCGGTCACGACGTGGCGGGCGATGGGATCGTCGCCCACCTGATCGAGGGTTGCGTGGCGCAGGGTGGCGACGCCGATGCGGGCCGCGGCGGCCTCGCACGCGGCGCGGCGCTGCGCGTACTCACTGTCGGCGAGTTCGCGCGGGAGACCCGAGTGGACCACCAGGACCGCGAGCTCGGACGGCAGGGGGAGCGGCTCGACGGTCAGGGCTTCGCAATCGAGCAGGAGCGCATGGCCGGCGACGCCCGACAACGATGCCATCTGATCGAGCAGCCCGCCCGGGACGCCGGTGGCCGCCACCTCGGCCGCGAGCGCGAGCCGCGCCGTCGCGCGGTGGTCGTTCCGCTCCGGTGCCGCGGCCGGCAGCAGGGTGAGCATCAGGGCCACCGACAAGGCGGATGACGACGAGAGCCCGGAACCCGCGGGCACGGTCGAATCGATCTCGAGGTCGCAGCCGACGAGGGGGTGACCCGCATCGAGCAGGACCCGCACCGCGCCCGCGACGAACTTGCCCCAGGGTGCCGAATCGGGTTCGGCGCGGCCGGTGCCGACCGCGATCCGGACGCCGCCGTCGAGCTGGGCCGATCGGGCCGTGACCACCGCGGTTCCGTTCGGCTCCGAGCGGATCCGACATTCTCTGTCAATTGCCATTGGCAGGCAGTAACCGTCCGAGTAGTCGGTGTGTTCGCCGATGAGATTCACCCGCCCCGGCGCCCGCACCAACATCGGGCCGACTCTATTGCCGATCGTGCCGTCAACTTTTCGGCGCAACGGACGATACTGAGCGCATGACTCGGTTCCAACGCACCATTGCACTCGCCAAGGCGAGTTGGGCAGTGTTGAAGGGCGATCGTTCCCTCGCCCTCTTCCCCGTCCTCTCCGCCGTGGCCTCGGTCGCGATCATCGCGGTCCTCGCGCTCCTCGGATGGGCGACGAAGGGCACGACGACCAATGCGGCGGGGCACACGGAGTACACCGCGAACGCGGCCACGATCGTGATCGCCGCTATCGGTTACATCGGTATCGCGTTCGTCCAGACCTACTTCCTCGCCGGGCTCGTCGGTTCGGCGAACGAGGTACTCGAGGGGCGCCCGACGACGGTCGGCCAGGGCATGAGCCTCGCGTCCTCACGGGTGTCGCGACTGCTCCCGTGGGCGATCGTGTCAGCGACCGTGTCGTGGATCATGCAGTCGCTCGAGCAGCGGGCCGGACTCGTCGGGCGCCTCGTGATCAGCCTGCTCGGCGCGGCGTGGTCGGTGCTGACCTTCCTCACCGTTCCCATCATCGTGTTCGAGAACGTCGGCCCGATCACCGCGTTGAAGCGGTCGGCGACGCTCACCAAGAGCACGTGGGGTGAGAACATCTTCGCCCAGATGGGCTTCGGGCTCATCGCCATCGTCCCGATCCTCGTGGCCATCGGCATCGGCGCCGCCGGCATCGCGTCGAAGACGATCGTGCTCGCGGTACCGGCGATCGTCGTCGCGGTGGCCATCCTCGTGGCGACGACGGTGATCATCTCCGCGCTGAGTGGCATCTACCGCACTGCGCTGTACCGCTACGCCACCGAGGGCACGGTGCCCGGTGCCTTCGCCGGCACCGACATCGAGCACGCCTTCGGCCCCCGCCGCCAGCGCTGAGGTTCAGGCGCGGCGGAGGCGCGCGGCGGCGGTCTCGGGCGCGACGGGATTGAAGAGCATCTCGGCTCCGACCTCGGCCGAGGCCACGTAGCGCAGGACCCCCGGTGCGCGGTGCAACGGCGCGAAGTGCACGTGCAGGTGCACCCCCGGATGGATCCACATGAGGTAGGGCAGGGGCGTGTCGTAGATCCGGTCGTACCGGCCGACGATGTCGACGAGGGCCGCAGCCAGACCGTCACGGCCCGCCTCGTCGAGTGACGCGACATCGTTGACGTGCCGGCGCGGCGCGACCACCGTCGCGAAGGGATGACCGGCCGCGAACGGTACGTGGGTGACCCAGTCGCCGCCGTCGAACACCACGCGTGTCGCGGTCTCCACCTCCGCCGGGACGACGGTGCAGAGCGGACACCCGCGCGCGGACGCGATCTCAGCCTCGCGTCGCGGGAGGGGTGGGACGGTCGGGAAGCCGTAGATCTGTCCGTGCGGATGCGAGATGGTGGCGCCTACTTCGGCGCCGCGGTTCTCGAACACGAGCACGTACGCGATCTCGTCCCGGGCCAGGAGCGCCTCGGTGCGCTCGGCCCAGAGGTCGACGACGGCGCGGACCGCGGCCGGCCCGATCGTGGCCAGCGACCCGACGTGCTCGGATGTGTACAGCACGACCTCGGCCGCGCCACGCGCGGGCCGACGCGCGAACGGATCGTCGACGGCCGGCGCGGCGAGGTCGATCGCGGGTCCCGGTACGAGCGGAGACCACCGGTTCGGAAAGGACCGCACGGTGTACGGATCGGGCGCCTCGAGGCCACCCACACAGAAGGGGCAGCCGACCACGGGTTGGTTCGGTCGGTCCTGGCGGTCGCCGACGATCGCCACCCAGGCGCCGGTCAGCGCATCGAACCGCAACTCGTGATCGCCCGCGGGAGGGTCGTCACGAGAGATGGGGAAGGACCTCCGCCGCGAACATGTCGAGGCCGTCGGTGTCGAACGGCGCGCGCATGGCGAGGATGAGCCAGTCGGCACCACCCTCCCGGTACGCGCCGACCCGGTCGACGATTTCCTGCACGCTGCCCTGCAACACTCCTGGTGCGACGTAGTTGGCCATGGCGCCGAACTGGGCTTCGAGGTCGCCGGGCCGCATGGCGATCCCGACGTTGATCGCGCGTTCGATGGTCTCGGGATCTCGGCCCACGGTTTCGCAGTGGCGGTGCAGAACCTCGACCTTGTGCGCGAACGCGTCGGGCGCGATGAACGGCACGTTCCACCCGTCGGCGTGCTCGGCCGCGATGCGGAGGGTGACCTTCTCGCCGCCGCCACCGATCCAGATCGGCAGTCGCTCCTGGACCGGCTTCGGCTCGCACTGCGCGTCACGCAGGGTGAAGAACTCGCCGTCGAACGTGGTGTGCTGCTGGGTGAGCAGGCCGCGGATGCACTGGATCGCCTCGTTCACCTGGCGCAACCGGACACCGGCCGACGGGTACGGCATCCCGTACGCCGCGTACTCGGCCTCCATCCAACCGCCACCGAGTCCGAGGGTGATGCGACCGTTCGCGATCTGGTCGAGCGTCGCCATCGCATTCGCCAGCACCGCGGGATGGCGGTAGCCCACCGAATACACGAGGCTCCCGCACCGCACGGTCTCGGTGGTCGCGGCCAGCGCGGCATGACTCGCGACCGCTTCGAGACAGTGCGGATTGCCGGTGGCATCGGCGGCGTAGAAGTGGTCCCAGATCGAGATCCACTCGAAGCCGTGTCCCTCGATCCGCCGCCACAGCGATTGCAGCTCCGCGATCGTGGTGTTCTGCAGGCCGGTGTGTACTCCGAATCGCACGGCATCGGACTCTATCGGTGCGAGGCCGCGAGCCCCACGGAACCCATGACCGGGAGGAGTCCGAGCGGACGAACAATTTGGCGCCCAACCTCTAAGGTGGCCGGGTGCTGGAGATCGTGCAGATGCCCGAGTTGCGGGACCCCGTCATGGTGATGTCGTTCACCGGCTGGGTCGACGGCGGACTCGCCGGCGCGGGCGCGGCCGCCGTGCTGGCCGACCAACTGCAGTCGTCCCGCACCTGCGCGAACTTCGACCTCGCGGAATACGTCGACCTGCAACAGACCCGGCCCACGGTGAGCCTGGTCGACGGCGAGACGCGTCGTGTCCATTGGCCGACCATCGAGGTCGTGGCCGGCGTCGCCGGTCGTGACGTGCTGATGGTGACCGGCCCCGAACCGTCGGTGCGGTGGAAGGCGGTGGCGGACGAACTCGTCGGCTTCGCGAAGTCGGCCGGGGTCCGGGAAGCGGTCTGCCTCGGGGGGATGCCCTCACCGGTCTCGCACCGCCGCCCCATCGTGGTGCTCGCCACCGCGTCGAGTCGCTCGGTTGCCCAGGAGTCGGGTGAGTTGCGCGCCGACTATCTCGGTCCGACCGGCATCCAAACCGTCATGCAGGTCGCCCTCGGCGCCGCGGGCATCCCCACCGTCGGGCTCTGGGCCCAGGTGCCCCACTACGTGGCGGGCACACCGTCGCCGCCGGCGATCCGCGCCCTGCTCGACCGGCTCCGCGAGCTCACCCGTATCCAGGTCGACACCCACGGCCTCGACGACCAGACGGCCGAGTACAACGAGCAGGTCGAGACCGGCCTCGCCGAACGGCCCGACGTCGCCGCGCTGGTCCGCCAGATCGAGGAGGCGAGTGGGCCCGAAGACCTCCCCTCCGGCGACGACCTCGCCCGCGAGATCGAGCAGTTCCTCCGCGACGAGAACTAGTTCCGTCATATCGGGTCGTCCGCTCATGCTCCTGATGGGTGGCGGCGGCGTGCGGAACGCTCCCGACCTGCTCGCTGCGCTCGGGTACGTTCCCCTCATGACCGAGTTTCCCGAGGCCCGAGGTCGACGCGGCGTTCCCATCGCCAATGTCAAGGCGGCGGCCGAGGCCTGAGCCGCGGATCGGACCCGGCTGCGAGGCACCGGTAACCTCACCCGTTCGCTGAGCGGGACCCTGAGGAGAGGCAAACATGAGCGTGGTCAAGATCAATGCCATCACCGTCCCGGCGGAGCGGGCCGACACGCTGGTCGAGCGGTTCGCGGCCCGGGCCGGCGAGGTCGGCAAGGCTCCCGGCTTCGAGATGTTCGAGCTGCTCCGCCCGAGCGACGACAAGAACACGTTCCTCGTGTACACGCGGTGGGCCTCGGAAGCGGACTTCCAGGCGTGGATGGAGAGCGCCGCCTTCGGGCAGGGGCACCGCCAGCACACCGGCGAGGGTCCGGTGAGCACCGGCGCCGAGCTGTGGCAGTTCGACGTGGTCCAACACGAAGAGGCCCCGACGTCGTGAGCAACGCGTCGAAGACGAGTCCGCTGGAGCAACTCACCGGGCCGGGCGCGCAGTTCGAGATCGTCCAGGAGGAGGTCCTCGGGGTCCCGCTGCAGGTCTACAAGAGTCGGTTCACGTCCATGCGCGACCTGCTCGCCTTCGGCGATTCCCGCGCCGACGTCGACTGGGTCGTGCAGGGCGACCGCCGTCTCACCTTCGGCGAGCACAACGCGATGGCCCGCCGGGCCGCCGCCGCGTTGCTCGACCTCGGGGTGAAACGGGGCGACCGGGTCGCGATCCTCACCGCCAACACCATCGAATGGTTGGTGATGTTCTGGGCCTGCGCGGGCATGGGCGCGGCCGCGGTCCCGCTCAACGCGTGGTGGAAGGCCGAGGAGCTCGACTTCGCGTTGCGGGACTCCGGCGCGAAGGTGTTGTTCTGCGATGCCAAGCGGTGGGCGATCGTGCGCGACATCGTGGCGACGATTCCCACCCTCGAGCACGTCTTCGTGATCGACCTCGACGACGCCGAGTCCGGCGCCCGTCATCACGACCACCTCCTCGCGATGGACGACCCCGGCGAGTTGCCGGCGGTGCCGGTCGAGGAGGACGACGTCCTCGCGATCCTCTACACGAGCGGGACGACCGGCAAGCCCAAGGGTGCCACCATCACCCACCGCCAGGCCCTTGCGAACCTGATGAACCTGGCGCTCGCCGCGCAGGCCTCGGCCGCGCAGGGTAAGGGCGAACAGCGCACCGCGCACCAGGCGGCCGCGTTGCTCATCGTGCCGCTCTTCCACGTGACCGGCACCTGCTCGACGATGATCACCGCCTACGCCGCGGGGTCGAAGCTCGTGCTGATGCCGCCGGGCCGGTTCGACCCGGATCACGCGATGGCCACCATCGAACGCGAGAAGGTCAGCTCGATCGGCGGGGTGCCCACCGTGATGTGGCGCATCGTCGAGGCCGACAACTTCACGGACTACGACCTGACCTCGGTCACCCGCATCGGGTACGGAGGCGCGCCGGCAGCGCCGGAACTGGTCGAACGGATCAAGCTCGCGTTCCCGCACGTGCGTGACTCGTTGTCGACCGCGTACGGGCTCACCGAGAGCGCGTCGGTGGCGACTGCCATCTCGGGCGACGACTATTTCGCCCGTCCCGATTCCGTCGGCCGCCCGGTGCCCACGGTCGAGGCCATGGTCATCGACGAGGACGGCAACCCGTTGCCGTCCGGTGCAACGGGGGAACTCGCGTTGCGCGGTCCGACGATCATGATGCGCGGCTACTGGAACCGGCCCGACGCGACCGATGCCGTGTTCCTGCCCGGCGGTTGGTTCCGCACCGGTGACGTGGCCCGCATCGACGAGGAAGGGTTCGTGTACCTCGTCGACCGGGCGAAGGACATGATCATCCGCGCCGGTGAGAACGTCTACTGCGTCGAGGTGGAGAACACCCTCTTCGACCATCCCGACGTGCTCGACGCCGCGATCGTCGGCGTGCCACACCGCACGCTCGGCGAGGAGGTGAAGGCGGTGGTGCAGCTGCGCACCGGATCCACCGCCACCGAGGCCGACATCCAGGCTCACTGCGCCGAGCACCTGGCATCGTTCAAGGTCCCGGAGTACGTCGAGTTCCGGGCCGAGCCGTTGCCGCGGAACCCGGCCGGCAAGATCCTGAAGCAACTCCTCCGAGGCGACGCCGCCGCGTCGGCCTTCTCGGCGGACACGGCCGACGACGCGGTGCTCTGAGCGCGCGCCTTGGACACCCTCTTCCACATCCACCGGTTCTGGGGCTACGTCTCGATCGGGGCCAACGCGATCGCGGGCCTGTACTGCCTCGCAGCGTGGAAGTGGAAGGGTCTGCGCGGCCGACCCGTGTGGATCGTCACTGCGATTGCCGAGGTCGCGATCCTGGTGCAGGTCGCCCTCGGCGTGACCCTCGTCGCCGGCGACAAGGGCTACGCGAAGTCGGTGCCGCGGTTCCACATGTTCTACGGGTTCGTGATCTTCATCACCATCGGGCTGCTCTACGCGTACCGGAGCCAGATGCGGGGACGGCTCGAGTTGCTGTACGGACTCGGCGGCCTGTTCGTGATGGGCCTCGGGATCCGCGCGGTGCTGCAGGTGGTCACATGACGCGCAAGACGCGCGTGATGGTGATCTTCGGTGGCCGGTCGGCCGAGCACGACGTCTCGCGCGTCACCGCGGTCGCAGTTGCCCAGGCGCTCGATCCCGAGCGCTACGAAGTGGTCCCGGTCGCGATCACGACCGACGGTCAGTGGCACGCGGCCGACGACGCGGCGGCTCTGCTCGCCTCGGGACCCGCCACGCTGCCGGCGGCGTTCCCGGTGACGGGCACGGAGCTGGAGTCACTCGGGGCCGTCGTGGCCAGCGCCGGTCGGCGGGGGCTCGACGTCGACGTCGTCGTCCCGCTCCTGCACGGTCCCTACGGTGAGGACGGCACGGTCCAGGGCCTGCTCGAACTGGCCGACATCCCCTACGTGGGCTCCGGCGTCCTCGGGTCCTCGGTCGGGATGCACAAGGGCGCGATGAAGCAGATGTTCGCCGCGGCCGGCCTTCCGCAGGGTCGGTACCTGGAGTTCCGCGACGGTCAGGATCTCGGGACGTTCCGCGCCCGTGTGCTCGACGATCTCGGGCTGCCGTGTTTCGTGAAGCCCGCGAACATGGGGTCGTCGGTCGGGGTGAGCAAAGCGCACGACGACGAAGAACTCGATGCCGCACTCGCCCTGGCGTTGTCCTTCGACGAGGACGTGATCGTCGAGGAGATGATCACCGGGCGCGAGATCGAGGTCGGGGTGCTCGGTTCCCTGCATCCCGAGGCATCGGTCCCCGGTGAGGTGGTCCCCGGTGCCGAGTTCTATTCCTACGCCGACAAGTACGAGGACGGGACCGCGCAGCTCGTGGTGCCGGCGGTGCTGCCCGACACCGTGGCCGAGCAGCTCCAGGGCCTCGCAGTGCAGGCGTTCGACGCGTGTCGGTGTGAAGGCATGGCGCGTGTCGACTTCTTCTACGACGAAGGCGGGCGGGGACTGCTCGTGAACGAGCTGAACACCATCCCGGGGTTCACACCCATCTCGATGTATCCGAGGCTGTGGGAGGCGAGCGGCGTGCCCTACGCGGAACTCCTCGACCGCCTCATCACGTTGGCCCGGGAACGCCACGCTCGCCGCACCGAACGGGCCGGCCGCCAACGCTGAACCGGCGGCCGATCAGGGCTTGATCGCCGCGGTCGCACGGATGTCACGCGACGACCGTCCCACCCGCACCTCGAACGACCCCGCCGGGATCTTCCATCCGTCGTCCCATGCGGCGAAGCACCGGTCGTCGAGGTCGAACGCGACGGTGGTCGTGCTCCCGGGCGCGATCCGCACCTTGGCGAACCGGCGCAGCTCCTGCTCGGGGCGGTCGGCGGGGGCGTCGGTGCGGTGCACGTACACCTGCACCACCTCGTCGCCCTCGCGGGCTCCGGTGTTGGCGACGTCGACGCTCACGTGCCGCCCGTCGACGGTGAGCGATCCGTACTCGAACGTGGTGTACGCGAGTCCGTGGCCGAAGCAGAACCGCGGATCGGTGCCGGCCTTGTCGTACCCGCGGTAGCCCATGAGGAGCTGGTCGGCGTACGCGACGTGCCCGTCGGCGCCCGGGTACGTGCCGTGGGCCGGAGCGTCCTCGACGCGGCGCGGGAAGGTGGTGGGCAGGCGTCCGCCGGGCGCCTCGGCCCCGAGGAGAACGTCGGCCAGGGCATTGCCCCACTCCTCACCGGGCAGCCAGCACTGCACGATCGCCGCGACGTCGTCGACCCAGTCCATATGCACCGGCGACCCGGCGTTCACGCACACGATGGTGCGCGGGTTGGCCGCGGCGACCGCGCGGATCATCTCGTCCTGCGCGCCGGGGAGGAACAGGTCGGGACGGTCCTGGCCCTCGGTGTCGAGCGTCGGACCGGTGCCGACCACCACGATCGCGACCTCGGCCGCGGCGGCCGCCGCGGCGGCGTCGGCCAGCGCGGTGCTGGGCGTGGGCGGTACCGCGCCGAGTTCGAGGCCGCTGACCATCGCCGGTGAGCCACCCGAGAACTCGATCGTGAGGTCGTAGGCCTGGCCCGCGGTGAACGCGTAGGGCGCGCGGATCTCGCGGCTGCCGAACCCGAAGAAGGACGTGCCGGCCTCGCGTCGGTCCCACGCGTCGAGCACGACCGCGCCGTCGACGGTCACGCGACACGAACCGGTGGCGGTGAGGCCCAGGGTCCACTCGCCGGTCTCGGTCACGCGCACGGTGCCGTGCAGCCGGGCCGAGAAGCCGCGTGCGTCGACCGTGTCGGTGATCGTGCCGAGCCACATGGCGCGCGCGGTGCGCAGGGTGGAGTTGATCTCGGCCGGACCGCTCAGCTCGGTGCCGGCGAAGACCTCGAGGGTGAGCCGGCCGTCGAGTGCGGTCTCGTTGAGGACCGGGATGGTGTCGGTGGCCGCCGGACCGCGTGCGTAGGTGAGGGTCGTCGAAGTATCGAGCGCGGCGGCGAGCCCGGCACGCGGCGAGACCATCGGGTGCGGGTCGAGGGCCGCGCTGCCGCCACCCATGATCCAGGTGGTGTCGGCCGCGGTGCCGATCAGCGCGACCGACGGCAGGGCCGACCGGTCGAGCGGGAGGATCGAGTCCTCGTTGCGGAGCAGCACGAAGCTCGCCGCGGTGGTCTCCCGGATGAGTGCTCGGTGCGCGGGGTCGTCGACCGACCCGGGTTCCCCGTTACCGATGCCCTCGGTGGCACCGGTGCGTTCCGCCAGCGTGAGGAGCCGCGCGACGTGGGTCTCCACGACCGCGCGGTCGACGGTGCCGTTGGTGACCGCGTCGGCGAGGGCCTTGCCGAACCATTGGGGTGGACCGGGCATCTCGAGGTCGAGCCCCGCGTTCGCCGCCGATGCAGTGCTGTGGGTCCCGAACCAGTCGGAGATGACGAAGCCGTCGAAGCCCCAGTCGTCACGGAGCACCGTCGTGAGCAGCCACTCGTGTTCGCTGCAGTACGTGCCGTTGAGCCGGTTGTACGCCGACATGATCCCCCAGGCCCCGGCCTCCCTGACCGCGGCCTCGAAGGGGACGAGGTACAGCTCGCGCAGGACGGCCTCGTCGACGTCGGAGCTGATGGTCATCCGCTCGAACTCGGAGTCGTTGGCGACGAAGTGTTTGACGGTCGTGCCGACGCCGGTGGACTGCACTCCACGGACGAAGCCGACCGCGAGGCGCGCGGTGAGGTACGGGTCCTCGGAGTAACACTCGAAGTTGCGGCCCGCGAGCGGGTGGCGATGCAGGTTCACCGTCGGCGCGAGCAGCACGTGTGCGCCCTTGGTGCGCGCCTCCTGACCGATGGCGATACCGACGCGCTCGATCAGGTCCGGGTCCCAGGTGGCGCCGAGCGCACTCCCACACGGGAAGCAGGCGCTGGGCACGCCCGTGAAGCTCGGGCCGCGCGCGCCGTTGGGTCCATCGGTGACCCGCAGCGGCGGCAAGCCGTGATCGGGGATCCCCGGCGTGTTCCACAGGTCGATCCCCGCCACCGCGGCGGTCAGGGCTTCGAGCGGTACGTCACTCCATGGAGACATCGCTTGAGTCTGACTGATTGGTGGTTCGTGCGTCACTTCACATGCAGTTGCTCGGCAGTCCGCTCCCGAACGGAGCGAGGCACGAGCGGAGCGAGCCGCGAGGGAGCGAGCCCCACGTCACCCATGACCGAGAGGAGTGCGAGTGGACGAGCCATCAGGAGGGGCAGAGAAGCCGTCAAACCCGCACGCGACCCTCGGGATCGGCGCCCTGCGGATCGAGCGAATAGAAGCGCAGCTCGATGCCGTCGGGATCGTGGAAGGAGAGGATCGAGCCGATCGGCGCGTCGACGATGTCCGAGTGCGCGATGCCGAAGTCGTCCAGCCGCGCGCACCAGTGCTCCACGTCGGGCCGGCCCCGCAGCATCATGGCGAAGCAGTCGAACCCGGCAACACCACGCGCGGCATCGGGCTGCTCCCGCAGCGCGAGCGCCAGGTCGCCCAGGCTGCGGTACGAGACTCCGCGGACGACGCCGTCGTGATCGTCACGGAACTCCGTCAGCGGAACGAGTTCGAAGACCCGCTCGTACCATTCCCGGCTGCGGACGAGGTCCGTCACCGGGATCTTGACGTGATGGATCCCGAGGATCGCACCGGGCGGTAGGGGCGTCGTCGCGGTCACGGTGGGCATCATTGCCGAACCCGGACGGGAGCGGCCGGTGCCGGTCAGCCCAGGCGGGATTCGAGGGCGTCGAGCTCCTCGGCCAGCGCGGCCGGGAGGTGGTCGCCGAAGGACTCGAAGTGGCCCCGCGCGCTCGCGCACTCCTGGCGCCACTGATCGGCGTCGACCGCGAGGGCCTGGGCCACGCGGGCCGGGTCCTCGTCGAGGCCGCTGAGGTCGAGGTCCTCGACGCGCGGCACCACCCCGATCAGCGTGTCCTCGCCGCCGGCGTCGCCTTCGAGCCGACCCACGATCCAGGCCAGCACGCGGGAGTTCTCGCCGTAGCCGGGCCACAGGAACTTGCCGTCGGCATCCTTGCGGAACCAGTTCACGCCGTAGATCCGCGGGAGCTTGGACTCGTCGGTCCGGTCCGTCATCGAGAGCCAGTGCGCGAAGTAGTCGCCCATGTGGTAGCCGCAGAAGGGCAGCATCGCGAACGGGTCGTGGCGCAGGTCGCCGAGACCGCCGAAGGCGGCCGCGGTCTTCTCCGAGCCCATGGTGGCGCCGACGAAGACTCCGTGCGCCCAGTCGCGCGACTCGTAGACGAGCGGCACGGTGGTAGCGCGGCGGCCACCGAACAGCACCGCTGAGATCGGTACACCGGCCGGGTCCTCCCACTCGTCGGCGATCACCGGGCACTGCGACGCAGGGGCGCAGAACCGGGAGTTCGGGTGCGCGGCCGGCGTGTCCGAGGCGGGTGTCCAGTCGTTGCGCAACCAGTCGGTGGCGTGCGCCGGCGGCGGACCGTCCATGCCTTCCCACCAGATGTCGTGATCATCGGTGAGCGCGACGTTGGTGAAGACCGTGTTCGCCTCGAGCGAGTGCATCGCGTTCGGGTTGGTCTCCATGTTCGTGCCCGGCGCGACGCCGAAGAACCCGAACTCGGGGTTGATGGCGTGCAGGCGGCCGTCGGGACCGAACTTCATCCACGCAATGTCGTCACCGACGGTCTCGGCCTTCCAGCCGGGGATCGACGGGATCAGCATGGCGAGGTTCGTCTTGCCACAGGCCGACGGGAACGCGGCCGCGATGAAGTGCACTGCGCCCTGCGGGCTGGTGAGCTTGAGGATGAGCATGTGCTCGGCGAGCCAGCCCTCGTCGCGTGCGATCACCGACGCGATGCGCAGCGCGAAGCACTTCTTCCCCAGCAGTGCGTTGCCGCCGTAGCCGGAGCCGTACGACCAGATCTCGCGCGTCTCCGGGAAGTGCACGATGTACTTCTCGTCGGGGTTGCACGGCCAGGTGACGTCGGTCTCACCGTCGGCGAGAGGGGCGCCGAGCGAGTGGACGCAGGGGACGAAGTCACCGTCGTCGCCCAGGACGTCGAGGGCGGCCTGACCGGCGCGGGTCATGGTCCGCATGCTCACGGCCACGTACGGGGAGTCGGTGATCTCGACGCCGATGTAGGAGAGCGGGGATCCGAGCGGGCCCATGCTGAACGGCACGACGTACATCGTGCGGCCCTTCATGGCGCCGGTGAACAACCCGTCGAGGATGCCGCGCATCTCGGCCGGGTCCATCCAGTTGTTGGTCGGACCGGCACCGTCCTCGGTGGGGGAGCAGATGTAGGTGCGGTCCTCGACCCGGGCGACATCGGAGGGGTCGGTCGCGGCCCAGTACGAGTTGGGTCGCTTCTCGGGGTCGAGCGGCACGAAGGTGCCGGCGTCGACCAGGCCCTGGCAGAGGGCATCGGACTCGGCGTCGGAGCCGTCGAACCAATGCACGGCGTCGGGTTGGAGCAGTTCGGCCATTTCCTCGACCCAGGCCAGCAGTTGCTTGTGCTTGGTGGGTGCGTTCTCAACGATCGACACGACTCACTCCTTCGTCCCCCGAGGTCCCCGAGAAGGGTCCGGAAAGTGTAGTGAGGACACTTTCGGTTCCCGCATCCGGGCCGAACCATCCGGCCGAACCGGGCCGTCGCACGGGAAGGGCGTCTACCGGGCGTCGAAGGTCTGGATCAGGCGGTCGAACTCGGTCTGCGCGTCGGTCGGCGTCGCCCCCGTGACCGCGACCAGGAAGGTGCGGTCCCCGGTGTCGATGGATGCGGCCACCAGGGGCTTGCCCGACGGGCCGGAGGCGGTGATCTCGTTGGCCCGGAATCCGTGGACGCTGAGCGGCGGTGCCGCGGTGACACCGCCGGGCTGGCCGGCGTCCTTCACCTGGTCGGTCCAGAAGAGTTCGGGATCCACCTGGGGCTCGTGCGCGAGGTGGCGGAGTTCGACGACGAGGACGGCTTCGCCGGTGCTCGTGTCGGTGGCCGTGAGCGGGGTGGCCCAGTTGGTGCGCCGCAGCTGCGGGAAGGTGTTGCCGGGGTCGGTCGCCACGATCCAACCGGCCGGCGCGGCGATGCCGAAGCCGTCGCCGTCGATGACCTTGTGACCCTGGGGCGCCGCAGCCGGCGGCCGTCCGCCGATCCGGTTGCTCGCAGCGTCGTTCGAGTTCATCCCGATGAGCACGACGACGAGTGTCACGATCACGGCGACCGCCACGACCGTGAGCCAGGTGGACGTGCGGCGGTACCACGGCGGGACGACGGTGCCCATGACCTCGGTCGGGACCGCCGGGAGGGCCCGCGGACCGGCGTGCGGGCTTGCGGGTGGCGAACCGGGGCGGTACCGCTTGACCGGTACCGGGCTCGCACCGGTGACCCGGGGGCCGGTCGCGTCGGGTGCGGCAGGCGCCAGCGGGGTGTGCGCCGGTGTGATGGAGCGATGTGGATCGGCGATCGCGCTGGTGTTCGAGCCCGCGCTGTTCCCGGCTGGCGACGCGACCGTGGGGGCATCCGCGATGAGGCGCAGCGGAACACCGACCGCGGGGGTAGCGGGGATCGGGGCTTCGTCCGGCGGGTCGGGTTGCGAAGCGTCGGGCGCGGACTCGGCCGCGATCGGTTCGGGCTCGGGTTCGGGCGCCGGCTCGCTCGGGCGGGCGGGTCGGGCGTCGGTCGGGGCGGGCGGCACCGGAGGTACCGGGGCGCCGCCGCGGCGGGATCGCACGCTGCGGCCGCCCGCCGGTGGCATCGGGCGCGCGGTGGTACCCGGCTCCGGCCCGGATTCGGATTCACGAGGGGGGGCCAGCACCGAGGCGCTCGCGACGAGTGGCGTGTGGAGGACGGCCGGCTCGGGAGCATCCGCGTCCGCCGCGTCGTCGGCCTCGCCCGCGACCGGATCCTCGTCGGTCTCGGCGACGGCAGCGATCTCGGTCTCGACCCCTTGGTCGGAGTCGGTGTCGGTGTCGGCGTCGGCCGCAGGCTCGGAATCCGCGTCGGCGTCGATCGCGGATTCCGCGATCAGGTCGATGGGAGGGTGCGACGGCGTGACCGCCGCGGCGGTCTCCTCGGGTTCGTCGACGTCGTCCACCGCTTCCGCGGCGATCACTTCCACCACTTCCACCACTTCGGCGGCATCCGCGGCGGGAGGCGTGGGCGGCTCGATGTGCGGAGCCGGCGTGGATTTCACACCGTCCGGGGCCCGGCCGCTGCGGGTGGGATGGTCGAGACCGGGGATGCCCTCGTCGACCACGTGCTCGGTCCAGGCGTCGCCGTCCCAGAACCTCAGCTCGTGCCGACCCGACGGGTCGCGGTGCCACCCTGCCAGGTTCCCGTCGTCCAGCCCCATGCGTTCGGTACCTCTCGCCTACACCTGGATGTCCGGCGGCAGGGCCATGTCTTTCTCGGCCCCGCTACGAACTGCGGTGGCGTTCCCGGACGCATCGAGATCGAAGTTCACGCGCTGGCCCTGGCGCAGCATGCGGAAGATCGAACCCTCGAGCGCGTTCGATGCGAGCAGGACCTCGGTGCGCTCGGCGTTGGTGGTGACGACCACACCTTCACCGGTACCCGGATCGAAGCTCCGTACGACGCCCTGCATGACTACGGCTTCTGGACCTTGCCGGCCTTGATGCACGAGGTGCACACGTGGAGCCGGACCGGCGAACCGTCGACGATCGCGCGGACCTTCTGCACGTTCGGGTTCCAGCGCCGGTTCGACCGGCGGTGGGAGTGGCTCAGGCGTTTTCCGAAGATGGGCTTCTTGCCGCACACTTCGCAGACGGATGCCATGGTGTCGTCCTCGACTCTTGGTTCGGAAAGGTGGATCGGAGGTGCTGATCGGGCCGTGCCCGGCGTCCCCGGAAGGCCACGAAGGGTAGCAGCAAGCCGCCGGAGCCGGTCGGTCGACGCCTACGATGCGGCGCCATGGCGGCACTCGAGCAGCTCGACGCATCCGACGTCCGTCGGGTGATCACCCGTTTCCGGGACGCGCTGCGGATCCACCAGGAGGCCCTGAACCGCCTCAATGTGTACCCGGTGCCCGACGGCGACACCGGCACCAACATGACGCTCACCGTCGAATCGGTGGTGCAGGAACTCGGGACCGCCGAGGGAATGAGCGAGATCTGTCAGGCGATTTCGCACGGCTCGCTCATGGGCGCGCGCGGGAACTCGGGCGTGATCCTCTCCCAGATCCTGCGGGGGCTCGCCGACACGTTCCGGGGCCGCGACACCGCGGGGCCGGCCGAGATCGTCGCCGCGCTGCGGACCGCCTCCGACGCGGCGTACCAGGCCGTGATGCGGCCGGTCGAGGGCACGATCCTCACGGTGGTCCGCTGGTCGGCCGAAGCCGCCGAAGGCGCGACCGCCGATGGGACGGTCTCGCTCGTCGACATCCTCGACGAGGCGGCCGCGGGCGCCCGGCAGGCGGTGGCCCAGACCCCCGAGATGCTCCCCGTGCTCCGTGATGCCGGTGTGGTCGACGCGGGGGGTCAGGGGTTCACGCTCCTCCTCGACGCGTTCCTCGAAGTGGTCGACGGTCGCGCCCTCCCGCAGCCAACCGACCGCGCCGCGCCGCTCATCGTCGAGTCCCACGCCGCGCACGGCGACGTGTCCCTCCTGCGGTACGAGGTCATGTACTTCCTCGACGCGCCCGATGCCACCATCCCCGCGTTCAAGTCGGCCTGGGCCGCGCTCGGCGACTCGATCGTCGTCGTCGGCGGTGACGGACTCTGGAACTGCCACGTGCACACCGACGACATCGGCGGCGCCATCGAGGCCGGGATCGAAGCGGGAAAGCCCCACACGATCCGCGTCACCGATCTCCTCGAACAGGTCGAGGAAGAGGAGTGGGTCACCGAGGCCGTGCCCGCGGCGATCGTGCACGCGCCCGAGGACATGGTCGAGACCGCGGTGGTGGCGATCGCGGTCGGCGACGGCGTACGGCGACTGCTCGCGAGCCTCGGCGTGCAGGAGATCGTGGCTGGTGGTCAGTCGATGAACCCGTCGACCGCGCAGATCCTCGAAGCGGTGGAGCGCTGCCCCTCCGACTCCGTGATCATCCTGCCGAACAACAAGAACATCGTGCCGGTCGCCCGCCAGGTGGACGCGCTCACCGAGAAGTCGGTGGCAGTGGTGCCGACCCACTCGATGGTCGAGGCGCTGGGTGCGCTCGTCGGCTACGACCCCGACGCCGACCTGCAGACCAACGTGAACGCGCTCGCCGAGGCGGTCGCGCGCACCAGCGCCGGTGAGGTCACGCAGTCGGTGCGCGACACGGTCGCGGAGTGCGGTCCGATCCGGAAGGGTGACTGGATCGCGATCACCCGCGAGGGCATCTGCGTGGCCACCACGTCGGCCGCCGACGCGGCGTTCGCGCTGCTCGACTCCCTCATCGACGACGACTCCGAGATCGTGACCGTGCTCGTCGGGAGCGACGCACGTCATGCCGAGACCAACCGTCTGCGCGAGCACCTGGGGTTGCGGCACCCGGGCGTCGAGGTGGAGGTGCACGACGGCGGCCAGCCGTTGTACCCGTACCTGATCGGGGTGGAGTAGTCACGGGCACCGCACGCACCCTGCGCGCCCTCGGGCAGGCCCCGCTCACCGAGGTGCCGGGGATCTCCGCCCGGTTGCTCGACAAGCTCGGGGCGATGAACCCGCCGATCGAGTCGGTGCTCGACCTCATCGGTCACTACCCGCGCCGCTACCACGACCGCACCCGTCAGTCCGAGATCGCCGAACTCGAAGTGGGCGCGGAGGCCACGATCGTCGCGGAGGTGCAGCGCATCTCCAGCCGCGTCACGCGCAACCGCAAGAAGATGGTCGAAGCGGTGGTGGAGGATGCGAGCGGCCTGTTGAACCTCGTGTTCTTCAACCAGTCCTGGCGCGAGAAGCAGCTGCCCACGGGCACCGAGGTGGCGCTCTACGGGAAGCTCGACGTGTACCGCGGCAAGCGGCAGATGACGAACCCGGTCGTCGACATCCTCGGGAAAGCGGGCGACACGAAGACCGGGGTGGTCATGCCGATCTACCCCCAGTCGGGCAAGGCCGACGTGTCGAGTTGGGAGATCCAACCGGTGGTCGCGCTCGTCCTCGACTGGGTCGGCGCGATGGCGGAGACGATCCCGAAGCCGGTGCTCGAAGCGATGAAGCTCGTCGACCGCACGACGGCGTATCGAGACGTGCACGCGCCGGGGTCGATGCGCGACGCACAGCGGGCGCAACGGCGGCTCCGCTTCGATGAGTTCCTCCGCATGCAGGTGGGGTTGGTCGCCCGCAAGCGTGCGATCGAGGCGGAGGCGTCGGGCATCGCACATACCGTCGACGGTGAACTGGTCGACCGCTTCCTCGGCGCGCTGCCCTTCGAACTCACGGCCGACCAGGTGGCCGCGATCGCGGCCATCCGCGCCGACATGGCCCGGCCGGTCCCGATGCACCGGTTACTCCAGGGCGAGGTCGGGTCGGGGAAGACGCTGGTGGCGATCACCGCGCTCCTGATGGCGGTGCAAGGCGGGTACCAGGGCGCGCTCATGGCGCCGACCGAGGTCCTGGCCGAACAGCTCCACGCGGTCGCCACGTCCACCCTCTCGACGCTCGTGGTGCCGAGCGAGGGCACGTTGCTCGCCGAACGGCCGGTGACGGTTTCACTGCTCACCAACAAGGTGGGCGCGGCCGATCGGCGCAAGATCGCGGCCGGGCTCGCGGCGGGCGACGTCGACATCGTCGTCGGTACCCACGCACTGCTCTACGGCGACGCTCCGTTTACCAAGTTGGGACTTGCGGTGATCGACGAACAGCACCGGTTCGGCGTCGAGCAACGGTCGTTGCTCCGCGGCCTCGGCGATTCGCCCGACGTGTTGGTGATGACGGCCACGCCGATCCCGCGTACCGCGGCGATGCTCGTCTACGGCGACCTCGACCGGACCGAGCTGCGCCAGATGCCACCCGGGCGCACGCCGGTGGCCACCGAGGTGGTGGGCCCGAGCCCGCTCGAACGGACGGCCGCGTACGACCGGCTCCGCGAGGAGGTCGCGGCGGGGCATCAGGCCTTCGTGGTGTGTCCGTTGGTCGAGGGATCGCCGAAGATCGAGGCCAAGGCCGCCACCGAGGAGTTCGAGGAACTCGCGGGCGGGGAGCTCTCCGGCTATCGGCTCGGCCTGTTGCACGGGCAGATGAAGTCGGCCGAGAAGCAGGCGGCGATGGATGCGTTCCGCGCCGGCGAGACCCAGGTGCTCGTGGCCACGACGGTGATCGAGGTCGGGGTCGACGTCCCCAATGCGACCGTGATGATCGTGGAGGACGCGGACCGCTTCGGCCTGTCGCAGCTCCACCAGTTGCGGGGTCGGGTCGGGCGCGGTGGCGGCGAGTCGTGGTGCTTCCTGTTCGCGGATCCGTCGACCCCCGACGGCGAGGCGCGGATGGAGGCGATGGAGGAGTCGACCGACGGCTTCCTCCTCGCCGAGCGGGACCTCGAGATCCGTGGCTCGGGTCAGGTGTTCGGCGAACGGCAGGCCGGCCTCGGGGACCTCAAGCTCGGCAAGCTGCCCCGTGACGAGAAGTACGTCGTGTTCGCCCGGACCGCAGCCGAGGAGATCCTCGACGAGGATCCCGGGTTGCGCCGCAACCGCGCGCTCGCCGAAGAGGTCGAGGACCTGCTCGGCGACGACGTCGAGTTCCTGTTCAAGAGTTAGAGGGGTGCGTATGACGGTGCGGACGGTGGGCCGAGTGCTGACGGCAGGTGCGGTGGTGGTCGGGCTCGCGGCCTGCGGTTCGGGTTCGACGGTCGCGAAGCCGCCGACCGCGTCCACCGCGAAGCCGGGCGCGACGACCTCGTCGACGACCGCCGGTTCCCGGGGCCCGACCGCGTGGCGCGACGCAACCGCGGAGTGGAAGTCGCGCGCGCCGCAGAAGTTCGCGAAGGGCCCGGCCGCGGTGGCCGAGGATCTCGCCGCCGCGTGGCGCGGGAGTGACACGTCCGAAGTGGGCCAGATCACCGTCGCGGCGCTGCACTCGGGCGAACCGCTCGTCATCGAACTCCGCGAGACCGGCGGTGCCGACGCGACCGTCGCGTCGACCGATGTCGAGATCACCCTCGAGGGCGGCGACGAAGGCTGGGCCGTGATCTCCGCTCGAGCCCGAGACACCTGCACCACCATGGTCGACCCCGCGGACCCCGCCCACTGCGCCTGACGGATCCCGAGCGCTTGTCGCCGGAGCGGGACTGAGGCCAGCCGATCCGACAATCGCTCGCGAAGTCGGGAGCCGCTACGCGCGGCGGGCGCGCCAGGCGTCGCGGGCGAGGTACGCGAGCGACTCGTGGTTGGCGTGCCAGCGATCGACCGACTCGATTTCGCGGTACTCGGCGGCCAGCGACTCGTGGGAGATCACGATCGGTCCGGGCGCGACCGTGCAGAGGTAGACGATCGACACGACTGCGTGCGGTCCGTACTCGGTGCCGGCACGACGACCGATGGCGTCGACGAGTTCGAACTCGGTGACGGTGAGCCCCACCTCCTCCTGCACCTCGCGCACGACCGTGGTCGCCGGGGTCTCGCCCGGGTCGACCCAGCCGCTGACGAAGCCCCACTTCTCGTCGTCGGCGCGCAGCACCATCAGCATGCGGCCGTCGGGGTCGAAGATCGCGGCGTCGGCTCCGACCTTGGCGGTCACGTACCCGAGATCCCGCGCCAACCGTTCGCGCACCTCGGACTCGGGGAGGTCGAGCGCCTCGCTGTACCCCTCGGACGCGAGCGCGAGCAGTCGGGTGCAGCGCTCGCGGTCGTAGGGGTCGGTGGTGTAGTGGAGGCCGGTCTGCGCGATGGCGCGCAACTCGTCGAGCAGGGTCAGGCGGTCGATGGGCCCGACGATACGACACGTACGATCGGCCCATGACCAGTCGCCCGATGCCGAGCCGACCGGTGACCAGACTCGTGATCGTCGGGGCCGGCGCGATCGGGGGTGCGGTGGCGGCCATGCTCGTCGAGGCCGGGGTCGACGTGACCGTCGTGGCCCGCGGCGCTCATGCCGACGCGATCGAGCACGGCGGACTGGTGCTCGCCGAACCCACCCGCGTGGTCACCGTTCCGGTGCCCGTCGTCCGCCGGGTCGCCGACCTCGTGATCGACGGGTCGACGATGGTGGCGCTCGCGGTGAAGAGCCAGGACACCACGCCGGTCCTCGACGAGTTGGTGCGCGTCGCCCCGGCCGAGACACCGTCGCCTGCTTCCAGAACGGCGTGGTGAACGAACGCGTGGTCGCCGAGCGGTTCCCGACCGTCTACGGCGTGGTGGTGATGATGCCCGCCGCGCACCTCGAACCCGGCCGGGTCGAGGCGTACGCGTCGCCGATCCCCGGACTCTTCGACATCGGTCTCGCAAACGGTGACGTCGACGACGGTGCCCGCGATCTCGCGGCCACCCTCCAACGCGGCGGCTTCGACGCACGAGCCGTGCCGAACGTGATGCGGTGGAAGTACACGAAGCTGCTCATGAACGTGGGCAACGCGGTGGAGGCGATGTGCGGCCTCGACGACGCCGCGATCGAGTTGGCCGGTCGGGCTCGCACCGAAGCGGTGGTCGCCTTCGATGCTGCGGGCATCGACTTCGCATCCCGTGAGGAGGAGCAGGCCCGGCGCGGGGATCGCCTCCAGGTCGGAGAGATCGACGGCTCGGGTCGCGGTGGAGGATCGTCCTGGCAGTCGCTCGCCCGTGGTCTCGGCACCATCGAGGCCGACGCGTTGAACGGCGAGATCGTGCGTATCGGTGCGGCGGCCGGCGTCCCGACCCCGGTGAACGCGTTGCTGCTGGCACGCGCGGACCAAGCCGCGGCTGCTCGTCTCCCACCGGGTGCCGTCGCGGCCGCGGATCTCCTCGCCGAACTCGACCGAGCGTCAGTCGGTCACGACTGATGCCAGGCGGTCGACGCCGAGTCCGCTGACCAGCAGGCGTTCCTTCTGGTTGCCGCCAAGGTGGCGGGTCCAGTCGGTGAAGCCACCGTCGCCGACCTCGACCATGCCCGCGGGGCCGTCGACATGGACCTTGAAGCAGAGGTCCCGGTAGTACCCGCGCCCGGCGACCCGGTCCGGATCGTTCGTGACCTCGGCGTCGGTGACCACCGCTCGCACCGCCTCGACGAGCGCGGCGGTGTACGAGTCGCGGAGGTTGGTGATCGCGATCCGGATCGGCGCCGCGGTTACCGCCCGGGCTGCGGCCACCAACGCCCGGAGTTGTTCCCCGAGCGCCTCGCGTTCGAAGGCCAGGTTGCCCCGGTCGCGTCCGGCGGTGACCACGCCGAGCACGGTGAAGTGCTGCTGGCCCACCGCGCCGAACGGCTGCGCCCGGAGTACCCGCTGCACCGCCGCGAGTCGGGTCGTCGCCTCCGCGACTCCAGCGCGGCGCCGGAGCGTGGCGACGAGCGCCAGCGCGTTGGTCGGGTCCGCCGCGACCTCGGAGCCGCGCACCGTCGCCACCACCTTGTGTTGGTGCACGGTCGCGACCGTCGAGTGGGTGCCGAGTGGGACGACCGGCGAGAGTTCGACGGTCTCGAACGCGCGCGGCAGCGCGTCGAGCACCGAGGCGATGGTGTGGTGCAGGGCGCGTGCGTCGACGAGGCCGGGTTCGACGAGGCGGTCGGTCGTGAACTGCCGCAGCAGATCGGCAGCCGTTCGCGAAGCGGCCCGGCGGCGCATGACCTCGAGGAGGAACGAGGTGAGATCGGCGCCGCGCACGTCCTCGGCCATCACGTCGCCCCCGGCGAGCGCCGCCGCCACCCGGTTCACGGCTTCGTTCACGTCCCCTGCCATCGATCGAGGATACGGCTCGGCCGGCTCGTTCTCGCCCCCGTTCCGCACGCTCCCGCGTGCAGGTCGCGCACCGAAACGCGTCGAGCAAGCGGCGACGCGGGCGCCGGCCGCCGTACGATCCGGCGCGTGCAGCGTGGAAGGAGTCCGGGCAGCGGCCGCGGGCCGCGGATCATCGCCGGCGAGTTGGGCGGGCTGCGGCTCGTGACCCCGCGCGGCGCCACCACCCGGCCCACCACCGATCGCGTGAAGGAGTCGGTGTTCGGCGCGCTCGGCTCGGCCCGACTCGCCGGGGCACGGGTGCTCGACGGATACGCCGGGAGCGGTGCCCTGGCCATCGAGGCGCTCTCACGCGGCGCAGCCGAGGCCGTGCTCGTCGACCGCGATCCGCGCGCGGTCGACGCGATCCGCCGCAACCTCGCGAGCACGCGGCTCGGCGACCGGGCGTCGGTCCAGCGGCGCGGACTCGGCGGCTACCTCCAGGGTCCGTTGCCGAGGAATCCCTTCGACCTGGTGTTCCTCGACCCTCCGTACGACCTCGCGGGTTCGGATCTGGCCCGGATGCTCGAACTGCTGGCCGCGCCCGGCTGGATCGCGCCGGAGGCGGCTGTGGTCATCGAGCGGTCAGCCGCGGCGGGTCCACCGTCGCTCCCTTCCGGCTGGCAAGTCACGTGGGAGCGGGTCTACGGCGATACGCTCGTGGTGCTGGTCGGCCCGGATGACCCCGGCACCTGAAGCTGTCCCGACGGCCTGACCTGTCCCGATCTCCCAATCCGATCCCCAGTCCCCACCCAGGAGTTCCAGCCGCTGTGGCCACCGCCCTCTGTCCGGGTTCGTTCGACCCGGTCACCCTCGGTCACCTCGACATCATCGAGCGGACCGCGCGGCACTTCGACCAGGTGATCGTCGCGGTGATTCGGAACCCGCAGAAGTCGCAGTCGCTCTTCACCCTCGAGGAGCGCCAGGAACTCCTCGCCGAGGTGACGTCCCACCTCCCGAACGTGAGCATCGAGTTCTTCAAGGGTCTGCTCGTCGACTTCGCTCGTGACCACGGTGCGGCCGCGATCGTGAAGGGCCTCCGCGCGATTTCCGACTTCGACTACGAACTGCAGATGGCGCAGATGAACCAGCGCCTCTCCGGCATCGACACCTTCTTCATCTCGACCACGCCGCAGCACTCGTTCCTCTCGTCGAGCCTCGTACGCGAGGTCGCGAAGTTCGGTGGGGACGTGTCGAGCATGGTGCCGCCCGTGGTCCGGGAACGGCTCGCCCAACGCTTCGAAAAGGGGAACCCGTCGTGACCGACACCGAACACCTCTCCGACGAGACCCTCGACACCGAGGACCTGATCCTCCAGGTCCGCGACCACATCGACACCGCGCGGTCGGTCCCGATGTCGGCGAGCGTCATGGTCAACCGCGACGAACTCGTCGGCATGCTCGAAGATGCCGTGCAGATGCTCCCCGAGGAGATCCGCCAGGCCCGCTGGCTGCTGAAGGAGCGCGAGGAGTTCCTCGCCAAGGCTCGCCGGGAGGCCGAGGACATCATCGACGCCGGCCGCCAGCAGGCCCAGCGCATGGTGGAGAAGACCGAGGTGGTCCGCGAGGCCAACCTCCACGCCCGCCGGATCGTCGACGACGCCGAGAAGACGGCCCGCGATCTCAAGCACGAGGCCGAGGACTACATCGACCAGAAGCTCGCCAGCTTCGAGGTCGTCCTCGAACGCACGATGCAGGCGGTTTCCAAGGGTCGGGAGCGCCTCCAGGTCGTCATGCCCGCGGCCGAGATCGAACTCGACGACGAGGCCGAGGACGCCAACTTCTTCGACCAGGACGTATAACCGGCCCGTCCGCTCGCACTCCTGACGGAGCCGGTTCGGGAGGGATCGCTGGATTTCCGGGCCCTTTCGCTCGTCGCCGGTGTGGATTCCGGGCTTCCGCAGCCTTCTAATTCCATATCCTGGGAAAATGCTCTGACCTGCTAGTCTCGATTCGTCGCGCGTCCGCCGACACCGAACTTCTCGCACCCGGTCCCGCGTCCGCGACCGGTGCCCCGAGGCCGATGACCGCTCTTCGTTGCAACGTTTCCGACCTGCTGCACCACCCCGCTTCCCGCCGTCCCGAACGCATCGCGATCCCCGGCAGCGAACTCGGCGGGGTGGCCGGCGCGCGCCTGTCGTCGGCGCCACTCGTGGTCGACGTGATGCTCGAGCAGGTGCCGGACGGCATCGTCGTGCACGGCACCGTCGCCGCGGAGTACGAGAGCGAGTGCAGCCGGTGTCTGAAGCCGGTGCGGGCCTCGTTCACGGTGCCCGTGCGTGAACTCTTCGAGCGCTCGCCCATCGAGGGCGATACCTACCAACTCGAGGGCGAAGAGGTCGACCTCGAGTTGCCGGTGCGTGATGCCGTACTCCTCGATCTGCCCATCGCCCCCCTGTGCCGCGATGATTGCGCCGGCCTGTGTCCCGAATGTGGTGTCGACCACAACGAGACCAGCTGCGAGTGCGACCCCAACCCGCCCGATCCCCGGTGGGACGCGCTGCGCGCCCTGACCTTCGACGACTGAACAGCTGAGGAGCACATCAAATGGCCGTCCCCAAGCGCAAGACCCCTCGCGCCAGAACCCGCTCGCGCCGAGCGTCCAACTGGACCATCTCCGCGCCCGCCCGCTCGCTGTGCCCGGCCTGCGGTGCCGTGAAGCTGCCCCACACCGTGTGTGGCAACTGCGGCACGTACCGGGGCCGTCAAGTCCTCGACGCGGACTGACGTGACCAACCGCGAACGGCTTGGTTCCGATGCCTGAACCGCTCACCGTCGCCATCGACGCGATGGGCGGGGACCACGCGCCGGCGGCGATCGTCGAGGGCGCGCTGGCGGCAGTCGACCAACTGGGTGTTCGCGTCCTGCTCGTCGGTGACGACGCGGCGATCCGTGAGTCGTTGCCGGGCGGCGGGCCACCCGACGGCGTGACCATCCAGGCCACGTCCGAGGTCATCGCGATGCACGACGAGCCCGGCGCGGCCGTCCGCAAGAAGAAGGACTCGTCCATCGTCCGGGCCGCCGAGGCGGTCCGGGACGGCCGGGCCGACGCGATGGTCGGGGCCGGCAACACCGGCGCCACCATGGCCGCGGCGTTGTTGCGCTTCGGCCGGATCCACGGCGCGGCCCGACCCGCGATCGGGGTCCCGATCCCGGTGCCCTTCGGTCAGCCCCAACTCCTCGTCGACGGCGGGGCGACCGTCGACTGCAGTCCCGAATGGCTCGTGCAGTTCGCCCAGATGGGCCGCGCCTACGCCCGGCTGCGCCTCGGCGAGGCCGAACCCACCGTCGGCCTGTTGTCCAACGGCGAGGAGCCGGGCAAGGGCGACGATCTCCGCAAGCGCACGTTCGCGCTGCTCGACGGCCAGCCGTGGTTCGTCGGCAACGTCGAGGGTCGCGAGCTGATGTCGGGTCACCCGCACGTGATCGTGACCGACGGCTTCACCGGCAACGTTGCCCTCAAGACGGTGGAGGGCGCGCTCAAGGCCGCGGCCAACCTCGTGTTCACCACGCTCGGGGCTCCGGAGGCGAAAGGTGCGGCCGACGTCGTCGCGCCGCTGCTCCTCCAGGGTGTGACCGACTACCTCGACCCCGACACCATCGGCGGGGCCGCCCTGCTCGGGGTGGCCGGGGTCTGCGTGATCTCCCACGGGTCTTCGAGCCCGCGGGCGATCGTCAACGCGGTGGCCCTCGCGACCGAGTGTGTCACCGGCGGTCTCGTCGACCGCATGCAGGACGCGATCGGCGAACTGCAGGATGCCCAGGAATCGCCCAGCGGAACGGATCGCGGCCACGCCGCGGTCGAGGAGGAGGAGGCATATGCCCGCTGAAACCCATTCCACCCAGGAGCCACTCGGCGCCGACGAGGTCTTCGCGACCGTGCGCACCCATCTGGCGGAGATCCTCGAGATCGACGATGCGTCCGTCACGCTCGACGCCAACTTCGCGGAGGACCTCCACGCCGACTCGCTCGCGCTGATCGAGTTGGTCGAGGCGATCGAGGAGGACCTCGGCGAACGGACCGTCGGGTTCAGCTTCGACGACGAGGACCTCGGCGACCTGAAGACCGTGCGAGACGCCGTCGACTACGTCGTGGCCCGTCTGGGAGCTGCGGCGGCCTGACGGCCGTGACCGGGACGATGACGCCCGACGACCGCGACCGCTTCGAAACGCTCCTCGGTTGGAGCTTCCGCGACGACGCGGTGCTGCTCCAGGCCCTGGCCCACCGGTCGTGGTGTGCCGAGCATCCGGAGGACGGTTCGAACGAACGGCTCGAGTTCCTCGGTGACGCCGTGCTCGGCGTGGTGGTCACCGACCACATCTTCCGCACCTACCCGAAACTCCAGGAGGGCGAACTCGCCAAGGTGCGCGCGTCGGTCGTGAACGCCGAGGTGCTCGCCGAGGTCGCGGTGGAGATCGCGCTCGGGCCGTGCCTGCGGTTGGGCAAGGGCGAGGACTACTCCGGTGGCCGCGAGAAGCCGTCGATCCTGGCCGACGCGATGGAAGCGGTGATCGCCGCGGTGTACCTCGACGGCGGGATCGACGCCGCGTGGATCGTCGTCATGGGACTGCTCGACCGGCGCATCGTCGAGGCCGCGACCGGTCCTGGCGGCGACGACTACAAGACCCGTCTCCAGGAGTTGGCAGCACAACGATTCGACCGTCTGCCGCGATATCACGTGCGCGACGAAGGTCCGGACCACGCCAAACGATTCTTCGCCACGGTCGTGCTCGACGGTGAGCCGTTCGGGCACGGCGAGGGTGGTTCCAAGAAACAAGCAGAGCAGGCGGCCGCCCGCTCGGCGTGGGTACGGATATCAGCCGGCGATCCGCCGGTCGGTGCAGGGTTGGGGGGACACGGAGATGCCGGAACTACCTGAGGTCGAGGTGATCCGACGAGATCTCGAGAAGGAGATCGTCGGGAAGAAGGTCAAGACCGTCGACGTGACGGGCATGCGGACCATCCGCCGGTACAAGCAGCGCAAGCAGTTCAGCGGCGCACTCGAAGGCGCCAAGATCACCGGGGTCGAGCGGCGGGGCAAGTACCTCCTCGTGAAACTCGAGGGCGGTGACGTACTCGTCATCCACCTCGGGATGTCGGGGCAGCTGCGGCGGGCCGCGGGCACGAAGGAACCGCTCGAGAAGCACACCCACGTGGTGATCACCTTCACCCAGGGCGGTCAGCTCCGGTTCATCGATCCCCGCACGTTCGGCGAGATGTTCGTCACCCAACTCGACGGCATCGAGAACCACGTCGAGGAGTTGGCCCATCTCGGCATCGATCCGCTCGCCACCGTGCTCAGCTGGGACTACTTCGGCGATCTGGTGGCCCAGCGCCACGGCAAGCTCAAGCTCACCCTCATGGACCAGAAGTTCATCGCCGGGATCGGCAACATCTACTCCGACGAGATCCTCCACCACGCCGGCCTGCGCTGGGACCGCATGAGCGACGAGTTGCGGCCCGAGGAGATCCGCCGGCTCTACCGGGCGCTCGGAGAAGTGCTCCAGGACGGGGTCAAGTACCGCGGGTCGTCCCTGGCCGACGAGCAGTACGTGGACCTCTTCGGCCGCAAGGGCTCCTACCAGGACCACCACCAGGTGTACGCCCGGGCGGGCCTGTCCTGCCAGCGGTGCCGGCGCGAGATCGTGCGGGAGAAGGTGGCGGGCCGGTCCACCTTCTACTGCCCGTTCTGTCAGGTATGAGCGATCCGCGACATCGGTCCTGCTCGTCGCTACGCTCGGCCGGTCCGCTGAGTGTCGACGGACGGGTGCAAACCATGGGAGCTGCGGAGTGTTCCTCAAGTCGCTGACCCTGCGCGGGTTCAAGTCGTTCGCGGACAAGACCGTGCTCGAGTTCGAACCGGGCGTCATGGTCGTCGTGGGCCCGAACGGGTCCGGGAAATCGAATCTCGTCGACGCGGTCGCGTGGGTGTTGGGCGCGCAGGGCCCCCGCACGTTGCGCGGCGGCAAGATGGACGACGTCATCTTCGCCGGGACCTCCGACCGTCCCGCGCTGGGTCGGGCCGAGGTGTCGCTCACCATCGACAACAGCTCCAACCTGCTGCCGATCGAGTTCACCGAGGTGACGATCACTCGAACGTTGTTCCGCAACGGCGACTCCGAATACGCGATCAACGGTGCGCCGTGCCGGCTGCTCGACATCCAGGAACTCCTGTCGGACAGCGGGATCGGTCGTCAGCAACACGTCATCGTCGGCCAGGGCCAACTCGACTCGGTGCTCAACTCGCGTCCGGAGGACCGGCGGGCGATCATCGAAGAAGCTGCGGGGATCCTGAAGTACCGCAAGCGGCGGGAGAAGGCCGAGCGCCGGCTCGAGGCCACCGAGGGCAACCTCATCCGCCTCAACGACACGCTGCGCGAGGTCCGGCGCGGACTCGGTCCGCTCCAGAAGCAGGCCGACGCGGCCCGGCGCCACGACGGTGTGGTCGACGAACTGCGCGCGATCCGCGTGCACCTCGTGGGCCTGGAGTTGGCCGGGCTCCACGCGAAGACCACGCGCCTGCGTGAGCAGGCGAGCGAACTCGCACGCGAGGAAGCCACCATCCAAGCGCGGTTGCGCGAACTCGACGTGTCGGTGCTCGACGCGGAACGGGCGCTCACCGATGTGGGCCAGGGCGACGTCGGCGACGCGTTGGCGCGCGTCGAGGCGATCCGGGAACGGGCGCGTGGGCTCCGCGCACTCGTCGTGGAGCGGCGCCGCGGGCTCGAACGCGAGCTCGCGGCCGCGGCGGACGAAGGCGTGGTCGAGACGCTCGTGGCCGACGCGGGCGCGGTGCGCCTGGAGTTGGAGAGCCTCGAACCGCAGGCCGGGATGCTCGCCGAGCAGGGCCTCGAAGTGGAAGCGGCCGAGCGGGCGCTGGCCCAGGAACGGGCCGAACTCGCGGCCCACGACGGCGCCGACGATCCGGTCGCCGAGGCCGACGCGGTCCGGCGCGAGATCGTGGTGCGACGTCAGGGCCTCACCCGGGTGGCCGAGGAACTCGACCGCTTCGACGCCCGCCTCGCCGGCATCCAGGCCCGCCGTGACGCGCTCGCCACCGAACTGACCGCGGTCCTGACCCGGCTGACCGAGGCCAATGCGGCATTGCCCACAGCCACGCAGGCCGCGCAGCTCGCCACCCGCACCCGCGCGCAGGCCGAAGACGAACTCACCACTGCCGAGACCGGCTGGCGCGAAGCCGAAGCCGACGCGAGCCGGTGGCAGGCCCGCGCCGATGCGCTGGCCCAGGCCCTCGACGCGACCGGTGACGCCGAAGCCGCGGCCGTCCTCGACGGCATGGTCGGAGTCGCCGGCACGCTGGTCAACCACCTCGTCATCGAACCGGGCGCGGAGATCGCTGTCGCGGCCGCGCTGGGCGACGCGATGTCGTCCGTGATCGTCTCGGGGCGCGACGAAGCCCAGGGTGCGATCGAGCGCCTGGCCGCCGGCGACGTCGGCGCGTGGTTGCTCGTGCTCGACGCGAACGACACCGCGGTCACCACGGGCGCGACGATCGCGCCGGTCGGGTCGCGCTCGCTCGCGAGTTGTGTGAGCGCGAGCCTGCCGGGTCTCTCGGCCACGCTGGCGCGCACTTTGGCCGGGGTCGTTCTCGCCGACGGCGAGTGGCGTGCCGCGATGGACGTCGCGATCGCGAACCCGGACCTCACCGTGATGACGCGTGCCGGCGACCGGTTCGGCGGGGGACGCCCCTGGCGGTTCGGTGGCGAACACACGGCCGGGGTCACGCGGGCCGCGCTCGACGAGGCCATCGATGCCGCGGAGCGCGCGGTGTCGGCACGCGATGCCGCCCGCCAGGCAGCCGATGCGGTGCGGGTCACCGTGACCACTGCACGCGAGGCCGAACACCGGGCTGCCGACGCGGCTCGGGCCGCGCAGACCGCGCACGACAAGGCCCGCGCCGAGCAGGATCGCCTCGTCACCGAACGCGACGAGCGTGATCACGAGATCGAGACCGCGGGCGGTGCCCGGATCGCGCTGCTCGACAGCCAGTCGGCCGAGCAGGCGCAGCTCCAGGCGCTCGAAACCCGCATCCCCGCACTGACCGCCGCGGAGGCCGACGCCCAGCGCGTCGCCGCCGAACGCGCCGCGACGGTGGCCGAACTCGACGCACGGGAAGCCGCGGTCCGCGCGCTCCGGCGCGAGCACGCAGTGAGGGTCGCATCGTTGGAGGAGCGGCGCTCCGGGCTCGGCCGTCGGCTCGCCGAGGTCGAGGACCGGCTCGCACGCGATCCCGAGGCCAAGGCCGCGGCCGAGCGCTACCGTGCCGCGCTCATCGCCAAGGGCGCCGCGTACGAGGCGGTCGGCGGTCGGCTCACCGATCTCGGCGACCGGATCGACACCGTCTACGGGTGGGTGCGCGAAGAGCGCCGGATCCAGTCGGAACGGGCCAGTGCCGCGGGCGGCAAGCTCGAGCAACTGCGCAGCCAGCGTCAGGGCCAGGAACAGGAACTCGCCGGGGTGCGCGAGCGTCAGCAGCGGCGCGAGATCGAAGAAGCCGAGAACCGGCTGCGCCTCGAGGGCGCCGTCGAGCGCGTGCGCACCGAGTTCGACTGCGAACCGGGCGCCGCGATGGACTCGCCCGCCCCCGAGGTGCCCGAGGGCACCACGCTCGCCGGTCGCGCGCGTGACCTCGACCGCGACCTGCGCCTGATGGGTCCGATCAACCCGTTGGCCCTCGAGGAGTACGAGGCGCTGCAGGAACGGCACGACTTTCTGGTTCAGCAACTCGACGACGTGAAGAACAGCCGCCGCGAGTTGCAGCGCGTGATCAAGGCCGTCGACATCGAGATCGTCACCGTGTTCGAGACCGCGTTCGCCGATGTGGAGAAGAACTTCGAGTCGCTGTTCAGCACGCTGTTCCCCGGTGGGTCCGGGCGCGTGTATCTCACCGACCCCGGCGATCTGCTCAACACCGGGATCGAGATGGAGGCGCGTCCGTCGGGCAAGAACACCAAGCGCCTGTCGCTGCTCTCGGGCGGTGAGCGGTCGCTCACCGCGATGGCGTTCCTCTTCGGCGTGTTCCGCTCGCGGCCGTCGCCGTTCTATCTGCTCGACGAGGTCGAGGCCGCGCTCGACGACGTGAACCTGCACCGGTTCCTCGATCTCGTGCACGAGTTCCGCAACGACGCCCAGCTGGTGATCGTCTCCCACCAGAAGCGCACGATGGAGGCGGGCGACTGCCTCTATGGCGTGTCGATGGCACCCGGTGGGTCGACCAAGGTCGTGAGCCAGCGGATGCGCGGAGAGATCGTGCTCACCTGAGCTCGGTGCCCGTCTGATGCTGCTGGCCACCTCCGCGTCCGACCAACTCGAACTGATCAACGCCTGCGGCCCGCCGGGCAAGCAGGCGTGGCTGTGCTCCACCGTGCACGACATCACCGGCAGCGCGCGTGCATCCCAGATCGCGGACGACCTGAGCAAACCGTTCCGGGTCCTGATGATCGTGATCGTGGCGTACCTGCTGGTGCGCATCTCGCGGCTGCTGATCCGGCGGGTGGTCAAGCGTCTCTCGCGTGACGAGACCGGCGACCAGATCGCCAAGCTGCGCCGGCGCACCGGCGTGGCGCTCCTCGACACCGGCCCGGTGCCGAGCGTGCGCCGCGCGTTGCGGGCCGAGACCATCGGCGCAGTGCTCCGCAGTCTGATCGCGGCGCTCATCTGGGCCACCGCGTTCGTCATGGTCCTCAATGCGCTCGCCGTGAACCTGGCCGCGATCGGCATCGGCGCGAGCATCATCGGCGTCGCGGTCGGGTTCGGTTCGCAATCGCTCGTGCGCGACTTCATCTCCGGGCTGTTCATGCTCGTCGAGGACCAGTACGGCGTCGGCGACGTGGTCGACACCGGCGTCGCCACCGGCACTGTCGAGGGCGTCAGCCTTCGCACGACACGGTTGCGGGACGTCGAGGGTGTGGTGTGGCATGTGCCCAACGGTGAGATCCGCCGGGTCGGCAACAAGAGTCAGCAGTGGGCCCGTGCGATCCTCGACGTCGCGGTGGCGTACGACTCCGACCTCGAGGTCGCGCAGGACGCGATCCAGGCCGCGGCCGACGCGTTGTCCGACGACAAGGAGTTCGGGCCGCTCATCGTCGGCCCACCCGAGGTGCTCGGTGTGGAGCAGATCACCAACGACCAGGTGCTGATGCGGCTCGGAGTGAAGACCAAGCCACTCGAGCAGTGGAAGGTCGCGCGTGAGTTGCGGGTGCGGGTGAAGGCCGCGCTCGACGACGCTGGCATCCGTCCCGGCGGTGACAGCGTGATCACGTACCGGCCCGAAGGCGGGGGTACTGCGAGTCCGCCACCACCGACAGATTCCTGAGATCCGCCCGGGAGCGAGCCCGATGGAGGGCATGACATCCAGGCCGCCGAGCGTACCGGCCGTAGAGGAGGACCCGTCGGGGTCGGCCGTTAGGCTCGCCCGCCGATGGAACCCCTGATCCTCGTCCTGATCCTGCTCGTCGCGATCACCATGACCGCGACGATCGTCGTGCGGTCGCGCCGCGCCGCCCGCACCGCCGAGCCCGACCTCGCGCCCACCCGACCGCCCCGCGCGCCGCGGCAACCGCGGCCGCCGGTCGCCGAGCCCGAGGTCGAGCCCGAGGTCGAGGAGGCCGAGCCGACCGCGCCGGTCGCCGAACCGGTCGAGCGGGTCAAGCCGCGGCTGCGGGACCGGCTCGGCAAGACCCGTGCCGCGTTCACCGGCGCGTTCTCGGGGATCGCGGGCCGGGGCAAGGTCGACGACGAGACCTGGGAAGACCTCGAGGAAGCGCTGATCCTCGCCGACGTCGGCGTGCCCACGACCACGAAGGTGATCGACGCGGTGCGCCAGCGTGCGACGGCCGAGAAGACCTCCGACCCGGCCCGCGTGATCGAGTTGCTGCGCGAGGAACTGGTGACGTTGCTCTCCGGCACCGAGCGCGAGTTGCTGCGGGCCGACACCGGACCCAGCGTGTGGATGTTCGTCGGCGTCAACGGCGTGGGGAAGACCACGAGTATCGCCAAGCTCGCCCAGCGCGAAGTCGACGCGGGTCACCGCGTCGTGCTCGCCGCGGCCGACACGTTCCGCGCCGCGGCCGCCGAGCAACTCGCCACCTGGGCGCAGCGCACCGGTTCGGAGATCGTGCGCGGCCAGGACGGCGCCGATCCGGGTTCGATCGTGTTCGACGCGATGAGCGCCGCCTCCACCCGCGGCGCCGACGTCGTGTTGGTCGACACCGCCGGGCGGCTGCACAACAAGGTCAACCTCATGGAGGAGCTGAAGAAGCTCCGCCGCATCGTCGACCGCACCGAGGGCGCATTGCAGGAGGTCCTGCTCGTCGTCGACGCGTCGACCGGCCAGAACGGGCTCACCCAGGCCCGTCAGTTCGCCGAGACCGTCGACATCACCGGGATCGTGCTCACCAAGCTCGACGGCACCGCGAAGGGCGGCATCGTCCTCGCCATCCAATCCGAACTCGGCATCTCGGTGAAGGTCGTGGGAGTGGGCGAGACCGCCGACGACCTCATCCCCTTCGACCCCGAAGAGTTCGTCGCCGCCCTGTTCTAGGTAGGTCTTCGCCTGCCGGCCGGTTTGGGCGTTCGTTGTGCGGATCTCCGTACCGGTGCGGGCATCCGCACATTGGAGAGAGAGATCACACACCCCAAGTCCCGGATCCCCTTGGCCAGGTGCGACCTATTGCGCGGCGTGACCGAGGTCGAGCTGCTGGTACAGGAAGTTCGCGGTCTGGTCGCGGATGAGGTCCCGGTACGCGTCGTACGGGACGTGACCGGCGTCGGGGAGCAGTTCCAGGTTCGCGTAGAGACCGGCGGCACGCGCGGCCTGCCAGGTCTCGACGGTCCAGGCGTACGGGAGGACCGTGTCGGCGGTTCCGTGGAACAAGAGCGTCGGCGCGTCGCCCGGCCCGGTGAACGTCGCGGCGCCGCGGATGCCTCCCGAGATCGAGATGGCTCCCGCGATGGCCGAACTCGGTCCCGGGTTGCCGCTCGTGCCGGGATCGTCGCTGCGGTATGCAGCGAGCAGTGACGCGATCGCGCCCGCAGAACTCCCCGCCATCGCGATGCGGTTCGGGTCGATTCGGTACGTGGTCGCGTTGAGTCGCAGCCATCGAACCGCGGCTTGCGCGTCGTGTTGCGCGCCGCGGGCCGCGTCGAGGCAGAGCGGCGACGGGTCGTCGGGTCCGACGCAGCCGTTGGGCGCGAGCAGGCGATAGTCGATGGAGACCGAGACGAAACCCCGCCGGCCGAGGTAGTTCGCGAGGTCGACCAGTTCGGGACTCTCCTTGTCACCGAACGAGAACGCCCCGCCGTGGACGAGGACGATCGCCGGGCGCGCGCCCGCATTGTCGAGGTGGGGCTCGTAGAGATCGAGCGTGAGCGTCTCCGCCACGTTGTCGGCGTCGGGCGCGGAGCCGTAGGTGAGGTCGGCGGTGGTGTCCACGCGGTCGAAGATCGCGTCGCGATACCGGAGCGGAGTCGGGCCATCCGGCGTCGCGATCAGGGTGCAACCCGACGCACTCGCCACCAGGACGGCCACGGCGACCAGGAGCCGTCGACTCGGGCACCTCAGGATCCCCATGCCTTCTCCGAGCCCGATCGCCGAGGGTGAAGGCGAGATTGTCGCACGACCGAGGGAGCACCGATACCGGAGCGAACCCCGTCGCAGGGGGCCGGGGGGCCGTCCGTATACTCGGCAGCCACATGTTCGACGCCCTCACCGAACGCTTCGACGGGATCTTCTCCCGCCTCCGGAGCCGCGGAAAGCTCACCGAAGCCGATATCGACGCTGTGGCGCGGGAGATCCGCCTGGCACTGCTCGAGGCCGACGTGAACGTGAGGGTGGTCAAGGCGCTCATCGCCCGGCTGAAGGAACGCGCCAACGGCGCCGAAGTCCAGAAGAGCCTCAGCCCCGCGCAACAGGTGATCAAGATCGTCCACGAGGAGCTGATCGCCACCCTCGGCGGCGAGTCCGGGAAGCTCACCATGAGCCCCAAGCCGCCGACCGTCGTGATGATGTGTGGCCTCCAGGGCGCGGGCAAGACGACCGCGGCGGCGAAGTTGGCGCGCCAGCTCAAGGCCCAGGGCCTCGGTGTGCTCCTCGTGGCCGCCGACCTGCAACGTCCGGCCGCGGTCGAACAGCTGCGGGTGCTCGGTCGCCGGGTCGACGTGCCGGTGTGGGCGGCCGCGGACGACGCGCCGCAGGACGCGGTCGAAGTCGCGCGGACCTCACTCGAAGAAGCGGCGCGGCTCGGACGCAACGTGGTGATCGTCGACACCGCCGGCCGGTTGCAGATCGACACCGAACTCATGCTCGAACTGCGCCAGGTGCGCGACGCGGTGAACCCGACCAACACCCTGCTCGTCGTCGACGCCATGACCGGTCAGGAAGCCGTGAACGTGGCGACCGCGTTCGACGATGCGGTCGGCCTCGACGGCGTGGTGCTCACCAAGATCGACGGTGACGCGCGCGGTGGTGCGGCCCTCTCGGTGAAGGAAGTGGTCGGCAAGCCGATCCTGTTCGTCGGTACCGGTGAGAAGCTCGAGGACTTCGAGGCGTTCCATCCCGACCGCATGGCGAGCCGCATCCTCGGGATGGGTGACGTCCTCACCCTGATCGAGAAGGCGGAGGCCACGTTCGACGCCGACGTCGCGGAGCGGGCGCAGGAGCAACTGAGCAAGGGCCAGTTCACCCTCGAGGACTTCCTGGAACAGATGCGTCAGGTGCGCAAGATGGGCCCGATCGGCAACCTCATGAAGATGCTGCCGGGCATGCCCAAGGAGCTGAAGGGCGCCGAACTCGACGAGGGCGAAATCGACCGGGTCGAGGCGATCATCTGCTCGATGACGCCTGCCGAACGACGCGATCCCACGTTGATCAACGGCTCGCGCCGGATCCGGATCGCGCAGGGGAGTGGTACCTCCACCTCCGAGGTCAACGCCCTGCTCAAGCAGTTCAAGCAGGTGCAGCAGATGATGAAGGCGCTCACCGGCGGCGGCAAGCGACCCAAGCTGCGCGGCCTCGCCGGCATGGACCTCAGTCAGCTCCAAGAGGGCTGAGCCCGGGTCGAAATGCCCGTCCCCGCCCGGAGCGGCATGGTCGACGCTCGAACCACTAGCCTGGCGCCCTCGCGCCGTCTGACGGCGGCGTCCCTTCGGAGAGGAAATCCCCGCACGTGTCCGTAAAAATTCGCCTCATGCGCGTCGGCAAGAAGAAGCAACCGAGCTACCGCGTCGTCGTCGCCGACGAACGCAGCCCGCGCGATGGCCGCTACATCGAGATCATCGGTCACTACCAGCCCCGTCAGGAGCCGTCGGGCTTCACCATCGACGACGCCAAGGTGTTCGACTGGTTGGGCAAGGGCGCGCAGCCGAGCGAGCAGGTGCACCGCCTCCTCGTGAAGGCCGGGATCTGGGAGCAGTACGAGTCCAGCCGCACATCGGTGTCGACGGCCGCGAAGGTCGCGGCCCGCCGGGCGAAGGGCCAGGCCGCGCAGCGTGAGATCGAGGCCAAGGCGAAGGCGACTGCCGACGCCAAGGCCGCCGCAGACGCGAAGGCCGCCGCCGCGGCTGCCGCGGCGGATGCCAAGGCCGCCGCCGAAGCTGCTGCTGCCGAGGCCGCCGAAGCGAGTGCCGCCGCAGACGCGACCGAGGACGCTGCGTCCGACGAGGCTGCGACCGAGGACACCACGACTGAGGACGGCGCGTGAGCGACGACCACGACGACTACGAAGACGAGATCGGCGCCGAGGGCAACCTCATCATCGGTGGCCGCGCCAAGGCCGTCGTCGAGCACGTGACCCGGGCCATCGCCGAAGAGCCCGACGCAATCGACGTCGACGTCATCGAGCGGCGCGGCGAGGTCTCGCTGCTCGTCCACGCCGACAAGAGCGACATGGGTCGGCTGATCGGCAAGCGCGGCCGCGTCGTACAGGCACTGCGTCAGGTGACCCGAGCTGCTGGTGCCGCCGAAGGCATCCGCGCGTCGGTCGACATCGTCGAATAGTCACGTCATGACCGAGGCCGATCGCCTCGAAGTCGGTCGGATCGGTCGCGCCCACGGATTGCGGGGCGAGATCGCCGTCACGCTCACCTCCGAACGCGTCGAGCGCCTCACTCCTGGGGCATCGCTCTGGGTCGACGATCGAGAACTCGTCGTGGTCAGCGCCCGGCCCCATCAACACCGCTGGCTGGTCTGCTTCGCGGGCATCGACGACCGCACCGCCGCCGAGGCCCTCCAGGGACTGGTCCTCACCGCCGACGCGCTGCCCACCGACGCGGACGAGTTCTGGGTCCACGAGTTGATCGGTGCCGCGGTGCAGGATCCCGACGGCGCTGCGCTCGGCACGGTGCTCGCGGTGGAGGCCAATCCCGCGAGCGATCTGCTCGTCCTCGACGGCGATCGCCTCGTCCCGCTGGTCTTCGTGGTCCGCCACGAACCCGGGCTCGTGGTGATCGACCCGCCCGACGGCCTCTGGGACTAGTCGTGCGCATCGACGTCTTCACGATCTTCCCCGAGTATCTCGAAGGCCCGCTGGGCCTGTCGCTGATCGGCCGGGCCCGCGTGGTGCACGCCCTCGACCTCCGGCTCCACGACCCGCGTGACCACACCGCCGACCGGCACCGGACGGTCGACGACTCGCCGTTCGGGGGCGGGCCGGGAATGGTGATGACCCCAGAACCGCTCTTCGCCGCGGTCGAGGCGGTCGATCCACCCCGACCACTCTTCCTGCTCACCGCCGGCGGACAGCGCTTCGACCAACCGATGGCCCGCGAGCTTGCGCGCCTGCCGGGTTTCTCCCTCCTCTGCGGCCGCTACGAGGGGGTCGACCAGCGAGTGGCCGACCGGCTGTGCGACGGCGAGTTGTCGATCGGCGATGTCGTCCTGGCCGGCGGCGAAGCCGCGGCGCTCGTGGTGATCGAGGCCGTCACCCGGCTGGTGCCGGGCGTGATGGGCAACGACGCGTCGGCGGTGGAGGAGTCGTTCTCCGACGATCCGTCCGAATACCGGTTGCTCGAATACCCCCAGTACACCCGCCCGGCCGAGTTCCGCGGGTGGCCGGTGCCGGAGGTGTTGCGGTCGGGAGACCACCAGCGGGTGACCCGGTGGCGGCGGGCCATGGCGCTGCGCCGCACGCTCACGCGGCGCCCCGACCTGATCCCCGGAGGCCCGGAGTTACTCGGGCCTGCCGATCGGGCGGTTCTCGACGAGTTCTCGGATCCGGGCCCGTCGGACTAGCATCGCCGCTTCTGCAGATCTGCCCGAAGGACTGAACGCGCCATGAAATCCACCGACCTGGTCGACCGCGCCTCCCTGCGCGACGACATCCCCGCATTCGGCCCCGGCGACACCGTCAAGGTGCACGTCCGCGTCGTCGAAGGCAACCGGCAGCGGGTCCAGGTGTTCCAGGGCGTCGTGATCGGCCGCAAGGGCGACGGACTCCGCGAGACCTTCAAGGTCCGCAAGGTCAGCTTCGGCGTCGGCGTGGAGCGCACGTTCCCGGTCCACTCGCCCATCGTCGCCCAGATCGAGGTCGCCACTCGTGGTGACGTGCGGCGGGCGAAGCTCTACTACTTGCGGGACCGCATCGGGAAGGCCGCGAAGATCAAGGAGAAGCGCGTCTGAGCGCGTTCCCCCTGGATCTACACTTGCTCCCGATGAGCGGCGCAGGACGCGAGCGATGAGCGCAGCGGGACTTCGGAGCGCGCACGGCCGCGCCACCAGCGCCGCGTGGCCCGTCCGGCCCGCTCCGCAGGAGCAAGAGGACGAACGATGAGCGGCGAGGATCTCGAGCGGTACGAAACCGAGATCGAGCTGCAGCTCTACCGCGAGTACCGGGACGTGCTCCCGATGTTCTCCTACGTGGTGGAGACCGAACGCCGCTTCTACCTCACCAACTCGGTGACGATGCAGGCCCGGGCCGAGAGCGGCAGCGTGTACTTCGAACTCGAACTGGCCGACGCCTGGGTCTGGGACATGTACCGGCCGGCGCGGTTCGTCGCCAATGTGCGGGTCGTGACGTTCAAGGACGTCAACATCGAGGAGCTCGCAGGCAAGGATCTGTGAACCGGCGCGCGCTCGGCGCACGCGGTGAGGTTCTGGCCGGGGAGTGGTACACCGCCCGCGGCTACGTCGTGCTCGACCGCAATTGGCGGACCCGGTACGGCGAACTCGACCTCGTCCTCGAACAGAACGACGTGGTCGTGTTCTGCGAGGTGAAGACCCGCACCACCGACGCGTTCGGTGCGGGGGTGGAAGCGGTCACTCGCGACAAGCAGCAGCGCATCCGCCGGCTGGCCGGCCAATGGCTCGAGGCCCACGACCGCGGTCACCGTGGGTTGCGGTTCGACGTGGTGTCGATCCTGGCGCCGCGCGACGGTCCGCTGATCATCGACGTCTACGAATCGGCGTTCTGACCGCGCGCCACGACCGCTTCGCGTCGCGGACTACCGGCGCTTCTCCTCGCGGTGCCAGCACCCGGTGTGCCAGTGCCGCCGGTCGTCGGGCGCATCCACCGGGATCACGACTTTGTGGCCCTCGCCGGGGCGGATCTCGTGGTCGCAGCCCGGGCAGCGGTAGGCCTTCACCGCTTCGTAGGGCTGCATGTGGCGGACCGACACCGGCTCCGACGTCATCGGGCGTTCATCCGACGAGAGCCCAGACCACGAGCGCGAGTGCGATCCCGACGCCGGCGATCACGAACAAGACGTCGCCGCGGTGGGCGACCCGGCGACGGCGCGGATCCATTCCCATGGCGGGCACCGTAGGCGCGCCGACGCGACGGTTTCGGTCCCGGGTGAGTCGGGGGACGGGCGAGCGCGTGCCGGGCTCGGGTTACCGGGACTGGGTCGAGGGTTCCCGGCGGATGCTGTTGGCCCGGGCCGCCCGCGCCGCGCGAGCCCGGTCCCAGTCGGGCTCTTCGGTCCGGCGGACCAGGGAGTTGTGCGCTTCCCAGGTGGCCGTGCATGAGGTGCACGTGAGCAGGTACGAGCCCCCCGAAAAGGCATCGATGTCGAGAGGCGTGCCGTCATAGGGACACCGTTGCAATCTCACCCGTGCTGTATCGACGCGCTGCGCCGGGATCTTGACCCGCCGCCGGGGGCGGTTTCGTCCGGCGGCGTCTCACATCGGCCAGAGCAGGCCGTTCGCCCGACGGATCAGCCCGGCCCGCACCAGCCCGGCGACCGCCACCGCGGTGATCCCGGGGCTCAACCCGGAGCGGGCGGTGATCTCGTCGACCGTCGCCGGTTCTCCGCCCAGGGCGGTGAGCACGGCGTGTTCGTCGAGCGTCCCCGGCACCGCGACGGTGGCCGGCGTACGCCGATCGCCCGGGGTGAGCCCGAGGACCCCCAGGACGTCGTCGGGGTCGAGGACCAGATGGGCGGAGTCGCGGAGTAACTCGTTCGAACCGCGGGCCGAGGGGTTCCGCCGCGAGCCGGGATACGCGCACACGTCGCGTCCGTTATCGATTGCACACTGTGCGGTGATGCGGGCGCCGCCCGTCTGAGTCGCCTCGACCACTACGACGATGTCGGCCAGACCCGCGATGATCCGGTTGCGCTGGGGGAAGCGCATCTGGTGGGGCCCGGTGCCGTGCCGGTATTCACTGATCAGCAGTCCCTGCTCTCGGACGCGCCGGTGGAGGATGTCGTGGCGGCGGGGATAGACGACGTCGAGGCCGGTGCCGAGGACGCCGATGACCGGGCCGTGCGCGTCGAGCGCCCCGAGATGGGCCGCAGCATCGATGCCGATCGCCAACCCGCTCACCACCGTGACCCCGGCGTGGGCGAGCACACCGCCCAACTCGTACGCGTCGGCCAGGCCGGGCGGCGTGGCCGCGCGGGTGCCGACCACCGCGACGCGTGGGCGCGCCAGCGCGTCGGGCCGCGCGCCCTCGGCGAGGAGCACGCTCGGTCGGCCGGCGATCTCGTTGTCGATCGGGAACTGCTCGGTCCCCGCGACGAAGACGTTTGTCCCTCGTCGCGTCAGGAGCGCCTCGGCCGCGTCGAGGTCGAGGCTCGCGCGCCACTGCCGCACGAGGCGGGGCGCGTCCCGGACCGTGTCGCGGAGGACCTCGGCCGCGATCTCCGACCGGATCGCGAGCACGATGCCGAGCGGATCGGGCCAGGTCTCCGACAGCTTGGCCAGCCGCTCGGGTCGCATCTTCGGCAACGCGACCAGAGCGGCGGCGGCCACCTGGCGTTCGTCGACCGTGGATGGCTGGATCGGGGCGACATCCGACGACGGGTTCACGGGACCTCCTGGCGGAGTGAGGCGGCCAGCACGACGTGCTCGCCTTCGACGAGTGGGGCATCGGCGAGATCGGCGATCGTGCGCGCGACGCGCCGCACCCGACCCGCGCCGCGGCCGGTGAGCAGCCCGTCCTCCACCACCATCTGCCAGGCGTCGAACGCGTCTGCGCTCATGGCCGCGTAGCAATCCATGAGGCCGGCGGGGATCTCCCGGTTCCACCGCCACGGCGTGTGCCGGAGCCGGGCGCGCTGGCGCTCCACTGCGCCCGCGACCCGGGCCGCGACCGTCGCGGAGTCCTCGCCCGGTGGATCGTGCGCGGTCGGCCCCGCGATGCGCAGCCGCAGGTCGAACCGGTCGAGGAGTGGCGCGCTGAGCCGGTGCGCGTACCGCGCTTTCTGCGCGTCGCTGCACCGGCACTCGATCGCGATGCGTCCGCAGGGGCACGGATTCGTGCACGCCACGAGCAATACCGACGCCGGGAACGTGAGGCTGCCGCCCTGCCGGGCGATGCGGACGACGCCCTCCTCGAGCGGTTGACGCAGGGCGTTGATGGCGATGGGCGGGAACTCGCCGAGTTCGTCGAGGAACAGGACCCCACGGTGCGCGCGGCTGAGTTCGCCGGGTCGGGGCCGGCCGGAGCCGCCGCCGACGAGTGCCGCGGTGGTGGCGGTGTGGTGGGGTGCGCGCATCGGCCGGCGGGCGACGAGCGCGCGGGGTGGTTCGCCCTCACACACCGAGGCGATGCGGGTGACCTCGACGGACTCGTCGTCGTCGAGGGGCGCCAGGATGGTCTCGAGGCGCCGGGCGAGCATCGTCTTGCCGCAACCGGGTGGGCCGGTGAGGAGCAGGTGGTGGTGGCCGGCCGCCGCGATCTCGAGCGCGAGGCGAGCGGTGGTGAGCCCGCGGACTTCGGCCAGGTCGATCGGATCGTGGTCGACTTCCGGTTCGGCCGTGGGTGGAGGCTCGGGGTCGGGCCATGGTTCCTCGCCCTTCAGACACGCGCGGAGCAACGCGAGATCGGGGGCGGACCGCACGTGCAGCCCGGGGACGAGCGCGGCCTCGGCCGCGTTGGCGGGCGGCACGACGACGGTGGTGATGCCGTCCCGGAACAATGCGTCCGCCAGGACGAGCGTGCCGGGGACCGCGCGGATCGAACCGTCGAGTCCCAACTCGCCGAGGATGCCGACCCCCTCGACGCAATCGGCGGGCAGCGCCGATTCGCTCACCAGGATGCCGAGCGCGATCGCGAGTTCGAGGCCGGTGCCGCTCTTGCGAACCGTGGCGGGGGAGAGGTTGACCGTCATCCGCTTGAGTGGCCATGCCATCTCGGAGGACAGCAGCGCGGCGCGGACCCGTTCGCGCGATTCGCGTCCGGCGGCATCGGGCAGGCCGACGACGGTGTACCCGGGCAGCCCGCCCGAGACGTGGACCTCGACGTTCACACGCGACGCGTCGACGCCGAGCAGCGTGGCACTCGGGATGATGGCGAGCATCGGAATCGCTCCTGATCGTGGGGTGGGGCATCAGGAGGGCCGATGGAACCGGTGCGCCGCGGCGACCTCGACGGCAGGGGCACGGTAACTCGGAGGTGTGACCACCACCTGCGCCGCACACCACTAGCGTCGGGGGCAATGGCCTGGGACGTCGACGGTTTCGTCAGTTCGCTCACCGCGGCCAGCCCCCACACGGTCGAGGCCTACACGCGTGATGTCGGCCAGTTCGTCGACTGGGCCGATCGCGGCGGATGTCCGGATCCCGACGCGCTCGACCACGCCACACTCCGTCGGTACCTCGGATACCTCACCACGCGCGGGTTCGCGAGGCCGACGATCTCGCGCAAGGCCGCGGCGATCCGGTCCTACCTGCGGTACCTGACCCGCCACGGTGTCCTGGCCACCGACCCGGGCCGCACCCTGCGGTCGCCGAAGGGGGTGAGCCGACTGCCACGGGTGCCGCGGGTGCGCGAAGCCGCGGCGATGCTCGACGGAGCCGCCGCGGCCACCCTGGTCGCGGACCGGGACGACGATGCCACCCGAACGCCCGGTGACGTTGCGCGCCACGCCGTGACGCTCGCGATCGGACTCCGGGACCTGGCGGTGCTCGAACTGCTCTACGGCACCGGGATCCGCGTGTCGGAATGCTGCGGACTCGACGATCACGACCTCGATCTGGGCCGTCGGATGGTCACCGTGCTGGGGAAAGGCGCCAAGATCCGGCGGCTTCCGCTCGGCGATCCGGCCGCCGACGCCCTCCGTGCCTGGTCCCGTCACGGCCGCCCGACGCTCGAAACTTCCGAATCCCCAGCGGGTGCGGTGTTCCTCAACCAACGGGGCCGCCGCATGGGGCCGCGGGACGCCCGGCGCATCCTGGAACGAAATCCACTGCCGGATGGTCGGACCTTGCACCCCCACGCCCTCAGACACGCGTACGCTACGCATCTGTTGGAAGGCGGAGCCGACCTGCGGACCGTGCAAGAGCTCCTCGGTCACGCAGACTTGGCGACGACCCAGATCTATACCCATTTGACCCGCGAGCGCCTCCGGGCGGTCTACGAATCGACGCATCCACGTGCCTGACCTAGAGACCTCGAAAGCCGATGCCGCGGCAATCGTTGCCGAGCTGTGGGGCCAGTACCAGGCCGATCCGACGACCGACGCGCGCGAACGCCTGATCCTCCACTACTCGCCCCTGGTCAAGTTCGTCGCCGGCCGCGTCGCCGCCGGCCTGCCGCAGAGCATCGAGCAATCGGACCTGGTGTCGTACGGGATCTTCGGGCTCATCGACGCGATCGACAAGTTCGATCCCGAGCGCGGCTTCAAGTTCGAGACCTACGCGATCAGCCGCATCAAGGGCGCGATCATCGACGAACTGCGGTCGATCGACTGGGTGCCCCGGTCGATCCGGTCCAAGGCGCGCACCATCGAACGGGCGTACTCCAAGCTCGAGAACGAGCTGAAGCGCTCGCCCGACGACACGGAGATGGCGGCCGAACTCGGCGTCACCGAGGCCGAACTCGGCCAGACCCTGTCCCAGATCAGCTTCGTCGGCATCGTCGCGCTCGACGAGGTCGTGAACACGGGGGAGAAGGGCAGCGGCACCACGACCGTCGGCGACACCGTGGCCGACAAGGTCAACGATCCGGTCGCTGCGTTCGAGGTCGAGGAGATGAAACATCTCCTCGCGGATGCCATCAACCGCATGCCCGACCGCGAGCGGCTCGTACTCACGCTCTACTACTACGAGGCGCTCACCCTCGCCGAGATCGGTTCGGTCCTCGGCGTCACCGAGAGCCGGGTCTGCCAGATCCACACGAAGGCGATCCTGCAACTGCGCGGCCGTCTCATCGAACCGGCGGCCAGCGCGGGCGGGTAACTCCCCGGTCCCGGTCGTGATCCGGGGCATTGATCGCCCCGCGCCGTCGCAGTAAGTTCACCTCGCTTCCCCCGTCACTTCCTCCTCCCGTGTCCGCGTACGCCCCGGGAGGCGTCGATGGGTCTCCGCACCACCACTGTCCGTTCGATCGCGCTCGTCGTCGCGCTCGTCCTCCTCGTCTCGATCGGGCCCGGCCCGCCGGCGGCCGGCGCGGTTGCCCCGGGCCCCTGGGCCCGGCCCGTCGCGGGTGGCGTTGCCCGGCCGTTCGTCGCACCGCGCGCGAAATACGGCCCCGGGCACCGGGGTGTCGATCTGTTCGCAGCGCCCGGTACCCCCGTGGTTGCGGCACGGGAAGGCGTGGTCACTTTCGCCGGGTCGGTGGCCGGGTCGTTGCACGTCGTGGTCGATCACGGCGCCGGCCTCGTCACCTCGTATTCGTTCCTGGCCATCGTCGGCGTCCGCCGGGGCGAGCGGGTGGTGCGGGGTCAGGCCCTCGGCGCCGCGGGCGGGACCGGTCCCGAGCACCTCGCGGGCGTCGTGCACTTCGGCCTGCGGGTCGACGGTGAGTACGTCGACCCGATGACCTTGTTCTCGCCGGTGGACCTGGCGGCGGTGATCCGCCTCGTCCCCGCGCATCCGCCCGAGCAGGTCGGGCTGTCGACCCCAGTCCTCGAAGCGCGTTCCCTCACCGATTCCTTGCGGCTGCCGCGGGCGATTCCCGGGCTCGAGCCCGCGGCCGAACCGAGCTGGTGGGACGAAGCCGTTCGCGGTGCCGGTCATCTGGCCGGCGGCCTGTTCGCCACGGGTGCCGTGCTGGTGCGCCCATTCGTGGTGGTCGGTCGTGACGTGTTGGCCCACACCGTGCTCGGGCCGGTGCTCTCGGATCTGCGGACGATGGCGTCGCGTTTCGGGGAGTACCTCGACTCGCGTGAGCACTGCACGGGTGATACCGGCGTCGCGGCGGGCGGAGGCGGATCCGGTCATCTGATGATGGCGGTCGGCGGTATCAACAGCAGTACCGACCGCCGTACCGGCTTGACCTTCGGCCTCGACACGGAGGCGCTGGGCTACCGGGCGGGCGAGGTGTCGTGGTTCTCGTACGCGTCCAACGGTGGCAACTATCAGAAGTCCGATACCTGGGGCGATCTCATCGTGAAGGCGTACGCATTGCGAGATCAGCTGCGGGAACTGCAGCGGAACCACCCCGGTCGCGAGGTCGACCTCATCGCGCATTCGCAGGGTGGTGTCGTGGTCGACGCGTTCATGCAGATCGTGTTCGATCCTGCCGACCCGACACTGCCCCCGCTCGGCACCGTCGTCACGTTGTCGTCGCCGCACCGAGGCGCGCCCGCCGCGAGCGTCGCGCGGGAAATCCGTGCGTCGAGTGGCGGACGACAACTCCTCGAATGGGCCGAGTCGATCGCCAGGGGCGCCCTGCCACCGACGGGCGGACGGTCGACCCGCCAACTCGCGGAGGGTTCGCGGCTGATGCGCCACCTCTGGGATCGTCCGATCCCCGAGCAACTCGACGTCACCTCGCTCGGCGCCCCCGATGACGCGGTCGTCCCGGCCGACAGCACGCGGGCACCAGGCGCCCGGCACGTGATGACCGACCCGGCCGGCTTCGGTGATCACTCGGCGATCGTCGCGGACCCGGCAGCCATGCGCGAGGTCCGGCTCGCGTTGGAACAACAGCCACCCGGTTGTGTGGGTTGGCTCCAGGGAATCCGCGGGGCGATCGAACCGGTGGTGATCCGCCGGATCGAACTCGGCCTCGGCCACGCGGTCTCGCGTTCCGCAGGTGCACTCGGAGGTCTGCGCCTCGGATCCTCGCCGATCGGAGGTGCCATGCCCACGCCGTAGTACCCACGTTCCCACCCTGGGTTCCCACGAGTGCAGCCGATCTGAGACATGGAGGTCTCGCAATGACCATCAACTGGGAAATCTCTCCCGAGCCAACCGAACCGTCGGTCCCGCGCCGTCCGGTTTCGTCGCGGAACACCACCCGTCAGTGGCGGCAACTTCGTCGACCGGGTCGAGGCTCGATCCTGATTGCCGGCGCACTCGCGGTACTGCTCGCCCTCGGCAGCATCGCGCTGCTCCCCGGCGGATCGACGCCATCGCATCGGGCCGCGGTCGGTTCGAAGGTCGGGCAACAGGACCCGTTCGACATCCGTCGGCCGCAGAACCTGCTGCACGAGTGGTCGGTCGATTTCGTGGCCGACCCCACCGAGATGCTGGTCGACCAGGACGACGCGTTCGTGGTCACCCCCACCCAGGTCACCGCGCTCGGTACCGACGAGGGCCGACTGCGGTGGAAGACCGACGTGAAGGATGCCGAGCCGTTCGTCGCCGCCGACGCCTCGACCGTGTTCGTCGCGGCCGGTGACGGATTCGAGGCGCTCGACCGGAGGACCGGGACCTCGCGCTGGCGCGCCGAGATCGACGATCCCACCGACATCGGGCGGTCCGTCGGCCTCGTCCACGTGAAGGGAGCCGAGATCGCGGTCGCCACCACCGAGCAGGGCGGCATCGTCGGGTTCGACGGCACGACCGGCGCCGTTCGCTGGTCGGTCGCCGTCGACGGGTCGCCGCGTGGGCGCGTCGCCGCCGACGAGGCCACCGGATCGGTGGCCGTGCTCGCCGCCGACGGCGAACACGTGGCCCTCCGGGTCCTCGATGCCGCGACCGGTGCCGTGCGGTGGTCCAGGTCGCTCGAGCGGGACACGAGCGTTCCGGTCGTGGTCGGCGACCTGCTCATCGTGGGCACCTCGACCGGCGAGGACCATGCCGCCGTCATGGGATTGTCGGTGGCCGACGGATCGCTGCGGTGGCAGGTCGCCACCACCGAAGGCTTCGAGGCCACCACCGGGCCGGCCGTCCACGGCTCGACCGTCGTCTTCGTGGACAAACTCGGCACGGTGTACGCGATCCGGGCCGGTTCCGGGAGGCTGCGGTGGCGGAGCGAGGTTCCGGGGCCGGTGTTGGCGGATTCGCCGGCGATCGCGGCCGGTGTGGTCGTGGTGCACGACTCCTTCGCCCAGGTGCACACCGTCGATCTCGCCACCGGGAAGCTGCTCGCGTCGCGGGAGTCGATCGGAGTTCCGCTCGGCCTCGCCGGCACGGCCGACCGCGTCGTCTACGCGCAAACCGGCGTGCAATACGGGCAGGTCATGGCATATGCACCCGCGGTGCTCGCCCAACGAGTCGGTCACCCCGCGCCGACGAAGTCGCCGGCATGACGAGCGGTGGGGGGCCCGGCGGCTGGGAGCGTTCGGGGCCCCTCCGACTACACTTCCGCCCGACTCGGGACGTCCTCGGACGCTTCGAGATCTCGCACGCCCGGCAATCCAATGGTCGTCTCCGGATCCCTCCGGCGGCGCTGACCGGGCGGATGTCCAACCAGAGGAAAGGAAACTCGCGTGGCTGTCGTCACCATGAAGCAGCTGCTGGAGGCCGGAGTCCACTTCGGTCACCAGACGCGCCGTTGGAACCCGAAGATGCGTCGTTTCATCTTCGGCGAACGCAACGGCATCTACATCGTCGACCTCCAGCAAACGCTGGAGCGCATCGACACCGCCTACCGATTCGTGCGGAGCACCGTGGCCGACGGGGGCACGGTCCTCTTCGTCGGCACCAAGAAGCAGGCTCGCGAGCCGATCCAGAACATGGCGAACCGCTGCGGGATGCCTTACGTCAACTACCGCTGGCTCGGCGGCATGCTCACCAACTTCCAGACGGTGCACGCCCGCGTGGCGAAGCTGCGGGAGATGGAGCGCCAGCTCGCCACCGGTGAAGTCGAGCAGATGATCAAGAAGGAAGGCCTCAAGCTCCGGCGCGAGGTCGTCAAGCTCGACCGCAACCTCGGTGGGATCCGCAACCTCGAGAAGCTGCCGAGCGCGATCTTCGTGATCGACACGAAGCAGGAGCACATCGCGGTCACCGAGGCCAACCGGCTCGGTATCCCGGTGGTCGCCATCGTCGACACCAACTGCGACCCGGACATCATTCAGTACGTGATCCCGGGCAACGACGACGCAATCCGTTCGTCGAACCTCATGTGTCGGGTCATCGCAGACGCGGTCGACGAAGGTCGCCACCTCGCGCAGAAGAAGGGTGCCCGTCCGGGGACCAAGGCCGAGGCCGTCGCGCCGAAGCCGCTCACGCCCGAGGAAATGGCGATCCGCGAGGCGCAGCAGGCCGAGGCCCGCAACGCGGCGGCCACCCAGCAGGCCGCACGCGAGGCCCGCATCGCCGCGGAGAAGGCCGAGAAGGCTGCCGCGGCAGCTGCGGCCCCCGCAGAAACCCCGGCGGAATCAGATGCGCCGGTGACGACCGACGAGGCGTCCGCGACCCCCGACGATGCGCCGGTCGCGGCGGCGCCCGAGCCAGCAGGTGAGAGCACGAATGGCTGATATCTCCGCGAAGGACGTCGCAACGCTGCGGAAGCTCACCGGCGCCGGGATGATGGACTGCAAGAAGGCGCTCGTCGAGTCCGACGGCGACATGGAAGCGGCGAAGGACTGGCTCCGCAAGAAGGGCCTTTCCGGGGCGGCCAAGCGCGAAGGTCGGGCCGCCGACCAGGGTGCCGTCGAGGTCGTCGTTTCGGGTGCGACCGCAGCCGTGGTCGAACTGAACTGCGAGACCGACTTCGTCGCCAAGAGCGCCGACTTCAAAGCGGTGGTCGGCCAGCTCGCCCAGCAGGTGGCCGCCGACGGTGACGCCGATCTCGCCGGCCAGCCTTTCGAGGGCTCGACGGTGGGTGAGACCATCACGCAGATGGGTTCCAAGCTCGGCGAGCGGATCGAACTCGGTCGGGTGGCGCGCTACGAGTCGGCCGACGGCGTGCTCGACGCGTACAAGCACGTCCAGAACGACCGCGGCACGATCGGCGTGCTCGTCGAGCTCGGCGGAGTGAACCCGGGCGACGAGAAGGCCCAGGCCGTCGCACACGACATCGCCCTGCACATCGCGAGCGCCGCACCCCGCTACGTCAGCAAGGACGACGTGCCGGCGGACGCCATCGAGAAGGAGCGCGAGGTCCTCACCGAGCTTACGCGCAACGAGGGCAAGCCCGAGAACGCGATCGAGAAGATCGTCGCGGGTCGGCTCAACGGGTTCTACAAGGACTACTGCCTGCTCGAGCAGGGCTTCGTGAAGGAGCCCAAGACCACGATCGCGAAGCTGGTCGAGGGGCTCGGCGCGGGGGTCACCGTCCGACGTTTCGCACGCGTCAAGGTCGGCGAGGACTAGCAACCGTGACCGGAAGCCGGTTCCGTCGCGTCATCCTGAAGCTCTCGGGCGAGTCGTTCGCCGAGGAGATCGGTTTCGGGATCGACGCCACGATCGTCGAGCGCATCGCCACCGAGATCGCCGACGCCCGGGCCGAACTCGGACTCGAGATCGCGATCGTGGTCGGCGGTGGGAACATCTTCCGGGGGATTGCCGGCAAGACGCGTGGCATGGACCGCGCCCGGGCCGACTACATGGGCATGCTGGCGACCGTGATCAACGCCCTCGCCCTCCAGGACGCGCTCGAAGGCGTCGGCCAGCCGACCCGGGTCCAGACCGCGATCACGATGGCCAAGGTCGCCGAGCCGTACATCCCGCTGCGGGCCATCCGGCACCTCGAGAAGGGCCGCATCGTGGTCTTCGCGGCCGGCACCGGCAACCCGTACTTCACCACCGACACCACCGCCGCGCTCCGGGGCGCCGAGATGGGCGCCGATGCGGTGCTGAAGGGCACGCACTCGGGGGTCGACGGCGTGTACAGCGCCGATCCCCGGCTCGATCCCACCGCGGTGAAGCTCGACCAGGTCTCGCACTTCGAGGTGATCAACCGCGGCCTCAAGGTGATGGACTCCACCGCGATCACCTTCTGCATGGACAACGAGCTGCCGATCATCGTCTTCGACGTGTCGACCCCGGGCAACATCCGGCGGGCTCTGATCGGCGAGGCGATCGGCACGCTGGTCAGCACGCCGCAGTGACGACAACCTTCATGAGCACGCCTTCGTGAACCGATGGGAGAGCTGAGATGCCGACCGCACCCGAGGTGATGGCCGACTGCCGCGACAAGATGGCGAAGGCGATCGAGCACCTGAAGTCCGAGTTCTCCTCGGTCCGCACGGGACGGGCGACTCCGGCGCTCGTGGAGAAGATCCGGGTCGACTACTACGGCAGCGAGGTCCCGCTCCAGCAGCTGGCCGGGTTCAGCGTTCCCGAACCCCGGGTGCTCGTGGTGTCGCCCTACGACCGGGGCGCGATGGGCGCGATCGAGAAGGCGCTCCAGCAGAGCGACCTCGGCATCAATCCGGGCAACGACGGCCAGGTCATCCGGCTCGTCTTCCCCGAACTGACCCAGGACCGGCGCAAGGACCTGGTGAAGGTGGTGAAGGGCCAGGCCGAAGACGGCCGGGTGTCCATCCGCAACCTGCGCCGCCACGCCCGCCAGGAGCTCGAAGGCCTGGAGAAGAACGGCGAACTGTCCCAGGACGAGCTCGAACGCATCGAAAAAGAGCTGGAGAAGGTCACCCACGAGGTGATCCACGAAGTCGACCAGATGCTGGGCCACAAGGAGCAGGAGCTCCTGGAGGTCTGACCGCAACTCCGGCGGGTACTGGGGCCAAAGGCCGAGCCGGTCTAGGGTGCGCGTGGTTACAAGGTGTGGCACCGGGGGGTAGAGGCGTGACTGATCGTCACGACGAAGACAACGAGACCAGTACGCGGCCGTCGGCCTTGCCGCCGATCGCGGGCGAAGGGGTCCGGATCATCGGCGCGGAGGAAGCCCACGCCGTCGTCGAGTCGGGTGAGGCCGTCGCCAAGCGGATCGGTGACCTCGAATCGGACGCCGGACGAACCGGCAGCAACACCGCCGACGACTCGTTCCGCTCCGAGGTGAGCGGCCTGGTCGAGGAGACGTTTCGGCCGGCTCCCGCCCGGGACGAGGTCGACGAGGAACCCACCGCCGAACAGCCCGTCGTGAGCAGCGACCTCGACGATGCCGACTGGGACCCGCAGGCCAGCGAGGCGATGGCGGGGGCCGATCCCGACGTCGACGACGTCGCACCGCTCCAGCCCAGCGACGCGATGGATCCGGGTCCCGCGCCCGCGCCCGAAGGCCTGCCGCACTGGAGTGAGCCCGCCACCGGAGAGGTGCCGATCATCCTCGGCGACGAGGACCTCTCCGACGCCGGGGCCGGGTTGCGCTACCGCACCGGCGGCGCGGTCGGTTGGACCGACCAGGAGTTGGAGACCTTCGACGGCCTCGAGCCGGCCCTCGACGACGAGCTGGGCCTGAGCGCCCTCGCCTTGCCGCCCGAGGACGACGATGTCGCCTTCGACCGGGAGGTCGCGGCGCGACGGGTCCGCACCACGCCTTCGCCCCGACCGCGCCCCACTACCCGCGCCGACGATGAGCTCGGCCTCGGCGCGGAGCGCCCCGACATGGTCGTGCGGATCGTCTCCGGCGTCGGGATGGCGGTCCTCGCGCTCGTGTGCCTCTCGCTCGGCCGGGGCGTCACGATGGTCCTGGCGACCGTGATCGTCGGCATGTGCACGTTCGAGTTGTTCCAGGCGCTCCACACCCGGGGTTTCCGGCCGGCGACGCTCGTGGCGATCCTCGGTGCCCTCACGATGGTGCCGCTCGCGTACGACCGGGGCGAGTTCGCGTTCGTGTTCGTGATACCGCTCGTCATGGTGTTCACGTTGCTGTGGTTCGTGTTCGAGGTCGTCCACACTCGTCCCATGGTGAACGTGGCGGTCACCGTCGGCGGCTTCGTGTACGTCGGGGTCATCGGTGGGTTCGCGGGGCTCCTGCTCTCGTTCCAGAACGGCGTCGGACTCATCCTCGGCGTGGCCATCCCCGTGATCGCGTACGACATCTTCGGGTATTTCGTCGGCTCGCAGTTCGGCAAGACCCGCCTCGCCCCCGCGATCTCGCCGAACAAGACGGTCGAGGGGCTCATCGGTGGCATGACCGGCTCGATCATCGCCGCGGTGTTGATCGTCAAGCAGATCACCCCGTGGGGCGACCTGACCGACGCGTTGGCGCTCGGGATCACGATCGCGTTCATGGCCCCGCTCGGCGACCTGGCGGAGTCGATGCTGAAGCGTGACCTCGGCATCAAGGACTTCGGCGCGATCCTGCCCGGGCACGGCGGTGTGCTGGACCGGTTCGACGCGCTGCTGTTCTGCATGCCGGCGGTGTACTTCCTCGCCCGTGCCCTGAAGCTCGGTTGAGCGTTACGCGTCGCGTCGTTCTCCTCGGTTCCACCGGCTCGATCGGTACCCAGGCCCTCGACGTCATCCGCGGGCACCGTGACGAGTACGAGGTCGTCGCCCTCGCCACCGGCTCCAACCGGGAACTCCTCGCGGCGCAGGCCGCCGAGTTCGGCGTCCCGGCCGACCGGGCCCTGCTCGCCGGTGACCGGCCCGAGGTCCTCGCCGAACTGGCCGCACTCGACGACGCCGACGTCGTGCTCAACGGGGTCGTCGGGTTCGCCGGCCTCCCGGCCACCATCGCGGCCCTGCGGGCCGGGAAGCGACTGGCTCTGGCCAACAAGGAGAGCCTGATCGCCGGTGGGCCGGTGGTGCGCACGATCCGCGAGTCCGGCGGCGGCGAGATCGTGCCCGTCGATTCGGAGCACTCGGCGGTGTACCAGGCGTTGCGGTCGGGAACCGCGGCCGAGGTGGCCACGATCGTGCTCACCGCCAGCGGCGGTCCATTCCGGGGCCGGACCCGCGACCAGCTCGCGTCGGTGACGGTCGAGGACGCCCTGAACCACCCCACCTGGTCGATGGGCCCGAAGATCACGATCGACTCGTCGACCCTGATGAACAAGGGACTCGAGGTGATCGAGGCCCACGAGTTGTTCGACGTCGACTTCGACCGGATCGAGGTCGTCGTGCATCCGCAATCGGTCGTCCACGGCATGGTCACCTTCCGCGACGGCGCCACGATCGCGCAGCTCTCGATGCCCGACATGCGCCTGCCGATCGGACTCGGGCTCGGAGCACCGGCGCGCCTCGACGAGGCGTTCGGCCCGGTCGACTGGTCCACCCTCGGCGCACTCACCTTCGAGGCCCCGGACCTGGACGCGTTTCCCTGCCTGAACCTGGCCTATGGGGCCGGCCGGGCGGGTGGCGGCGCACCGGCAACACTCTCGGGGGCCAACGAGATCGCGGTCGAGGCGTTCCTCGCCGGACGGATTTCATGGGTCGAAATCGCCGATATCGTTGACGCCGTACTCCAGCACGGAACCGGGAACGTCGCCGATGTCGACGACGTTCTGGAAGCAGATCGAATGGCGCGGGCGCGCGCCACCGCCGTCATCGAGAAGCGAGCCACTGCATGAAGGACCCGTTGGGCGATTCGCCACCGGTCGAAACCCGGAAGGCGATCACGGGCGCGGTACTCATGGTGCTCGCCGTCGTCGTCCTCGTCGCCGTGCGTCCGTCGCTGGCGGTCACGGTCGCGATCATCGTCGGGCTGATCCTCACGATCATGCTCCACGAGTGGGGTCACTACATCGCCGCCAAGAAGTCGGGGATGAAGGTCACCGAGTTCTTCCTCGGCTTCGGGCCCAAGATCTGGTCGTTCCGGCGGGGTGAGACCGAATACGGCGTCAAGGCGATCCCACTCGGTGGCTACGTCCGCATCATCGGGATGACCAACCTCGAGGAGGTCGACCCGGAGGACGAGTCCCGTACCTACCGCCAGGCCACCGTCGGCAAGCGCCTGATCACGGTGCTGGCCGGCATCATCGTCAACCTCGGTCTCGCGCTCGTGCTGATCTATGCGGCGCTCGTGTTCCACGGCCCCGAGAAGATCTCGACGGTCATCGACACCGTCTCGGCGAACTCGCCGGCCCAGGCCGCCGGGATCCGTTCCGGCGATCGCATCGTCTCGATCGGCGACCAGAAGATCACGACGTGGGAATCGATCGGCCCGGTCATCCGCGATCACCGCAACGAATCGCTCGCGATCACGGTCGAACGCGACGGCCGGATCGTCACCGTCCGTGCGACACCGAAGGTGATCGACGGCGCGCCGCGCGTCGGGATCGTCGGCAGCCTGGTCTCGACGCCGGTCAATGCCGTCGCGGCCGTGCCGCGGACGTTCTCGACCTTCGGGAGCGGCGTCTCCGACACCGTCGGCGCACTCGGCAAGGTGTTCTCGCCGAGCGGGATCGAGCGGTACGGCAAAACCGTCACCAACTCCAAGGGTGGATTCACGAGCCAGGAGCGGCCCCGGTCGGTGGTCGGGATCGTGGCCGACGGCGGTGCCATCGTCGGTGGGAACTGGTGGGTCCTCATCGGCCTGCTCGCCGCGATCAACGTGTTCGTCGCACTGTTCAACCTGCTGCCGCTCCCGCCGCTCGACGGTGGCCACGCGGCGGTTGCCGCCTACGAGGGCATCGCGTCGAAGGTGCGGGGCCGTCGGGTGCGCGTCGACTATCAGAAACTCATGCCGGTCGCGGCGGCGGTCGTCGTCGTGATCCTGCTCTTCGGGCTGTCGACGATCTATCTCGACCTACGCAGCCTGTAGTCCACTCGGCGACACGAACTCCTTCGTCACGAACGGGGAGGTCATCGCCCGCAGCAGCGCGCTGTAGTCGAGTTCGAATCGCAGCTCGCTGCCGACGGGATACACCTCGCCACCGGTGTCGACGACGAGATGGTCGCTGCTCGCGCCGAGCACGGTCACAGGGTGCACCGGCGTGATGCCGTCGGGATCGACGTCCTGGCGACCGAGCGCGAGGAGCGACTGGCGCCGGGTGCCGCTTCCGGACCGTGGGGTGGCTGCGCCGAACGCCGACCGGGCGACCGTGCCCCACGGCTGGGTCGGCTTGACCTTCGACTCGATCACCTCGGCGACCAGCGTGACCGCGTCCGTGTACAGACCGTCGAGCGGCCGGCCGTGGAGCGGTTCGTGGCCGAGGAGGATCGCCTCGCCGAGCCGGAGCTGGTTCACCCGCCCCGTATCGACCCCACTGAGTGCCCAGTCGAGATTGGCGGAGTTCCCGCCCGAGACGATCGGGAGTTCGAGCCCGAACTTGGCCTCGACGGCGTCGACCAGGTCCGAGAGCGCGGTCATCTTCGTCGCATCGGGTGCGACGCCGCTCTGGCAGGCGAGGTTCGTCCCGAGTCCGGCGAGCGTGAGGTTCGGACAGTCGAGCGTGTGCGCGACGAGCGCGAACAGGTCGTCGACGAGGACACCCTCGCGGAGATCGCCGAGTTCGACCATCAGCACGATCGCGTGCAACCGGTGACGCGCGTACGCCGCGCTCGACAACTGATCGAGCACGTCGGCTTCGCTGTTGAAACTGGTCGCAGCCGTGGTGACGACGCGGCCGACCTGGCTCGGCATCGGTGACCGGATCAGGGTGAACGGTCCCGCGATGGCCGCGTCGCTCATCGTCTCGATGTTCTCGATGCGCGAGTCGCCGAGTCCGGTTGCGCCACCCCGTTGCATCGCGATCGCGACCGGCGGTGCTCCGAGCGCCGCCTTGGTCACCCCGATCACCTGGATCCCCCGTGGGGCGAGTCGTTCGACGAGGGTCTGCGTGTTGTGTGCGATCTTGTCGAGGTCGACGTCGAGCCGCGGGGCGGTCATCCGACGGCGGCGGTGCTTCTCGTCCCTAGCTGCGGGAATGCGCCGCAGACCATCGCGACCAGACGGTCAGGCGAATGGGTCAGTGCATCGGTGACGGGGATGCCGAGTTCCCGTTCGTACGCCACGATCGACGCGTCGACCTCGGGCCGCGACATGTGCTCGTGGTTGATGGTGAGCCCGATGACCTTCGTGGCGGCGAACGTCTCGATGAGGTTGATCTCACTCGCGGGGGTCGGCATCGGCAGGGTGGGGAAGTCGCTCAGCATCGTCCGCTTCGGCGCGTGCTGCAGGATGACGCCGGCCGGTTGGCTGCCCCGGAGGATGTAGCCCGACGTGAGGTACGCGGGGTGACTCAGCGCGCCCTGGCCCTCGATGATGATGACGTCCGGATCTTCGGTTTCGAACGCGGCGACGACCGCAGCTTCCATCTCGCCCGAGCAGAACTGCGGTGCGATCGCGTCGAGGGCGACGCCGTATTTTGCACCCTGGATGATGCTGGTCTGACCGGTCCCGACGAGCACGGCGTGGATCCCGGCGTCGTTGAGCGCCTGGGTGAGCACGGTCGCGGTCGTCCGCTTGCCGATCGCGCCGTCGGTGCCGAGCACCGCAATGCGGGGGCAGGTCACGTCGAAGATCCGACCGGTGAAGATCCGCAGGTCCTTCTTGGCCCGCGGCCGGCGGACGTCGAGGATGGTCACGTTGGCAGCGAGGCTCGCCGCGACGAACTCCGGATCGTCGTTCAGGAACTCGTGCAGACCGTTGACCACGTGCATTCCGGCGGCGATGGCGTCGAGGACCACGGTGCGCTCGGCGGGTGAGAGCAGGCCGCTGGCCGGCGCCATCCCGAAGATGAAGTAATCCGGAATGCGACCGGCGACCCGGATCGCCTCGGCGACGTCCCGGTACACGGGAATCCCGTTGGCGACGTCGTCGAGCACGTCACCGGCGTCGCGGCCGGCGGTGCGAGAGTCGATGACGCCGAGCACGTCGTACTTCTCGGAATGGCGGACCAGTCCGTTGGCGGTCTTCCCGTCGAGTTCCCCGAAGTTGCCTTCGCAGTAGACGAACGCCGTCACCCCCTCGGGCGCGGTGGGTGAGGTTTCGCCCATAGCGGAACTCGGGCGTGCGGAAATCGGTGACATTGCGCTCCTCGAATGAACTCAGAGGAGGCGACAGGATCGTTTCGGGCAATGGCCCAAGGCAAACGAGCCGTCTTCCCTAAGAAGGGGGTGAACAACGACCGTACCAGGTCCCCGGTCGAACGGCGGTCGGGCCTGGGGTGGCCCAGGGCATCTGGCGCGTCGAACCGTACGAACCGGCCCGCGTAGGCTCGACTGCATGCCCACCCCCCGTCGCCGGACCCGCCAAGTCGTCGTCGGTCGGGCCCCGGGGCCGAGTGTGGCGGTCGGCGGCGATGCGCCGGTGTCGGTGCAGTCGATGACCACGACCAAGACCGCCGACGTCGAGGGCACGCTCGCCCAGATCTACGCGCTGGCGGCGGCGGGCTGCGACATCGTGCGGTGTACCTGCAACGAGGAGGAGGCCGCCGAGGGCCTCGCGCAGATCGTGCCGCGATCGCCGGTCCCGATCATCGCCGACATCCACTTCCAGTACCGGCTCGCGCTCGCGGCGATGGAAGCGGGCGTGCAGGGCCTGCGGCTGAATCCCGGCAACATTCGGAAGGCCGCGCACATCAAGGCGGTCGCCCAGGAGGCCAAGGACCGGGGTCTGCCGATCCGTATCGGAGTGAACGCGGGCTCGCTCGATCCCGACATCGCCGAGCAGTACGGCATCACGCCGGAGGCGCTCGTCGCGTCGGCCCAACGTGAACTCGCCCACTTCGCCGAGGTCGACTTCGACGACGTGAAGATCTCGGTCAAGGCCAGCAACGTCGCGTTGATGATCGACGCGTACCGCCTGCTCTCCGAGACGGTCGACCACCCGCTCCACCTCGGCGTCACCGAGGCCGGCCCGCCGCCGAACGGATTGATCAAGTCGACGGCCGGGATCGCGACGCTGCTCGCCGAAGGCATCGGTGACACGATCCGGTACTCACTCACCGCGGATCCGGTCGAGGAAGCCCGCGCCGGTCGCACGCTGCTGGAGGCTCTGGGCCTGCGCGAACGGCGCGGGCTGGACCTCATCGCGTGTCCGAGCTGTGGCCGGGCGGAGGTCGACGTGATCAAGGTCGCGGGCGATGCGCAGGCCGCGCTCGGTGAGTTGAAGATCCCGCTGCAGGTCGCGGTGATGGGCTGCGTGGTGAACGGACCCGGTGAGGCACGCGAGGCCGATCTCGGGATCGCGGCCGGTCGCGGCCGCGGTCACCTGTTCGTGAAGGGTCAGGTCGTGCGGGTCGTTCCCGAGGCGGAGATGGTCGACGCACTGGTCGCGACCGCGAAGCAGATCATGGACGAAGGCATCGAGGCCGTGATCGCGTCGGCCGACGCGGGCGCGGCGGCCGAGGCCGAAGCCACGCGCGTCGAACTCATCACGTCGCAGGGCGCCGACGCCAACCACGACGCCGAGAAGATCGACCGCATCCGCGAGCTGGCCGGCGAGAACTAACCGCGGTTGGCGTGCCAGTCGCGTCGGCGCGCCGCGAACCCGGTGAGCCGAGCTTCGTGCAGGCGGTCGGCGCGGAGGCGGTTCACCAGGTCGTCGTCGATCGGGGTGAGTGCCTCGGTCCCGACGACCCAGCCCAGCAGATGATCGGCGAGGGCGGGGTTGCGCGGGAGCGCCGGACCGTGCAGGTAGGTGCCGAGGAGCCGATCGGCGAGGACGCCGTCGACGGCGTCCACGCCGTTGCCGTAGCCCACCGTCACCCGTCCGAGTGGCGCCACCCCGGGTCCGAGCGTGGTCCGGCCACCGTGGTTCTCGAACCCGGTGAGCGCGGGCAGCCTGGTCTCCGGTGCAGGTTCCACGACCACTTCGCCGATGAGTCTTCCCGTCCCGGATCGGGTGTCCAGATCCACCAGGCCGAGGCCGTCCAGGATGTCGCCGTCGCCGGCCTCGTAGCTGGTGCCGAGGAGTTGGTATCCGGCGCACACCGCGAAGATCACCGCGCCGGCCTCCCGCGCGGTGTCGATCGCGGCGCGAGAGGCCCGCATGCCGTCGGCGGCCATCACCTGCGCGTCGTCCTCACCGCCACCGAAGAGGTAGATGTCGAGCGACTCCGGGATCGGTGCGCCGGCCGGGACCTCGACGTACTCGGCGGCGATGTCGCGTCGCCGGGCGCGATCGACGAGCACGATCGCGTTGCCCCGGTCGCCGTAGGTGCCGAGGAGTTCGGGGTAGACGAGGCCGACCCGGACGGCGGAGGTCCGGCTCACCACGACGCCTTGGTCAAGGCCGTGAACTGGGTGTAGGAGGCGACGATGTTCACCGGACCGGTGAGTCGTTGCGCGGCGCGCAGCGGATCGGGTTCGACGACATGGTCGACCCCGCCGTACTCCAGTCGGACCGCGACGTCGAGCGCGCGCTCACCGCTCGCCGCCACCTCGTGGCCGCGCAGGATCTCGTAGGGGACGTCCCACAGCCACGAGGGATCGCGACCATCGGCCACGTGGGCGTTGACTGCGAGCACGACGGCGCCCGCTTGCGGTTCGAGCCAACGCAACACCTCGGTCCAGCCCGCCGGGTTCTTGGCGAGCAGCACCCGGGCCTCGCGACCGTCGGCCAGTCGGCAGGTGGAGAACCGGCCGGACACGACATCGACGCTGCGCATGCCGGTGGCCGCCGCTTCGGGGTCGGCTCCGAAGTGCGCGATCGCGGTGGTCAGCGCGAGGGCCGCGTTCATGCGATTCCAGTCGCCGGGCAACGTGAGGTCGAGGGTGACCGGACCGCGCGGGGTGACGAGCGTGTCGCCCAGCAACCGGTAGTCGGCCTCGGGTTGGGAGAAGCCGCAGGCCGGGCACGCAAACGAATCGGCCGTCCAGGTGAGCAGGGCCGCGCACTCGGGGCAGGTGGCGGCGTCGGAGCGCCATGGCGCGCCGAGTGCGACCCAGGTGACGTTGCGGGCCGGTCCCACCGACCACACCACGTGCGGATCGGAGGCGTTGGCGATGACGGCGCGGTCCGGGTGATCCGTACACACCGCGCGCCATTTCACCGCGATGCTGCGCACCTCGCCGAAGCGGTCGAGTTGGTCACGCGTGAGGTTCCCGAACACGAGGACCTCGGCGTGCAACGGGTCGACCACCTTCGGGACCCAGCGTTCGTCCACCTCCAGGACCGCGACCGTCCCCGCCGGGTCCCGGCCCAGGGCCGCGGCAACGCCCGCGGGCATGTTGGCCCCGGTGTGGTTCGTCACCACGGAGGTACCGCACGCGCGCAACGCGTCGGCGAGGAGGCGCGTGGTCGTGGTCTTGCCGTTGGTCGCGGACACGATCGCCACTCGGCGGTCGGCGACGACGTCGGCGAGCAGGTCGGGATCGATGGCGAGCATCACGCGCCCGCTCACCTGGGTCCCGGCCCCACGACCGGTCACCCGCGACGCCCAGCCGGCCGCCCGCCCCGCCAGCAGCGCAGCGGTGACGCGTAGGCCTCGCGTCGCGCCCCTCACGCGCGTTCGCACCAATAGGCGTCGACGCGGTAGGCGATGGGGATGCGGTCCTGGCCGGCGGTCTCGGGATGAGTTGCGAGGAGCGTCCGCACCTCGTCGAGCACGGCGCGTTGTTCGTCGGGTTCGAGCACTGCGACGTGACTCACCGATTGGAACCGCTCGACCACCTGCCCGACCGTCAGCATCTGCTCGTGGTGGAACGTGGCTTCGTGCAGGGGCCCGAAGAACGGGGTCTCGGTGAACGCCGACTCCCGCCACTCGTCGTGCTGTCGCCACGGTGCGTGCTTCTCGACGCGGTCCATGATCGACCAGAGCGCGTCGACGTGGGGCGCGGAACGATCGCGGGCATTCCAGACGAGGCCGAGCCGACCACCCGGACGCAGGACCCGGGCCGCGGCCTCGAGTGAGCGTGCTGCGTCGAACCAGTGGAAGGCCTGGGCGACGGTGATCGCGTCGAACGACGCGGCGCGGAACGGCAGGCGCTCCGCCGTGCTGGCGATGATCGGGACCCCGGGGCTGGTGCGGTGGAGCACCTCGCGCATTCCGTCGACCGGTTCGGACGCAACGATCCGTGCGCCGAGCGGTTCGAGGAGGCGGGTGAACTTCCCGGTACCGGCGGCGAGATCGAGCACGTCCCGACCGGGACCGATGCCGAGGTGCTCGGCGAACCACGCCACGCACGCCGGCGGATACCCCGGCCGCGCCCGCTCGTAGGCGGCTGCTTCGCGGTCGAAGCCGGCGTCGGCGACACGGTGGACGGGCACCCCGCCATGATGGCAGCTGACGGCATCGGCGCTTCGTTTTCGCGCCGCGCTGATCCGCGGCAGACTCGGCGACGGGTGCCCGGACGCTGCCGTTCCCGGGACCAGGAGGGAACGATGACCGACGCTTGGTTGGATGCCACCGCGCAGGCGGAGTTGGTGCGCGCGGGTGAGGTGAAGCCGCTCGAACTCGTCGAGGACGCGATCGCGCGCGTTGAGGCCCTCGACCCGCAGTTGAACGCGGTGATCCACACCAACTTCGAGCGCGCACGCGATGCGGCCCGCGGCGATCTCCCGGACGGTCCGTTCCGCGGGGTTCCGTTCCTGATCAAGGACGCGGTCTGTCACGAGGCGGGGGAGCCGTACCACTTCGGCATGCAGGTCCTGAAGGACATCGACTGGCACGAGGACACCGACACGTGGCTCGTCGAGCGCTACCACCGAGCAGGACTGGTGAGCATCGGGCGCACGAACCTGCCCGAGATGGCGAGCACGGTCACCACCGAACCGGTCGCGTACGGGGCCACGCACAATCCGTGGGACCTCGACCGGTCCACCGGCGGGTCGAGCGGTGGTGCCGCGGCCGCGGTGGCCTCCGGGATGGTGGCGGCCGCCCACGGCAACGACATGGGCGGTTCGATCCGCTTCCCGGCGTCGATGTGCGGTCTCGTGGGACTCAAGCCGACCCGCGGGCGCACCACGCTCGGCCCCGACTTCGGCGAGTTGTGGGGGCCGACCTCGCACGAGCACGTGCTGACCCGATCGGTGCGGGACACTGCGGGCATTCTCGACGCCGCCCATGGCCCCGGGATCGGCGACCCCTACGAGATCGTGCCCCCGGTGGGGCCCTACGCGGACGAGGTCGGCGTGCCGCCCGGGTCACTCCGCATCGGATTCCGGACTCTCCGCTGTGATGGCACCGGCGACTCCGATCCCGCGGTGGTCGAGGTGGTGCAGGCGGCGGCCCGGTTGTGCGAATCGCTCGGTCATGTGGTGACGAACGAGGTGGTCGCACCGCTCGACGATCCGGGTCTGCTCGCCGCGCTCCCCGGCCTCTGGGCGGGGGTGATCGGGCGCGAGGTCGACCGGTGGAGCGAGCGGATCGGTCGGACCATCGCCATCGACGAGTTGGAGCCGATCAACCAGGCGCTCCTCGGGATGGCCCAGGGCGTGAGCGCCAGCGCCTACGTCGGTGCGCTCGAGGCGTTGCAGCGGTGGGCGCGCGGCGTCGCCGGCTGGTTCGCCGACTTCGACGTGCTGATGGTGCCGACGATCCCCGAACCACCGTTCCGCCTGGGCCGGCTGGCGGCGGGCGAGGCCGACGGCTTCGGCCAACTGCTCGACGCCGGTTCGCTGATCACGTTCACGCTGCCGTTCAACGCGACGGGTCAGCCCGCGATCTCGTTGCCACTCGGCATGAGCGCCGACGGTCTGCCGATCGGCGTGCAGTTCGTCGCCCCGTTCGGTCGGGAGGACATCCTCATCCGTCTGGCGTCCCAACTCGAGACCGCCGCGCCCTGGGCCGACCGCCGCCCCCCGGTGTCGGCGGCGTAGCCCACCGCCGGCTCATCGGGCGCCCGATCGCCCCTGCAATAGCGTCGGGGGTATGCGTCCGTTCCGGTTCGGATATCAGCTCGGGGCGGGATCGGCGAGTGAGCTGGTCGATGCCGCTCGGGACGCTGAGGCGGCCGGGTTCGATGTGGTCCACACGTCGGATCACGTCGGTGACTCCTGGGCGCCTCTCGCGCCGTTGGCCGCGATCGCCGCCGCGACCGAGCAGGTGCGGCTGTGTCCGCTGGTCCTGAACAACGACTTCCATCACCCCGTGCATCTGGCGCGCGAGTTTGCGGCGCTCGACCACCTGACGGGCGGCCGGATGGAGCTCGGAATCGGCGCGGGTCATTCGTTCACGGAGTACGAGGCGGTGGGGATCGCGTTCGACCCGCCCGCCGTACGCAAGGCGCGGATGGCCGAGGCGGTCGAGGTGGTACGCCGACTGCTCGACGGCGAGGAGGTCACGTTCGACGGCGACCACTACCGAATCCGCGCAGTGCGCACGCAGCGGTCGTTCCAGGAGCACCTCCCGGTGCTCGTGGGAGTGAACGGGAAGCAGGCGTTGGCTCATGCCGCGCGACATGCCGACACGATCGGGCTGCTGATGTTGGGTCGAACACTGGCCGACGGTCAGCGGCACGAGACCCGATGGGAGGCGGATCGGCTCGACGCGACCGTGACGTACATCCGGGAGCAGGCCGCGGATCGTGTGCGGATGCCCGAACTCCACGCGCTGGTGCAGGCGATCATCATCACCGACGACCGGCGTACCGCCGCGGCCGAGGTCGTCGCCGGCGGGTGGGCGCCGACCGTCGACGATGCGCTCACGACACCGTTCCTCGCGATCGGTACCCACGAGGAGATCGCCACCCACCTCCATACGTGTCGGGAGCGGTGGGGGATCTCCTACTTCTCGGTGCGCGAGATCGACAGTTTCGCCCCGGTCGTCGCGCTCGTCCGGCCGTCAGTCGAATCGATTCGTCACGCGTCCGGGTAGCGACGGCCCGCGATTCGCGCTCATATTGCGGGGGGACGCGACGGGACGGTCAGAGGTGGAGGCCGCACTCGGTCTTGTCGAGACCGGCCCAGCGGCCGGCGCGGCCGTCCTCACCCACGCCGACGGGGCGGGTGCAGGGCCAGCACCCGATGGAGTCGTAACCCCGCTCGGCCAGCGGGTGCATGGGGAGGTCGTGGTCCTTGACGTATCCGGCGACGTCCGCATCGGACCATCCGGCGATCGGGTTGAGCTTCACCAGGCCGCGGCTGAGGTCGTAGCTCACGAGTGGCGCGTTGGCGCGGGCCGGGCTCTCGGCCCGTCGGAGTCCGCTCATCCACGCCGCTCTGCCCTCGAGGGCGTGCTGCATCGGTTCGACCTTGCGGGCCCGACAGCACGCGTCGGGATCGTTGTGCCACAGGTCGTCGGGCGCACGGTCGGGGCGGATCACGTTGAGGTTCAGGTCGTAGCGCGTCTTCACCTGCTCCACGTACCAGAGCGTCTCCGCGAAGTGGTACTGCGTGTCGAGGAACGCGACTTCCACGTTCGGGACGGTCTTGTACACGATGTCGATCAGCACGCAGTCCTGGAACGACGCCGCGAGGACGAGGTCCGAGCCGTACTCGTCGTAGGCCCACGCGATGAGCGCGGACGCCGGACGCGAGCTGAAGCGCCGATCGATCGCCGTGAGCGCGTCGAGGTCGGGGACGACTGGTGCAGCACCGATCGAGACGGGCGTTGTCGTCGTCGTGCTCACGTCGCGCACTCGCTTTCGCCGACCTGCGATTCGTACGGACCAGTCTCGTCGAAGTCGACGTAGAAATCGGGGTTCTCCTCGGGCGTCGGGAAGACGTCGAGATCCTTCAACGTGGTGCCGACCTGCGCCGCACCGCCCGACCGGTCGAGCCAGTCGCGGAACGTCTCGCCCGCCGTGCGCTCGCCCGCGAACCGGCCGACGACCCGCACGACCGCTTCGGATGCGGTCTTGGCCGGGACCTTGGTGGCCTTCTCGCCGAACTGGATCTCCATCTGTCCGACCCGCCCGCCGAGGAGCATCTGGTACCCGGGCGCGGCCCGGCCGTGGGCGCGGCGTTCGAAGCCCATGAAGCCGATGTCGGAGATGTGGTGCTGGCCGCACGAGTTGGTGCAGCCGGAGATGTTGACGCGTATGCCGCCGACCTCGGCCAGTCCGGCTTCGTCGAGGGCGCGGTCGATGTCGTTGGCGAGACCGCGCGACTGGGTGACCGCGAGGTTGCACGTGTCCGCGCCCGGGCACGACACGACGTCGCGGGCCATCTCGGCACCGGCGCGGTGCATGTCGGCCTCGACGAGCCGGTCGTACAGGGGTGCGAGCTGGTCGTCGGCGAGGCCGCGCAGGACGAAGTTCTGGCGGTTGGTGATTCGGATCTCGACGTCGAACTCACGTTGGATGTCGGCGAGTTGGCGGAACTGCGCGGTGGTGATGTCGCCGAGCCTGGCGTGGGCGTACGCGCTGACCGTGCCGTTCGCCCGCCCGCGCACGACGTTGGCGAGCTCCCACTTGCGGTACGGGTCGAGACCGGAGAACTCGATCGGCACGCCGCCGTCGGCGACGACCTCGGTGCCCATGCCGGCGGGCGCGTCACCGCTCGCCTCGACGATGGCCGGCACGCCGCCCGGGTAGGTGGCCGACGCCCGGAGGAACTTGCGTTCCTTCTTGATGCGCTCGCGCAACTCGTCGATGCCCATCGTGTCGACCAACCACTTCATGCGGGCCCGCAGTTTGTTGTCGCGGTTGCCGTAGTGGTCGAAGGTGCGCAGCGTGGCCTCGATGGTGGCGAGCAGATCCTCGCGGCTGGTGAACTCCTCCAGCGCCTGGGCGGGGTGCGGGTTCGCGCCGAGCCCGCCGGCCAGGAAGACCCGGAAGCCGGGCTCGAGGGTGCCGTCCTCACGCGGCCGGGACACGCCGACGACGCCGACGTCGTTGAACATCGCCTGGCCGCAGTCGGTTGCGCAACCGCTGAAGTTGATCTTGAACTTGCGCGGCATCCGCTGCGAGAGCGGGTTGCGCAGGAACCACTGGAACGTCGCCTCGGCCCACGGGGAGATGTCGAGGACCTCGTACGGGCACGCGCCGGCGAGGTGGCAGCCGGCGACGTTGCGCACGGTGTCGCCGCACGCCTCGCGACTGGTGAGTCCGACCGACGCGAGCATGCGCAGCACCTCGGGGGTGTCACTCAGCTGCACGAAGTGGAACTGGGCGTTCTGACGGGTCGTGAGGTGACCCCAGCCGCGGGAATAGGTCTCCGAGATGGAGGCCAGCATCTCGAGTTGCTCGGGCTCGACCCGCCCGTACGGGATCTTCACGCGGACCATTTGGTTGGTGCCGCCCTGGCGCTGCCCGTAGATGCCCTGGTTCAGCCGGCTGACGCGGAAGACGTCCTCGTCGAGGGTGCCGGCGAGGTACTCGTCGACCGCCCGGGAAAAGCGCTCGATCTCCTCGTCGATCTCTGGCTCGAGGGGTCGGGATCGCAGTTCGTCGACGTTGATGGCCATCGGTGTCCTTCGGTGCGTGGAACCGGCAGCGCGCGTCCACCGGTCCCGGTCGGGAGAGAGGGGAGGCGGTCGAGTGTGCGTCTGGGTCAGACGCAGTCGCCGCCCACGGCACTACACAGCTCGTCGCGGACCTCGTGGGGGGTCACGCCTTGAGCGATGCTCGGTGCACCGTGGGCTCGAATCACGGTTTTCACCCTACCTGGGCCGGTCCCGAAATACCAGTGGATTGGTCGGCATTTTTTCCCGACTGTGACGCTCGGCTTTTGGAAATGCCCCGTACGGAGGCCCGGCCGACGCTGCGCGCGGGGTGAACACGCAGAGTGGCACCGGGAGGAAACAGCTTCTACGCTCCGGCGGTCGGACTTCTGGGGGGAACTCATGCGACTGCGTCTTGGTGTCATCGGTGCGACCGTGCTCGCGCTCGGACTGACCGTCGGTTCGTCGACGACCGGCGCCGCCGCGGGGGTGCGGGCCGACCATTCCAAGCCCGGCAAGCCGCGGGCGCTGCTCGTCGGCACCTTCCACGGCAAGGCGGGGGACTACACCACGGTCCAAGCCGCTGTGGACGCGGCCCGTCCCGGTGACTGGGTGCTCGTGGCGCCGGGTGACTACCACGAGCGCACCGATTACCGGGCCGACGGCAGTGCCAGCGAAGCCACGGGCGCACTCGTCGTCACCAGTCCGAACGTGCACGTGCGCGGCCTCGACCGCAACGGCGTGATCATCGACGGTACGAAGCCGGGCGCCCCGGCCTGCTCGCCGGCCGCGACCGATCAGGACTTCGGACCCCGCAGCGCGACCGACGAACCCGTCGGTCGCGACGGGGTGTTCGTCCTGAAGGCCGACGGCGTGTCGATCGAGAATCTCACCGCGTGCAACTTCCTGAACGGGCGCGGTGGAGGCAACCAGATCTGGTTCAACGGTGGCGACGGCAGCGGCACGGTCGGCATGGGCGCGTTCAAGGGCGACTACCTGACGGCGACCTCGAGTTACTTCGCGGCGGGTACACCACAGGCCGAGTACGGGATCTTCGCCTCGAACGCAGGCGGGCCCGGACTCATCGACCACAGCTACGCGAGCAACATGGCGGACAGCTCCTATTACATCGGCGCCTGCCCCGACTGCCAGACCACGCTGGTCCACGCCCATGCGCAGGGTTCGGCACTCGGATACTCGGGCACCAACTCGGGCGGCCGACTCGTGATCGCGGGTTCCGAGTTCGACCACAACAAGACCGGGATCTCGACGAACAGTCAGAACAACGACGACGCGCCTTCGCCCCAGGACGGATCGTGTCCGGTCGGCGTCCCGACCTCGAGCGCGATCGGGTCCTGCACTCTCTTCGCGCTCAACAACATCCACGACAACAACAACCCGAACGTCCCGAGTTCCGGCAGCGCGGATCTCGGTCCGGTCGGAACCGGGATGGTGGTGTCGGGCGGTCGTCACGACACCATCGCGTTCAACCGGGTCGCGGACAACGGCGCGTGGGGCGTGCTGCTCGTGCCCTTCCCGGATACCGGGACGCACCCGCCCGCAGTCGCCAACTGTGCCGGTGGGATCGACCACCCGACCGGCATCCTCGGGAGCCTGGGTGTCACCTGTTACTTCGACGATTTCGCGAACGAGGTCGTCGGCAACGCCATGAGCAACAACGGTTTCTTCGGCAACGAGTCGAACGGCGACTTCGGCGACCTGAGCGACCAGCACGATGTGGGCAACTGCTTCCACGCCAACACGAACCCGCTCGGGGTCACCTCGGCGCCCGACAACCTCCAGACCACCCATGGGACCTGCGGTGTGCCGAACTCGGGTGCCGACATCCTCAGCCCCTTCTCGTTGCAGGTCATCTGCGACACGGAAGCCTTCGGTCCGTGTGCGAACGACGCCACCCACAACTACCCGCGCCTGACCACCGTCGCGCTCACCCCGCTCCCGCGTCAGGCGACGATGCCGAACCCGTGTGCAGGGGTGCCCGACAACCGTTGGTGTCGTGGCCGGGACGATCACCATCATGATCACGGGGGCAAGCACTGACCGGTGTCGCGGCGCGAAGCTGAACACCATGACCCGGATCGCCGAGCGCCTCGTCGAACTCGGGATCGAACTCCCACCCGTGTTCCCCCCGGCCGGGAACTATCTGGGCTGCATCCGCAGCGGTGACCTCCTCCACGTCGGTGGCCACGGTCCCGTCTCCGGGGGGACCGTGGTGACCGGCAAGGTGGGCGGGACCGTCAGCCTGGACGAGGCCCGCGTTGCGGCCCGGATGACCGGGCTGTCGATCCTGGCGACGATGCGCGACGAACTCGGCGACCTCGATCGCGTGCGCCGCATCGTGAAGGTGTTCGGGATGGTCAACGTGGCGCCGGGGTTCAACCAGACCCCGGCGGTGATCGACGGCTGCTCCGATCTCCTCGTGGAGGTCTTCGGAGACCGGGGCCGGCACACCCGGTCGGCGGTGGGGCTCGCGGAGCTGCCCTTCGACATCGCGGTCGAGATCGAACTCATCGCCGAGGTCGAGTAGCCGATGGCACGACCGCCGGGACGCAAGGACATCGCCGAGCCCACCCCGCCGGAACTCGCCGAGTCGCCCGATCCGCGAGTCACGCTCGGCGGGGGCGACGACCTCGTCGAAGTGGAGATCCGCGACACCGACCTCTCCGGGATCGACGCCTCGCACGCCCGGTTGGTGCGGTCGCTCCTGCACACGACCCCGCTGACCGCGGCGCAACTGCGCTCCGTGTCGCTCGTCGACGTGCTCGTCGTCGACGGCGAACTCTCCGGCGCCGACCTGCACGACGCGTCCCTGCTGCGGGTGGAGTTCCGCAACTGCCGGATGACGGGGGTGAACTTCTCGGAGTCCGAGTTGCGCCACGTGCGCTTCGTCGGCTGCAAGCTCGACGACGCAAACCTGCGGATGGCCCGGCTCGACCACGTGTGGCTCGAGGACTGCTCGCTGGTGGAGGCCGACCTCGTCGGCGCGTCGCTCGCCGCGGTCCGCATGGAGCGCTGCGATCTCACCGCGCTCGACGTCTCGCAAGCCGTCGCGACGTCCCTCGACCTCCGGGGTAGCCGGTTCGAAACCCTCCGTGGCGCCAGCGGGCTGCGCGCGGTGCGGATCGGGGTCGACCAGGTGATGCCCTTCGCCCTCGGTGTGTTCGCCGAGACCGGTGTCCGCGTCGACTGACCCGGCCGCGGCGGGGTGGCCGACGGCGCAGTTGTAGCCTCCGCCGCCATGCGCATGTCCTCGCTCTTCGTTCGTACGTTGCGTGACGATCCAGCCGACGCGGAAGTGGCGAGCCACAAGCTCATGGTGAGGGCCGGGCTGATCCGCCGGGTTGCGTCCGGGATCTACTCCTGGTTGCCCCTCGGCAATCGTGTCCTGCGCAACGTGGCCCAGATCGTGCGGGAGGAGATGGACGAGGCCGGCGCGCAGGAGGTCAGCCTGCCGATCGCGCAGCCCCTCGACCTGTGGAAGCGGTCGGGCCGCGACGAGGCCTACGGCGACATGATGTTCCGGGTCAAGGACCGCAAGGACAACTGGTACGCGATGGCCCCGACGGCCGAAGAAGTGGTCACCACCCTGGTGGCGGGCGAGTACTCGAGCTACCGCGACCTCCCCGTCAACCTGTACCAGATCAACTGGAAGTACCGCGACGAACTCCGGCCGCGCTTCGGTGTCCTGCGCGGTCGTGAGTTCCTCATGAAGGACGCGTACTCCTTCGACGCCGACCTCGCGGGCCTGCAGCAGAGTTACGACGCGATGTACGCGGCGTACACGAAGGTGTTCACCCGCTGCGGGCTCACGTTCCGGTCGGTCAAGGCCCAGTCCGGGGAGATCGGTGGTGACACGAGCCAGGAGTTCATGGCGGTCGCGGCCATCGGTGAGGACGCGTTCGTGTGGTGCGAGCACTGCGACTACGCCGCCAACACGGAAGCGGCGACCCGTCGACCGGCGCCCGAGGTTGCGATGCCCGACCTCCCGGCGCGGGAGTCGGTGCACACGCCCGACATGCCCGGCATCGACGTGGTCGCCGAGCACCTCGGTACCACGGCCGACCTGCTCATGAAGTCGATCGCGTTCGACGTCGACGGCGATCTCGTGCTCGCGCTCGTCCCGGGCGACCGCGAGGTCAACGAGTATGCGGTGGCCGCCGCCTTCTCGCCGGCGTCCGTGCGGCTCTACACCGATGCCGACTTCGCCGCGCACCCCGACATCCCGAAGGGCTACATCGGTCCCGACTTCGCGGGCGCGGCGCGCACCATCGCCGACGACTCACTGCGTGCGCCGCACGGCTGGGTGACGGGCGCGAACCGGGTGGACCACCACGACCGCAACGTGGTGCTCGGCCGCGACTTCACCCCCTCGGACTGGGCCGAGATCGTGGTCGTGGAGCCGGGGGACCCGTGCCCGAACTGCGGTGAGCCGCTGCGGATCGACCGGGGCATCGAGGTCGGCCACGTGTTCCAACTCGGCGACAAGTACTCGAAGTCGCTCGGCGCGATGTATACCGACGACGGCGGCGCCGAGCACCCGATGGTCATGGGTTGCTACGGCATCGGCGTCAGTCGCATTCTCTCGGCGATCGTCGAGGAGCATCACGACGAACAAGGCCTCTGCTGGCCCGCTTCGGTCGCGCCGTACCAGGTGCACCTGATCGTGATTCCCGGCCGCGGTGAAGGCGGCGCGGCGGTGCTCGCGGCGGCGGAGCAACTCTACGCCGATCTGCGGGAACGCGGTGTGGATGTGCTGTTCGACGACCGCGACGTGAGCCCGGGGATCAAGTTCGCCGACGCCGACCTGCTCGGGATGCCGGTGCACCTGACCCTCGGCGCCAAGGGTTTCGCCAAGGCCATCGTCGAGCGCAAGATCCGTGCCACCGGTGTTCGCGACGAGCTGGATCTCGCGGCTGCGGTCGAGATCGTGGCCCACGAGGGCGCCAGATGAGCGGAGCGTGGCCCGTCCGGCCCGGCCCGCTGGGCCACGAGGGCAGCAGATGAGCGGAACGGTGGAGCCGCCGATCTCGCCGATGCTCGCCAAGCTCGTGCGGGAGATGCCGGCCGGCGACACGTGGTGGTACGAGCCCAAGTGGGACGGCTTTCGCTGCATCGTGTTCCGCAATGGTGACGGTGTGGAGCTCGGCTCGCGCAACGAGCGTCCCCTCACCCGGTACTTCCCGGAACTGCTGGACCCGATCCGGGCCAGCCTGCCGAACCAGGCGGTGCTCGACGGCGAGATCGTGATCCTCGGCGAGCACGGTCTCGACTTCGACATGCTCTCCCAACGGATTCACCCGGCCGCCAGCCGCATCGAGAAACTCGCAGCGGAGGTCCCGGCTGCGTTCGTCGCGTTCGATCTCCTCGCGCTCGACGGCGCGGATCTGCGCGCCGAGCCGTTCCGGGTGCGGCGCACCGCGCTCGAGCAGACCTTGGCCGAGCCCGCGCCGTCGATCTACCTCACGCCACTCACACGTGATCACGCAGTCGCGCAGGAGTGGTTCGACCAGTTCGAGGGTGCCGGTCTCGACGGCGTCATCGCCAAGGGCACCGAAGACCCCTACCGCGAGGGTGAGCGCGGCTGGCTCAAGATCAAACACCTCCGGACCGCTGATTGCGTCGTGGCGGGATACCGGCTGCACAAAGACGGTGTCGGTGTCGGCAGCCTGCTCCTCGGGTTGTACGACGAGGAAGGCACGCTGCACCATGTCGGGGTCGCGTCCAGTTTCAACGCGAAGCTCCGGGCCGAACTCGTCGACGAACTCGCGCCGCTGCGTCACGGGGCGCTCGACGGGCACCCGTGGGCCGGTTGGGCCGAAGCCGAAGCCGACGCCGCCGCGGGCGGTCAGCGCCGACCCGGCGCGGTCAGCCGGTGGAACGCGAAGAAGGACCTGAGCTGGGAACCGCTGCGGATCGAGCGCGTGGCCGAAGTGGCCTACGAGCACATGCAGGGTGACCGGTTCCGCCACACCGCCCGGTTCCAGCGGTGGCGTGACGACCGCACCCCCGGGTCCTGCAACTACGAGCAACTCGAGGTGCCGGTCCCGATGGCGTTGCGCGAAGTCTTCGGCGCGTAACGACCCGTGCGCCGACCTGTTGCGGTCCGCTCGCGTCGTGGGTTCGTACTGCTCCTCGTCGCGGTCGTCGGCGCCGCGGTCCTCGGGGTCCCGATCGCGCCACGCCGCGTCGGAGCTGCGCCCACGGTTCCGCATCGCGGGGGCTACGTGCTCGATGCCTGGGGTGCGCTCCACGCCTTCGGCGGTGCCGACCCGGCCGTGAGCCCCGCCTACTGGCCGGGTCAGGATCTCGCGCGCGGGGTCGCGCTCGCGCCGCGCGGTGGAGGTTGGATGCTCGACGCATGGGGCGGCGTCCATGCCTACGGTGGCGCGCCGGCGCCGACCGGCGCGCCGTATTGGCCCGGACGCGATCTGGCCCGGGCAATCGTGGCCGCGCCGACGCGTGGGGGTTGGGTGCTCGACGCCTGGGGTGGTATCCACGCGTTCGGCGGTGCGCCGAGGATCTTCTCGCCGACGTACTGGCCGGGCCAGGACCTGGCGCGGGCATTGGTGTTGCGCCCGGGCGGCGGCGGTTGGGTGGTGGACGCGTGGGGTGGAATCCACCCCTTCGGTGGCGCGCCGGCCGTCTACTCCTCGGGGTACTGGGCTCCCTTCGACGTGGTCAGGGGAGCGCGGGCGAATCCCACCGGGCGTGGCGGCTGGATCCTCGACATGTGGGGCGTGCTCCACTCGTTCGGTGGTGCCCCCGCCCGCGCGACCGGTGCCACGTGGCCCGACCGGGACCTGGCCCGCGGTGTCGTCGCCGACGGGATCGGCGGCGGTGGTTGGGTGATCGATGCGTGGGGCGGGTTGCATCCGTTCGGCGGGGCGCGTGCCGTCGTGGACTCGGCGTACTGGCCCGGCCAGGACCTCGCGCGCGGTGGTGCCACCGGTGCCGGATCGAGTTCGGGATCTCCGTTCACGCCACCCCCGCGCCGCGTGCCGGTGCTCCGCACCGTCACCTACACGGTCGCCGTCCGCGGCTCGGTGCATTCCGACGTGACCGAGTTCATTGCCGCCGTCGAGTCGACCTACGCCGACGAGCGCGGCTGGGCCGCGGCCGGTTTCGAGTTCGTCCGAGTCCCCGCGGGCGGGGAGCTGACCGTGTGGCTCTCCCAGGCGAGCCTCGTGCCGACGTTCGGGGCTCCGTGCGACACCTTCTACTCCTGCCGGCAGGGCGCGAACGCGATCATCAACGACGATCGGTTCGCGAGCGGCTCGCCCTACTGGCCCGGTGCACTCGCCGACTACCGGCACATGGTCATCGACCACGAGACGGGACATTGGATCGGCTTCGGACACTCGTCGTGTGGGGGTCCGGGACAGTTGGCACCGGTGATGATGCAACAGTCGAAGGGCCTGCTCGGCTGCGTGACGAACCCCTGGCCGTTGCCCAGTGAGATTGCCGCCGCCCGTGCGACCATCCACGGCGCGGGGGTGGCCGGCCGGATCAGGACCCCCGCAGGCGCCGACGCCGAGTAGCCGGAGGCGCGTCCGGTCCCGCCGGTCGGGGGCGCGGCAATCGCCCCAAGACCCGACGATCCACCCGAGCCGGGCCAGACCCCATCATCTCCACCCGGCCCGACGGGTGCCGTCGGGCCGGAAAGTCGCGCCCGGGACGATCGTCAGAGCGTCTGGTAGTGTCGCCGCGCTTCGCCGACACCAAGGTCGGTGGAGTGGCCTTTCGAGGCCAGGCCAGCGTGGGCCTCGGGCCCACGCTGTTTGTTGACTGGACCCGGTTTCGACCGGATGGAATGGAGGTGACCATGACCGACCGTGTGACGGCAATCCGAGCCGAACTCGAACCGATCGTGGCCAGTCTCCACCTGTCGATCTACGACGTCACCCTCGCCGGCGGTGAGCGGCCCACTCTCGCGGTGCTCCTCGACCGTCCCGGTGGGATCGATCTCGAAGCCATCGAAGTCGCGACGCGGACCATCTCCGCCGCGCTCGACGCGCTCGATCCGGTACGCAACCGCTATCTCCTCGAGGTGTCGAGTCCGGGGGTCGAGCGCCCGCTGCGCACGCCCGAGCACTTCGCGGCCGCGGTCGGCGAGGACATCACGATGAAGATCCGCAACGCCGAGGGCCATGTGGTCCGCCTCCGCGGCACGCTCGTCGAATCCGACGGCGCCGCGCTCACCATCCGTACCGACACGGGCGACCAGACGGTCGCACTCGATGTCGTCCAGTCGGCGCGCACCATCTTCGTATGGGGGCCTGCGCCCAAACCCGGCAAGGGCTCACGGCCCGGCCGGAAGAAGGAGGCCGCGGCGCGATGAGCGGAATGAAGCCGATGAACTCAGACATGATGGAAGCTCTCGACACCATCGAGCGCGAAAAAGGGATCTCGGTCGAGATCATGCTCGAGGCGTTGGCGAACGCCCTGGTGACGGCGTACAAGCGCATGCCCGACGCGGCCGAGGAAGCGTTGGTCGAGATCGACATCGAGACCGGCCAGATCAATGTGATCGCCCAGGAACTCGACGAGGACGGCCACGTCGTCAAGGAATGGGACGACACGCCCGACGACTTCGGTCGCATCGCCGCGCAGACGGCGAAGCAGGTGATCCTGCAGCGCATCCGCGAGGCCGAGCGCGAGATGAAGTACGAGGAGTACGCCGGCCGCGAGGGCGACATCGTCACCGGCATCATCCAGCAGACCGACCAGCGCTACACGCTGCTCGATCTCGGCAAGGTCGAGGCGCTGCTGCCCCAGGCCGAGCAGGTCCAGAACGAGCGGTACGACCACGGCAGCCGGTTGAAGGCCTACATCGTGGAGGTGCGCAAGACCGCCAAGGGCCCCCAGATCGTGGTGAGCCGCACCCACCCCGGCCTCGTCAAGCGCCTCTTCGAGCTCGAGGTCCCCGAGTTGCTCGACGGCGTCGTCGAACTGCGGGCGGTCGCCCGCGAGCCCGGCCACCGGACGAAGATCGCGGTTGCGTCGAACGACCCGAACGTCGACCCGGTCGGTGCCTGTGTCGGTGCGCGCGGTGCGCGCGTCCGCATGGTCGTGACCGAGCTGCGGGGCGAGAAGGTCGACATCGTCCCCTACACGGACAACCCGCAGGACTTCGTGATGAAGGCGCTCGCGCCGGCACGGGTGCGGGAAGTCCGGATCCACGAGGAGACCGGCACCGCCGAGGTCATCGTCCCCGACTTCCAGCTGTCGCTCGCGATCGGCAAGGAGGGCCAGAACGCCCGCCTCGCCGCCCGCCTCACCGGTTGGCGCGTCGACATCAAGAGCGAGACCCAGCTCGCGGAAGAGGAATCCGGCGGCGGCGTGGAATACGCCGAGGGCGAATGGGTCGAGAGCGAGACCGGCGAGTTGGTGTGGCAGCCGGCCGAAGGCGGCGAGGCGATCTCGGCCGCCGCAGCCGGGTACGCGTCGCCCGACGGCATCGCGGGTGCGATCGCGGAGGGCGCCGCACCGGCCGAAGCCGCCGACGCCGCGCCCGCCGCGGTCGGCGCTGACCCCGTCGCGGTCGATGCCACGGTCGACGTGGCCACGGGCGCCGACGAGGTGGTCGCCGCGGCCGAGGTCGAAGCGGGCGCGGCCGAGACGAACGATGACGCCACCGAAGGCGTCGCGGCTGAGGAGGGGACCAGCGAGGAGAGCTGATCCGGTTCGCACGTGCGTCGGATGCCGACGTCGCGGGTCGCCGGACGAGTTCGTCCGGCTGGCCGGCAGCCCGGCATCGCCCCACGAGCCGATCCGGATCGGACGGGACATACCCGGTCGGGGCGCGTGGCTGTGTGAGAGCAGCCCCGCCTGTTTCGACCTGGCGGTGAAGCGCCGAGCCTTCGCCCGCGCCCTGCGCGTCGAGGTCTCGGACCAGGATTTATCGGTACTCCGTGCGAGACTGCACGGATCGGCCCCGCAAGGGTCGCAACCGGACGGCAGAGCGCCGTTCGGTGGAGGGTAAGGACAGAGTTGGCCACCAAGAAGATCAGGGTGTACGAGCTCGCTCGCGAGCTGGGTGTCGAGAACCAAGTGGTGCTCGACCTCTCAGAAGAGCTGAAGATGGGGGTCAAGAGCCACTCATCGAGCATCGACGACCCGTCCGCAGACCGCATCCGTCGACTGGCGGACAGTCGCGACCTGCGCGGCGAGCCGATCGTCGACGAGCCGAAGCCGGAACCGAAGTCCAAGACGAAGGCGAAGGCGAAGGCCGAGGCGCCCGCGCCCGCCCCGGTGGTCGAGGCGCCCGCACCGGCACCCGCCGCCCCGGTCGAGGCCGACGCGCCCGCCGCCACGGAACCGGCACCGGTTCCGGTTCCCGTGGCCGAGAGCCCGGTCGAGGCGCCGGCGGCTCCCGCACCGCCCCGCCGCAACGTCGTCCGCTCCACCGGGGGCATCGCGCCCCCGCCGGCGCCGCGTTCGGCGCCGGCCGTCGAATCGAAGCCCGCCGCACCGGTCGCTCCCGCCGCGTCGGCTCCGACCGCGCCGACCCTCGGTGACAAGCCGGCGCCGCCCCCCGCGCCGCTGATGAGTTCGACGGGCAAGCCGATTCCGCCCCCGCCGGGTCAACGGGTCATCCCGCCTCCGCCCGGCCAGCGCACCGCGCCCGGTCGTGGCGCGCCCGGCGGTGGACCGCCGCGCAGCGGTGGTCCCGGCGGGTTCAACCGCAGTGCGCCCGGTGGCGGCGGTCCGGGTGGTTTCAACCGCGGTCCCGGTGGTGCACCGGGCGGCGGCGGTCCCGGCGGTGGTCGGGGTGGTCCCGGCGGTGGCGGCGGTCCCGGCGGTGGACCGGGTGGGTTCAACCGCGGTCGTGGTCCGGGCGGTCCGGGGCAGCGGCCCCGACGCAAGAAGCGGCGTCGTCGCGGGCTCGAGGATCTCGGGCCGGCCAGCGCACCGCAGCTCACGCCGTCGGATGCACCCATTCCCGAGGGCGAGATCCTGGTGTCGCGTGGCATCACGATCCAGGAACTCGCGCCGAAGCTGAACCGCACCAGTGCCGACCTCGTCCGCATCCTGTTCGACGCGGGCGAGATGGTCACCAGCACCCAGTCGATGGCCGACGAGATGATCGAACTCATCGCGCAGGAACTCGGCGCCGAAGTCCTGCTCGTCGAGCCCGGCCAGGAAGCCGAACTCGAACTCCAGGCGTTGCTCGGTGACGACGACGACGAGGACGAAGAGGGTCTTCCCGTCCGCGCGCCGGTGATCACCGTCATGGGTCACGTCGACCACGGCAAGACCACGCTGCTCGACACGATCCGTTCTGCCAACGTCGTGTCCGGTGAGGCCGGCGGTATCACCCAGCACATCGGTGCGTACCAGGTGATCAAGAACGACCGGCCCATCACCTTCATCGACACCCCGGGCCACGAGGCGTTCACCGCGATGCGTAAGCGCGGCGCCGACGCCACCGACGTCGCGGTGCTCGTCGTCGCGGCCGACGACGGTGTGATGCCCCAGACGATCGAGGCCATCAACCACGCCCGCAACGCCGACGTGCCGATCGTGGTGGCGATCACCAAGGTCGACCGTGACAACGCGGATGTGAACCGCGTGAAGCAGCAGCTCGTCGAGCAGCAGCTCATCCCCGAGGAGTGGGGTGGCGACACCGTCGTCAACGAGGTCGCGGCCACGGCCAACCTCGGTGTCGACGAACTCCTCGAGTCGATCCTGCTCGTGTCCGATCTCTACGACCCGCCACTCGGTGCCAACCCCGATGTCCCGGCGCGCGCGTTCGTGTTGGAATCCAACCTCGACCAGGGTCGGGGACCCGTTGCCACCGTGCTCGTCGAGCGCGGCACCCTGCGTGTCGGCGACCCGGTCGTCGCCGGCGGTGGCTGGGGCAAGGTCCGGGCCATGTTCGACTACACCGGCGCCCAGGTGAAGGAAGCCGGTCCGTCGATGCCCGTCGAGGTGCTCGGCCTCGACGCCGTCCCGCTCGCCGGTGACGAGTTGCGCGTCGCGCCCAACGAGAAGGTGGCGCGGATGGTGGCCGAGGCGCGCTCGCGTCGTCGTCGCGTCGCCGACCAGTCGCACCCGATGATCCTGTCGGGCGGCGCCCGGCTCGAGGACATCTTCGCGATGGTCGAACGGGGCGAGGTCGCCACGCTGAACCTGGTCCTCAAGGCCGACGTGCACGGTTCACTCGAGGCGCTCACCGACGCGCTGCGCAAACTCGACCAGGAGCACGAGGAGGTCCGCCTCTCGTTCGTCCACCGCGCGGTCGGTGGGATCTCCGAGAGCGACATCGACCTGGCGGCGGTCGCGAACGCGACGGTCATCGGCTTCAACGTGCGTCCGGACCGCAAGGCCCGTGAACTCGCGGCGCAGGAGAAGGTGGAGATGCGCCTCTACGAGGTCATCTACCAGGTGCTCGACGACGTCAACGCCGCACTCATCGGCATGCTCAAGCCCGAGTTCGAAGAAGTCGTCACCGGTGAGGCCGAGGTCCGCGAGGTCTTCGGCGTTCCGCGCATCGGCAAGATCGCCGGTTGTTACGTGCGGACCGGTGTCATCACCCGCGGTTCGAAGGTCCGCTTCCTGCGGGAAGGCACCATCATCTGGAAGGGCTCGATCGCGTCGCTGCGTCGATTCAAGGACGACGTCCGCGAAGTGCGCGACGGCTTCGAGTGCGGTATCGGACTCGAGGGCTACCAGGACGTGAAGTCCGGCGACATCATCGAGACCTACGAGGACCGCGAGATCGCGCGGACCGCGTCGTAGCAAGGACGAGCCATGCCCAGCGACATCCAACTCAAGTTCCTCAACGCGATCCACCGGCCGCTGTTCCGGCTGAGCAAGGGCCGGATCGCGGGCACGGGTGCCGGTATGCCGGTGCTGGTGCTCACCACCACCGGCCGTAAGAGCGGTCAGAAGCGGCCGACGATGCTCACGTCGCCGTTGCAGTTCGAGGACTCGATCGTGCTGGTGGCGTCTCGGGGCGGCGACGACCGGAACCCTGACTGGTTTCTGAACCTCCGGGCCGACCCGCAGGTCGAGGTGGAGATGGACGGTGTCATGCGTCCGATGACCGCGCATGTCGCGGATGCCACCGAGAAGGCCGACCTCTGGCCGAAGATCGTGGCCGATCACGACAACTACGCGGGCTACCAGAAGAAGACCGACCGGGATATCCCGGTGGTCGTGCTCACGCCCTGACGGCCGCCGTCGGTCACACAAAGCTGACCCGCGCCGCCAGCGGGTGCGATGATGGCGCCGTGCATACCGCCGATATCACCCTCGAACGATGAGTAGACCGCGCCAACCCCCGAAGCAGTACCCGAGGGTGGCGCGCCTCAACGAGGTGGTCATGGAGTGCCTCGCCGAGGAGGTGGAGCGCCTCTCGGACCCCCGCCTGGGTTTCGTCACCATCACCGGCGTCGAGATCGCGTCCGATCTCCGGACCGCCGACGTCTTCTACTCGGTGTTCCGGCGCGGCGAAGCGGCCGACGAGTCAGCGGCGGGCCTCGCCTCGGCCGGCCCGCACCTGCGCACCCACATCGGCCGTTCCATCCGGATGAAGTACTCACCCGAGTTGCGGTTCATCGAAGACGAGTCGGTCGCCAGTGGAGAACGCATCGAAGCGATTCTGCGCACACTTCAAGCCGACGGGATTCGCGCCGATGACACGGGTGGACTCCTCGATCGTGAGGAAGGTACGTGACCATCGACTTCGAAGACACCGAGGCCGCGCTCGAGCGGGCGGCGAAGACCATCGACGCGGCCGACCACGTCACGTTGATGTGTCACGTCACCCCCGACGGTGACGCGCTGGGATCGATGCTCGCGCTGCATCATGCACTGCTCGCGGCGGGTCGTTCGAGCGTCGCCACCTTCCCCGAGCCGTTCGTGATCGCGCCGCACTACCGCGACCTGCCCGGTCTCGATCTGATCACCCCGCCCGCCGACGTCCCCGCCGACCTCGGCGTCGTGGTCACGTTCGACTGTGGCGCGCTCGGTCGCTTGGGCAACCTGCGCCCCCTGGCGGAGTCCGCGGCGGAACTGATCGTCGTCGACCACCACGTTTCCAACGAGCGCTACGGCACGATCAACGTGATCGACCCGACTGCGGCCGCGAGCGGGGTCGTCGTGCGTGAGTTGATCGACCGGTTGGGGCTCGTGCTCACCCGTGACGTCGCCCTCTGTCTCTACACCGCGCTGGTGTGCGACACGGGTCGGTTCCAGTACGAGAGCACCACCAGCGGCGTGTTCAACCTCGCCGCGGAACTGCTTGCCTTCGACCTGCCGGTGAGCACGTTGAGCCGCACGTTGTTCGAAGAGCATTCGTTCGCGTACCTCCAACTCCTCGGTGAGGCCCTCGCCGGGGCCATCCTGGTCCCGGAGCAGTCCTTCGTCTGGACCGCGGTCACGCAGGACCTGCTCGCCCGGCACGGGGTGACGATGGAAGAGGTCGAAGGTCTCATCGACATCATCCGGCGTACGGCCGAAGCCGACGTCGCGTGCGTCGTGAAGGAAGAAGCCGACGGCACCGTGAAGGTGAGCCTCCGGTCGGTCGGCGCGACCGACGTCGAGCAGGTCGCGACGGCGAACGGCGGGGGTGGGCACCGCTTCGCCGCCGGGTTCACGTCGCACGACGGCATCGAGGCCACCGTGGCGCGCATCCGCGCGTCGCTCTGATCCGCCACCGCTCCGGGGACCACGCGTGATCGACGGACTGCTCGTCGTCGACAAGCCGGCCGGATGGACGAGTCATGACGTGGTCGCGAAGCTGCGGGGCGCGACGCGGCAGCGGCGGATCGGTCACGCGGGCACCCTCGACCCCGACGCCACCGGCGTACTGCTCGTCGGGCTCGGTCGGGTGACCCGGCTCATGCGATTCCTCCAGGAGACCACCAAGGAGTACCGGGGTGTGGTGTCGTTCGGGGTGGCCACCGACACGCTCGATGCCGCGGGTGTGGAGCTCGCCCGCCAGGCGATGCCCGAGCTCGACGCCGCCGCGGTCGAGGCGGTGCTGCCGCAGTTCCGCGGCGCGATCGAGCAGGTGCCGCCGATGGTGTCGGCACTGAAGATCGACGGGAAGCGGCTCCACGAGCTGGCACGCGAAGGCAAGGTGGTCGACCGCAAGCCGCGCCCGGTGCAGATCGATCGGTTCGACCTCGAGTCGTTCACCGCGGGGTCGTTCCCGACCGCGACCGTGGTCGTGACCTGTTCGAGTGGCACCTACATCCGCACGCTCGCCGCCGACGTCGGGGCCGCGCTCGGTGGGTACGCACACCTCGCGTCGCTCGTGCGGTTGCGGGTCGGCGCCTTCACGCTCGCCGACGCCACCGCGCTCGAGACCCTCGTCGAGGACCCGGCACCGCACGTGATCTCGCCGGCCGGTGCGCTGCGGGGCATGGAGGCGATCACGGTGGACGAGGAGCACGCGGCCGCGATCGCGAACGGCAAGATGTTCGGTGCCGACACGATGACGGTGGTGGGTGACGGGCCGTACGCCCTGCTCGACGCCACCGGACTGCTGCTCGCCGTCTACGAGCGGCGGGGAGACGCCTTCAAGCCCAGCGTGGTCATCCCCGTCGCCGACGGTCCGTCCGGTGGGGGAGAATGAGCAGATGAGCGGAACCCGGGTGGTGCGCGTCGGCGAGGGCACGCCCCCGATCTCCGACGGCAGCGTCGTGACGATCGGCGCGTATGACGGCGTGCACCTCGGCCACCGCAAGGTGTTGCGGCTCGTCCGGGAACTGGCCGTCGCCCGCGGTCTCGACGCGGTGTGCGTCACCTTCGACCGCCATCCGGCCCAGGTGGTGCGGCCCGAAACTGCGCCCAACCTGTTGACCAGCCTCGACCACAAACTCGAACTGCTCGTCGACGCGGACCTCGTCGACGTCGTCTGTGTGCTCGAGTTCGACGAGGGCCGGAGCAAAGAGACCGCCGAGGAGTTCGTCCACGAGGTGCTCGTGGGTTTGCTCGGGGTCCGGTTGGTGGTGGTCGGGAGCGACTTCCACTTCGGTCATCACCGCGGCGGCAACGTCGCGCTGTTGCAGCGCATGGGCGCGGACCTCGGATTCGAGGTCATCGGACTCGGCCTCGTTGCGCCCGAGTCCGATGTCGTGCACGAGCCGTACTCGTCGACCCGCGTGCGGCACCGCCTCGCGGGGGGAGATGTTGCCGGCGCGGCCGAGTTGCTCGGCCGTCCGCACGAGGTACGCGGGCGGGTGGTCGAGGGCGACCGCCGCGGGCGCGAACTCGGATTCCCGACCGCGAACGTCGCGCTCGGTTCCGAGGTCTGCCTCCCCGCCGACGGCATCTACGCCGGGCGGTTCCAGGGGGCCGACGGGGTCTGGCGGCCGTGCGCGATCTCCCTCGGACGGCGCCCGACGTTCTACGACGCGCAGGAGTACTCCCTGCTCGAGGCCTATCTCCTCGACTTCGACGGCGACCTCTACGGGCAGCCCGCGGCGGTGCAGTTCGTCGAGCGACTCCGCGGCGAGATCCGGTTCGACTCGGTCGACGATCTCGTCGCCCAGATGGGCCGCGACGTGGAGCAGACGCGCACCATCCTCGACACCTGACGCCCGATCCCTACCGGTTACGGGGTCCGGCCGGTGAACGCGATCAGCTTGGTCTGATCGTCGGCGTCGTCCGGGACCGCGACCTTCTCACCGTATTGGCCGCTCTGGCGCAGCATCTCGTCCATCGGTTGCATGCCGACGAGCATCTCGCTGACGATCGTGGCGTCGAGCGTCTCGTCGAGTCCGGTCGCGCGCGCGAGATCCCAGGTGTGGATCAGGACGTCGCCGAACATGATCATGCCGATCGCATGCTCCACGGTGACGGTCCCGAGATGCTCGTGGGTGATCTCCTTCTGCGCGGTCGCCGGATCGTCGAGCAGGGCCTGGAGCGAGTCGGCCAGGTGGATCCAGGCGCCGGCGGGGTCGTCGTCGACCGAGGGTCCGGGCGGCAGGTCGACGCCGACCGAGGCCAGGAACCCTGGCATCCACTCCACCATGTGGCGTACCACATCGCGCGCGACCCAACCGTCGCAGGGCGCCGGGTTGTCCCACGCGTCGGCCGGCACTTCGCAGACCCGGTCGGTGAACCGTCCGGCGACGCGCCGGAAACGCTCGGCGGTCGTGTCGGCCCGGGCCAGCAGATCGTCGAGTCGGTTGAAGGTGTCCTGCATGCCGCCTTCCATGCCCGACTGCAGGTGCCCGTCGCGGTTGGCCTGGCTCGAGTGGAGCACGACGGTCTGCAGCGTGGTCACCCCGTCGACGTGCGTGAGCGTCATGGTGTTGACCGACTCTGCATCGGGGAAGCCTTCGAACACCTCGGTGGACACGATGCGCGCCCGCGGTTCGATCTCGCGGTACGTGCCGTGCCAGCCGAGCTCGCCGCCGTCGGACGCGAGCGAGACGTACCGCCACGAGCCGCCGACCCGCAGGTCGATGTCACACGAGACGAGCGGGCACCACTCCGGTCCCCACCAACGCAGAACATGGCGGGGTGTGGTCATCGCATCCCAGACCAGATCGAGCGGCGCCGCGAACGATCGGGTGATCACGATCTCGCGATCCGAGGGCGTGGTGACGGTCGCGCTGCCGTGACGGGTGGTGGTCATGGGCTCTCCTCGTGTTGGAGTTCGACGAGCAGGTCGTCGAGCAGGTCGTAGCGTTCGTTCCAGAGCGCGGCGAAACCGCGGACCCATTCGTCGATGGGTCGCAGCCCCGCGCCGTTCACGCGGTAGTGGCGGTGGCGGCCGGTGCGGCTGCACTGCACCAGGCCCACGTCGCGGAGCACCTTGAGGTGCTTGGAGACCTGGGGTTGGGTGAAGCCGAGGGCCGACACGATCTCGCCGACGGCCAACTCACCGGTCCCGATGGTGTCGAGAATCGACCGCCGGTGTTCGTCGCCGATGGCGTTGAACACGTCTGCCGTCGTCGGGGTGCGGGCCATCGTTCGATGATACATACCGATATAGGAATGTCAAGCCGGCCGGATCGGCCCTCCGCTCGGCCGTTTCCTGGATATAGACAAAGCGATATACTCAGCCCATGGACTCGGCGAAGGTGTTGATACAGGCCCGAACCAGGGCCGGGATGACCCAGGTGGATCTCGCGGCGCGGGCTCGCACGAGTCAGCCGGTGATCTCGGCGTACGAACACGGCCGGCGGGACCCGAGTGTGACCACGCTGCGCCGGCTCGTCGCCGCGACCGGCGCCGACCTGCAGTTGGTGGTCGCGGCGCGCGATCAGGGCCGGGTTCCGGCCGCACTCACCGACGAGCAGCGCTCGGAGCGCCTCGTCGACGTGTTGTTGCTCGCCGATGCAATCCCGAAGCGCCGCGCGCGCGGGCCGTTGAACTTCCCGCGCCTCGCGTCGTGACCCGCCGCTCACTCCCGGAGAAGGTCGTCGGCCTCCACGCGGCGTTGGGTGCCGAGGCGGGGGATGGGATCCCGCACGCGTTCGGCGGCGCGATCGCGCTGGCGTATTACGCGGAGCCGCGGGCGACCATTGACATCGATCTCAATCTCTTCGTGGCCGCCGATCACGCGACCGAGGTCGCGGCGCGGCTAGCCGTCGTCGGCGTCACCGGATCGGTGGCACACGCGCCGCGTGACGGGCAGGCCCGCCTCGCGTGGGACGACACCCCGATCGACCTGTTCTTCAGCTACGACCGGTTCCATGCCGCCGCGGCCACCGCCGTGCGCGTCGTGCCGTTTGCCGACACGACGATCCCGATCCTCGCGGCCGACCACCTCGTGGTGTGCAAGGTGATCTTCGACCGGCCCAAGGACTGGGTCGACATCGACGCGATGCGCGCGGACGGCACCGCGCTCGACGCGGCCGTGATCCTGCGCTGGGTCGGCCGGATCGCGGGTGACACCGACCCGCGGTACAACCGCATCGCGGCCGTGTTGACGAGTTGACCTACGCGTGCCGCGAGTAGGTCAGGGAGGGCCGCGGGTGGCTTCTGGTTGGCTGGGTGGGCTGAACTGCCAGGTGTGGTCGTGCCGGCGGGTGAGGGTCCAGCCGTGGTCGAGCATGTGGTGGTGTCTTCGACAGACGAGGGCGAGGTTGTCGAGGTCGGTGGGGCCGCCGTGGATGTAGGCGATGATGTGGTGGGCGTCGGACCATCGGGGTGGTCGGGTGCAGCCGGGGACGACGCAGCCTCCGTCGCGGTGGCGTAACGCCCGGCGTTGGGCGGGGGTGGCGAGGCGGGTGGCGCGGCCGACGTCGAGGACTTCGGATCCGGTCTTCACGACCCGGCGGAGGACGGCTTCGGCGAGCCACCGGCGGATGAGGGAGCAGGGGACCGGCCCGTACCCGTCGACATGGGACCGTGCGTAGCGCAGGTCGTCGGGCCAGTCGCCGCGCAGGGTCTGTTCGTCGATGACGACGTCGATGTGCTTCTCGCTCGGAGCCCGGTCGCCGAGGAGGAGTGCGATGAGCGCCGCGGCGCGTCGTTGGGCGCGGGTGCGGGGCCGCCGGTCGCCACTGATCGGGTCGGGGTGGTCGTAATGGTCGATGAGGGCGAGGATCTCGACCCCGGCTTCGGGATGGAGCCAGCCTTTGAACGCCAGGCCGCCGAGGGTGGGGGACAGGGTGAGTTCGTCGCGACTGTCGCCGGTGGGGTCGTCACGTGAACCGACTTCGTCGTCGGCTTTCGCTCGCCACGATCCGGCACAGTCCCGGAACGCCTCCGGCCCCACGTTGATGGCGGCGTCCACGAGCGAGTCGCCGTGCGTGGCGAAGATGTCTTCCCGACGGCGGACCGCGCGGGCGATCTGTTCCACATGACTCACGGTCACGTCGCCGGCCTCGAGGGCCTTCGCGACCCGATCGGATCGGCGGACCATCCGGCCCGCGGAGACGACCCGCGCCGCGTCGGCCCGGGTGGTCGGGACCCGATGCGCGATCCACGCCGTCGCGCCCAGGGCCCCGTCGGTGGCGTAGTCGCCGGCGCCGTCCCAGACCCCGACCGCACGGATCCATTCGGCCTGCACCCGCTCCGCCAGGCGACCCAACTCGATCACCCGGGCGGAGCGGCCCGCCGTGGACCACTCGACCCGGTCCTCCGACCGCAAGAGTTCGAGCCCGGCGGCGATCAGGTCGAGTGCCTCATCAGCACCGTTGCCAACAAGCTCGGAATCTGCGAATCCGGTCGAGTCGAACATACCGTCGCATTGTCCCACGAGGGTGTGACACTCCCCTCAAACCCCTGAAACCGGACGATCCCCCCGCTCAGGGCAGCGTGGGGTCCATCGCCCAACCGGCCGCCCGAATCGACTTCGTGCTACATTCCCGGCTTCCGCAACTTGAAGGATCCCTGTTTCCGCATGCCCGATACCACAGCAACGATCACCGAGCACCGCCTCCACGAGACCGATACGGGCTCGCCGGAGGTGCAGGTCGCGCTCCTCACGGGGCGCATCAACCACCTGACTGAGCATCTCAAGATGCACAAGAAGGACCATCACAGCCGTCGTGGCTTGCTGATGCTCGTGGGTCGTCGCCGCCGTCTGCTGGATTACCTCCGGCGCAACGACGTCGAGCGGTATCGCACACTCATCGCGAAGCTCGGACTCCGTCGGTAGGACGGATGCGTGGGGCCGGCACTTGCCGGCCCTCGTCGCGTCGACGTCCATACGTCGGCGCGTGAACCAACCCGTGAGGTGGGGGTTGTCAGTCGCCACCGCTCGAATCCGTCTCCCTGTCGGAGCCCGGAACCGTCGAGCGTTGACCACTGAGAACCGCCCCTCACCCAAACCTCGCCGCGCAGAGCGGCGAGTAGTGAGAGGAGCGCACCCATGGGTGACGCGATTCGCGTAGAGGGCCCGATCAACGCGGCCGGTCTGCAGATGTCCATCGAAACCGGCAAGCTCGCCAACCTCGCCGCCGGCGCCGTCGTCGTGCAGGTGGGCGACACGATGGTGCTCAGCACCGTCGCCACGTCGAAGCCCCGTGAGGGCATCGACTTCTTCCCCCTGACGGTCGACGTCGAGGAGCGCATGTACGCCGCGGGCAAGATCCCCGGCTCGTTCTTCCGGCGTGAAGGTCGTCCCGGTGAGTCGGCGATCCTGACCTGCCGCCTCACCGACCGGCCGCTGCGGCCGAGCTTCCCGTCCGACTTCCGCAACGAGGTCCAGGTCATCGCGACCGTCCTCGGTTCGGACCAGTCGAACCCGCACGACATCATCTCGATCAACGGTGCGTCCGCCGCGCTGATGATCTCCGGTATCCCGTTCGACGGGCCGATCGGCGCCGTGCGCCTGGCCCACCTCGACGGGGCCTGGGTGGCTCACCCCACCTACGAAGAGGGCGACGAGTCGACCTTCGAACTCGTCGTCGCCGGTCGCCGCACCGACGCCGGTGAGATCGCCATCATGATGGTGGAAGCCGGTGGTACCGAGGCCTCGTGGGAGCTCTACGAGCAGGGTGCACCGAAGGTCACCGAGGAGACCATCGCCGAGGGTCTCGACGTCGCCAAGGAGTGGATCGGGGCGTCCATCGACCTGCAGCTGAAGCTGCGGGACCAGGTGATCGCGGCCAACGGTCCGATCGAGACCGTCGCCTACACGCCGAACGTCGACTACACCGACGATGTGTTCGAGGCCGTGGCGGGCGAGGCTCGCACGGACACCGCGACGACGATGGCCACCGCCGACAAGAACGAGCGCAACGGCCGCCTCGACGAGATCAAGGCCGCCCTGCTCGCGAACCTCGTCGGCACCGACGACGCGCCGGGCACTTACGCCGGTCGGGCCAAGGAAGTCAGCTCGGCGTTCCGCTCGCTGCAGAAGCAGGTGGTGCGGGCCCGCATCGCCAACGAGGGCATGCGCATCGACGGTCGTGGCGTCACCGACCTCCGTCCGATCTCGGCCGAGGTCGGCATCGTGAACACGGTGCACGGCTCCGGACTCTTCCAGCGCGGCGAGACCCAGGTGCTCTCGGTCACCACGCTCGGCATGCTCCGCATGGAGCAGATCGTCGACACGCTCGGCCTCGAGGACCGCAAGCGCTACATGCACCACTACAACTTCCCGCCGTTCTCCACCGGTGAGACGGGTCGCGTCGGTTCGCCGAAGCGCCGCGAGATCGGTCACGGCGCGCTCGCCGAGCGGGCACTCGTGCCGGTGGTCCCCTCCAAGGAGGAATGGCCCTACACCCTGCGCGTCGTCTCCGACGTGCTGTCGTCGAACGGCTCCACCTCGATGGGGTCGGTCTGCGGTTCGTCGCTGTCGCTCATGGACGCCGGGGTGCCGATCAAGGCGCCGGTCGCCGGCATCGCGATGGGCCTCGTCTACGCCGAGGGCAAGTACACGACCCTCACCGACATCCTCGGTGCGGAAGACGCGTTCGGTGACATGGACTTCAAAGTCGCCGGCACCGCCGACTTCGTGACCGCGCTCCAGCTCGACACCAAGATCGACGGTCTCCCGGCCGACGTGCTCGCGGCTGCGCTGCAGCAGGCGAAGGACGCCCGGCTCAAGATCCTCGCGGTCATGAACGAGGCGATCTCGGCCCCGCGTCCGGACGTCCGTCCGACCGCCCCGAAGATCATCAGCTTCGAGATCCCGATCGACAAGATCGGCGAGGTCATCGGGCCCAAGGGCAAGGTCATCAACACGATCCAGCAGGAGACGGGCGCCGACATCGCGGTGTCCGACGACGGCGTGGTCGGCACGGTGAGCGTCGGTTCCAAGGACAGCTCGCAGGTGGACGAAGCGCGTCGCCGGATCGAGCTCATCCTCGACCCGCCGACCGCCGACATCGGTGCCGAGTACACCGGCAAGGTCGTCAACATCACCAAGTTCGGTGCGTTCGTCAACATCCTTCCGGGTCGTGACGGTCTGCTGCACATCTCCAAGATCGGTCGGGGCAAGCGCATCGACAAGGTCGAGGACGTGTTCAGCCTCGGTGACGAAGTGCTCGTCCGCGTGGACGACATCGACAACCAGGGCAAGCTCTCCCTCTCGCTCGCGGGCGATGCGCCCGAGGGTGACGGTGGCTCGAACGGCGATGGTGGCGGCTCACGCGAGCGTGCGCCGCGTGCCGAGAGGGCTCCTCGCGAGGACCGGGGCGACACGCCGAAGGCAGCGTCGTTCGAGGACTCGTGGGACGAGCAGGCCAAGGCCGAGTTCGGCGATCTGGGTCCGGCCGAGGCCGGCCGTGAAGGTGGCCGCAGCGAAGGCGGCGACCGCGGTCGCGGCAGCCGTCGCGGTGGCGGAGGCCGCCGCCGGTAAGCACTGAGTCCCGCGGGCGGCGGCCGGGGCCCGAGCGGCCCGGCCCGCAGGGCCGTGAGCGGGAAAGCGGAGGCCGCCGCCCGTAAGCACTGAGTGCCGGTAAGCACGCTCACTGCGTTTCGTACTTCGGCGTCAGGCCGCGCATTCACTGCGCGTCCTGGCGCCGAAGTCGTTTCGCAGCCTTCCCGGGCTGATCAGGGATCGTTTCGCGCGTGAAGTGACCGAAACGGCTCCAGCCGACCACAGACCGCGTCGATACGGCTGTTGTGACTGCAGCGGGCGGTAAATCAGCGGGGCCGATCGACCCTGGAATCAGTGTGAAAACCGCCCGAAACGGGCAGTCGACACTGTTCGACGACCACCGTGCGCGCGCAACCGAAGACGCGGTCTCCATCAGCGAGGTCGGCGGCGCGCACGTGATCACCGAGGCCATGCCGAACCTCCGATCGGTGGCGGTCGGCTTCTGGGTCGGCTCCGGCGCGGTGGACGAGATCGACGGTGAATACGGCGCGAGCCACTTCCTCGAGCACCTGCTCTTCAAGGGCACCGAGGACCGCAGTGCGTCCGACATCGCGGCCGCGATCGAGTCGGTCGGCGGCGACATGAACGCGTTCACCACCCAGGAGTACACCGCCTTCTACGTGCGGGTGCCCGACGACCACCTCGACCTCGCGATCGACATCCTCGCCGACGTCGTCTGGCGTCCCGCGTTCCGGGTCGACGAGGTGTAGTCCGAACGGCGCGTGATCCTCGAGGAGATCGGGATGCGCGACGACGCGCCCGACGACGTCGTGCACGAACTCGCCAACGCCGCGCTCTTCCCCGACCATCCACTCGGACGGTCCGTGCTCGGAACCCGCGCGTCGATCAGCTCGATGTCGCGTGCTGCCATCGCCGACTATCACGCCGCGCATTACAAGCCGAGCAACGTGGTCATCGCCGCGGCGGGGAACCTCGACCACGACCGGGTCGCGCAGCAACTCGCGAGCCGCGTGCCGTCCGACCTCGGGAGCCGGCCGGTGCGCGCCGCGTTCCCGCTCGCCCCGGCGGAGCGGACGACGGGGGAGCACCGCACCACCGAACAGGCCCACCTGGTCCTGTCCATGCGATCCATCGCGCGGGACGATCCCGACCGCTACGCGCTGTCGGTCGTGAACCAACTCCTGGGCGGCGGCATGTCGTCACGGCTCTTCCAGGAGGTCCGCGAACGGCGCGGCCTGGCGTACTCGGTCTACGCATATCGCGCGGCCTACGAGACCGTCGGCTCGATGTCGATCTACGCCGGTACCGCGCCGGAGCGACTGTCGGAAACCTTGCACGTGATCCGCCACGAGCTGACCAAGCTCGTGGTCGACGGCGTGAGTGACGATGAGCTCGTCTCCGCCAAGGGCCACCTCAAGGGTTCGACCACCTTGGCGCTCGAAACCAGTTCGAGTCGGATGCACCGGCTGGGTCGGGGACTCCTCACGCTCGGCGAGGTCCCGTCGGTGGACGACATCGTCGCCGCGGTCGACGCGGTGACGCTCGCCGATCTGCGCCGGACCATCGACCGGGTGTTCGCGACCGACGACCTCGTGCTGTCTGTGGTCGGTCCGCTCCACGCGGTCGACGTCCTCGCCGACCTGGCGGCCTGAAACCGGCGGGCTGATTGCCCGAGGCTACGGATGGTGGGCTCGGTAGTGTTCTCCGCATGATCCGGGTCGGGGTGTTCGGTGCTGCAGGTCGGATGGGATCGACGATCTGTGCCGCGGTCCGCGACGCCCCCGACCTCGAGTTGGTCGCCGCGGTCGACCCGTTCCGCGCCGGCGAACCCGTTGTCGGTACCGACCTCGTGGTCGCGGCGGAGTCGGCAGCCCTCGTCGATGCCGGGGCCGACGTTGCGATCGACTTCACGGTGCTGGACGCATCTCGCGAGAACATCCGCTGGTGTGCGGCGCACGACGTCCACGCGGTGGTCGGGACGACCGGGTTTTCGGCCGACGATCTCGACGAGTACGCCGAACTCTTCACCCACTCGTCGGCGAACGCCGTGATCGCGGCGAACTTCGCGATCGGCGCGGTGCTGATGATGCGTTTCGCCGAACTCGCGGCGCCGTGGTTCGAGACCGCCGAGATCATCGAACTGCATCACGACCAGAAGATCGACGCGCCGTCGGGTACCGCGATGACGACCGCGCGCCGGATGACGGCCGCGTCCAAGGAATGGGCGGACGATCCCACCAAGACGGTGATCGTCAGTGGTGCCCGGGGCGGCCTGGTCGACGGTGCGATCCGCGTCCACTCGGTGCGGATGCGCGGGATGATCGCGAGTCAGGAGGTGCTGCTCGGCACCACCGGGCAGTCGCTCTCGATTCGCCACGACACGTTCGATCGGTCGTCGTTCATGCCGGGCGTGCTGCTCGGCGTCCGTCGCGTCGGCACCGTCCCAGGCCTGACCGTGGGTCTCGACGCGCTGCTCGAATCGTGATCGACGGGCGATGACGTCGCCGGCCCCGACACCCCGGGATCGGGTACTGGCTGCCGCCTACGAGTGCGTCGCGCGGTTCGGGATCGCGAAGACGACCGTCGAGGATGTCGTGAAGGAGTCGGGCGTCTCGCGCGCGACGGTGTATCGGGTCTTCCCTCAGGGGAAGGAAGAACTGCTGCGGGCCGCAGTGAGCTGGGAGATGGACCGGTTCTTCATTCGCCTCGCCGAGGCGGTCGTCACGGCGCCCGACTTCGCGTCGATGGTCGAGCGAGGCCTGATCTACGCGCATGCGGCGGTCCACGATCACGATGTGCTCCAGAAGGTGCTGGTCACCGAGCCGGAGCGGATCCTCCCGCTGCTGACCACCGAGCAGGAGCGACCCCTGCACTACATCACCGCCTTCCTCCTGCCCTACCTGGAGCGTGAGCGTGATGCGGGACGGGTGCTCGAGGGGGTCGACCTCGAAGCGTCGGCGGATTTCGTGGCGCGGATGATCCTGTCGCTCATCGGATCGCAGGGCGAATGGGATCTCGACGACCCGGTGGCCGTGCGCGAACTGGTCCGGCGGCACCTCCTGGCCGGCATCCTGGAGCCGACCGCGCTGGTCTGAAGGACGACTCAACCTGCGGGCCCTGCTGGACGATGGCAGCTGGGTGCGTCGTGCCGTCGGGTTTCTCTGTGGGCTGGCAGTCCTGCTCGCCGCCTCGCTCCCGATTCCGGCGGCGGCCGCGACCGGCGCGCATCCGACCGGTGAGTACGACCGGCCGGACTTGTTGTGGGACGTGACGCACGGACCGCACGGATTCGTCGCGGTCGGGAACAGTGGCGCGGTCGCGACCTCGGATGACGGAATCGGTTGGCGTCGCCGCCAGGCCGCAACCCATGCGTCCCTGCGATCCGTCGCGGCCGGTGGCGGTCGGTACGTCGCCGTCGGGGCGGCGGGCGCCCTCATGGCTTCTCGCGACGGTCGTCGCTGGCGTCGGTGCGCGCCCCCACGACCCCGCGTCTATACGGGCGTGGCGTTCGGAACGGGTCGGTGGGTGGCGGTGGCGATGGACGGGTCGACGGTGGTGTCCGCCGACGGCTGTGCCTGGTCGCCGGCCAGCGCGCCGACGCCCGGGCGCACCTACTTCTCGGTTGCGTACGCCCGTGACGGGTACGTCGCCGTCACCGTCCAGGGTGAGGTGCTCACATCGTCCGACGGCCGTGCGTGGACCGTCGTGAGTTCGGACCATGGCTGGCTCTGGGACATCGCGTTCGGTGGGGGACGATTCGTCGCCGTCGGGGCGACCGCGGCCGTGACTTCGACGGACGGCGTGCACTGGACCACGACCGCGGTCGGCACGTTCGCGGCGGCACGAGGCGTGGCCTACGGAGCCGGTCGGTTCGTCGCGGTCGGCGGTCCGGGTGTGGTGCAGACATCGGCCGACGGGTCGACCTGGACGACGAGTTCGGTGGGGTCGACCGCGCAACTCTGGCGGCCTGCCTACGGTCGCGGCACCTTCGTGGTGAGTGGAGCCGCGGGTCTCCTGGCATCGTCGGAGGATGCCGTGCGCTGGACCCGCCGATCACGGGTGGCGGACGCGATCTACGGTCTGGCGGCCGGCCCGCGCGAGTTCGTCGCGGTGGGTACCAACGGGACCATCGCCCGGTCGACGGATGGCAGGCGGTTCCGTCGGACCGCGAGTCCGACCACCGCCGAACTCCGCTCGGCCGGACTGCACGACCGTCATTGGTTGATCACGGGGGCGGGCGGGACGATCCTCACCTCCCGAAATGCGAGCGAGTGGACGCCTCGGGATTCGACGAGCCACAACGAACTGTGGTCGTCCGCATGGGGTCACGGCCGATGGGTGGTGGTCGGCGCCGGCGGCACGGTGCTGACGTCCGCAACCGGTGCCCGGTGGGCGGTCCAGCGCGTCCCGACCACCGCGTTGCTCTTCGGCGTCGTTCACGCGCACGGCCGGTTCGTCGCCGTCGGTGTCGGTGGAGCAGTGGTCACGTCCCCGGACGGCGAGACCTGGACCCTGCGCCCCGCGCCACCGACCACGTTGCGCTCGGTGACGGGTACCGCCGACGGTTTCGTTGCGGTCGGCGTCGCCGGGACCGTGGTGACGTCGCCGGACGGACTGCGCTGGACCCGACAGGTTTCGGGCACCGACGAGACCCTGCGGGCCGTGGTCGACACCGACGCCGGTCCCGTTGCGATCGGCGGAGGTGGGATCGCGCTCGCGTCGTCGACCGGTCGGCAATGGAAGGTGGTGCGGCCCGCGACTGGCGAAGAGCAGTTCGGGTTGGCGACACGCGGCGCGCGGACCCTCGCCATCGGCTCCCTGAGTACGTCGGGCTGGCGGTTCACCACTGACGAATAGGAGACCGAGCGGAGGGCCCGAAAACCCGGTGACGTGCGACACATTGACGATGAGACGCTGATCGTCATATTGTCTCAGGTGATGTCCGTGGCCACCCTGACCGTCGCTGCCCGACCGGGATGTCGCCCCGACGACGCCGAAGCGCGCATTCTCGTCGGCGCGCTGGTGTGCCTCGGCCGTCACGGCGTCGCCCGCACCACCCTCGACGACATCGCGCGCGAGGCCGGGTGTTCGCGGGCCACGGTGTACAGCTATTTCCCGAACCGGGCCGCAGTGGTCGACGCGTCGGTGCAGGCCGAGATCGACCGGATCACCGATGCCATCGTCGCGAGTGCCGACGGCGCCGAGACCCTCGAGGACGCGGTGACCGCGATGTTCGTCACCGCGGCCCGGGCGATCGTCACCCACACCGCGTTGCAGCGTGCGCTCGATCTCGAGCCCGAGGTGGTGCTCCCGGCCCTGTCGTTCGACGGCGGAGATCGGATGTTCGCCGAGTCGGCCCGCCGGTTCGGCCCCGTGTTCGCGCGGTTCGTCCCCCCGGACCGCGCGTCGCGCGCGGCGGAATGGAGCACGCGGGTATTGCTCGCGTACCTCCACCCGGACCGCGCACCCTTCGTGATGACCGATCCCGAGGCGGCGCGCACGCTCGTCCGCCGTCACGTCGTCCCTGCTTTTTCCCGATCCCCCCAAACCGATGAGGTACTGCCATGACCACGAACTACGACATGATCGGTCGTGACGACGTCAACGACCTCGAGGCGATTCTCTCCATCAGCAACTCCGACGTCGACGAGATCGTGCACACGGTCCGCGCCGAGGCGGACTCGCTGTTCACCTGGGACTACTCCCGGTCGCGTCCGGCGCTCATCAAGCTCTACGAGAAGGCGAAGACGTCGCAGTGGAACGCCGAGACCGACCTCGACTGGTCGATCGAAGTGGATCAGGCCGCAGTGGCGCTCGCCAACCAAGTGCAGATGAACGGCAGCGAGGTCTTCGGCGAGAACGTCGAGCTCAAGGGCACCGTCTTCTCGACGTGGACCGAAGACCAGTGGATCCAGCTCGGGATCGAGATGCAGAACTGGAGCCTCTCCCAGTTCATGCACGGTGAGCAGGGCGCGTTGATCTGTACCGCGCAGATCGTCGAGACCGTGCCGTGGATCGACGCGAAGTACTACGCCGCCACCCAGGTCATGGACGAGGCGCGCCACGTGGAGGTCTTCGCCAAGTACCTCGACACGAAGCTCTCGGGTCACTACCCGGTGAACGCGCACCTCGAGATGCTCCTCGACGACATCATCGCCGACAACCGCTGGGACATGACCTACCTCGGTATGCAGATCATGGTGGAGGGCCTGGCTCTTGCCGCGTTCGGCTTCATGCACCAGATGACCACCGAGCCGCTCCTGAAGAAGCTGCTGCGATACGTGATGAGCGACGAGGCGCGCCACGTCGCGTTCGGCGTGCTCTCGCTCCAGGAGTTCTACAAGGAGCTCGACTCGAAGGAGATCCGCGAGCGTCAGGAGTTCGCGTTCGA
>JBBSBV010000007.1:0-125725 GCA_038250905.1 Acidimicrobiia bacterium
ACCGAGAAAGTCCCGGCCAAGGTGCGGGCCCAGGACGCGGTCACCGACCTCAAGCGCATGAAGGGCGAGGTCACCTCGATCGGACTCCTCGCGGGCGAGCAACTCGTCTCGAGCCGGTTCGTCCCCGCCACGAGCTTTGCCGCCAGCACCACCAAGGGTGTGCCGGCCGGCATGTTCGGTGCCACCGTCTCGCTCGACCCCGAGCAGGCGCTCGGCGGCCAGGTCCGGGCCGGTGACCACGTCGGCATCGTGGGCATCACCACCAACAACGGCGCCGAGGCCGACACCGCCTCGCTCATCGCGGGCAACGTCCTCATCACCAGCGTGCAGATCGACGGCAGCAACGGCGCCCACCCGAAGCAGAAGGAAGTGACGGCGGCACCGACGGGCAAGTTCTTCGTGACCTTCGCCCTGAGCCAGGCCGACCTCGAGAAGGTCGTCGCATCGGCGAACTCCGGCCGCATCTGGCTGGCCGCCGATCCCACGACCGGCGCCGCACAGTGAGCGGCCTGCTGGTTGCGAGCCCGGCGGAGGACTTCGACGCCAAGCTCGCCACGGTGTTCGACGACAGCCCGTACGGCTACCGGCGGTACTGGCGGGACGGGTTGCTCGACGGCAACGCGGCGTCACTGGTGTCCGAGCTCACCCGCACGGACCCCGCGGTCGTGGCGATCGGTCCCGGCCTGGCCGACGACCAGGCGCTCGACCTCGTCGCCGCCTTCGACACGCACCGGCCCGACGTCACGGTGATCATCGTCGCCGACACCTCGCTCCAGCTCCTCGAGCGGGCGCTGCGTTCCGGCGCCCGCGACGTCGTGGCGCCCCACGCGCCCGACGCCGAACTCCGGGAAGCGTTCGAGCAGGCGCTCGACTCCGCCGACCGGCGCCGGAGTGCGCTGGCCACCGCCGACCTCGACACCCCGAGCCGGCACGTGATCTGCGTGCTCGCCCCGAAGGGTGGGACGGGCAAGACCACGGTCTCGACCAACCTCGCCTCCGGGCTCGCCCTCGAGGCACCCGGTGAGGTGGTCATCGTCGACCTCGACTTCCAGTTCGGTGACGTCGCCAGTGCGTTGCGGATGACGCCCGAGCACACGTTCACCGACATCACGCGCGCCGACCACACGGTCGACGTCACGACGATCAAGGTGTTCCTCACCCCCTCCGACGACGGGCTCTTCGCGCTCTGCGCACCCGAGACGCCCGTCGACGCCGACCCGATCACCCCCCAGCACGTGCAGCATGTGGTGTCGCTCCTCGCGAGCGAGTTCCGGTACGTCGTGATCGACACCGGATCCGGTCTCGACGAGGGCACGCTGTCGGTGCTCAAGCACTGCACCGACCTGGTGCTCGTCACCTCGACCGACGTGCCGAGTGTGCGGGCGACCCGCAAGGAGGTCGAGATGCTCGACCTCCTCGGCCTCAAGAACCAGACCCGCCACTTCGTGGTGAACCGCGCCGACGCCCGCGTCGGGCTCCCGGTCTCGGAGGTCGAGGCGACCGTCGGCATGACGGCGGACGTCACCGTCCCCAGTTCACGAGCGGTCCCGGTCTCGGTCAACCAGGGCACCCCGGTGCTCGTGGCCGACCGGCGCTCCAACGTCGGCGAGGCCTTCGCCACGCTCGTGAGCCGTTTCGAACCGACTGCGAGTGTCGAGCCGGGATTCTTCCGGCGGACGCTGACCCGAACCAAGGAGACCCGATCGTGAGCCTGAGTGACCACCTGCGCGCCGCCGCGACCCAGGACACGACCGACGACCAGGCGTCCGAGGCGCACCGCCCGGCCGACCCGATCGCGGCCCTCAAGGGTCGCGCCCGGGACGCGCTCCTTGCGCGCCTCGGCAACCGGCTCTACGACGCCGAGCTGTCGCCGAACCAGCTGAACCAGCAGGTCGTCGAGGAGCTCGGCCGTGTGCTCGAGGACGAACTCGTCCCGCTCACCGCGGCCGAGCGGCTGCAACTCGTCGCCGAGATCAGCGACGACGTGCTCGGCTACGGCCCGATCGAGCGGTTCCTCGCGGATCCGACCGTCACCGAGATCATGGTCAACGGCTGCAACGCGATCTACGTGGAGCGGGCGGGCAAGCTGCACCGTACCGACGAGCGCTTCGGGTCCGACGCCCGGCTGCGCCAGGTGATCGACAAGATCGTCGCCGCCATCGGCCGCCGCATCGACGAGTCGTCCCCGATGGTGGACGCTCGGCTCGCCGACGGCTCCCGGGTGAACGCGGTCATCCCGCCCCTCGCCGTCGACGGTCCGGCCCTCACGATCCGCAAGTTCGCGAAGCACCGCCTGAAGACCGACGACCTCATCAACTTCGGGACGCTGACGCCCGAGGCGGCGGAGTTCATGTCGGCCTGCGTCGCCGGCCGGCTCAACATCATGATCAGTGGCGGTACCGGCACCGGGAAGACGACGCTCCTCAACGTGATGTCGTCGATGATCCCGAACGACGACCGCATCGTGACCATCGAGGACGCGGCGGAACTCCAACTCGACCAGGAGCACCTGGTGCGGCTCGAGTCCCGGCCCGAGAACATCGAGGGTCGCGGCGGTGTCGCCATCCGCGACCTCGTCCGCAATGCACTCCGCATGCGGCCGGACCGCATCATCGTCGGTGAGGTGCGGGGCGCCGAGACGCTCGACATGCTCCAGGCCATGAACACCGGCCACGACGGCTCGCTGTCGACGGTGCACGCCAACTCGCCCCGGGACGCACTGTTCCGCCTCGAGACCATGACCCTCATGGCCGGGATGGACCTGCCGTTGCGGGCGATCCGGGACCAGATCGCCTCGGCGCTCGACCTCGTCGTCCACCTCAGCCGGTTGCGGGACGGTTCCCGGCGGGTCACCCAGATCTCCGAGGTCGCAGGAGCCGAGGGCGACGTCGTGAGCCTCTCCGACATCTTCGCCTTCGACTACTCGGCCGGGCTTGACGACGAAGGGCGCCACCGCGGCGTGCTGGCGCCGACGGGTCTGCGGCCCGGGTTCGCCGAGCGGCTCCGGGACACCGGGATCGAACTCCCGGCCCGGTTGCTCGGTATCGATTCCGCGAACCTCGCTCGTCCGGGAGCCCGGCGATGACCGTCATGGCCGCCACCGGCGGATCGTGGATGCTCGTCGCCGGCTCGGCCGCGCTCTTCGTCGCCTTCTTCCTCGTCATCGCGGCGATCACCCTCCCCGGGGTTCGCCGTCGGCGCCTGGCCAAGGAGTTGGCGGCGCCCGACGAGAGTTCGAGTCGGTCGCAGATGTCGAGCCTCGGCGTGAAGGCGACGGAGTTCGCCGAGCGCGGGCTCGCCAAGCACGACCGTGAGCACATCGTCGCCACCGCATTGGAGCGGGCCGGCATGGACGTGTCCGCCCCGGAGTACATCCTCCTGAGCGTGATGATCTCGCTCGGCGCGGCGGCGGTCGGGGCCATGCTCGGCGGTCCCGTGGTCGCGCTCATCGCGGTCGGAATCGCGGTCACCGCGATGGTGATGACCGTGTCGATGAAGTCGGCGAAGCGGCGCAAGGCGTTCGACGAGCAACTGCCCGACGCGCTGGCGCTCATGGCCGGTGGTCTGCGGGCCGGGCACAGCCTGCCCCAGGCGATCGACGCACTGGTCCAGGAAGCGGAGTCGCCGACGGCGGACGAGTTCCGCCGGGCCCTCTTCGAGACCCAGCTCGGTCACACCCTGCCGGTCGCGTTGGCCGGGGTCGCCGCTCGGGTGAAGAGCGAGGACTTCGACTGGGTGGTCCAGGCGATCGACATCCAACGCGAAGTCGGTGGCGACCTGGCCGCTGTGCTCGACAACGTGACCCGCACCATCCGGGACCGGTCGCGGCTGCGGCGCCAGATCGACACGCTGACCGCCGAGGGTCGGCTCTCGGCGATCGTCCTGCTGGCCCTCCCGATCGTGATCTTCCTGTTCTTGACGGTCGCGAACCCTTCGTACGTGGCGGATCTCACGCACACGTTCGCCGGGACCGTCATGCTCATCGTCGGCGGCACCCTCATGGTCGTCGGCGGACTCTGGCTACGGCGGATCACCCGCCTCGTGTTCTAGGAGACCATCGTGCCGGTCGTTGTCTTTTTGTTCGCCGCCTTGATCATGGGCGCCGTCGGCATCGCCGTCTGGGCGCTCCGCGGGGTCAACGTGGACATCCCTGCCCGCCAGCGGAAGCTGGTGCGGGCCAACCTCGGTCCGAGCGTCTCGACCGCGCCGGACATGCGCGAGGTCGTGCTCGCCCAGCCGGTGTGGGAGCGGGTCGGTGTCCCGGCGATGCGCAAGGGTTCGGACCTCGCCCGGCGCCTCACCCCGACCGGACTGCTCGACGCGCTGGAGCAGCGGCGGAACTACGCCGGCCTCGACGCCCGCTGGACGCTCGAGCGCCTGCTCGCCACGAAGGCGCTCCTCGGCGTCACGGGGCTGCTCCTCGGACTCCTCGTGTTCCTCCCGAACCCGACGAGCCTCAACTTCCTCGCCGGCATGCTCCTCACCGCGGTCGGGTTCTTCTCGGTCGACATCGTCATGAACTCGAAGGCACGGGAACGGCGCACGCTGATCGAGCAGGCGTTCCCGAACACGGTCGATCAGATCACGATCTGTGTGGAGGCCGGCCTCGGACTCGACGCCGCCATCGCCCACGCGGCCCGCACCGGCAGCGGTCCGCTCGCCGCCGAGTTGGAGCGCGTGCTCCAGGACATCCGGACCGGACTCGGCCGCCAGACCGCCCTCGACAACTTCGCCGAGCGGGTCGACGTCCGCGACGTGCGGCACTTCGTGAGCGCGGTCGGTCAGGCCAACCGGTACGGCGTGCCCATCGCGGAGGCCCTGCGGATCCAGGCGCTCGAAGGTCGGGAACGTCGCAAGACCCGGGCCGAGGAGCGGGCCCAGAAGATGACGGTGAAGGTCCTCTTCCCGCTCATGTTCTGCATCCTGCCGGCGCTGTTCATCGTGATCCTGGGCCCGGCGGCCATCCGTATCGCCCACCTGTCGCTGGCGCACTAACCCGACCAACTTGCGTCAAGAATCCACCTCACGGGTGGAGAATTGACGCAAGTTGTCAGTCGTCGGAGTCGTGGTCGCCGTGATGGCCGTGCGGCGCGCGGTGGTGATGGCTGCGCACGAGCCACACGTCCGAACCGAACGGTTGCGTGCTCGCGTCGCAGGCGTGCCCGAGACAGTCGAGGCCGAAGTTGTCCTCGATCGTGCGCAACACGGAGTAATGGTTGTAGGGCGTTGCGGTGTGCGTCCCCGGGTGCGCCACCGAGCGCGAGATCACCGCGGTGAAGATCTTGCCACCGGCCGAGTTGCCGCAGCAGCCGCGGGTGTCGGCACTCTCGGACTCGTCGAAGGTCACGATCAACGCGCCGTGCTTGCCGAAGTCCTTCGAGGCGAGGATCGCAGGGACGTTCGCGGCGAGCCACGCGTCGGCGGTCGGGAGTGAGCAGTTGGCCCCTCGGTCGTGCGCGTCGTTACAGGTGTTGGGCACGATCAGGGCGTAGTTCGGCAGGTCGTGGTGCGCGAGGTCGGTCGTGAGTTGGGGGAGCGGCACATCGTGCGCCGCACACCGCGCACTGGTCACCGAGATGTCGGGACCGACGATGTCCCGGTAGTACACGAACGGGTTGTGCCGGGTGGCGTACCCGACGATGTACGGGTCGAGTGATCCCGAGACCGTCGGATGCGAACACGGTGCCGGCATCGACTCCATGTACGCCTTCCACGTCCGGCCGGTCTCCTCGAGTTGATCGCCGAGGTTGCGGTCGGCGGGCGCCTCGAAGATGCAGTCGTACTGGAAGCAGTCGGCCTTGGTCGACGCATTCGGGGTGTTCCCGCTCGTCATCGCGATGTAGTTGGAGAGGCTGGCGTGGTCGACGCCGTACATCTCGTCGAGCGTGGCCCCGCCCTGGGTGAGGCCGAACAGGTAGGGCATCGCCGCGGGCGTGACGTCCTCCGCCTTGTAGTTCTCGAGCACGATCACGAAGACGTGGTCGAGGTGGTGCGGCTTGCGCCACGGCCGTGACGAATCCGCCCCGGCCGGTGCGACGGCCCCCAGCGCCAGGGTGGCGGCCAGCGCCAGTCCGACGAGCATCCGGCCCGTGCGCGCGCCGATCCGACCGTTTCGTTGTGATGAAGCCACCTTGTCCCCCTCCGACCGCGGCGAACCTAAACGCCCGGTGAACAGAGGGCAAGCACCTCATGAACCACCCAACCGGCACCGTTTGTCGATCTCGCGAGTCTCAGACTCGGCCAGTCGACAAGCGCTCGGGGATTGGGGGAAAGTGATGGGAGTGCCCTCGGCAGGATTCGAACCTGCGCACACGGCTCCGGAGGCCGATGCTCTATCCCCTGAGCTACGAGGGCGGGGCGGGCGACACTACCAAGCGGTCTGGCGCCGCCCGGAGTGCGGCGCCGCGGTGATCAGCCCAGGGTGTCGGAGAGGTGTTCGAGGGCCCGGTTGAGGGCGTGGAGCGTGGCGCGCGCCGCAGCCTCGATCTTGCTGCCGCCGGCGGCGATCCCGAGCCGGGACTGGTCGCCCACGGTGACGGAGCAGGCGACCACGTAGCTCGTGTCGGTCTGTTGATCGGTGAGTTCCGCGCACCACGCGAGCCGGCCGCCGAGGGTGGGCGCGAACGTCTGGAGGCCCTCGATAGTGGCGGTGGCCGCGCCGCCGATACCAGCGGTCGCGGTCGACCGGCCGATGATCCGGCGGCCACCGAAGGTGAGGTGCACCTCGAGTTCGTCGGTGTCGGGGAACGTCAGCACCGCGAGGAGTCGCACGCGTTGACGCGGGATGTCGGCATCCAAGTCGTCGCCGGCCTCGTCGGTCGCGCCCGACTCGGCCCCGTTGGCCTCGACCGGTGCCGCGGGCGCCGTGACCGCAGGGATCGGAGCGGCCGCGATGACCCGCCAGCGCACGATCTCGAGGGCGACCGGCTTGTCGGCGTGGCGATACGCGATGCGGGCGGCCTGTTGGGAAAGGTTGGCCGTTGGCTCGTCGCCCGCCACCTGCACCTGGACCACGAGCATGTCGTCGCGCTCGGTGAAGCCCGCGGCGCGCACGCCCGGGAGCTTGCGCAGTTCGAGTTCGAGATCGTCGAAGTTCGTCGGGTCCACGTCAGCGTCCTTCGTGGCGCGCGGCTTTGGCCTCGTAGAGGCGCTTGTCGGCGAGGGCAACCAGGGACTCGGCCGATTCCGCCTCGGTGGGGCACTGCGCGACGCCGTAGGAGAAGGGCGGGCAGACGGACTCACCGATGCGGGTCCCTCCGATGCGTTCGAGCAGCGGCGGGACCGCTTCGGGGTCGGTGCTCGGGAGGATGAGGGCGAACTCGTCGCCCCCGATCCGGGCCGCGTTGTCGCCGTAACGCAGGACCCGGCGGAACCGGTCGGCGAGTGCTCGCAGCGCGGCGTCTCCGGCCTGGTGACCGTCGGCGTCGTTGATCAGCTTGAGATCGTCGAGATCGACGAGCACGAGGGTGAACGGCCAGCGGTAGCGCACACTGCGCGCGATCGACATGTCGAGCAGTCGGTCGAAGGTGCGGCGGTCGAAGAGGCCGGTGAGCGGGTCGTGCCAGGAGTCGTACCGCAGCACCTCCATCCGGAGGGCCACGACGCAGAGGCTGGTGACGAGCGACGCGTCCACCGTGCCCGGCGGGAGGGCCGGGTCGGTGTAGAGGCCGGGCGGGGCGTCGAGCAGGGCCTCGCCGCCCGGGTCGTCGAGTGGCTTGCGTCCGGCGCGGAACACCTGGCGGCCGAGGCCCGGTTCGTCGATGATGACCGCGGCGTCGGTGAGTCCGTGCTCCGCGACGAGCGCATCGAGTGCGTGGTAGATGATCGCGAGGCCGCTCTGACTGGTGGCGAGTTCGCCGACCATCTCGGAGCCGAGGTCGCTCACCCCGCCGCCGGCCACGATCGGTGCGAACAGGTGGCCGGCCGGATGCGGCTCGGCGTCGGTGGGCAATAACGCAGCCAGGCCACGTCCCAGTCCACCCTGTCGTGCCACGGATCATCTCCCAACCGCTGTGGTGTCACCACGCTTCGCCGCCCCTCGAAGTGTCCTATCGGACCTATCTGTCCGGGTCCGGCAGGTTGCGCACATTATCGGTAGCGCGCGTCGCTCGCACGTACCCACCGAGAACAAAAGGATACCGATCGCCGGTGCGTGGTTTTGACGGGCCTCGGCGCGCGGGGCGTGTGCGATGCTGACCGATCCGCCCTCGACCATGCGAAGAATTGTGATCGCCGACGACCTCGCCCTCGCGCTGCATTCCGCTCTCTCCACTGCCGGATTGCCGGAACCGCCGAACCCCGTCGAGGTGGTCCCCACCAAGCACCGCGACCACGGCGACTGGCAGTCGAATGTCGCGCTCGTGCTGGCCAAGACCGTCGGCGCGTCCCCGCGGGACGTGGCCACGCGCATCCTCGCCGCGCTCGAGTCGGCCTCGGTCGAACACGTCGACCGGATCGAGATCGCCGGGCCCGGGTTCCTCAACTTCTTCCTCGCGCCGTCGTGGGTCCACGAGGTACTCGCCACCGTGGTGACCGAAGGATCGGACTTCGGTCGGGGGACGACCTACGCCGATCTCAAGGTCAACCTCGAGTTCGTCTCGGCCAACCCCACCGGGCCACTCCACGCCGGCGGGGGCCGTTGGGTCGCGGTGGGCGACGCCATTGCCAACCTCCTCGCGGCCCAGGGCGCCACGGTGCACCGGGAGTACTACCTGAACGACGCCGGTTCCCAGCTCGACGTGTTCACCGCGTCGCTGATGGCCCGGTACCACGGCGTCGAGCCGCCGGAGAACGGCTACCAGGGTGCGTACCTGGTGGATCTGGCCGACCGGATGCGCGCCGAGTTGGGCGACGGGGTCACCGAGGCCGACGCCGCGGTGTGGGGCTACGACGCGATCGTCGCCGCGCTGCGGGACGATCTCGGCCGGATCGGCGTCCATTTCGACACCTGGTTCTCGGAGCGGACACTGCACGCGCGGGGTGACGTCACCGAAGTGCTGGACGCGCTGCGCGCGGCCGGGCACACGTACCGCAAGGACGACGCGGAGTGGCTCGCCAGCGAGGCGCTCGGCGACCAGCGCGATCGGGTGCTGGTGCGCTCGAACGGGACGACCACCTATCTCACCAACGACCTCGCCTACCACCGGGACAAGGTGGCCCGGGGATGGGACCACCTCATCGACATCTGGGGCGCCGACCACCACGGCCAGGTGAAGTCCCTCCAGGTGGGTCTGCGTGCGCTGGGCGTGGGGACCGAGGCGGCGCCCGAGCCCGAGATCATCCTCGGCCAGCTCGTGAAGCTCGAACGCAGCGGCGTGACGGTGAAGCTCTCGAAGCGCGCCGGCACCGTCATCACGCTCGCCGACATCCTCGACGAGGTCGACCCCGATGTCGCCCGGCTCACGTTCCTGCTCCAGAGCATCGACACGTCGCTCACCTTCGACCTCGACGTCGTCACCGCGCAGTCGATGGAGAACCCGGTCTATTACGTGCAGTACGCGCACGCGCGCTGCGCCTCGATCGCGCGGCGCGCGGTCGACGCCGGGATCACGCGCGTCCCCTTCGCCGAGATCGACCGCTCACTCCTCGTGCACGAGCGCGAACTCGATGTGCTGCGCGCCCTCGCCGAGTACCCCGACATGCTCCGCCACGCCGCGGAGTTGCGGGCCCCACATCGCGTCACCACCTGGGTGCGCGACTTCGCGTCGCGGTTCCACGGCTTCTACCGCGACTGCCGCGTGATCACCGACGACGCCGCGCTGACCCAGTCGCGCCTCTGGCTGGCCGAGGCGGCACGCATCGGTCTCGCCAACGCGTTGACCGTCCTCGGCGTGAGTGCACCCGACGTGATGGAACGGCTCGACGACGACGAACCCGACGCCGGGCCCGAGACGGTCGGCGCGCCGTGAACCCCGACCCGAGCGCCGCCCTCGACGCCTCACTCCTCCCGCCCGGACTCCGTGCCGCCGACCTCGACGCGTTGGCGGTCGAGTTCGGCACCCCACTCTTCGTTTACGACGAGGACCATCTGCGCGCCCGGTGCCGCGAGTACGTGCAGCAGTTCGGCGCCGACAACGTGGCCTACGCCGGGAAGTCGTTCTTGTGCCGGGCGATGGTGGCACTGGTCCACGAAGAGGGCCTGCACCTCGACGTCGCCACCGGTGGTGAACTCCATCTCGCGCTCGCGGCCGGGTTCCCGGCGGCGCGCCTCGTGTTCCACGGCAACAACAAGAGCGAGGCCGAGTTGGTGGCGGCGCGCGACGCGGGCGTCGGGCGTGTCGTGGTCGATTCCTTCGACGAGATCGGCCGGTTGGTCCACCTCGGCTTCGGTGGCGAGGTGCTCGTACGGGTCACGCCCGGCGTCGAGGCCCACACGCACGAGTTCATCCAGACCGGGACCGACGACTCGAAGTTCGGGTTCACCGTCTCGACCGGCGCCGCGGCCGATGCCGTCGGGCGCGTCGTCGCCGCGCCCGGGTTGCGCTTCGGTGGTATCCATGCCCACATCGGTTCCCAGGTGTTCCGGCTCGACTCCTACGCGCAGGCCGCGGCGGTCGTCGGCGCTTTCGCCGACGAGTGCGAGCGCGCGACCGGTGCCGAGATCCCCGTGGTCAACCTCGGAGGTGGCCTCGGTGCCCGGTACCTCAACTCCGATCCGGATCCGTCGGTGGCGGAGTACGCCGCCGCACTGCGCACCGGGGTCGGTGACCGGCGGATCATGGTGGAACCCGGTCGGTCCATCGCGGCTGCGGCCGCGCTCACCGTGTACCGGGTGGGGACGGTCAAGAGCATCCCCGGCGGGCGCACCTACGTGGCCGTCGACGGCGGGATGAGCGACAACCCGCGGCCGGTGCTCTACGGCGCGGGGTACGAGGCGTATCTCGTGCGGGAACGCGACGCGGCGCGTCCGCTGCGCGCCTCGGTGGCGGGCAAGCACTGCGAACAGGGCGACATCGTGGTGCCGGACGCGCACCTGCCGGCCGACGTCCGGGTCGACGACCTCCTCGTCACCCCGGTCACCGGGGCCTACGGGTATTCGATGGCGAGCAACTACAACAAAGTCCCCCGCCCGGCGGTCGTGTTCCTGCGCGACGGGCAGGCGCGGATCGTCGTGCGGCGGGAAACGCTCGACGACCTGCTCCGTTTGGACGCGTGAAGCGCGCGGCCGCCGTGCGAGACTCCGGGCCCAAGCAGAACGGAACGCGATGAAGAACGGACAGCCATGACGAACGGACCCTCGGTGGACGGAGTAGTGAACATCGGCCTGCTCGGTTGCGGCCACGTGGGTTCGGCCCTCGTGCGCCTCGTCGACGAGCACGGCGACGAGATCGCGGCTCGCACCGGCGTGCGCCTGGCGATCACGCGGGTGGCCGTGCGCAACCTGGCGCGCGAGCGCGACGTCCCGCTGCCGAGTTCGGTGTTCACCCACGATGTGGCCGAGGTCGTCACCGCGGCCGACGTCGACGTCGTCGTCGAGGTGATCGGCGGCATCGAGCCCGCGCGTGAACTCATCATCGAAGCACTGAAGGCCGGCAAGCCGGTGGTCACCGCCAACAAGGAACTGCTCGCGAACGTGGGCAAGGAGTTGTTCGATACCGCGGCCGGCGCAGGAGTCGACCTGTTGTTCGAGGCGTCGGTAGCGGGTGGGATCCCGCTGATCCGGCCGCTGCGCGAGTCGCTCGCGGGCGACCGCATCCGCCGCGTCATGGGCATCGTCAACGGCACGACCAACTTCATCCTCACCGCGATGACCGAGTCGGGCGCGTCGTTCTCCGACGCGCTCGCGGAGGCGCAGACCCTTGGCTACGCCGAACGGGACCCGACCGCGGACGTCGAGGGGTTCGACGCGGCCGCGAAGGCCGCGATCATCGCGTCGATCGCGTTCGGGGCCAAGGTCGTCGCCGGCGACGTCTACCGCGAGGGCATCAGCGAGTTGTCCGGTGCCGACATCGCGTCGGCCCACGAGCTCGGGTACGCGGTGAAGCTGCTCGCAGTCGCGGAGGAGACGGAGCGGGGCATCGCGGTACGCGTGCACCCGACGATGTTGCCGCTGGCCCACCCCCTCGCCGGGGTTCGCGACTCGTTCAACGCCCTCTTCGTCGAAGCCGACGCGGTGGGGGAGTTGATGTTCTACGGACGCGGCGCGGGTGGCCTGCCGACCGCGAGTGCCGTCCTCGGCGACGTGATCGACGCGGCCAAGAACCTCGTGAGCGGTGCGAAAGGTGCGACGGTCGGGACGCTGGCCCGCAAGCCGATCTGTCCCATCGACGAGGTCGAGAGCCAGTTCTACCTGCAGCTCGAAGTGGCCGATGAGCCGGGCGTGCTGGCGGCCATCGCCGAGCAGTTCGGTGCCCGGGGGGTCTCGATCAAGTCGATGCAACAGGTGGGCCTCGCCGACTCCGACGGCGCGCGCCTCATCTTCATCACCCACCGGGCGCGGGAGGCCGACCTGCGCGCCACGATCCACGCCCTGCGTGACGTCGGCGCGGTCCACCGGGTCGGCTCGGTTCTGCGCGTGATGGGCGACCAGGAATGACCGGCGCCGACGGCACCACCCGCCAGATGCGCGCCACCGGCTGGCCCGGGCTCATCGAGGCCTATCGGGACCACCTCCCGGTCACGGACGCGACCCCGGTCGTCACCCTGCTCGAAGGCAATACGCCGCTCATCGCCGCGCCCCGCCTCTCCGAACGGCTCGGCCTCGACGTGTACCTCAAGGTCGAGGGCGCGAACCCCACCGGTTCGTTCAAGGACCGGGGCATGACGATGGCCATCACCAACGCGCTCGAGACGGGCGCCAAGGTCGTGGTGTGCGCGTCGACCGGCAATACCTCCGCGAGCGCGGCGGCCTACGCGGCCCGCGCCGGTCTCACGTGTGGCGTGGTGATCCCCGAGGGCAAGATCGCGCTCGGCAAGCTCGCGCAGGCGTTGATCCACGGCGCGCAGGTCGTGCAGATCCGCGGCAACTTCGACGAGGCGCTCGACGTCGTGCGCCTGCTCGGCACCATCGACGGCGTCGAGGTCGTCAACTCGATCAACCCGTTCCGCATCGAGGGCCAGAAGACCGCCGCGTTCGAGATCATCGACGTGCTCGGCGACGCACCGGACGTGCACTGCCTCCCGGTCGGCAACGCCGGCAATATCACGGCCTACTGGAAGGGCTACGCCGAGTACGAGACCCTCGGGCGGGCCACGCGCCGCCCGCGGATGCTCGGCTGGCAGGCTCAGGGCGCGGCACCGCTCGTGCTCGGCGAACCCGTTCGGCACCCCGAGACGATCGCGACCGCCATCCGCATCGGCAACCCTGCGAGCTGGGACGGCGCGATCGAGGCCCGGGACCAGTCGGGCGGCGCGATCGACATGGTGAGCGACGACGACATCCTCGTCGCCTACCGGTTGCTCGCCGCGACCGAGGGCGTGTTCGTGGAACCCGCGTCGGCCGCGTCGGTCGCCGGACTGTTGCGCGCGAGCGACCTCGGGCTGGTCGAGGCAGGAGAGCGGGTCGTCTGCACCGTCACCGGCCACGGGTTGAAGGACCCCCAGCGGGCCATCGACGAGGTCGCGCTCGGGCAGCCGGTCGACAGCAGCCTCGTCGCGGTCGCCGCCCAACTCGGCCTGTAGTCCCGCGTCACCGCCAGATCACTGCCGCATCACCAGGAGGCACCATGGCCCGACCCACCGCACTCGTCACCGGCGCGTCCGCCGGGATCGGCAACGCGTTCGCGCGTGGCCTGGCCACCCGTGGGTACGACCTCGTGGTGGTGGCGCGCGACACCGCGCGCCTCGACGCGCTGGCCAAGGAACTCGAGGCGGCGCACGGCGGGAGCGTCGAAGTGCTCGGCGCCGACCTCTCCGACGCGGCGCAACTCGCCACCGTCGAAGCGCGCCTCGCCGACGCGTCGCGCCCGGTCGAACTGGTGGTGAACAACGCCGGCTTCGGCACCATGGGCCACTTCAAGGACCTGCCGATCGACCGGGAGCAGGAGGAGATCGCGCTCAACGTCGTCGCGCTCACCCGGCTCACCCACGCCGCGCTCCCGAACCTGGTCGAGCGGCGGACCGGAGGCGTGATCAACGTCGCGTCGATCGCCGCCTTCCAACCCACTCCCGGCAACGCCACCTACGGCGCGACCAAGGCGTTCGTCTTCAGCCTCAGCCAGGGGATCCACGAGGAACTGCGCGGCTCGGGTGTGAACTGCATGGTGCTGTGTCCCGGCTTCACCCGCACCGAGTTCCAACAGCGGGCGGGGATCGATTCCACCGACGTGCCCGGGTTCCTCTGGCAGGAGGCCGACACCGTCGTCGACTTCGCGATGAAGTCGTTCGTGAGTGGCAAGGCCGTGTGCGTCCCGGGCGCGCTCAACCGCGTGACCGCCGGCTTCTCCGCCACCGCGCCCTCGGGCCTCACCCGTCGCATCGCCGGCGCCATTGTCAAGCGCGCCGAGAAGTGAGGGGGGTTACGCGGGTGTGATGCGGAGGACACCTTCGCCCGAGGCGACGGAGCCGATCTGGTTGTCGCCCTGGGACATCACCAGCAGTTCCTGGTCGGGGCCCTGGCCGAAGCCGGAGACGGCCTTGGCCGCCACTCCGAAGTCGATGTCCTGGCCCGATGCCGACGGCCCGATGTCGGTGCCGCGGATCTTGCCGTCGCAGAAGTCGGCGTAGAGGTAGGTGCCCACGAGGTCGGGGATCTTCGTGCCGCGGTAGACGTACCCGCCCGAGATCGAGCAGCGGCCGTCGTGGGGGTACTCGAGGATCGGGTCGACGAGACCGGTCCGGACGTCGCTGCGGAACTTGTGCTTGCCCTCGCGCTTGTTCCACCCGAAGTTCACCGGCGGTTTCGTACCGGCGGCGAGCCAGTCGATCTCCTCGTAGGTGTCTTGGCCGACGTCGCCGATGACGAGCGCACCGTCCTTGGCGTCGAACGAGAACTTCCACGGGTTGCGCAGGCCGTAGGCCCAGATCTCGGGCCTTCCGCCCCCGGTCGCGAACGGATTGTCGGGCGGGATCGTGTACGGGCGGGGCCCGTCGGGCGTCGGGTTGATCCGCAGCAACTTGCCGAGCAGCGTGCCGAGCGACTGGCCGTTGCCTCCGGGTGCGTGCCCGTCGCCCTCGTCGCCGGACGCGCCGCCGTCGCCGGTGCCGATCCAGAGCATGCCGTCGGGCCCGGTCACGATGTTCCCGCCGTTGTGGTTGGACTGCGGCTGGGTGATGCCGAGGATCTCCTTGCGGCCGGCCGGGTCCGCGGTGCCGTCGGCTCGCATGGGGAAGGACTCGACCCGGGTGTTGCCTTCGCGGTTGGTGGAGTCGGTGTAGAGCCGGGTGCCGTCGGGCGAGAACGTGATGCCGAGCAGCCCGCGCTCGCCGCCCGACGCGATCGACGTGTGGATGTCGAGCACGGGCCTGGCTTCAAGGTTGCCGTTTCGGATCGCGCGGACCCGTCCCACCTGTTCGGTCACGAAGATGGTCGGGTCGCCGGTGCGGATCGCGATCGCGGTGGGACTGTCGACCGCGGCCAGCGGGACGAGCTTGAAGCGGGCGTCGCGCGGGTTCGGGAGCACCGACGTCTTGGTGGTCGCGGCAGTGGTCGTGGTGGTGGAGCGGGTGGTGGCCGATCCGCGGCGCGCGGTACTGCCGTCGGAGCTGCACGCGCTCATGGTGACGAGCGCGATCGAGGGGAGGACGAGCAGACGACGCATCTGGCCACGGTACGAGCCCGGGAAGCGCCGGCCCGGTCACCTACGCTGCGATGCGTGAAGTATGTGGTGTTGGTTCCCGACGGGTGTGCGGACGAGCCGGTGGCCGTGCTCGGTGGCCGGACCCCACTGGAGGCGGCGCACATGCCGCACCTACGGGCATTGGCGGCGCGGAGCGAAGTGGGTCGGGCCGCGGTCATCCCCGAAGGGCTCCCTCCCGGGAGCGACGTGGGCAACCTCGCCATCCTCGGATACGACCCGGACGTCTTCCACACCGGGCGCGCGCCGATCGAAGCTGCGGCCATGGGCGTGGACCTTGCTCCGGGCGAGGTCGCGTACCGGTGCAACCTCGTCACCATCGGCACCGACGACACGGGCCGACCGGAGACCATGGTCGACTTCGCGGCCGGTCATGTGTCGAGCGAGCAGAGCCACCCGATCATCGCGGCCCTCGATGCCGCGCTCGGTGGCGGGCGCGAGGGCGTGCGGTTCTACCCGGGGGTCGAGTACCGGCACCTGCTCGTGGTCCCGGGCGACTGGGCCGAGGCCGAGTGCATCCCGCCCCACGACCTCACCGGCCGGCCGGTGGTCTGGCCCACGGGCCCAGCCGCGGCGAAGCTCCAGGCGCTGATGGACGCGTCGCGGCCCATCGTGGCCGAGGTCGCCGCCAAGGTCGGTTCGACCGCCACGCAGGTGTGGCTCTGGGGTCAGGGCACCCGCCCGCAGTTGCCCGACTTCTCCAACCGGTACGGCGTCACCGGCCGGCTCACGTCGGCCGTCGACCTCGTTCGGGGTCTCGGGGTGCTCGCCGGCATCGAGGTGCTCGACGTTCCGGGCGCGACCGCCGGATTCGACAACGACTACGTCGCCCAGCGCATCGCGTGCATCGACTCGCTCGGTGACCGGGACTTCTTCCTGCTCCACGTCGAGGCCACCGACGAGGCCGGCCACCAGCAGAACGCGGCGGAGAAGGTGGCGTCGCTCGAGGCCTGGGACCGAGACATCATCGGACCCCTCCTCGACGCCCTGCCGGCGTTCGGGCCGTTCCGGATCCTGTTGCTGCCGGACCATGCCACGCCGGTCGAACTCGGGACCCACACCTCCGATCCGGTCCCGTATCTCCTGCACGACAGCCAGAGCACCGTGGCCGGCCGGGAGTACACCGAATCGGCCACCGCCGACTGCCCGGCGGTCGCAGCCCACACTCTTCTGGCCCGGATGGTCACCTCCGCCTGAGATCTGGCCTATAGTGCGTTGGAGCGATACCCCCCTCGGACCCCCAGCAGGCGCTGGGACGCAGCCGTAGGAGTACGCCCGCCCAGTCTCACTGGGCTCCCCCTCGCCCCCGGTCCGAGACCGAATCTGGTCTTCGAACCGAGCGAAGTTCTTTCTCATCGCGACGGAAATCTCCCGTCGCACTCCGGCCGGATCCCCGGACCGGATCCCATCCCTAGCGGTCCCCGCGACCCAGGAGAACCAGATGGCAGACCAAGTACTCGAACGCTCGATGCTCGACGGCAAGGATCGCGAGCAGCTCCATGCGATCGCCGGAGCCATGGGCATCAAAGGCGTGACCCGCCTCCGCAAGGCCGACCTCGTCGACGCCATTCTCGGCGCCGCGACCGGAAATGCCGCGGCCGGAAATGCCGCGACCGGAAATGCCGCGACCGGCACCGGCGCGGCCGGCGGCGACGCGCCCGTCGAAGCCGCCAACGGCAAGGCCACGAAGGCCACCAAGGCGACCAAGGCCACCAAGACGGCCAAGCCCGCGGACGACGCGGCAACGACCGAGGCGCCCACCCGTCGGGTGCGCTCCAAGCGCGCATCGGAGCTCGCGGCCGAGGAGCCCGACCTCGCGGCGATCGCCGCCGAGGAGAACGCCCTCGCCGGTGGATCCGACGCCGCGGCGACCGAGATCGCACCTCGCCCCATGCGGCGGAACAACCCGGCGAACTCCTCGGGATCGTCGGGCACCGCGACGACGCCTGACTCGAACGCCACGGGCACGGCGGCCACCGAGCCGCAGAAGTCCGGGGCTACGAACCCGTCCGGTGGCCAGGGCCGTTCGGCGAACGCGGCTCCGGGCAACGACGTCGAGGACGACCGCAACTCCTTCGGCGATGGCAACCGGACCGGGCGTCGGCGTCGACGTCGTGGCCGGGACCGTGACCGTCCCGGTGGCGGCGGCGGGAGTGGTGGTGGTGGTGGCGGCGGTGGCGGTAACCCCGAGCGCGGGAATGCCCGCAGCAGCAACGACCGGGACCAGGGCCCCGATGCCGATACCCGTGAGTACTCCGGCGAGTCGATCGACGTCGAGGGTCTGCTCGATCTCCGAGACGAGGGCTACGGCTTCATGCGGACCACGGGCTATCTGCCCGGTCGGGCCGACGTGTACGTCTCGGCCTCGCAGGTTCGCCGGTTCGCGCTGCGCAAGGGTGACTTCATCAAGGGTCAGACCCGCCCGCCCGCGAGCAACGAGAAGTACCCCGCGCTGCTGCGGGTCGACGAGATCAGCGGCATGACCCCCGACGATGCCCGCAACCGGGCGCGATTCGAGGACCTCACCCCGCTGTTCCCGGACGAGCGGCTGCGCCTCGAACTGCTCGACGACCCGACGCTGCTGACCGGGCGGATCGTCGACCTCCTCTCCCCCATCGGCAAGGGCCAGCGCGGGATGATCGTCTCACCGCCCAAGGTCGGCAAGACGACGATCATGAAGCAGATCGTGGCCGCGATCGAACGCAACAACCCCGAGTGTCACCTCATGGTGCTCCTCGTCGACGAGCGGCCCGAAGAGGTCACCGACATGCGCCGCCACGTGCAGCGCGGTGAGGTGATCGCCTCTACGTTCGACCGACCGTCGGACGAGCACACCCACGTCTCGGAGCTCACCATCGAACGCGCCAAGCGGCTCGTGGAGCTCGGCAAGGACGTGGTGATCCTGCTCGACGGCATCACGCGTCTGGCCCGGGCGTACAACCTCGCGGCACCGGCCTCCGGTCGGATCATGTCGGGTGGTATCGACGCCGGTGCGCTGTACCCGCCGAAGCGGTTCTTCGGTGCGGCCCGCAACGTCGAGGAAGGTGGCTCGCTCACGATCATCGCCACCGCGCTGGTCGACACGAACTCCAAGATGGACGAACACATCTTCGAGGAGTTCAAGGGCACCGGGAACTGGGAGCTCAAGCTCGACCGCAAGCTCGCGGAGCGGCGGCTGTTCCCGGCGATCGACGTCAACTCGTCGAGTACCCGCCACGAGGAACTGCTCTTCACCCGGGACCAGCTGAACCAGGTGTGGAAGCTCCGCCGGGTGCTGAACGCCCTGGCCCAGGACGGTTCGGCGGCCGCGGGACTCGAGCTGCTGATCGACAAGCTCAAGACCACCAAGTCGAATGACGAGTTCCTGGCCGAGATCGCGAAAGCTCCCACGCCCGGCGGCTAAGCAGCGCCCAACGCCCGGGAATACCCGGGCGTTGGGGACGGTAGTGAGAACTTTTCCTAGACTGGACGGATCATGAAGACCGACATCCACCCCACCTACACCGAGTGCAAGGTGCACTGCTCCTGCGGCAACGAGTTCGTCACTCGTTCGACCGTGAGCGAGTTGCGCGTCGAGCTGTGCTCCGAGTGCCACCCCTTCTACACCGGCAAGCAGAAGCTGGTGGACACCGGCGGTCGCGTCGAGCGCTTCAACAAGCGGTACGCGAAGAAGCAGTAGCTCCAACCGCACGGGGGTCTCTGGCGTGAGTGAGCAGCCGAAGTACATGGGCGGCCAGGCGGTCGTCGAGGGCGTGATGATGCGCGGCGCCACCACGTGGGCCGTCGCCGTGCGCACTCCCGACGGCGACATCGACGTCGCGGTCCACGATGTACCCGGCTGGGCCGAGCGCTACAACAAGGTGCCATTGCTTCGCGGCGTCATGAACCTGGCGGAGTCGATGGGGCTCGGCATGCGCGCGCTGTCGTGGTCGGCCAACCTCCAGATGCCCGAGGAGGAGCGACTCTCGGGCAAGGCCATGGGTCTCACCATGGCGGTGTCGATGGCGCTCTTCATGGGGATCTTCATCCTGCTCCCGGCGCTCGGCGCCCGTGGGCTCGGCAGCCTCTTCGGCATCACCGGTGTCGCGTTCCACGCGATGGAAGGCGTCCTCGTCCTCGGGCTCTTCCTGGGATATCTGGCGGCGATCGGCCAGATGAAGGAGATCCGCAAGGTCTTCCAGTACCACGGCGCGGAGCACAAGTCGATCGCCGCCTACGAGAACGACGTGCCGCTCACGCCGGAGTCGGCCCAGACCTTCACCACCGCCCATGTGCGCTGCGGCACCAACTTCCTGCTCACCGTGCTGACCATCGCGATCATCGCCTACTCGCTCATCGGTCGACCGGCGTTGCCGTACTTGATCCTCTCCCGCGTCATCCTGATCCCGGTGATCGCCGGTCTCGCCTACGAACTGATCCGGTTCGCGGCGCGAAACATGAACCGGCGCTGGGTGCAGGTCGCGATGATCCCTGGCCTGTCGCTCCAGAAGCTCACGACGCGTGAACCGACCCTCGAGCAGATCGAGGTCGCGATCGCGGCGCTCCGGGCCGTGTTCACGGTCGAGCAGTCGGCCGAGGTCGACGCCCGCGTCGCCGCCTGACGGCCCGCCACTGCCGTCGGCATTGGGCCCCCGGGCCGCCCAGGACTTACCCTCGTTCGTCGCCGCAGCGCGCGCACGCACGAAAGGGACGTCCACGATGAGCACCACCTGGTCCGAGACCGAGTTGTTGGCCGACGAGGCCGACCTCGAGCCCCTCGTCGTCGCCGGTTACCGGTGCCACGGCGGGTTCGACGCCGACGGTCGCTACCGCTCGCCGCGCACCCGGTTCCGCCTGCCGGCCATCGCGGCCTGGCAGGCGAAGCATCGGGACGACTTCGGGACCGACCTCCTCGATGCCGGCCTCGACACGTGGCCTCCCGCCACTCCCAACGTGGCGCAGTCCCGGTTCCTGCTGGCCGAGGGTGTGCGCGAGCCGGTGATCGCGGCGTTGACGCGCATCGGGACGGTCGAAGGGTTCGGCGCCGCGATGCGGATGTGGCCGGTCGGTGACCTCCAGGCGCACTTCGACGAGTCGATCACGGCGACGACGCTCGCCCATCTCGACAGCGGGCTCTTCGAAGCCCAGGCGCGCGACGAGGCGGGGTGGGAAGCCGAGTACGGACATCAGCACATGTGGTTCGCGGCGCGCGACCTCGCGTTCGAGTCGCCCGTGGTGGACGACCTGACCGAACTGATGCTGTTCCGGCTCGGCGTGACCAAGGCACCCGGCGCGCCGCTGCCGAGCCCCGAGGAGATCCGGCGGCGCCAGCTCGACGATCAGGTGTTCCCCGACCTCGCGCTCGAGGTGGAGGCGCTGATCCAGCGCATGATCGGCCTGCTGCTCATCGAGATCTCGGCCGCGCATCTCTTCTCGTGGGCCGAGGAACTCCTCGCGGACCCCGACCTGGTGGCGGGCGATGGTGGTGCCGCGACACTGGTGTCGTACATCCGTCAGGACGAGTCGCCTCACGTCGAGTATCTGCGCACCGCGTTGAGCGAGATGCGGGACCGGACCTTCGTCGGAACATCGGGTGCGCGGATCGCGGGTACCACGGTGATCGGCACGCTGTGGGACCGCGCCATCGCCGAATCGACCGGGCCGCGCCGCGCCGCGAACCAGCGGTTGGCCCGCACCGAGCTGCTCGATGCGATCGAGCACCATCCCCGACGGGATGCGATCGTCGAGGGGTACGAGGCGCGGGCGACGCCGCCGGCCGCGAGTGATGGAGCATCCGCATGAAGTTCGGTGTCTTCTACGAGCACCAGCTCCCGCGCCCGTGGGAGCCCGACAGCGAGTACCGGCTCATCCAGGACGCGCTCGAGCAGATCGAGTTCGCGGACTCGCTGGGCATCGATTACGTGTGGGAAGTCGAGCACCACTTCCTCGAGGAGTACTCGCACTCGAGCGCGCCCGAGGTGTTCCTGGCCGCCGCGTCGCAGCGGACCAAGCGGATCCGCCTGGGCCACGGGATCGTGCAGACGCCGCCGCCGTTCAACCATCCGGCGCGCATCGCCGAACGGATCGCGATGCTCGACCTCGTCTCGAACGGGCGGGTCGACTTCGGGACCGGCGAGTCGAGTTCGGAAGCCGAACTCGGCGGCTTCGGGATCGACCCCGAGGTGAAGCGGGAGATGTGGGAGGAAGGTCTCCGCGTCGCGCTGCGGTGCATGACCGAGGTGCCGTTCACGGGCCACGCGGGTCCGCACGTGACGATGCCGCCGCGCAACGTGGTGCCCAAGCCGCGTCAGACCCCGCACCCGCCCGTCTGGGTCGCGTGTAGCCGCCGCGACACGATCCTGCTCGCGGCGCAGAAGGCGATCGGCGCGCTCGCGTTCGCGTTCGTCGATCCCGAGGAGGCGCGGACCTGGGTCGACGACTACCACCGCACCATGGCCGAGGTCGGCGTCCCGATCGGCGACGCGGTCAACGGCGAGCTGGCGTGCGTGACCACCTTCATGTGCCACGAGGACGAGGAGACGGCGATCGCCCGCGGCCTGGCCGGGGCGAACTTCTTCGGCTACTCGCTCGCGCACTACTACGTGTTCGGCCGCCACCAGCCCGGCGTCACCGACGTGTGGTCCGAGTACGAGCAGCGCCGCACCGAGCAGGGATTCGACCCCGAGGCCGTCGCGGCGGCCGCGGTGAATCAGGACCGGCTCGGCGCCAAGGTGGTGGAAGAGGGCACGGCCGGACTGCGCGGTGCCGTCGGCACCCCCGACCAGGTGCGCGACTACCTCCGGCGCTACGAGGAGGCCGGAGTCGACCAGGTGATCTTCACGGCCCAGGCCGGCAAGAACCGCCACGAGCACATCATGGAGAGCCTCGAACTCTTCGGACGCGAGGTGCTGCCCGAGTTCATGGACCGCGAGGCGCAGGCGGTCCGCGACCGGGCCGCCCGTCACGACCGGGTGACGAACATCGTGATGCCCCGCAAGCCAGCGGAGGACCACCCCCCGCTGCCCAGCAGTAACTACTCGTTCCCGGCAATCGTGCGCGCCATGGCCGACCGCGCGGGGTCCGACGAGTTCCACGCCATGCTGGATTCGTTCGCCGACCAGTCGGCATCCGGCGGGGACGAGCTGCGTAAGCTGATTGGGTAGGGTGACGCCGGGTTCGTGCCGTGCGGACCGGTCTGGGGGGATCGCTATGCGAGAAGTTCGTGGCCGTCGTCGGACGCGCCGGATGTTCGTGGTCGGGCTCGCGCTCGCAGTACCGCTGGTTGCCGCGTGTACGCCGATGCGCAACGCGCCCGCCGGCGGCGGGGCCACGGTCACCCAGACCTTCAAGATCGGCCCGTTCGACCTCACGCCGAACGGCCAGCCCGGGTGGGAGAGCAACGCGGCGCTGGACAACATTCCCCGGCCGACCGGCGCCTTCGGACTCAAGGCGGCGACGTTCGATCTCGTGGACGAGAACGGCGACCCGATCCCGCGGCACATGGTGCACCTCCACCACGTGCTGCTCCTGGACACCGCCCGCACCGACACCCTGTGTTCGAACTGGCCCGAGCGGTTCGCGGGCGCCGGATCGGAACGCACACCGATGGCGTTGCCGGACCCGTACGCCTACCTCGTCGGGGCCGACGATCACTGGAGGGGGCTCTGGCACATCATGAACATGGACACGATGCCGATGACCACCTACATCCAGTACACGCTCACCTACCAGCCCGGCGCGACCGCCGCGAACTCCCGTGGCGTCGTGCCGTACTTCATGGACGTGACCGGCTGTGGGAATGCCGAGTTCTCGGTGCCCGGGAACGGCGGCCCGGGGAGCGAGTTCCTGAAGTCGAAGACGTGGAACGCGCCGACCGACGGCATCGCGGTCTGGGCCGGTGGCCACCTGCACGGCGGCGGGATGGACATCACCCTCGCCGACGGTCTGAGTGGTGCCCACTGCACGATGACCGCCACCTACGCGTCGAACATGCCGATGCCGATGGCCGGGATGATGGAGCCACCCGACGCGATCAGCGGGTGCCCGATGCACAACCTGGTGCTGGCCGGTCAGCCGTATACGGTCACCGCCCGGTACGACAACTCCGCGCCGCTCGACGGGGTGATGGGCATCGTGCTCGGCTACGTCTGGCCCGGTCACCAGTAGTCGCCCCGGCCGTGGGGCGGCGCGCATCGGAGCGCCCGCGGGTACGACCGTTACCCTGACGCCGATGTTCGAACGTCTCGCCGACCTCGAGCAGGAGCTCGAGCGCATCGAGTCCCAGCTCGCCGATCTGTACGCCGCCGGGGATCAGCGCGCCGCGGCCGATGCGGGTCGGCGGGTGGCCGAACTGCGGCCCGTCGTCGACGCGTACCGCGAGTACCGCGCCACGCAGTCCGACATCGCCGACGCCAAGGAGATGATCGCGGCCGAATCCGACACCGCGATGGTCGCCTTCCTCCGTCAGGAGTTGGAGGACAGGGAGTGGCGCGAGACCGAACTCGAGACCACGATCAAGGAACTGCTCGTTCCGAAGGATCCCAACGACGGGAAGAACGTCATCGTGGAGATCCGGGGCGCGGAGGGTGGCGAGGAAGCGAACCTCTGGGCCGGGGAACTGTTCCGGATGTACGAGCACTACTCCGACGCCCACCGGTGGAAGACCGAGGTCCTGTCGAGCCAGTCGTCGGACATGGGCGGCTACCGCGACGTCACGTTCGTGGTCCGGGGCAAGGACGCGTGGTCGCATCTCAAGCTCGAGGCCGGCCCGCACCGGGTCCAGCGCGTGCCCGCGACCGAGAGCCAGGGCCGTATCCACACGAGCGCGGCGACCGTCGCGGTGCTGCCCGAGGCCGAAGAGGTCGACATCTCGATCGACCCCAACGACCTCGAGATCGACACGTACCGTTCCACCGGTCCGGGCGGCCAGTCGGTGAACACGACCGACTCCGCCATCCGCATGACCCACAAGCCGACCGGGCTCGTCGTCACGTGTCAGGACGAGAAGAGCCAACTCCAGAACAAGGACAAGGCGCTGCGGATCCTGCGGTCCCGGCTCCTCCAGTTGGAGCAGGAGCGTCAAGCCGCCGAGACCGCCGACACGCGGCGGAGCCAGGTCGGCAGCGGCGGCCGCTCCGAGAAGATCCGCACGTACAACTTCAAGGAGAACCGGGTGACCGACCATCGCATCGGGCTCACGCTGCACAGTCTCGACGCGGTGCTCGCGGGTGACCTCGACGCGATCGTCGACGCGCTGATGGCCGACGAGCGGCGGCGCCAACTCGAGGACGGCGACTCCTGAACCTCACGTGGGGCGAGTTGCGGCGCGATGCGGAAGCGCAACTCGCCGCGATGACGGTGCCCGATCCGGCGAGCGAAGCGCGCTGGATGATCGAGGAGGTGTCCGGCATGGACGCCGCGGAGCAGATCGCCGAGGCCGGCGGCTTCGCGACCCGGCGGGCGACCGCGGCCATGGACGCGCTGCTCGCGCGGCGGGCGGCGGGCGAGCCGATCCAGTACGTGCTCGGCGCGTGGAACTTCTGTGGCATCGATCTCTTCGTCGACCGTCGCGTGCTGATCCCGCGACCCGAGACCGAGGTCGTCGCGCAGTATGCGATCGCGGAGGTCGAACGGCTGGGTGAACGGGTCGGTCGCGCCGATCCCTGGATCGGGTCGCTCACGCAATACGCGGTTGCCGATCTCGGCACCGGCTCCGGCGCGGTGGCACTGGCGCTGGCGGCGTCGCTGCCCGACGCCGAGGTCTGGGCGACCGACGCGAGTGCGCATGCGCTGGCCGTCGCGCAGGCGAACATCGCAGCCAACGGGAACCTCGCCACCCGTATCCGCATCGGGCAGGGGTCCTGGTTCGCGGCGCTCCCCGCCGAACTCGCCGGCCGGCTCCTGACCGTGGTGTCGAATCCGCCCTATATCGCGGACCACGAGGTCCTCGATCCCTCGGTCTCCGAGTGGGAGCCGCGTGACGCGCTCGTTGCCGGTCCCACCGGTCTCGAGGCGCTCGAACATCTCGTCGTCGAGGCGGTCGAGTGGCTCGATCCCGCCGGCACGCTCGTCCTCGAACTCGCGCCGCACCAGGCCGGCGAGGTCGCGGAACGTGCTCGCGACGCGGGTTACGCCGAGGTCCTCGTGCGCACCGACCTCACCGGCCAGGTGCGTGCGCTCGTCGCCCGCCGGCGTGCCGATCGGTAGATTCCCAGGCATGGCCGACGATGAACTCGATGTCGATGCAATGCTGGTGCGGTTCCGTGAGCGCGCCGCCGCGGTCCGGGACCGGCCGATGCCACCGGTGGCGGGGCCACAACGGGAGCAGTTCGTACGCCAGGCCCAACTCGACTTCCAGGACTTCGCCATGCTCGCCGACGCCACCTGGGACTTCACCGACGGCGTCCTCACACTCCGGATGAATCTCGCCTGACCCGCTGCCGAGCCAGAGGGATCGCTCGGTCCCGCGAGCAGCGTCAATCAAGGCGTTCGTTGGGATCCAAGCGATGGAGGAAGGCGCGGTCCACTGCGACCCAGACGGTCTTGGAGAACGGGTAGTAGACGATCGGGCCGAGCACCGCGATGGGGACCAGCACCGCGAGGAGCGGGACCACCGGCACCTTCGGGATGGTCGCGATGAGCAGCGCGACGAAGACGATCGCGAAGAGCCCGCCGGTGGCGACGATGTTGATCGCGAGCGCGCCGGCCCAGTAGCCCTGCTCCCGCTCGAAGTGGAGCTGGCAGTTGGGGCAGTCGGGCACCATCTTGAAATAGCCCTTGAAGAGATGACCCGAACCGCAGCGCGCGCACCGCAGCGTGAAGCCTCGCCAGAACATTGACCCGCGACTCGGTACGGTGGCTGACACGTCGGGCAAGTTAGCCCGACCCCGACAGAAACGACCGACGATGCCCTCACTGGATCTGACCTCGATCGACCACGTGCTCGCCACCACGCGCTCGGTCCGCAAGCGACTCGATTTCACGCGGCCGGTCGAGCCCGAAGTGATCGAGGACTGCCTCCGGCTCGCGATCCAGGCGCCGACCGGGGGGAACACCCAGGGGTGGCGATGGATCGTGGTGACCGACGCGGACAAGCGGATGGCCCTCGCCGAGATGTACCGCGAGATCGCCACCCCGTACCTCAAGGCCGGACTCGGCGACGAAGGCGCGGTCTCGGCGCAGCAGGGCCGGGTCATCGACTCCGCGACCTACCTGTCCGAACGACTGCACGAAGTGCCGGTCCACGTGATCCCATGCCTCTACGGCGAACTCGACTCGTTGCCGAACTTCGCCGCGGCTGGGAGCTACGGATCGATCTTCCCCGCGGTGTGGTCGTTTCAACTCGCACTGCGGAGTCGGGGGCTGGGTTCGGTGCTCACCACGCTGCACCTGCCCGTCGCCGAACGCGCCGCCGCGCTGCTCGACATCCCGGCCGGGGTCACCCAGGTGGGTTTGATCCCGGTCGCGTACTTCACCGGCGACGACTTCAAGCCGGCGGCGCGGCGTCCGGCGGAGGAGATCACCTACTGGAACGGGTGGAAGCAGGCGCGCTGAGCGGGATGCTCAACCGGCGAGCACGTTGGTGTCGCCGTCGGCGTGGATCTCGACCGTGCGACCCTCCCACGCGTCGGTGCACATCGACGCGAGCACGTCGCGGTCGGTGCAGTTCGCCAGGGCGCGCTGGTCGTCGCCGACGAGGACGCTGATGATGCCGATGGTGGGTGTGCCGTCGCGGTCGAAGGCGACCGAGGTGGCTTCGACGGTGCCACCACCGTCGAACGGACCGGTCGGTTCCCGGCGGGGGAGCGCGTCCACCTCGGCCTGGGCCGTAGCGGGGTCCACGGCGCGGTAGCCGTCCCGACCGGGGTCGGTGGAGTAGAGCCCGATGCTGTGCTTCGTCGCGTACCACCCCAGGGCGGTCACGAGGCCGGTGGAACCCGGATCGGTTCGGCAGGCCTGCACCATCGCGGCGATCGAGTGGGTCACGTAGTTGTTCCCCGGCCCGCCGCCGAACGCGAGCCCGCCGGTCTGGGTCAAGGCCCGGTCGTCGCCGCCGAGCGGGCCGTCGAGTCCGAGCGAGTCCAGGGCCAGCTGCACCGCCGCCGGGAAGCACGAATACAGATCGAAGCGAGCGACATCGTCGAGCGTGAGATCCGCGGCGGCGAGCGCGGCGTGACCGGCAATGCCGATCGCGGTCGACGCGCCGAGTGACGCGCGTTCGGTCACGAAGTAGTGGTCGTGGGCATCGGCCCCCGCGCGCACGAAGACCATCTGCTCGGCCGGAACCCCGGCCGTGATGGCCGCCTCGTAGGACGTGAGCACGATCGCGGCGGCCTGGTCGACGTCGAGGTTTGCGCACATCCGCTTGGTGTAGGGGAAGCACACCATGCGGTTGTCGGCCGTCGGGGTGACGATCTCGGGCCCGGTGAACGGCGTGCGCGACCACGCGTCCGGGTTCTGGGCCGCCACCTGTGCGAAGCCCGACCACAGCTCCCCGATGGCCTGCTGGTGCACGGCGACGGTCCGCCCGCGGCGGTGGCGGATCGCGGTCTCGAGCAGCGGGTACACCTGGGTGGGCGCCAGCGCGCGGTGCGCCATCTCGTCCTGGGTGGAGCCGGGCCGGGCGTCACCCCACACCTCGGCGCACGGCGGGTCGTCGGGCGTGCTCCACGGGAGCCAGGCCTTGGGTTCGATGCGCCGGGCCCGGCGCCGGCTGTACATGCACTCGACGCCGCCGATGATCGCGACGTCTCGGGTGCCGGCACGGATTTCGGACGCGAGCCGGTTGACGAGCAGCTGCGGGCTGTTGCCACCGGTCGTAGTGAGGATCGTGGAGCGGACGTCGATCCCGAGGCGCCGGGCGAGGAGCCGACCCGGATCCGGATACCGCCAGGAGAGGATCTCGGCCACCGCGATCGTGTCGACCGCGAGTGTGGGCGCGCCGCTGTCGGCGAGCGCGGCGCGCGCCGCGAGGGCGAGCAGGTCGACCGGTTCGTGGCCGGCGTCCGGTTCGGCGAGGCGTTGGGACACCTGCCCGACACCGACGACGACTGGGGTGCGGGGATCGATCGTCATGAGGCGGGGGAGCCTAGGTGGCAGCGCGTTTCACTCCACGACGTGGTCGTCGGGCAGCGGCCAGGTCGGGTCACCGGTGACGGCCGAGTCCGGGCAGATCGACCGGTACGAGCAGGTGCGACACGTGTCGACCTCGTGGACGCCGACGAACTGCTCGGTCGCCGCGGCCTCCTTGATCGCGGCGACGATCGCGGTGATGTCGGCCTCGATGACCGCCAGGTCCTCGGCGTCGGGTTCGAACTCGGGATCGCGGCCGCCGTCGTCGCCGAGGTGTTCGTACCGGACCCGAACTCGGAGGTCCGGTGCCAGCGGTGCGGCCAGCCACGCCTGCAGCCGGGCCCGGGAGTCCTCGGCGAGCACGCCATCGCGGGGGGCGCCGGTCTTGTAGTCGCGCACGTCGAGGATGCCGTCATGCACCCACACCGCATCGAGGCGGCCGGTGCCGATCCACACCGGACCGAGCCTGCTCACCCGCACGACCTCGAGTTCGTGTCCGACCGCGGTCGCGGGGGAGGGGCAGCGCCCGGCGTGGTTCCGGACCATCGCGGTGACGGTGGTGTTGGTGTCGCAGCCGTGGTCCTCGAGGGTCGACCGCTGGAGTTCGGGGTCGTGGCAGTCGCCGACACCGTGCAGGAATCGCAGCAGGTCGTGCACCAGGTTGCCGATCGATGCGCCCGCGCCGTCGTCGCTCGCGGGCAGGCGCAGCACGTGGCGGTTGAGGTACAGCCGGGGGCAGCGCTCCCAGTCGTCGAGTGCACTCGGCGAGATCGCCACGATCTCGGGCAGCAACCGTTCGCGACTCATCCCCTGTCCTCTTGGCCCTGCGGGCCGGGCCGGACGGCCACACTTCGCGGTCGCGTGAGATGGGCCGGCATCGTGGGTTCTGCTTCGTTCATCCCCTGTCCTCTTGGCCCTGCGGGCCGGGCCGGAGTGCCGCGCAGCCGGCGATGTAGGGGCAGCGGGCGCACTCCCATCCGGCGCGCGGCGCCCGACGGTCGGCGACCCGGCCGATGACGTCCACGCGCTCCACCAGCCAATCGCGGAGGTCGTCCCAGATGGCGAGGCCGTCGGCGTCCTCGCTGACGGACCAGCCGCCGAGGAGGTCCACCCGGACGATCCGCAGCGGCCCGAGACGCGTCCACGCGGGTCGCCGCAACAGCGCGAACCGGGCGGAGGGGGAGTCGAGCAGTTCCTCGGTGGAGCGGTTGCCGATGGAGAGCAGCCGGAGTTCGCGTTCGCCGGTCTCGGATTCGAGCGCGAGCCCCGCGCCCCCGACCAGCCGGACGCCGGTGCGCACCGCGATGGTCTCGAAGTCGTGGGTCTCGGTGTCGGCGACGACCATCGGCTGGTCCCCGAACAGCGCCACGTACCAGGCCGCCGCGGTCTCGAAGACCCGCCGCTCCTCGGGGAACAGGTCGTCGGTCGGACGGAAGTGCTCGGCGCGCGGCGCGGCGAGCCGGGCGTGCGCGAGCCGGGCGTCGTGCTCGATCTGCGAACCCACCCGGAATCCGCGGTTGGCGCCGCGGTTGGCGCGGTTGCCGCGGTGGTCGAGTTCGAGGCGGCGCGGGCACGTGGTCTCGGCCCGGGCGAGCTGGCGCACCGTGACCCGCGGTAACTCGTCGGGCTCCACGGCGGCGACGCTAGCGGTGGGGTGTGACGGTTTCGGTGCTATCGCCCGTGTATGCACCGTCACCCCATCGCAAGATCCGCCGAGTCGCCCTCAGGCACGACCGGAGGTGAGCCGACATTCGCCAGGTGGGCTCCTACGATCGCGGCGTGACGCAACCGGTCGGGTACGAATCGTCGTCTGCGACGGCCCGTCGGTCGGTCCGGCACTCCCGCCGCCGGCGGCGATGGATCATGGTCGCCGTCCTCCTCTTCGCCCTGGTCTGGACCGCGATCGCCGGGTACCAACTCATGCAGGCGAAGACCCACGCGCAGGCGGGGCTCGACCGGTTGAAGGTGGCGCAACGCGGACTCGATCCGGCGGAACTGATCCGCGGCAAGGCGTTGCCCACCATGCGTGATGCCCGCGCGGAGTTCGACCAGGCCGCCTCGTCGGCGGATTCACCGTTGCTCACGCCGTTCGAGTTCCTGCCGGTCGTGGGCCGGCAGGTGCGATCGGTGCAGGCCCTCACGAGCGGTGCGTCGACCGTCGTGCACGTCGGCGTCGACACGATGGAACGGTCGTCCCGAGAGTTGGCGGACCAGACCCATTCGGGGCCGGACCGGGTCGCACTGTTGCACCGGCTCGGTGCGATCGGCCGGGTCGCCGCCAACCGCCTGCGCACCGTGGGCCTCGGGCCGGGCAACGCGCTCATCGGTCCGCTGGCCTCCGCCCGGGCCAAGTTCGCCACGGAACTCCACAAGGCCCAGCAGACCATGGGTGACGTCGCGGTCGCGTCGTCCGGCGTGGCCGAGATGGCCCAGGGCCCGTCGAAATACCTGATGCTGGCGGCCAACAACGGCGAGATGCGGGCCGGGTCCGGGATGTTGCTGTCGGTCGGGGTGCTGACCATGGACCACGGATCGTTCTCGCTCGGGGAGATGCAGTCGGTCACCGATTTCGAGTTGCCGGCCGGTGCCGTGCCGGTGCCCGGGGACTACGGCCGCCGGTGGGGCTGGCTCGGTCCGAGCGAGGACTGGCGGTACCTGGCGATGTCGCCGCAGTTCGACAAGACCGCATCACTCGCGGCCCAGATGTGGAAGGCGAAGACGGGGGAGGCGGTCGACGGGGTGGTCGCGCTCGACGCGCTGGCGCTGCGGGCGCTGGTCAAGGTCTCGGGCCCGGTCGACGTCGCGGGAAAGCGCATCGACGCCGGCAACGTGGTCGACGAGATCCTGTTCCAGCAGTACCAGGACTACCCGTCGCTCCCGAACAACCTCGATGGCGAGGTGCCCCAGAACGAGGCCCGCCGGGAGCGCAACGGTGTGATCGCCCGTGCGATCGTGCAGCGCCTGGACCTGGTCGGCTGGGACATCGCCCGCATGGTCGACGACCTGCGATCGGCGGCGCGGGGTCGCCACCTCCTCTTCTGGTCGTCGCACCCCAGCCAGCAACGGGCGTGGAAGGCGGCCGGCGTCTCCGGGATCCTCCCGCGCGACGGATTGATGGTGTCGGTCGAGAACCGGGGCGGGAACAAACTCGACCAGTTCCTCGCGGTGGCGGCCGATATCGCTCACCATCCGGTGGCCGGGGGATCCGAGGTCACGATGACGGTGAAACTCGCGAATCTGTCTCCCGGGACCGGGGTCAATCGCTATATCGAGGGGCCCTACCCAGGGTCGGGATTCCAGCCCGGCGAATACCGGGGAATTCTCTCGGTCGACCTGCCTGCAGTCGCGACCGATGTCCACCTCGACGGCGTCAAGAGCCTCGTGGCGAACGGCCCGGAAGACTCGACGCGGGTGATTGCGGGGGATATCGGGGTGCTGCGCGGTCAAACCGCGGAGTATCGAGTGCGATTCACCGTGCCGCGTGGGTATACCCACCTCGAGGTCGTGCCGTCGGCCCGGTACCCGGCAGTGCACTACACGTCCGCTTCGACGAGTTGGGATGACGATGGACCACGATCACTTCGATGGTGAAACCACCGAATCCGCCCCGCGCCATGGGAAAAGCGTACGAATGACCTATTCAGGTGTCCACTTTCGGCCACTTCAAGGCTTGCATGCCGGGTTGCCACCCTGTACAGTTGTCTATCCACCCTCGCACTTGGGGCAGGGTATTTCGGTTCAACACCGCGTCGGATCCCGAGCGGTATTGCGTGGAGGTCAATGTGAGCAAGCAACGGAAGTTCGCGAGTCGGGCACTCCGTGTCGCTGCGGTGAGTGGCATCTCGCTCTTTGCGATTGCACCCACCGCCGCGCACGCAGCCTGTGCCTACCCGGGCACCAACTGCACCCCGGGCGACCCGGGCGACCCGGGCGGCACTGCAGTCCAGGGCGCGACGGCCGCCAAGACGTCGACGCTTCCCTTCACGGGTGGCGACGTGACCGGTCTGGCGCTGATCGGCGTCGGTGCGGTGGCCGCGGGCACCGTGTTCGTGCGTCAGTCACGCCGTCGGGTTGTTGCCTGAGGCCTGGTATCGGAATCGTGGAGAGCGGTCGGCTTCGCCGGCCGCTTCTTCGCGTCTGCACACCGGTTGGTCCCGTCAGTGGTCAGGTGAGCCCATGATCCTGCCGAACGATCCCGATATGGATCCGGAGACGATCGCGGCCGAGGGCTACTCGCACCTCGCGTTCGTGGCCGCACCCCGTGGCCCCTACGTGCGCTTCTTCAAGCCGGCCATCGACCGCTCGGTGGGCGCGGTGCTCCTCGTCGGCGCGCTCCCCGTGTTGGGGGTGGTGGCGATCGCGGTCCGGAGCAAGATCGGCTCTCCCGTCCTGTTCCGCCAGGCCCGCTGCGGCCGCAACGGTGTGCCGTTCGACGTCCTGAAGTTCCGCACGATGCGCGCCGACCGGCGGATGGACCGCCGTCCGGTCAGCCAGGACCGCCGGGTCACCCACAAGAGCGAAGAGGATCCCCGGCACACCGATCTCGGTCGCCGGCTCCGCAAGTGGAGCCTCGACGAACTGCCCCAGCTCTGGAACGTGGTGCGGGGTGAGATGAGCCTGGTCGGGCCCCGGCCCGAGCTGGTCGAGATCGTCAACCGCTACGAACCGTGGCAGCACCAGCGCCACCTCGTGCGGCCGGGCCTGACCGGCCTGTGGCAGATCTCGCGGCGGGGCGAGGGCCTGATGCACCTCTACACCGACATCGACCTCGAGTACGTCGCCACCGTGAGCCTGCGCACCGACCTCCGCATCCTCATGCGGACGATCCCGGCCGCGCTCAGCCGCTCGGGGAGCTGAGCGGCGGGGATCTTGGGTGGGCCGCGTTGCCCGTCGTGGCCCGAGCGGCCCGTGAGCGAAGCGAACACGAGCGGGGGAGTCAGCCCGGCGGAGTCGTCGCGATCAGCGCGTACTCCTGGGGTCCGAACAACACGTGGTTCAGACGTTCGATCGCGACGTTGATCTCGCTCACCCAGGCCGGCCCATCGGGCCCGGCGTCGATCGACGGCATCTGGTAGTCCTCTGCCGGCGAGGCGAACCGCAACTCGACGTCGCGGAACCCGGCCCGCTCCGCGAGGAACGTCATGAGCGACGGGTGGAGAGGCCAGACGTGCGTCGGATCGAGGATGTAGGAGTTCCCCAACACGATCAGTGACATGGGGTTCGGGGTCTCGGCGATGAAGATGCCACCGGGTCGGAGCCGGGTGGCGGCCAACTCGAACAACTCGACGAGCACCGGGAGCGGCAGGTGCTCGGCCACGTGCACCGAGATCACGGACCCGAGCGAGTGGGGCGGCAGCGACCGGAGGTACTCGAGACCGTCACCGAGGTGAACGGCCCGACCGTGGCCGACCGCCTCCTCGACCATGCCCCGATCGGGATCGACGCCGCGGGCGTCGATCCCCCGCGTCGCGAGGACCTCGACGAGTTCACCCCGGCCGCAACCGAAGTCGAGGACCGGCTGGTGATCGGCCAGGATCGCGCCGTAGCGCTCGGCCAGGGTCGCGAGCACGGTGGCGGAGTCGCCCCGGAACCGGCGTTCGAAGCCGACGTAGTCGAAGCCCGAGCCGCCCGGTTCCGACACCGCGACCGGCGGCGCGTCGGGCGCGTCACTCGCGTCGCCCGCGGCGCGGCCCGCGGTCCGGGCCTGACGGTCGAGCGCGTTCACCTGTTCTCGCAGCTCCGCGAACCGCTCGGGGACGCCCGGCAGGCCGGCGGCCGGTGCGATGGCCTGACCGAGTTGGTCCAGCGTGGTCCGGAACGCGGCGAGTTCGGCCTTCATCAGTTCGGCGTTCGTCTCGAGCGCGTCCAGCCGGTGGGCTGCGGCACCCGCGCCGAACGCGTCCACACCGTCCATCGCCTGTTGCAGGGACGCGTGGTCGGCCCGCATGAGCTCGACGGTCGCCGCGAGCTCGTCGTACTCCGACCGCATCGTGTGCCGGAGCCGGCCCGCGACCAGCGTGGCGAGTCGGTCGAGTGCCGGTTCCGCGACCGGCCGGGTGGCCTCGCGGACCCGGTTGCGAAAGACCGCGCGCCGCCCGGGTGGGGGTGGGGCGTCGGCGGGAACCGCAACCGGGACGGGCTCGCCCGGCGGTGTCACCGAGGCGCGCAGGCGCGCCTGCGCGGCCGGGTCGAGATCGGGGTGGCTCATCGTCGGCTCCCGGTGAGGTCGGTCCAGTCCATCGGTCCCGCGATCGAGGCCGCGCGCCGCAGGGTGCGGATCGCGACCGGCGAGCGTGGCGGAGTCCCCAGCGCTTCGAGTTCCGCGTCGAGGCGGGCGAGGGGCGCGGCGGGGAACTCGATGGGCCCGATCCCGAGCGAGGCGATGAGTGCGAATGCGACGCGTCCGAGATCGAGTTCCCCCTCGACCAGGCGTCGACCGCCCCAACCGAGCGCGGTGGCACGAGCCGGTTCGACGGCGAGCGCGTCGGCGACCGCGCTCGCTTCGGTGACGGTCGCCACCGAAAGATGGACCGAGGCCTCGGCCCCGATCCGCGCGGCATCGGTGGCGTTGGTGACGACGGGGGTGCCGAGGGCGAGGGCCGGGACGAGGAGCGGGCCGCGGACCACCGCGGCGGAGCACACGGCGAGTGACGCGAGCGCGTCGGTCGCGGGTACGGGGTGCGCGCCGTTGGAACCGATCTCCACCGTCATCGACGACGGGAGCCCGAGCCGCTGGCGCCACCGAGACCGGACGAAGGGTGACAGGTAGGGGTGCTCGGCGACGGCGACCGCATCCCGCCGCCAGACGATGGTGCGGTCGACGAGGGTGCGGTCGACGGCCGGGTCGCCCGCGGTGTCGTGCGGGCCCGGAGTGCGCAGGACGATCACGGCGGCCGATTCCCGAGCGGTGGGCGAGAGCTCCGCGAGGTGGTCGCAGACGATCGCGACCGGGAGCGGGCTGCGGAGGGCGGCGTCGAGGCCGATGGCGACGGGCGAGGTGGCGAGGATCGCAGCCGGGACGCCGAGGTTGCGGTCGAGGGCGTGTGGGCGACACCAGGTTCGTAGCGCCACCACCAGTGGGGTGAGCGCGCTGGAATCGACGTGCCCGCCGATCAGGCCGAGCAGCGGGAGGCTCACGGTGCGGTGAGCCGGGCGACGACCGGAGCCCAGTCGAGCGCGGCGACCCGGTCCCGGCCGGCGGCCCCCATCTTCTCGGCCAGTGCAGGGTCGTCGGCGAAGCGATCGATGGCGGCCGCGATGGCGGCCGGCGAGCCGTCGGTGACGAATCCGTTGACGCCGTCCTCGACCCACTCGAGGACCCCGCCCGAGTCGGTCGCGGTGATCACCGGCTTCCCGGCGCGGAAGGCCTGCAGCGTGACGTACCCGTAGTCCTCGTCGTGCGGCGCGTAGACGACGGCGAGTGCGCCGGCGTAGCGGTCGACCAGCTCGGCGTCCGACACGAAGCCGAGCAGGTCGAGGCGATCGGCGACACCGAGGCGTTGGGCCTGGGCGATCAACTCGTCCGCGAGTGAACCGCGCCCCGCGAGTTGCAGCCGGGTCGGGGTCCGGAGGTGGGCCAGCGCGTCGACGAGCAATCCCGGCCGCTTGTTGCCCTCGAGTCGGAGCGGACAGAACACCGACGCGCCGGTCGGCCCCGGGCGGAGGTCGGCCCAGAGCGGTGCGGGGTGGTACAGCGGCTCGGACGCCAGCCCGTTGTACCGCGCGAGCCGATCGGACACGACCCCGGAGATGGTGAAGAGCCGACGGGCCTCCGAGAGGGCGCGGGTGTCCCACTCGGTGAGGAGCCGTTGCAGCTCGAGGCCCTGGTCGTCGAGGGTGAAGTCGGACCACGGTCCGTCGGCACCGTCGTACGCGCCGCGGTGCTGGTGGGCGAGCCACACCACCTTGTTCGGGTGCTGCACGAAGTACGACGGGAAATTGATCGCGATGACGAGGTCGGCGTCGATCGGGGTCATGCGCCAGGCGAGCGCGGCGTCGAAGATGCGTTCGCGGTCCCAGACCGTCGGGATGCGGACCAACTCGGCGCGGTGTCCCGCATCCTCGGCGGCGGCGACGAGGTTCTCCATCAACGCCTCGGCTCCGCCTCGCATGAACGGAACCTGGGCGCCGCACACGCAGATGTCCATCGAGCGATGGTATAGCCCGACCCGACCGGCACCGATGCGATCGCCCGGGGGTGCCTTCGATTCGGGACGTCGACCAGTAGTGTTCCGTCACCGTGGAACGAAAGGGACGGCTCGGTTTCGTACCGGCGCGCTATGGCGACGGTGTCGTCGGCGGTGCCGAGGCAGTGCTCCGGGAGATGGCGCATGGTCTCGCCCAACGGGGTTGGGAAGTGGACGTACTCACCACGTGCGCCCGTGACCACTTCACCTGGGAGAACGTGTTCGACCCGGGAGTCGAGACGGTGGCCGACGGCGTCACCCTCCGGCGCTTCCCGACGGTGATCTCCACGGCCCGCGCCGAGCGGGCCCAGTTCAACGCCGCGATCAGCGCCGGCGCGCCCCTCCCGATGTTCGAGCAAGAGCGCTGGATGAACGACGACCTGCGGCTGCCCGAGATGTTCCACTACCTGCTCGACCACTCCGACGAGTACCGGGCGCTGGTCTTCGCGCCCTACCTGTTCTGGCCGGCGTTCGCCTGCGGCCAGGTGGCGCCGGACCGCACGATTCTGATGCCGTGCCTCCACGACGAGCCCGAGGCCTATCTCGACATCTTCCATCCGGTCTTCTCGGGTTCACGGGGCCTGTGGTTCCTGTCCGACCCCGAATGTGAACTCGCACGGTCGATCCATCCGCGCCTCACCGACTACGAGGTGATCGGTTCCGGCATCGACGTCCCGCCCCGGTACGACCCCGACGGCTTCCGGGCCCGCCATGGCATCGAGGGCCCGTTCGTGATGTACGCGGGTCGCCGCGAGGGCGGCAAGAACTGGGAAGCGATGCTCGACGCGTTCGCCCGCGCCGTCGTGAACGGCGGGCTCCCGTTGTCGCTGGTCACGATGGGCCACGGTGAGGTGGTCCCGCCGCCGGAGATCGCGGACCGGGTCTTCGACCTCGGGTACGTGTCCGAGGCCGAACGCAACGACGCCTACGCGGCTGCGGCGGCCTACATCCAGCCGTCGGCGTTCGAGAGTTTCTCGCGCACGATGATGGAGGCATGGTTGGCCGGGACGCTGGTGATCGCGGCCGGGGCGAGTGCGGTCAACCGCTGGCACTGCGACCGGTCCGGCGCGGGGCTCGTGTACGACGACGACGACGAGTTCGAGGAGTGTCTCCGGTTCGTCGCCGAGGCGCCGGAAGCCGCGGCCGGCATCGCCGCCGCGGGTCGCCAGTACGTGCTCGACCACTACACCTGGCCCCCGGTTCTCGACGCGGTCGAGCGCACGATCGACGCCTGGCTCCCGTGGAGTTGACATGCGCATCCTGATGGTGAGCCCCTATCCGCCTGCACGCGACGGGCTCGCGAACTACGCGGTGCAGGAGGTCAAGCGGCTGCGGGCCGACGGGAACGACGTCGAGGTGTTGTCACCGGGTCCGTCCGCCGCACATCACCATCTCGACCTCGTCGGGACGCGCGGTGCCCTCGCGTTGGCCCGCCGGGTCCGTGGGTACGACCGCGTCATCGTGCAGTACCACCCGAACATCTTCCTCGGCGACCGGCCCACGCCGTCGGAGCGGGCGCGCACCTACGCGGCGCTCGCGATCGCGTTCCGCGCCGCGCACCACGTAGAGGTGCGGGTGCACGAGTATCCGCACGCCGGCGGGGAGACCAGGGCCGAGGCCGCCGCCGCCCGTCAGATGTGGGCCGCGGTGGACCGGATCTCGGTGCACACCGAACGTGAGCGTACCGAGTTCGCCGCGGCGTTCGGCATCGCGCCCGGCCGTATCTCGATCGAGGATCACGGCGCCAACTTCGAGAAGCGGACGAACCTCGACCGCGCCGACGCCCGGGCCCGGCTCGGGCTGCCGGCCGACGGTTTCCTGTTCCTCTCGATCGGGTTCGTCCAACCGCACAAGGGATTCGATCGGGCGGTGCGCGCCTTCGCCGGCCTGGCCGCACACGGGTGCCGGTTGGAGATCGTCGGTTCGGTCCGGCTCGAGGACACCGATTACGTCTCCTACGTCGAGGACCTGCGGGCGCTCGTCGCGGCGACGCCCGGGACCAATCTGCGCGAGGAGTACGTGAGCGACGCGGAGTTCGACGTCTGGATCGTCGCGGCCGACGCGCTCGTGCTCCCGTACCGGCTCATCTGGTCGTCCGGGGTGTGTGAGCGGGCTGCGCTCTATCACCGCCCGGTGATCGCGTCCCGGATCGGTGGGCTCGCCGACCAGGGTGGGGCCGAGATGACGTTGGTCGACGACGACCGGGAACTGGCGATCGCAATGCGTTCGGTCGCCGGACTCGTCGACGACGTCCGCATCACGGGCAACTGGCCGGGTCCGGACCGCGACGCGGTCATGGACGAGATCCGCGTGCGAGCCGCGCGGCGGAGTCCGGCCGGCGCGTCGACGGGTGGGATCCAGACGGTGGCGCCGGTGCGCCAGACGGCACCGTTGCGGCGGCTCCGGCCGCTCACGATGCCCGACGCCCGCTCGGCCCGGCCCGGCGCCTCGGCCCTGAAGCGGGTGGTGCGACGACTCACGGCCTGGCAGATGGATCCGCTCATCAAGCAGGTGAACCAGCTCCAGCAGGCGGCGATCGAAGCCGTCGCGGACCGACCGGCGGAAGTTTCCGCGCCGGTGTCCGACCCCGCCGCACCCTGAGCCGCTCGTCGCCGCGTCCCATTTGCGGAGACGATGACGTCCAGGCGCGCTCAATCTTCCGATTCGGAGTGTCGATGATGCGGTTCGAAGGAGGATCTGTGCTCGATCGACGACGCCTGCGCGCCCGGATGCGATCGGGCCTTGTCGCGTCGCTGATCACCGCCTGCGCCGTCTCGGGTCTGGCCGGGGTCGCCCTCCAACAGCCGGCAGGCGCCGCGCCGGTCGCGCTGATCCCGGTTGGCACGAGCAGCCAGACCTACACCAACTTCTTCTCGCAAGGCACGACGTTCGCGTTCTCGACGCCGGCCGTCGGTGACGTGACCGGGGACGGCGTTCCCGAGATCGTCATCGGCGGCATGGACGGGTGTGTGCGCGTGCTCTCGTTGCAGGCGGCAGTGTTGCGGAGCTGTCTGTACTCCGGCGGTGCGATCCAGAGCTCGCCCACGCTGGTCGACTGGGACGGCGACGGCGTGAAGGACATCTTCGCCACCTCGACGGCCGGCGGACTCCGGGGTTGGAGCGGCAAGACCGGTGCCCTCATCTTCGCGGTGGACAGCCACGGCGGAACGTTCTCGACGCCCGCCGTCGGCGACATCGACGGCGACGGGAAACCCGACATCGCGATCGCGTCGTGGGGCCAGTACATCACGGTGTATCGCCACGACGGCTCCCAGATGTTCTCCAAGTTCATCTACGACACCTCGTGGTCCAGCCCGGCGCTCGCCGACCTCGACGGTGACGGAAAGCTCGAGGTCATCGTGGGCGCCGACATGGACATCGGGAATCCGGCGACCACGTTGTCGCCGAACCTGGCCGCCGGCGGCATCCTCTGGGCGCTGCGCTCGGACGGGTCGGACATGCCCGGGTTCCCGCGCCACCTCTCCGACCAGGTGTTGTGGTCGAGTCCGTCCATCGCGGACCTCGACGGCAACGGCTCGCCCGACATCGTGATCGGCACGGGCGAGAACTGGGCGGGGAAGGGTCACCAGCTTTTCGCCGTCGACCGGTTCGGCAATGCATTGCCGGGGTGGCCGGTGGCGATGCCGGGCCCGACGATGGGGTCGCCTGCGATCGCGGATCTCGACGGCGACGGGCGGCTCGATGTCGTCGAACAGTCGGGCGACGGGAGCATCTCGTACGTCACCCGGGACGGCCAGGTCTGGCAGCGGTGGTGTAACCGCTCGGACGGGGTGGCGTGCTCGCCGGTCGCCCTCGACGGCCAACCGTCGGTCGGCGACATCAACGGCGACGGCGTGCAGGATGTCGTCGCGGTCACCCAATCCAAGTTGCAGGTGTTCAGCGGCGCCACCCGGGCGCTCGAACAGTCGGTCGACCTGCCGTTCTTCTGGGCATCCGGTTCGCAGCCGACGATCGTGAGCTACGGAGGCGATACCTACATCGTCATCACCCGCACCGAGGAGGGCGCCGTCTTCGATGGTGTGAGGGGGAACGGAGACCAGCAGGTCATGCGGGTCTATCGGACGGGTCATGCTGCGGGCGCGCTGGCGTGGCCGACGTTCCGCAACAACATGAAGCGGACCGGCACCGTCGACGACTCGACACCGCCGACCGTCGCCGCGACCTTCACGGGTGCCCCCTCCGGCTCGACGCGCCTCCGGGTCGACTATTCGGGCTCCGACGCCGAGACCGGTGTGGGCGGTTTCGACGTCGACGTCCGCCAGGACGCACTCCCGTGGGCTCGCACCGTGTTCCACGGCGGTGGTCACGCGGCGCCCGGCGTAACGGCCACGGGCCGGCGCAACGTCTTCGCGATCGCCGGCCACTCGTACGCAGCGCGCGTCCGCAGCTGGGACCGGGCGGGCAATGCGTCACGGTGGCGCCGGCTCGCACCGATCGCCGTGGCATCGGGCGCGACGCGCGTCCAGCCGTTCCACGCGGCCTACGCCAACAGTGTCGACGGCGCTGTCTCCGGGATCTCGAGTCCGCCCGCCAACGGACCGGTCCTTCCGGGTCGGCTCGGACGGGGCGTGGCCGCGGCCCCCGGCGGCGGTGGGTATGTGCTCGACGCGTACGGCGGACTCCATCCCTTCGGTGGTGTCCCTGCCTTGACCTCCACCGGCTACTGGCCCGGGTGGGATATCACGCGGGGCCTCGCGCTCGACGCGTCGGGCCGGGGAGGTGTGGTGCTCGACGGATTCGGTGGCCTGCACGCGTTCGGCGCGGCCCATCTGCCCCGGCGGCTGCCGCCGTACTGGTCGGGTTGGGATATCGCACGCGGGATCACGCTCACCGCCGACTCGACGCTCACGAACCCGAAGGGTTACGTGCTCGACGCGTTCGGCGGCGTCCACCCCTTCGGTGGTGCACCGAACGTCGCGATCACCGGCTACTGGCCCGGATGGGACATCGTCCGCGGCATCGCCAAGGACCCGGTCGGGCCCGGCGGGTACGTGCTCGACGCGTTCGGCGCGCTGCATCCGTTCGGGGGCGCCCCGGCCCGATCGACCGGCGGCTACTGGCCCGGCCTGGACATCGCCAGGGGAGTGGCCATGATCGGTGGCGGTGCAGGGGCCCGTGGGTACGTGCTCGACGGTGCCGGTGCGATCTGGCGCTTCGGTGGCGCGCCCGCGGTTGAGGTGACCACCTATTGGGGTGCGATCGTCGCTCGGGGGCTCTCGATTTCGGCCTGATCCGTCCCCCGCGGGCGTGTCGCATCGTGACGACGATCGCGCCGGTCGTTCCCCGGATTCCGCAGGCCACGTCGCTAGTATCGGAGGCCGGTACCGCTGCCGACGGCGGGTCCGCACCTCACGTGGCCACCTCTCTCGATCCCGCCCCGACGCCCCGGTCTCCCGATCGGATGGACGTCTCCGACCGCCCAGGTCCGATCCAGCGGGTGCGGCGCATCTGGCAGTTCCGTGAGCTGCTGGTGAACCTCACCCGCAAAGAGCTGAAGATCAAGTACAAGAACAGTGCGCTGGGATTCGTGTGGTCGCTGCTCAACCCGATGCTCTACCTCGTCGTCTTCTACCTGGTCTTCACCTACTTCATCCCCGCGTCGATCTCGTACTTCCCGATCTTCCTGCTCTCGGGGCTGTTGCCGTACAACCTGTTCTCGGCCGGGCTCGGGGGTGGAACCGGCTCGATCGTCGGTAACGCCGGACTCGTGGGCAAGGTCTGGTTCCCGCGCGAGATCCTGCCGCTTGCGTCCATCGGCGCCGCGCTCGTCCACTTCGGGTTGCAGCTCGCGGTCCTCACCGGCGCACTCGTGGTGTTCCGGTACCAGCCGGCGTGGTCCTATCTGCCACTGCTCGTGCCCGCACTGATCACGCTGCTCGTCGTCCTCGCAGCGCTGGCGATGACGCTCGCCGCAGTCAACGTGTACGCCCGAGACACCCAACACCTGCTCGAACTCGTCCTCCTGGCGTGGTTCTGGATGACACCGATCGTCTATCCCTACGTGCAGGTGCGGGAGAAGATCGGTGACTGGGCGCTCCTCAACCCGCTCACCCCGGTCGTGCTCACGGTGCAGCGGGCGATCTGGGGTCAGCACATCGTCACGATCGGCGTGAACAATCAGCCGACGAAAGTGAACGCGCTGCCCGACGTCTCGCAGTGGTGGTACCTGCGCAACCTCGGTGTGCTGTTCGCCGTCGGGGTCGGCTTGCTCTTCTTCGCGTTCTGGGTGTTCGGCCGGTTGGAAGACAACCTCTCGGAGAACATCTGATGGACGCGTCGATCGAGATCGACCACGTTTCCAAGCGCTTCAAGCTCAACCACGCGCGCGCCGACTCCCTCAAGGAGCGGGTCGTCAACTTCCGCAAGTCGACCAGCGAGGAGTTCTGGGCGCTGCGGGACGTGACGATCCACGTGAACTCGGGGGAGACGGTCGGCCTGCTCGGCCACAACGGGTCGGGGAAGTCGACGCTGCTCAAGTGCGTGGCCGGGATCATGCGCCCGACCTCGGGCACCATCCGCAAGCGAGGTCGGACCGCGGCGCTGCTCGAACTCGGTTCGGGTTTCCACGGCGATCTCACCGGCCGCGAGAACATCTACATGAACGGTTCGATTCTCGGCCTCAGCCGGGTCGAGATCGACCGCATCTTCGACGACATCGTGGACTTCTCCGAGATCGAGGACTTCATCGACAACCAGGTGAAGCACTACTCGTCGGGTATGGCGGCCCGGCTCGGCTTCGCGGTCGCGGTCAACGTGGACCCCGAGATCCTGCTCGTCGACGAGGTGCTGTCGGTGGGTGACGAGGCGTTCCAGCGCAAGTGCCTCGACCGCATCAAACAGTTCCAGCGGGACGGTCGCACCATCCTGCTGGTGACGCACGCCGTCGACATGGTCCGCCAGATCTGCGACCGGGCCGCGGTGCTCGACCACGGCAACCTCGTCGCGTTCGGCGCGCCGGGCGAAGCCGCATTGGCCTTCCGTGAGCACCTGCGCAAGAAGGGTGCCGAGGTCCCGCACGACCTCAACGACCCCACCCTGCTCCGCAATCTCGAGGTCGAGATCCGCGGCGCGCAGGTGGTGTATCCACGGCCCGAGTCGGCGTACATCCACCCGAGCGATCCGGTCCAGATCCGGGTCGACTATCTCGCTCCCGAGCGCGTCGACGACATCGTCTTCTCGATCGCGATCTTCGACCAGGACGGGAAGATGCTCATCGGCACCAACTCGGACCTCATGGGCGACGATCCCGGTTCGATCCACGGCGAGGGCACCTGCGTCTTCGAGTTCGAACGGTTTCCGGTGCTCGACGGCGTGTACCTGGTGCACATCGGGGTCCATTCCCACGACGGCGGGGTGGTCTACGACCAGCGCGAGGGCCAGGAGACCGTCGTGGTCTTGAGCGAGGGTCGCGACGTCGGGCTCGTGCACTTCCCGGTGCGGGCGCACATCGAGGCGCGCGCCACGCCGATCTCCGGCTGACGCACCCGGCGATGCCGACCGACGACGCTGCCGCGACTCCGTCCAACGACCGCCGCGCGTCGGGTTCGGTGCTCTCGGGTGCGGGAGTGCTCGTCGCGGGCCGCTACATCGTCGCCGCGCTCGCCACCGTCAGCACGTTCATCATCCTGCGGCAGCTGACCCAGAGCGAGTTCGGCGAGTACTCCGTCATCTTCTCGCTGCTCGGCATCGTCGGGTTCATCGCCGATCTGCGGCTCTCCCGGATCGTGCTGAGCGAGGTGATCGAGGCCGACGAGGCCAAGGCCGCCGAGGTGGTGGGTTCGTACACCGGCCTCCGTCTCGTGATCGGCGTCGTGTCGTACGCCGTGGGACTGATGTTCGTGGGCATCGGATACGCGACGGGCGACTTCTCCATCGACGTCGTCATCGGCACCGCGCTCGGCGGGCTCACACTCATCGTGCTCTCGGTCGCCTTCGGTCTGATCCTGCTGTTCGAAGCGCGATTGTGGTTGCGCGACGTCGCGATCTCCAACGTGCTCGGGCAACTCGCCGGCTTCGCGCTCGTGCTCACCGTCTCGTTCGCCGGCGTGGGTTCGCTGCTCTGGTACGTGGGCGCCAACGTCCTGAACGGCATCGTGGTCTTGCTGTGGCTGCTGCTCCTCCTGCGCCGCGGCACCGGGATGCGGATCCGGTTCGACCGGTCGCAGTGGTGGGTGTGGATGCGCGAAGCCGCGCCGCTCGCGCTCGGTGCCGCGCTCGACACCATCTATTTCCGGATCGACATCATCATGCTGTCGATCATGGCGTCGTCGACGGCCGCCGGGATCTACAACGTCGGCTACAAGTTCTCCGACCTGTTCGGTGCGGTCGCAGTCGCGGTCTCGACGCCCGCACTGACGCTCTTGGTCGCCGCATGGCCCTCCGACCCCGCCGCGTTCCGGCGCACCTTCCGCCATACCCTGCTCATCCTGGCGGTGGCCGCGGTCGGTGCGTGTGCCGCGTTCCTCGTCTACGCCGACCCAGTGATCACACTCGTGGCCGAGAAGCGCTACGCCGTGGGGGCCGACGCCGCCCGGTTGCTCGTCGTCGGCCAGGGCATCCACTTCTTCACGATCCTGGCGTTCACCACCCTGGTGGCTAGTCGCCGAAACCGGCTCTATCCCATTGCGATGTTGGTGGGTGTGGTGGTGAACGTGGCGCTCAACCTCGTCCTCATCCCCGAATACTCGTACGTGGGGTCGGGCTGGGCGACGGTGATCACCGAGACGATCGTGCTCGTCACCCTGGGCATCGGCGTGGCCCGCATTCCGGGGCTGCGCCCGTTCCCGTGGTGGGGGCTCGCCAAGACCGCCGGCGCCGGCCTGGTGGCGGCCGGTGTCGGGGTGGCGCTGCTCGACCGCGCGCCGTGGCCGCTCGGGGTCGGGGCGATCGGGGTCGTGTACCTGGGCCTGATCCACGTGGTCTCGCCCAACGGGCCCGGAGGTCTGAAGGCGTTCGCCGGCGAACCGCACGACGACCTGGCCGCCGCCGTCGAGATGGGAATCGACCGACCGGACCTCGGGACCGGCAACTTCGACTGACTGTCGGCTCGTCCGGTTTGTCGGCTCGTCCGCTCGCGCTCCTGACAGACGGCGGTGGCGTGGGGCTCGCTCCCTCGCTGCTCACCTCCGCTGCGCTCCGGTTCGGTTCCCGGTGACGCGCCGCGGGCTACCCCTCGTAGTAGGAGGCGGTCTTCTGCACCGTGGCCCGGTTGATGACGACCCCGATGAGGTTCGCGCCGGCGCGTTCGAGTGACTCGAGCGACTGACGCACGGCCCGCTGGCGACTCGTCTTCACGTCGAGGACGAAGATCGTGGCATCGCACTGGGAGGCGACGGCCAACGCGTCGGCGAACAGGTTGGCCGGCGGGGTGTCGACGACGACGAGGCGCACGGCCCGCAGCGCGTCGAGCACGTGACGGAAGGAGCGGGCGCCGAGCATGCCCGACGCGTCCTGGACTGCGGCACCGCTCGGCAGCACCCGCAGGTAGGTGCTGTCCGGGACCTTGGTGAGCGCCGCGGTGAGGTCGCCGCCCTGGAGGACCGACGACAGGCCGGGAGCACGGGGGATACCGAGGCGTTCGTGGATGCTCGGGTTCCGCAGGTCGGCGTCGACGAGGACGATCTTCTCCTCGAGTGCGGCGGCCGACTCGGCGAGGTGGGTGGCGGTGAAGGTCTTGCCCGCCGCCTGGTTCGCACTCACGATCGCGACGGTGCGCGGCTTGCCCGCGCCCTCCAGGACCATGAGGTTGGTGCGCAGGACCCGGAAGGCCTCGATGACCTCGATGCCGTCGCCCCGCGGGATCTTGGCGAGCACCGGCAGACCGGTGATGGCGGCGACGTCGGCACTGTCCTCGGACCCGGAGAAGCGGTCGCCGGTGAAGTGCGCCAGCACCGTGAGTTCGCTGACCGCGACCAGGCCGATCAGGAATCCGAGGATGCCGTCGCGCAGCGGCTTCGGCGCCACGGGATCGGTGCCGGCCAGGGCGGGGACGAACACCGAGAGCGAGTCCTTCGGGGTGGCGAGGGCGTCGGCCTCCCGACTCGCGATCTGGGTGAGTTGGAACTCGCGGGTGGCCCGGTCGCTCGACCCGACCGGAAGGGTCGCGATCTCCTGCTCCAGCTGCTTGCGTTGGATCTCGAGCGGCCGGACCAGGTCCTGGACCTTGGCATCGCCGATGAGGTTGACGCTCTCCACCAGCTGGGATGACACGAATCGGGCGGCGAGTTCGGCTTCCTTCGGCGACGGGCCGGTGGCGGTGACGTCGATGAACCCGAGCGCGCCGTCGGCGCTGGCCGACACCCGGCTCTTCAGCTCGGCGAGCGAGATGTTGAGCTTGCTGTCGCGCAGCGCGGTGACGAGCACCGGCCGGGTGTCGACGTACTTGGCGTAGGTCTGGGCCGCGAACGTGGCGGCTTCGGCTTCGGACTGGCCACCGAGGATGTTCCCGGGCTTGGCCGTCAGCGTGGCCTTGGCCTGGTACTCGTCGGACTGGAGGCTCGAGGCGAGGAACACGACCGCACCGAGTACCGCGGAGATGATGAGGATCCGCAGCCAGTTTTGCGCGATGACGCGGAAATGAGAAGCAAGATCCATGAGCCGATGATGATAGGGGTGCCGCTACCGGTGATCGGTGACACCCTGAGAGAGAGCTGTTACCCGGCGCTCCGGGCGCGAGCCGCTTCACCGACGTCCGGGGCCCCCCGTGCGGGAATCGGCGCGATGGTGGCGACCGCTCCGAGCATCAACCAGAACAATTGGTCCATCGGGGTCAGCTCGAAGTACGTCGACACCAGCCCCGCGGTCATGATCGCGAGGAGTTGGGCGGTGGCACCGATCACGAAGTCGCGATCGATGCCCTCGCATCTTCGCTCGGTGGCGCGGGTGAAGAAGAAGATCTGCAGGAGCCAGATGACGAAGATCCACAGCCCGAACACGCCCAGCTCGAAGAGCACCTTCAGCCAGGAGCTGTCGGGGACGTAGGTCGCGTTCGGATCCTGGAAGTTGAGCTTGGCCGCCTTCTCGGCCGCGGCACCGGTGGTGCCGATGCCGGTGCCGAGCGGGTTCTCGGCGAACCGGTCGATGCGGTCGCCCCAGGACAGGGTCCGGTCCCCGAGGCTCGACGAGCTGAACACGGCCGAACTCAGGGCGGCACCGCTCGGGATGAACAGTGCCGCGACGAGGATCACGGGGATGCCGTAGATCAGCAGCTTGTACCGGTGGAACGCGAGGTAGAGCAGCCCGATCGCGAGCCCGAGCATCGCGCCGCGGACGAACGTGAAGAAGAGTGCGAGGAGCACCAGGGGTAGCGACCCGAAGAAGATCTTGCTCCGGAGTCGCTTCGGCTCGGCGAGCGCCATCGGCAGCCCGATGAGGATCGCGAGCATCAGGTAGAACGCGAACGGGAACGGCAGGTTGAAGGTGGAGAACGACCGCACGGTCATTCCGGCGGTGAAACGGATCGTGTCGTTATAGGCGTACCCCAGCGAGTGCAGGTACGAGTCACTGACGGTCTGCTGCCAGAGTCCGACGAGCGAGGTGATGATCGAGAGCGCCAGGAACACCGACACCACCTGGTCGCGGTCCCGCCGGTCGAGCGGGCAGCGCCAGATCGTGAGCCCCAGCAGGCAGCTGAAATACGAGAGGCGAAGGCCGGTGAGCGCGGTGTTGCGGTCCTGGGAGAGCGACGAGAGCAGGCCGAGCCCGACGAGCACCAGGAACGCGAGCAGCCAGCCCGGCGCCCGGCGGCGGGTCTGCGCCCGCGCGGCAGGCGGGCAGAAGAAGGTGGAGATGAGCAGGGCCAGGATGACCACCTGCTTCCACGGGATCACCCAGGCCGGTCCGAGGTCGTGGAGGATTCCGTCGAAGGGGAGCAGGGCCGAGAAGATCACCACGCCGCGTTGGGGGCGTTGCGCGACCGCGATCGCCGTGGGGACCAGGATGACGACGCCGAGCAGGATGAGGCCCTGGCCGAGGAGCAACGCGATGGCGACGACCGTGACACCGAGCCCGTAGGTCCACGGCGCCCGGATCGGGTAGCGGCGTAACTCCTCCAACACGGCGGCCATCAGCCGAAAACCCTACCGGCGCGGCGGACGGCCGCCGCGGCGCCCGCGGCCGGTATCGCCGGATGCTCGGTGGGGGGAGGTCAGGCGGTGCGCGGCGAGGGGATCCCACGCGCCAGCTCGCGGGCCCGGGTCACCAATCGATCGGTGTGTTCGGACCACGAGATCGCGCCCGGCGGGATCGCGGGCGGTGCCGGTTCCCGGCGCCGGGTCGCGACCGTGTGCTCGATCGCGGCCCGCCACGCGCCGGTATCGGTGGGCGCCACATGGGTCACGTCGGGCGCGCCCGCCGCCACCTCGAGCAGTGCTGCATCGGTGCTCGCCACCACCGGCGCGTGGAACGTCATGGCCTCGAGCAGGGGGAGTCCGAACCCCTCCTCGAAGGTCGGGAACAGCACGACGGCGGCCTGCTCGTAACACCACCGCAGCACGTCGTCGCCGGCCCCGCGGATCCAGACCGCGCGGCCGCACCGCTCCAGTTCCGACAGCTCGCTCCGCACCGGCGCGTCGGTGCCGGAATCCGGGCCGATCACCACGAGGGTGAGATCGGCCGGTGGATCCGCGAGCCACAGTTGTGTGACCAGCGCAAGGTTCTTGCGGGGGCTGAGGTCGCCGACCACCAGGGCGAAGCGCCGGTCGCCGAGCCCGGGTGGAGCTGCGCGATGCGCGTCGACGAGGTGCTCGCTCATCCCGTTGGGGATGACAGTGCACTTCGCGGCCCACGACCGGTCGATGGCGCCGAGGCGGTCGCGGGTGGCGCGGCTCACCGCGACGAGTGCGGATGCGTCGGTGAGCGAACGGCGGTACTGGGTGGGGAGCAGGATCCGTTTGGCGAGCGCGTTCTCGTGCGCGCGGGTGAGCGTGAGCACGTCGTGGACGACGAGCAGGGTCGGTCGGCGGGTTCGCGGCACCAGGTGCTTGCAGCCGATGATCACCTCGGAGCCGGCGCGGGTGAACGCGGCGCCCGCGCAGTAACGGTCCCAGAGCGCGAGCGAGACCTGATCCGATCGCGGTGCCGTCACCAACCGAACTGGATGTTCCGCGGCGAGGGCGTGCACCCGGGCCGCGGCGGCGGCGGGTGCGACGACCGCGAGTTCGACGTCCGCCCGCGCCGCGAGTGCCGCGAGCACCTCCCGGACGTAACGACCGATGCCGCCCGGGTGCTCGATGGTGTCGGCGAGGATGCCGACGCGAAGGGGGTCGCGGTCCTGGATGGGTGGTCTCCGGTCGATTTTGGACCAGTAGCCTACGGGCTTCTGATGCGCGTCTTGATGGTCTCGAGCCTCTGGCCCCCCGAAGTGCTGGGTGGTGCGGAGCAGTACGCAGGGGCGCTGGCGCAGCGGCTCCGCACGCGCGGTCACGAGGTCGGGGTGGTCACCCTCGGCGTTCCCGGTGCCGACGTGGTCGCGAGCGTTCCGTCCTGGCCGTACCCGCTCCAGGAGTACGCGAGCCAGAACCCGGTGCGGAGAGCGTTGTTCCACGCCGCCGATCTGGCCCGGCCCGACGCGCGCCGCGTCTTCGACCGCGCGATCGAGGCGTTCCGGCCCGACGTCGTGCACAGCCACGTGGTGCAGGGCATGGGCATCGCCGCGCTCACCGAGACGTTTCGGCGCGGCGTCGCGCACGTCCACACGCTTCACGACTACTGGTTGCTCTGCCAGCGCAACGCGATGGTCCAGCGCGACGGCACCGCCTGCACCCAACGGTGTCGCTCCTGTCGGGCGGTCGGTGAGTTACGGAACCGTCAGATCGCACGCCGACCGCCCGAGGTCGTGGTCGCGGTGTCCGAGGCGATCGCTCGCCACCATCTCGCCGAGTTGGCGTGGCTGCGCGACCGGACCCGGGTGATCTACAACCCGGTCGGCGACGCGAAGGCCCGTGCACCACGTCCCGCCGGCGCGCCGATCACGTTCGGCTTCCTCGGCCGCCTCGGGATCGACAAGGGAATCCGGACCCTGGTCGACGCCTTTGCCATGGCCGACCTCGACGGGGCGCGCTTGGTGGTGGCCGGGCACGGGCCCGACGCCGACTGCGTCCGGGGCGTTCCCGGCGTCGACTACCGCGGCTGGGTGTCCGGCCCGCAGAAGGACGCGCTGTTCGACGAGATCGACTGCCTCGTGGTGCCGTCGCAATGGGAGGACCCCGCGCCCCTCGTGGTCAACGAGGCGCGCAGCCGCGGGGTCGCGGTCATCGGGTCGACCGCCGGTGGGATCCCGGAGTTGGTCGCGCCCGTCGACGCGGCGCTGTTGGTGCCGCCGGCCGACGTCGGTGCGCTGGCCGCGGCGCTCGAGCGGTTCGTGGCCACGCCGGGCGCGTTCGCCCCGACCCCCGAGTCGCGCCCACTCGGCTGGGACGGCCATCTCGACGCCATCGACGCGGCGTACCGGGACGCCATCGCCGCGGCCGCCGTCACGGAGCGTGGCGGGGCGCCCCTGCCCCGGGACTAGCCTCGACCGATGGGCGTGGGAGTTTTCCCCCGGAAGGCCGCGGCTGAACACGCGTCCGATCGCGGTCGGATTCCGGGTCCGAAACGCCCGGATTCGCCACTCCTGATCCTGGCGGTCGGGGGGGTCATCGCACTCGGACTGGTACTGCGATTCGTCTGTCAGTCCGACCTCTGGGCCGACGAGGTGCTGTCGGTCAATATCGCCAAACTTCCCCTGAGTCGCCTCTCGGGCGCGTTGCGCCACGACGGTGCGCCGCCGCTGTATTACGCCGGGCTGCACATCTGGATGCGGGTGTTCGGCACGGGGAACGCGGCGGTCCGGGCGTTCTCGGGCTTCGCCGGGGCGCTCACCCTGGTGCCCGTGTACTTCATCGGCCGGCGCCTCGACCAGCGCCGGTGGAACCGTGGGGCTCGGGACGGCTCGCTCATCGTGGCCTGGTCCGCGGTGCTGCTTCTCGCCCTCTCGCCGTTCGCGATCCGGTACTCCACCGAAGCGCGGATGTACGCGCTCGTCATGCTCTTCGTCACGGTCGGGTATCTCGCCGTGGTCCGGGCCTTCGAACGTCCGTCGCTGCTGCGGCTGCTCATCGTGGCCGTGCTCACCGGGCTCCTGCTCTATACCCACTACTGGGCGTTCTCGCTGCTCGGCGTGGTCGGTGTGGTCGTGGCCGCGGTCGCCTGGCGGGGTACCGCGGAGCGGCGCCGCGCCGCGCTGGCCATCCTCGGCGCGCTCGCGGTGGGCGGTCTCACGTTCCTGCCGTGGCTGCCCGCGTTCCGGTTCCAACTCGCGCACACCGGGACCCCGTGGGGCGCGCCGGTCAGCCCGTTCGGGAGTTGGGCGACCGCGTTCAAGTCGTTCGGTGGCAACGCGCACCTCGCCGGGTGGATCCTGGTCGCGCTCGTGTTGTTCGGATTGTTCGCGGCCGCGGTCGACGCCCGCCACGTGGAGTTCGACCTCGCGACCCGACCCGGGGTGCGGGTCGAGGCGTTCATCGCGTTTGCGACCCTCGGGGTCGGGCTCGTGGTGGCGCGGCTCTCCGGCACCACCTTCGAAGGCCGTTACGCGTCGGTCGTGTACCCGTTGTTCCTCGTGGTCGCCGCGTTCGGCGTCGCCGCCTTCTCCGATGCCCGCGTCCGAGTGGGACTGCTCTGCGTGGCGCTGGTCCTGGGCGCGTGGGGCGGCGTCAGCAACGCGCAGCGGAACCGCACCCAGGCCTACCAGTTGGCGCCGATCATCCGCGACCACGCGGTCGCGGGCGACGTCGTGTTCTTCTGCCCCGATGCCATCGGCACCGACGTGATCGGACGGCTCCCGAACTCGGTGCGGTCCGTCGGCTTCCCGAACTTCGGTTCGCCCGCGCGCATCGACTGGGTCGACTACGCCCGCCGGGTGGATCGCGCCCGGCCGGTGCAGTACGCCGATCGCGTCCTCTCACTCGCGCACGACCACACGATCTGGTTCGTGTTCACGAGCAACGGCACCCCGGCCGACCAGCAGTGCGCCAAGATCGCCGACGTCCTCACCCTGCACCGGCCCGGGCGGGTCCGTGAGCTGGAACCGGACCCGTACTTCTACGAACACCAGGGGCTGTACCGCTACCCGGCGAGTACCTGACCGCGGTCGCGGTCGTCGGACGGCCCCGGCTCGTCGCGCTCGTGCAGGTGATGGTCGAGCGCCCGTACCGCGCGCAACGTCCGCCAGTACACGTCTTCCATCAGCAGGTGGCCGAACTCCGCGTTACGGCCGACGCTGACGAGACCCTCGATGCCGTGCTCGGAGATGGTGCGGCGCGCCGCCTCCGACGCGAGCGCGAACACGGGGTACGCGAGCGGCGTGCGCGCGGTGTAGGTGTCGAGGTAGCGGGCGCGGATGTCGGGGACGATGCCGGTCAGCCCTTCGAGACACTGTGCGGTGAGCGACGCGTCGTCGGCGGTCCAGACCGCGTCGCCGACGCGCGCGCCGATGTCGACGGTGAGCACGGTCTCGCCCTCGGGTGCGAGCCACGGCATGGTGACCGGTGCCTCGGTGATGCGGAAGAACGGCAGCGAGTGCTCGGGCGTCCAGGTGACGGCGGCCGGGAGCAGGTTCCGGCCGCGCAGCCGGAGTTGCACGAAGACCATCGCGCGGTACTCCAACGTCGAGAGCGCCGCCACCGCGGGATGGTCCAGCAATCGGGGGAGCAGTGGCGCGGGCAGCGTCGTGACGACCGCGGCGGCGGCGTACTCGTGGTCGCCGGCGCTCACGCCGGTGATCCGATCACCCTCGTAGCGGATCGCGGCGACGGGAGTCGAGAGCCGGACCCGATCGCCGAGTTCGGCCGCGAGGTGGTCCGAGAACACGTTGAGGCCGTCGCGTGGATACACGTGCCAGACGTTGACGCTCTGGGGCGCCTCGCCGCAGTACCCGATCGCGATGGGCCGGTGGCTGCACTGTCGGATCGCCGTGAGGGCGAGTGTCTCCACGATCGAACTCGGGATCTTGTCGAGCACACTCGGCGCGAGCTGATCGGCCGGTAGGCCCGACCACGCCTCGAGCAGCGGGAGCGCGACCTCGTCGGCCAGGGCGTCGCCGTACTCCCGGCGGAAGCGATCGGCCGCGGTGATCGGCTCGGGACCGGGGCGGAGCCGGCGACGGAGGGCGGACGCCGCGTACCGAGGCGACTTCATCAGTCCGAGCGGGTACGACGCGCTCCGGCCCGCGCGCCAGACCGACTCGCCGTACTCGACCGCCGAGTCGCAGCGCTCCATCACGCCCAGCGCGGTCGCGAGCCGGTTGGTCACGAAGTGCGCGCCGGTGTCGAACGACACGCCGTCGATCGTCCGGCTGGTCGCGAGGCCGCCGACGTGATCGGATGCTTCGAGCACGATCACCTCGCGTCCGAGCCGCTGCAACTCGACCGCGGCGACGAGTCCCGCGAACCCTGCCCCGAGGACGACGACCGGCTCGCCGCTCATCGCGCCCCACCCTTCGCAGCCGGGCTCATCGTGTCCCCTCGTGGCCCTGCGGGCCGGGCCGGTCGGGCCCCGCTCGGCGCGCCGGGGTCACTTCCGTCGGGCGGCGCGCCTCGCTCATCGTGGCCGTCGCAGGACCGCGCGGACCAGCGCGCCGCGACCCGCGAGCTGGTGGAGCGTGTCGAACGCGGTGCCGGCTGCGAGCGCCACTGGCGACTCGAGCGAGAAGTGGTCGACGACCTCGGCCGGCGCGCCCCAGTCGTCCAGCGCGTTGCGCGCGGAGTACACCCAGTTGACCGGACTCATCATCGTGCCGAGCGACGCCACCTCGAACCCGGTCGCGTGTGCGAGCCGTTCGATCGAGCGCGGGTTGAACAGGTACCAGTGGCGCGGGAAGTGATATCCGCCCCAGTGACGCCGTTTGGTCAGCGCGAAGTCGAGCGACGCGGTGTTGTCGGTGACGAGCAGGACACGACCGCCGGGTTCCAGGATCCGGTGGATCGCCCGCAGCACCGTGGCCGGATCGTCGACGTGCTCGATCGTCTGGATCAGGAGGGCCGCCGAAAACGAGGCTTCCGGGAGGTGGAGGGACTCCACCCGCCCCTTGTGGACGGTGAGACCCCGACGCCGTGCGGCCGCGATCGCGCGGTCGTCGAGATCGATGCCCTCGAGTTCCCAGCCGGGCGGGCCGTACTGGGCCAGCAGGTCGAGATGGAAGCCGTCGCCGCAGCCGACGTCGACGATCCGCGCCGTCGGTCCGAGGTCGGAGAAGGTGGTGAGCAACCGGCGGGCCTCGAGGCGCCGCCGCACCGAATACACGAAGCCGAAGCGGTCCTCGGTGAACGCGAACGCGTGATAGTGGTCGGGATAGATGCGGTCCAACTCCGCGGCCACGGGCCGCCGATCGAGGTAGACGACGTCGCACCGGACGCACCGGACGGCGAGGAAGCTGTCGGGTGAGGTCCGGTACTCGAAATCGGGTCCGGAACCGACCGGTTCGGAGTCACGCGTCCCGCAGATGCAGCAGCGGGCCGGTTCGGTCACGAGTGGTCGCGCGGTGACCGGCCCGTTCGCCGCGGCGGATTTCGGCGGCCCGGATGGCGCGGGTCCGGGTGGGGTGACGGACTCGACCATGGCCGCATCGTACCGAGGTGACAGCGCGATCGTTCTGGGACCCTGGGCGTCGGCTCGCGCCGACCCGGATCAGCCGACGAGGTCGGTGATCGCGTCCACGATGCGTCGGCCGGCGGTGCCGTCCCCGAAGGGTGAGGGCGTGGCGCGCAAGCGCGCGTGCACGGACGGGAGATCGGCGAGGAGGGTGCGCGCGGTAGCCCCGATCAGGGGACCGGGCGCGACGACGGTGGCGACGGTGCCCTCGACCTCGGGCCGCTCGGTCGAGCGCCGCACCACGACGACCGGCCGCCCGAACACGCTGGCTTCTTCCTGCACGCCACCGGAGTCGGTGACGATCAGCGCGCTGTCGGCGGCGAGGGCCAGGAACTCGCGGTATCCGAGCGGCGGCACCACGGTGACCGCACCGCGCGCCACGGTGACGCCGAGGTGGGCGGCGCGATCGGCGGTGCGTGGATGGATCGGGAACACCACCGGCAGCGGGAGTGCCGCCAACTCGTCGACGATGGTCTCGAGGTGGTCGAGGTCGTCCACGTTCTCCTGCCGGTGGAACGTCGCCAGGACGTACGCATCGCGCTCGACGCCGTGCCGCGCTCGGATCGCGACCCGGTCGAGCGGGTCCGGGAGGCAGCGCAGGGTCGCGTCGACCACGGTGTTGCCGGTCATCAGGACGCGGTCGGTGATGCCCTCGGCCCGGAGATGCGCGACCGCCGCGGGGGTCGGGGCACACAGGAGATCTGCGAGGTGGTCGACGGCAACCCGGTTGCGTTCCTCCGGCAATTGACGGTCGAACGCACGCAGGCCGGCTTCGACGTGGACGAGGGGAAGGCCGAGCGTGCTCGCGGCGATCGCGCCCGCGAGGGTGGAGTTGGTGTCGCCCTGCACCACGACGACGTCGGGCGCCGCCGCCGCCAGCGCGTCGATCACCGCGTCGATCGCGTGGCCGACCCGCCGCCCCGCGGGACCGTCCGCCGGGGTCACGGACCGCTGGGGCGGACCAATCCCGACGTCCCGCATGATTTCGGTCAGGGAATCGAGGGCATGCTGGCCGGTATGGATGACGTAGGCCTGACGGCTCATTTCCCACAGAAGTGGGGCAAGCTTCACCGCTTCCGGGCGCGTGCCGAAGATGATGGCGGCCGCGCCGTCGCGCATCGTGTTCCGAGGGTTGGGTGAAACGGTGACCGTCCGAGTGTCCGAGACTGCTGATACCTGCGCCACGCGCGGGTCGCGACGTGGCCGCCGCGCGGTTCGATGATGGCACGGTCCGAGATCACCGGTCCGGAACGCGCCCGAGAGCAGGCCCCCGGGCGCGACGTCGAACCCGAGGTGCTGCGCCTCCCGTCGGATCAGGATGCGAGCGGCCGGTCACTCGGCGTGGAGGAGACCGATCGGCTGCATGCCGTCATCGCGTCGGGCGTGCTGACGGCCACCAAGGGCGTGCAGACCCGCGAACTCGAGGCGAGGGTGGCCGCGCTCACCGGTCGCCGTCATGCGCTCGCCTGTAGTTCCGGCAGCGCCGCGGTCCACGCCGCGATCGCGGCCCTCGACCTCGAGCCGGGGGACGAGGTCGTCACCACCCCGATCACCGACATGGGTGCCTTGGCCCCGATCCTCTACCAGGGTGCGATCCCGGTGTTCGCCGACGTCGATCGGGACACGGGGATGGTCACCGCCGAGACGGTGGCGGCGGCCCGCACCGACCGGACGCGTGCGGTGGTGGTGACCCACCTCTTCGGCGTGGCGGCGACGGTCGACACGATCGCGGCCTCGCTCCCCACCGGCACCGCTCTCGTCGAGGACTGCGCCCAGGCGTACCTGACCCGGCGGGCCGGGCGCCTGGTGGGGACGTTCGGGATCGGCGCGTGTTTCTCGACGCAACAGGGCAAGCACATCACGACCGGCGAAGGCGGCCTCGTCGCGTCCGACGACGACGCGTTCGCGCGTCGGGCGCGGGTGTTCGTGAACAAGGGTTGGCCGTACGGCGAGGCCGATCCCGACCACGAGTTCCTCGCGCTCAACTACCGGACGACCGAGTTGCAGTCGGCGGTCGCGAACGCGCAGCTCGACAAGCTGGTCGCGGGAGTCGAACGGCGGCAGTCGACGGTGGCGCGGTTCGCGGCCGGGCTCGCGGATGTCCCGGGGATCACGTTCCCGCGCGTCGACCCCGGGGACATCGCCACGTGGTGGAAGGTCCCACTCCTCGTCGATGCCGATGTCGTCCCGGGCGGTCCGCGCGCGGTGGCGACCGCGCTCGCGGCCCGGGGGGTGGCGAGTGCGCCCCGCTATATCCAGAAGCCCGCGTTCGAATGCCGGGTCTTCCGGGACCAACGCACCTTCGGGGCGAGCCGCTGGCCGTTCACGCTGGCGAGTCCCGACGCGGTCGATTACTCCCCGGAGCGGTTCGCGGGGACGTACTCGTACCTCGAGCGGGTGCTCGTCATACCGTGGAACGAGCGGTACGAGCCGGCGCATGCCGACGCCGTGGCCGCGGCCGTCGCAGCCGTCGTCGAAGCACTGGGCCGCGGATGACCCCCTCCGCATCCGCACCGATCCGGTTCGGCATCGCCGGTGCCGGTGGCATCGCGAAGAGCTACGCGACCGTGTTCTCCGACCTGACCGGGGCCGAGATCGTGGGCGTCGCCGACGTGGATCCGGCAGCGGCGGCGGCCTACGCGACGCCGCTGGGCGCAGTCGCCACGACATCGGTCGGGGAGTTGCTCGACACGGTGGCGCTCGACGCGCTGATCGTGTGCACTCCGCCCGATTCCCACCCGGCGGTGGCGCGCGCGGCCTTCGATGCCGGCGTGGCAGTCCTCTGCGAGAAGCCGTTGGCGATCGCGGTGGACGCGGCCCAGGAGATGGTCGCCGCGGCTACCCGGTCCGGCGTGCTCTTCACCATGGCCACCAAGTTCCGGTTCGTCGGCGATGTCGTGCGGGCCCACGCGCTCATCGCCTCGGGCGTGGTCGGCGACGTCATCCAGATGGAGAACGCGTTCGCGTCGCGCGTCGACATGACCAGCCGCTGGAACTCGAACCGGGCGGTGAGTGGTGGTGGCGTACTGATCGACAACGGCACGCACTCGGTCGACATCGCTCGGTATCTCCTCGGGCCGATCCACGAGGTGTTCGCGACCGAGCCGCCCCGCACGCAGGGGCTCGACGTCGAGGACTCGGCCCAACTGCTCCTCCGGTCGACCACCGGCGCGACCGCGACGATCGACCTGTCCTGGAGCTACGACCACGCGACCGACACGTACCTCCAGCTCTACGGGAGTGAGGGTTCGATCCGCGTCGGCTGGCGTGGCTCGGAGTACCGGACGAACGATCAGCCCGTGTGGGTGGCTTTCGGCGACGGGTACGACAAGATCACCTGCATGCGCCACCAAGTGGTCAACTTCTGCGGTGCGCTGCGCCACGAGGTCCCACTCGCCATCTCCACCGCCGACGCGATCGCGTCGGTCCAGGTGATCGACGCGGCGTACCGCTCACTCGCCGCGGGGGACTGGGTGGCGGTGGACGCGATGCAGGCCGTGGCGCAGCGCGACGCATCGGGCAACGTGGCGTGACGGACGCGCCCCGGATCCACCCGACCGCGGAGATCGAGCCGGGCGTGACGATCGGTCCGGCAACGGTCGTGTGGTCGAACGTGCACGCCCGCGGACCCGACACCACGATCGGTGAGGAGTGCATCGTCGGTGAGCGCACCTACATCGCGTACGGCGTCGCGATCGGGGACCGGGTGAAGATCAACGCGGGCGTGTACCTGTGTACCGGGGTCACCGTCGGCGACGGCGTGTTCATCGGTGCCGGGGTCGTGTTCACCAACGACCGCTACCCCCGCGCCACCACCCCCGACCTGGCCACGCTGCGGTCGTCGGCGCCCGACGAACACACGCAGGCGACCGCGGTCGCCGATGGTGCGACGATCGGTGCCGGCAGTGTGGTGGGGAGCGACCTCACGATCGGTCGGTTCGCGATGGTGGGGATGGGCTCGGTGGTGACCCGTTCCGTCGCACCGTTCCACCTCGTGATCGGTCAACCGGCGCGCCCGGTGGCGATCGTCTCCCGCGCCGGTGAGCCGATCCTGCGCTTCTCGGGAGCGCGGCCGCCCGACCGGGAACTGCTCGTGTGCCCGACGTCGGGGTTGCGCTACGCGGTTCGGAACGGTGTCGTCGAGGAGTTGGATCCCCCGGCGTGACCGAAGCGGGCCGGAACGATGTGCCCCGGATCGCGGTGGTCGGCGGCGGGATGCTCGGCGCCACGGTCGCGCTCCGGCTCGCGCAGTCCGGCACCGCAGTCACCGTGTTCGAGGCCGGCGCCGTCCTCGGCGGGCTGGCGGCACCCTGGACGATCGAGACGCCACGCGGCCCGCTGGTCTGGGACCGCCACTACCACGTGACCCTGGGCTCGGACGGGGCGCTCCGGGGCCTGCTGGGTGAGATCGGACTCGATGCCTCCATCCACTGGGCGCCCACGCGTACCGGGATCTTCGCCGACGGTCGCCTGGCGCCGGTCTCGGGCCCGATCGACTTCCTGCGACTCCGCGGGCTGTCGCCGGTCGCCAAGGCGCGCCTCGTCGCGACACTCGCGCGCGGCGCCACGACCCGACAGTGGAAGGCGCTGGAGGCCATCACCGCCGAGGAGTGGCTCACTCGCTGGTCGGGTCGGAAGACCTTCGAGCGGTTCTGGGTACCGCTGCTCGCAGCCAAGCTCGGCGACGGCTGGCCCGACGCCAACGCCGCGTTCATCTGGGCGACGATCCAACGGCTCACCGCGGCGCGCCGCGCCGGCATCGGCGACGAGCAGTTCGGCTCGGTCCCCGGTGGGTACGCCGCGGTCGTCAGCGCACTCGGCGACCATCTCGCCCGCCGCGGCGCGACCGTCGTCCTCGGTCACCCCGCCGTTCGGGTCACCCGGCGCGGCGACGAGGTGGTGGTGCGGGCGGCCGAAACCGATCACCGCTTCGACCACGTGGTCGTCACCGCATCGCCGAGGGTCACCGCGCAGATCGTCGAGGGCCTGACGCCCGCCCAGTCGGCGGCGTACTCCGGGATCCGGTACCAGGGCGTCGTGTGCGCGTCGCTCGTGCTGGAACGTCCCCTCTCGCCGTACTACCTCACCTACCTCCTCGACGAGGTGCCGTTCACCGGGCTCGTCGAGATGACCACCCTGATCCCGCCGGCCTGGGTGCACGGCTACCACCTCGTGTACCTCCCGCGGTACGTGGCGTCCGATTCACCGTGGTTCGACTGCGACGACGACGAGGTGCGCGAGCAGTTCCTGCCGGGGCTCCGGCGCGTCCACCCAAGCGCGGCCACACCCGACTGCCCGCTCGTCGCGTTCCAGGTGAGTCGGGCCCGAGAGGTGTTCCCCTTGCCCGTGCTGCGCTTCTCGGAGACGACACCCGATTTCGCGACGTCGGTACCCGGTGTGTGGATGGTGAACTCGAGCCAGATCGTGAACGGCACCCTGAACGTGAACGAAACCGTCGGGCTCGCGGACCGCGCGGTCGTTGCCCTCCGCCCGCGGCTCGCGCCCGGCGCGCCGGCGCGCGGGTAGATTGCCCGCGTGAGCGACGCCGACCACCGCACGGAACGAACGACGATGCGGCGGACCGGGGCCCGACCGGCCCGACCCGTTGGGCCAAGAGGGGAAGCGCCGTGAAGCCCACCGCGAGTTTGTCGCTCGACGCCGACAACCTGTGGTCCTACCTCGCGATCCGTGGTGACCGGAACTGGGAACACGCGCGCTCCTACCTCGGGGCGATGGTGCCGCGGGCCCTCGAGCTGCTCGGCGAACGCGACCTGTCGATCACGTTCTTCGTCATCGGCCGGGACTGCGACCACGACGAGGACGCGCTCGGGTTCCGTGCCCTCGCGGACGCGGGTCACGAGATCGGTAACCACTCGTACCGGCACGAGCCGTGGCTCCACCGGTATTCGGAGTCCGAACTCGACGACGAGCTGGCCCGGGCCGAGGTGGCGATCGAGCACGCCACCGGTGTGCGGACCGACGGGTTCCGCGGGCCCGGCTACAGCCTGTCCGAGGCGACGCTGCGGGTCCTGGTCCGCCGCGGCTACCGGTACGACGCGTCGACGTTGCCGATGGTGATCGGGCCGATCGCGCGCGCGGTCTATTTCCGGACCGCCGATCTCGACGCCGAACAACGCGCCGAGCGGGCCCATCTCTACGGCACCTGGAGTGACGGCGTGCGCCCTCTGCGTCCCTACCGCTGGCAGGTCGGTCCCGACCGGCTCGTGGAGTTGCCGGTGACCACGATGCCGGGGCTGCGGATCCCGATCCACGTCAGCTACCTCTTGATGCTCGCCACCTACTCCGAAGCCGCGGCCCGGGCCTACTTCGCGTTCGCATTGCGGGCCTGCCGGACCGCGGGGGTCGAACCGTCGATCCTGATGCATCCCCTCGACCTGCTCTCCGGCGACGAAGTGCCCGAGCTGCGATTCTTTCCGGGTATGGCACTCCCCACGGCCACGAAGCTGGCCTGCGTCCAGACCTACCTCGACCGGCTGGCCGACGAGTTCGAGGTCGTGACCGTCGGTGAGCACGCCACGCGTGTCGCGGCCCGCGATCTCCCGACCCGCGCGCCGAAGTTCGCGGCATGACGCGCGATTCCCGCCCCCTTGTGTCGGTCGTCGTGCCGGCCTTCAACGAGGCCGACGTGATCGTCGGCACCCTCGAGCGACTCGACGAGCACCTCCACACCCTCGACGCCCGGTTCCGGTGGGAGGTGGTGGTCGTCGACGACGGCAGCACCGACACCACCGGTGAGTTGGCAGGCGACTTCGCCGCCGGGCACCCGGAGGTGCGGGTCCTGAGGCACCGGGTCAACTTCCGCCTCGGTCAGGCGCTGCGGTACGCGTTCGGGCAGACCTCGGGTGACTACGTGGCGGTCGTCGACTGCGACCTGAGCTACTCGCCCGACCACATCACCCGGATGCTCAACACGATCGAGGACACCGGCGCGCGCATCGTGGTGGCCTCGCCCTACGCCAAGGGCGGGCAGACCACCAACGTGCCGTTCGGGCGGCGGGTGATGTCGCGTGGCGCGAACCGCCTTCTGGGTCTGGCCGACGGTGGGGGACTGCGCACCCTCACCGGGATGGTGCGGGTCTACGACGGTCCGTTCCTGCGCAGTCTCGACCTTCGCGCCGTCGACACCGACATCAACACCGAGATCATCTACAAAGCGCGTCTGCTGCACGCGCGCATCGTCGAGATCCCCGCCCACCTCGACTGGTCGTTCGCGAGCACCCAGGGTGCGCGGCGCGCGGTGGACGGCCGGCTGAGCGGCGCCACCATCTCGTCGCTGTTCTCGTCGTTCCTGTTCCGGCCCTTCCTGTTCTTCCTGCTTCCCGGTCTCGTCCTCCTGGCGGTGGCCGGGTACTCGTTCGGATGGGTGGTGTGGCACGTCGCCCAGGTGTACGGCGAGCCGTCGAAGCTCGGGAACTCCGGCCTCACCGGCGCGATCCAGAACGCCTACGAGCGCGCGCCGCATACGTTCCTCGTCACCGGGATCACGTTGGTGCTGGCGCTGCAGCTCATCAGCCTTGGCGTGATCGCGGCGCAGGCCAAACGGTATTTCGAGGAGCTGTACCACCTGGGGACCTCGGTGCTGCGCCGGTCGACCCCCGCGCCGACCGGCGCCCGTCCCGACGATCCGGGTCCGGAACCGACCCCGACCGACTGATCCTCGGGCGCAGCGTCAGTTCGACACCAGGCCGACAACCCCGGGGCCGACGGCGGTGCGGCGGTAAGGTCGCGTACCCGTCGACACTCCTGAGAGGTCAGCTCCGTTGAGTTCGCGTCCCGATGCCCTCGCCAGCGCCGATCCCGAGATCGCAGCCATCGTCAGCCGTGAGATCGAGCGGCAGAACACGACGATCCAGCTGATCGCGTCGGAGAACTTCACCTCCCCGGCGGTCATGGCCGCGCAAGGGACGGTGCTCACCAACAAGTACTCCGAGGGTTATCCCGGCAAGCGGTACTACGGCGGGAATCTCGTGGTGGACGAGGCCGAGGACCTCGCCCGGTCCCGGGCGTGCGAGTTGTTCGGCGCGGAGCACGCCAACGTGCAGCCGCACTCCGGCGCCAACGCCAACATGGCCGTCTTCCTCGGGCTGCTCGATCCGGGCGACACGGTGATGGGGATGCGCCTCGACCAGGGTGGTCACCTCACCCACGGTTCGCCGGTCAACTTCAGCGGCAAGACCTACAACTTCGTCGCCTACGGCGTGGACGAGACGAGCGAGATGCTCGACTACGACGAGATCCGCAAGGTTGCGATCGCCGAACGGCCCAAGGCGATCATCGCCGGCGCGACGGCATACTCGCGCACCATCGACTTCGCGGCGTTCCGTTCGATCGCGGACGAGATCGGTGCGCTCCTCATCGTCGACGCGGCCCACATCGCCGGTCTCATCGCCGGTGGTGCGCACCCGTCTCCCGTGCCGCACGCGGACGTGGTCACCTTCACCACCCACAAGACGCTGCGGGGACCGCGCGCCGGTTGCATCCTGAGCCGTGCCGAGTACGCCACCGCGATCGACAAGGCGGTGTTCCCCGGGCTCCAGGGTGGGCCGCTCATGCACGTGATCGCCGCGAAGGCCGTGGCGTTCAAGCTCGCATCGCACCCCGACTTCGCCACCTACGCGGCGCAGATCGTGCGGAACGCGGCGGCACTGGCCGCCGGACTCACCGACGAAGGGTTCCGCATCGTCTCGGGCGGCACCGACAACCACCTGATGCTCGTCGACCTGCGGCCCTTCGGCGTGACGGGCAAGGTGGCGCAGGAGGCCCTCGACCGGTCCGGGATCACGTGTAACAAGAACGCCATCCCGAACGACCCCGAGAAGCCCTTCGTCACGAGCGGGCTGCGCCTCGGTACTGCGTCGGTCACCACGGCCGGGATGGGCGAGCCGGAGATGGCCGAGATCGCGCGGCTGATCGCGTCCGTACTGCGTGCCCCCGACGACGATGCGGTCCGCGTCGACGCCCTCGACCAGGCCAACCGCCTCTGCAGCAAGTTCACTCCGTACCCCGAGCTCGCCGGCACGTGATGCGTCCGGCGGTCCCGCCCGCAGGCGCAAGAGCGGAGTAGGCGTGGGGGGATATGCAGTCGTCTTCGCGGTGGCGGCGGGGCTCACGTTCCTCCTGACGCCCTTCGTCCGACGACTCGCGATCCGCGTCGGCGCGGTCAAGGTGCCGAGCGCCCGGGACGTCCACACCACCGCGATGCCGATGCTCGGCGGCGCGGCCATGTTCGTGGCGTTCCTCGTGGCGATGGCCGTCGCCTCGCAGATCCCGCAGTTCCGGGAGATGTTCGAGGGGTCGTCGGAACCGGCGGGGGTGATCCTCGCGGCCGGGGTGATGTTCGCCATCGGCGCGCTCGACGATCTCCGGGACGTGTCGCCGCCGGCCAAGATCGCCGGGATGGTGCTGGCCGGGAGCCTGCTGTCGTTGTTCGGGGTCTCGATGCTCTTCTTCCGCGTCCCGTTCGCGGGGACCGATGTCATCGTGCTCTCGCCCGACCTCGCGCCGCTCGTGACCGTGATGACCGTGGTCGTCTTCGCCAACGCGATCAACCTGATCGACGGCCTCGACGGTCTGGCCGCCGGCATCGTCGTCATCGCGGGCACGGCCCTGTTCCTCTACAGCAGCCGGCTGTTCGACAACGGCTTTCTCGAGGGCGACAACGTCGCGCCGCTGATCGCCGTCATCGCGGTGGGGGTCTGCGTCGGGTTCCTCCCGTGGAACTTCAACCCGGCCCGAATCTTCATGGGCGATGCCGGCGCGCTCTTCCTCGGCCTGCTCCTCGCCACCACGACGATCACCGTGGGCGGGCATGCCGATTACCAGTACACCGGCACCACCTACTTCTTCTTCGCGCCGTTGGTGATCCCGCTGCTCATCCTCGGTGTGCCGATCATCGACACCGCGTTCAGCTTCGTGCGTCGGGTGATGCGCGGACAGTCGTTCTCGATGGCCGACAAGGACCACCTCCACCATCGCCTCATGCGCCTGGGCCACGGCCCGCGCCGGACCGTCGTGATCCTCTGGCTATGGACGGCACTCCTCTCGGGCCTGGCGTTGATCCCGGCCTACACCGACGAGGGCAATGCGCTGGTGCCGGTGGGTGTGGTCGGCCTGGCGTTGCTCCTGTACGCGTTCTTCTTCCCGGGCAAGAAGGAGGCGCAGGCCATCGTGGCCGAGGAGGCCATGGTGGCCGCGGGGGGTCCCGAAACCGGCCCGGAAACCGCCCCCGTGATCGACCTCGAAGCGCGGCGGCGGCGCACCGGCGCCTGAGACCCGGCGCGGAAATCGGGCCGGGAAAAACCTTCTTTTCAGGGAAGGCTCAGCTTGCAACCCGCCGGGGGCGGCGCATAGCTTGAGAAGTACTTCACAAGCGCAGTGTTCGCAGCGTCGCGGGCATTGCGGGCGGAACTGGGGTGTAGTGCGAAACCGAGCGGGATTGGCGAACTCGACAGCGCGTATGAACCGCGCCGCAAAGAGCGCTCGCGTCTCCGACGACGCCCTCAGCCAGGCCTTCGAGTTCGCGGCCGGTCCCGTGGTGTTCGGACTCATCGGCTGGCTGATCGACCGGAGTGCGGACACCGGTCACCTGTTCCTCGTCGTCTTCGCGGTGTTCGGATTGCTGGGCACCTTCGCAACGTTCGTGTTCCGCTACCAGGCCGAGACCGCCCGCCAGGACGAAGGGAAGCCGTGGACCAGACGCACACACTGAACCTGGCCCCCGCCACCGGCAACCACGAAGGGCTGATCGCGCGGCACATCGCGCGGCACGCGCTGATGATCGCACCGGCAGTCCTCCTCTTGGCGGCCGCGCTCCGAGGTGTCGACGGCGCGTTGAGCGCGGCCATCGGACTCGGACTCTGCGCCGCGAACTTCCTGGTGTCGGCCCAGATTCTGAGTTGGGCCGCCACCCGCGGCGTCAACGCGATCTACGGCGCGATTCTCGGCGGCTTCGTTCTGCGTCTCGCCCTGCTCACGGGTATCGTCCTCGCCCTGCAGCCGCTGTCGTTCATCGACATCCCGGTACTCGTGCTCACCCTGGCGATCGCGCACATCGCATTGCTCGCCTGGGAAACCCGTTACGTCAGCCTCACTCTCGCCGCTCCGGGCCTCAAGCCCGGCGTCGGGGAGCCCTCGAAGGACAAGGAGTAGCACTCAGCGTGTTCGCGGCCTTCACCTTCCCACCGATCGACGAACTCTTCCGGTGGAAGGACATTGCGTTCAACAACACCTCCTACGCGATCAACAAGACGTCGCTGTTGGTGTTCGTTTCGACCCTGATCATCATCATCCTGTTCGTCGGCGGCAGCCGGAAGATGAAGTTGATCCCCGGCAAGCTCCAGAACGTCCTGGAGATGACCTACGACTTCGTCGACCAGGGCATCACCCGTGACGTCATCGGGAACGACGCCACCGGGTTCACGCCGTTCCTCGGGACGCTGTTCCTCTTCATCCTCTTCCTGAACTTCTGGGAGATCATCCCGTTCATCCAGTTCCCGCCGACGTCGCGGTTCGCCATCCCGCTGTTCCTGTCGCTGATGGTCTACGTCCTCTACTGGTATCTCGGGTTCCGTCACCACGGCATCAAGTACCTCACCGGGCACCTCTTCCCGAAGGGCGTACCGATCTTCCTGTACGTCCTCGTGACCCCGATCGAACTCGTCCAGGTGCTCGTGGTCCGGCCGTTCTCACTGGCGGTCCGACTTCTCGCCAACATGATGGCGGGCCACATCCTGCTGACCGCATTGGCCCTGCTCACCGCGTACACGCTCACCAACGCACCGATCATCTCGCCGGGGCCGTTCCTGCTCAACGTGGGCGTCACCGGATTCGAGTTGTTGGTCGGCTTCCTGCAGGCCTACATCTTCACCCTTCTCACCGCTGTGTACATCGCAGATTCCCTACACCCCGAGCACTAGGAGAAACCCCGTCATGCATGACGTCCTCGTCGCCGCCCAGCAGGCCGGCGAACTCAAGGCTGGTCTCCAGTCGATCGGTGCCGGTATCGCCTATGGCGCCGCCGCCATCGGCCCCGGCATCGGTATCGGCATCGTGGTCGGTAACGCCATCACCGCGATGGCCCGCCAGCCCGAGATGGCCGGCCAGGTCCGGACCACCATGTTCCTGGGTATCGCCTTCACCGAGGCGCTCGCCCTCTTCGGGTTCGTTCTCTTCTTCCTCGCGAAGAGCTAGGCGGTCACCGTGCTTACAGCACTCGTGCTGGCCGCAGAGGATGTGAAGGCGAAGAACCCGATCGTCCCGGAGACCAAAGAAATCATCTGGGCCGTCGTCGCGTTCTTCATCCTCTTCTTCCTCCTGGCGAAGTTCGCCTGGCCGGCGATCAAGAAGGCGATCCAGGATCGCGAAGACAAGATCCGGGGCGACCTCGAGCACGCCGAATCGGTGCGCACGCAGGCCGACGACGAGTTGAAGGGGTACCAGGCCCAGTTGGCCGACGCCCGCAACGAGGCCGGTCGGATCATCGAAGAGGCCCGGCAGTCGGCCGATCAGGTCCGCAAGGACCTCATCGCACGGGCCGAGGCGGACGCCGCCGAGATCCGGGCGCGCGCGTCGGACGACATCAAGGGCGCGTCCGATCGGGCCATGGCCGACATCCAGGCCAGGGTCTCGGACATCTCGATCGAGTTGGCGGAGCGCATCGTCCGCCACAGCCTCGACCGCGACACGCAGATCCAGTTGATCGAGAACTACATCAACGAGGTCGGAGGCACCCGCAAGTGACTACGTCCCGCACCGAGGCGTACGCAGACGCTTGTCTCGCCGTGGCGCGGGCCGAGGGCCAGTTGGGCGCGATCGAGGACGACCTGTTCCGGTTCGCCCGCACGATCGAGGGGAGCGAGCCCTTGCGCATGGCCCTCACCGACCCGTCGTTGCCGGCGAGTCGTCGGATCGCAGTCGTCGAGGAACTCATGGGCGGCAAGGCGTTGCCGGCGAGCACCGCGCTCATTTCGGCGATCGTCGGTGCCGGCCGGGCCAGTGAGATCTCCGAGATCGTGGACCGGTTCCTCGAGAAGGCCGCCGCCGAGCGCCAGCACGAGGTGGCCGAGGTGCGATCCGCGATCCCGCTGGACGACGCGCAGCGCCAGCGGCTCGCCGAGGCGCTCTCCGCCGCGACCCGCAAGCAAGTCGAAGTCAAGGTCATCGTCGACACGACGGTCCTCGGGGGACTCGTCGCGCGCATCGGTGACACCGTGATCGACGGCTCGATCCGCCACCGGCTCGAGCAACTCAAGGGAACGATCTGATCCATGGCTGAACTCACCATCAATGCCGACGAGATCGCCTCGGCACTCCGGACCCATGTCGAGTCCTTTTCGCCGTCGCTCGAGCAGGAGCAACTCGGACGGGTGCTGGAAGTGGGCGACGGTGTCGCCCGCGTCGCCGGTCTGCCCGACGCGGCCGTCAACGAACTCCTCGAGTTCGAGGGGGGCCTGCTCGGCCTGGCGTTGAACCTCGACGAGGACACCATCGGTGCCGTGGTGCTCGGCAAGGCCGAGGGTGTGGAAGAAGGCCAGGCGGTCAAGGCCACTGGCCGGATCCTTTCGGTACCGGTCGGCGATGCGCTGATCGGCCGGGTCGTGAACGCGCTGGGTGTCCCGATCGACGGCAAGGGCCCGATCGCGTCCGATACCCAACGGCGCATGGAAGTGCAGGCGCCGGGTATCGCCGGTCGCAAGCCGGTCCACGAGCCGCTCCAGTCGGGCATCAAGGCCATCGACGCGATGACCCCCGTTGGCCGGGGCCAGCGTGAGCTCATCATCGGTGACCGCAAGACCGGGAAGACGACAGTCGCGATCGACACGATCCTGAATCAGCGTGGCCAAGGCGTGAAGTGCATCTACGTCGCCATCGGCCAGAAGTCGTCGTCGGTCGCGCAGACGGTCGGAACGCTCACCGAGCACGGCGCGATGGATTACACGGTCGTGGTGAATGCACCCGCGGGTGACGAAGCGGTGTTCAAGTACCTCGCTCCTTACGGTGGCTGTGCGATGGGCCAGCACTGGATGGACAACGGCGAGGCCGCCCTCATCGTCTACGACGACCTCTCGAAGCAGGCCGAGGCCTACCGCCAGATCGCACTGCTGCTCCGCCGTCCGCCCGGCCGTGAGGCGTACCCCGGCGACGTCTTCTACCTGCACAGCCGTCTGCTCGAACGCGCCGCGAAGTTGTCCGACGCGCTCGGCGCCGGCTCACTCACTGCGCTGCCCGTGATCGAGACCAAGGCCGGTGACGTCTCGGCGTACATCCCGACCAATGTGATCTCCATCACCGACGGTCAGATCTACCTCCAGGACGACCTCTTCAAGTCCGGGGTGCGTCCGGCGGTCGACGTGGGTATCTCGGTTTCCCGAGTCGGTGGCGCCGCGCAGACCAAGGCGATGAAGTCGGTCGCCGGAACGCTCAAGCTCGACCTCGCGCAGTTCCGTGACCTCGAGGCGTTCGCCACATTCGGCTCCGAGTTGGACGCGGTGTCCAAGGCGCAGCTCGACCGTGGATACCGGCTCGTCGAGTTGCTGAAGCAGCCGCTCAACTCGCCGATGTCCATGGAGGAGCAGGTGGTGTCGATCTATTGCGGCACCAAGGGCATCCTCGACGACCTTCCGGTCGCTCAGGTCAAGGCGTTCGAGACCGATCTGCTCGACACGTTCCGCACCCGGCACGCGGATCTGATGGGCACGATCCGTGACACGGGCGCGATGCCCGACGAGGCCGCGATGCGCCAAGCGGTGGACGACTTCAAGGCAGCCTTCGTGGCCAAGCAGGCCGATGCATCTGCAGACGCGGTCGCTGCAACTGCTACTGCCGACGTCACGGACACCGATGCGGAAGCCCTTGGCGCCGCCGCCTCCGCCAAGACCCTCGACACGGAGTGATCTAAGTGGCGGGTGGTCAAGAGCGGATTCTGAAGCGGCGTATCAGCAGTGTGCAGTCGACGAAGAAGATCACGCGCGCGATGGAGCTCATCGCGGGGAGTCGGATCGTCAAAGCACAACAAGCGGTGCATGCTGCGGTCCCGTACAGCGATCGCATCACCGAGGTCGTCAAGGACCTTGGTGCCACCGGTGGCGGCGTCAACAGCCCACTGTTGACGCCCCGCACGGAGATCCGGCGGGTCGCGCACGTCGTCATCGCGGCCGACCGCGGTCAGTGTGGCGCGTACAACTCGTCGGTCATCCGCGCGACGGAAGGGTCGATGAAGGAGCAGGCCGAACTCGGCCGCGACTACGCGCTGTTCGTCGTCGGCCGGAAGACGGAGAGCTACTTCCGGTACCGCAACTTCCGCATCGATCACGCGTTCACGGGATTCTCGGATCGCCCGAGCTACGAGGACGCCCGCCGCATCGGTGAAGCGGTCACCGCGGCGTTCCTGGCCGGCGAGTGCGACATGGTCGAACTCGTCTACACCCGCTTCGTGAGTGCCGGCCACCAAGAGGTCGTGCGTCGGCCTCTGGTGCCGCTCGAGCGTGAGGTCGTCGCCGGTGGCGACGGTCGACCCGAGACCGACGGTGAGGTGGGCGCGAGCTACGAGTTCGAGCCGGCCCCGGAAGCGATTCTCGATGCGCTCCTCCCTCGCTACGTCGAGGCCCGGATCTTCGCCGCGCTCCTGAATGCTGCGGCCTCGGAGCACTCCGCTCGCCAACGCGCGATGAAAGCGGCGACGGACAACGCCGAGGAACTCATCATCAATCTGACTCGGATCATGAACCGGGCCCGGCAGGACTCGATCACGACCGAGATCATGGAAATCGTCAGCGGCGCCGAGGCCCTCCAGTCGGGCGACGCGACTCATGGCGAAGTATTCGACACCCCGATCTCCCTCGGCGACCCCGAGTGATCACCGCGTTTCTAGAGCTGCGAGGAGCTTGCTCATGACGATGACTGCTGACAACGAGACCACCCTCAAGGAGGGCCGCGTCGTCGCGATCGCCGGACCGGTGGTCGACGTCGAGTTCCCGCCGGACGCCCTTCCCGAGATCAACACTGCACTCGAGCTCGACATCGAGCTCGACGGCCAGACGATCACGGTCACCGCCGAGGTCGCCCAGCAGATCGGCGACGGTCGGTGTCGGGTGATCTGCATGAAGCCGACCGACGGCCTGACCCGCGGCACCGTGGTGCGCAACACCGGTCGGGGTATCACGATGCCCGTGGGCGATGGTGTGCTCGGCCATGTGTTCAACGTGCTCGGCGAACCGATCGACGTTTCGGCCGACGAGCTCACCGACATCGACGACCGCTGGGAGATCCACCGCGACCCCCCGCCCTTCGACCAACTCGAGGCGCGCGCGCAGATGTTCGAGACGGGCATCAAGGTCATCGACCTCCTCGAGCCCTACGTCCAGGGTGGCAAGATCGGACTGTTCGGTGGTGCCGGTGTGGGCAAGACGGTGCTGATCCAGGAAATGATCAACCGGGTCGCCACGCAGCACGGTGGTGTATCGGTGTTCGCCGGTGTCGGCGAGCGCACCCGTGAGGGCACCGACCTGTGGATCGAAATGCAGGAGTCGGGTGTCATCGACAAGGCCGCGTTGATCTTCGGCCAGATGGACGAGCCGCCTGGCGTCCGGCTGCGCGTCGCGCTCTCCGCACTGACCGTCGCCGAGTACTTCCGTGATGTGAAGAACCAGGACGTGCTGCTCTTCGTCGACAATATCTTCCGGTTCGTGCAGGCGGGCTCCGAGGTGTCGACCCTGCTCGGCCGTATGCCGTCGGCCGTGGGATACCAGCCGACGCTGGCCGACGAGATGGGTGAGCTGCAGGAGCGCATCACGTCGACCAAGGGACACTCGATCACGTCCCTCCAGGCCGTGTATGTCCCGGCCGACGACTACACCGACCCGGCGCCGTTCACCACCTTCACCCACCTCGACGCGACCACGGAACTCTCCCGTCAGATCGCGGCGCTCGGTATCTACCCGGCGGTCGACCCGTTGGCGTCCACCTCCAACATCCTGGCTCCGGAGGTTGTCGGTCAACGTCACTACGACTGTGCCCGTCGGGTCCAGGAAGTGCTCCAGCGGTACAAGGAGCTCCAGGACATCATCGCCATCCTCGGTCTCGACGAGCTCTCCGAGGACGACAAGGTGACGGTCTCACGGGCCCGCAAGATCCAGCGGTTCTTGAGCCAGCCGTTCTTCGTCGGCGAGGTCTTCACCGGTCTGCCCGGCATCTTCGTGCCGGTCGAGGAGACGGTCGAGAGCTTCGAGGCGCTGGTCAACGGTGAACTCGACGACATCCCCGAGCAGGCGTTCTTCAACGTCGGCGGGGTCGAGAGCGTCCTCGCCAAGGCGAAGACCCTCGAAGAGAGCTGATCATGCCGTTCGCCGTCCAGCTGGTCTCACCGGAGCGCGTCCTCTACGAGGGCGAGGCCGAGATGGTGGTGTGTCGCACCACCGATGGTGAGATCGCGTTCCTGCCCGGCCACGTGCCGTTCGTCGGCGCGCTCGGTGTGGCGAAGGTGCGCATCATCCTCCCCGAGAAGGGTGAGGTCGCGGTCGCGGTCCACGGCGGATTCGTCGAGGTCAATGGCGACCACGTGTCGGTGCTCTCCGACGTCGCGGAGTTGCCCGAGCAGGTCGACGTCGTACGGGCCCAGACCGCCAAGGAGAACGCCGCGCAGCGCTTGGTGGCGGACCCGGCCGACGAGGACGCGCAGGCGGCACTGGCCCGGGCCGAACTCCGCCTCGAGGTCGCAACAGCCGCCTGATCCGCCGCCCCACGCAATATGAGCGCGAATCGCGTGCTCCGGCGACCAGATCGCGTGGCGAAACGACCCGTGTCAGTCGAACTTGACGGCCGAGTAGCGCATCAGCTTCTGCCAGCGGTGCTCGGAGTGGATGGTGCGGATCGTTCCCGACTTCGCCCGCATCACCAGGCTCTCGGTGCTGGCGCCGTCGCCGCGGTAGTGGACGCCCTTCAGCAGGTCGCCGTCGGAGATGCCGGTGGCCGCGAAGAACACCTCCTCGCCCGACACGAGATCGGTCGTGGTGAGGATGCGGTCGAGGTCGTAGCCGGCGTCGAGCGCCTCCCGCTTCTCGTCGTCGTTGCGGGGCCAGAGCCGTCCGATGATCGATCCGCCGGTGCACAGCAGTGCACACGCAGCCGTGACACCCTCCGGGGTCCCGCCGACGCCGAAGAGGATGTCCGAGCCCGAACCCGGGGTTGCCACCGAGATCGCGCCGGCGATGTCACCGTCCTGGATCAGCCGGATCCGGGCGCCGGCTTCGCGGCATTCCTTGATGATGCCCTCGTGCCGTGGCCGGTCGAGGATCACCGCGGTGACGTCGTGGATCCGCTCGCCCTTGGCCTTGGCGACGGCCTCGAGGTTCGCCTTGATCGGCGCATCGAGGTCGACGACATCGACGGCTTCGGGGCCGACGGCGATCTTGTCCATGTAGACGCACGGACCCGGATCGAACATGGTGCCGCGCTCGGCGACCGCGATCACCGAGATGGCGTTGTTGCGCCCGAGCGACGTGAGGGTGGTGCCGTCGATCGGGTCGACGGCGATGTCGACGGCCGGCCCGCCGGCGCCGATCTCCTCGCCGTTGAAGAGCATCGGGGCTTCGTCCTTCTCGCCCTCGCCGATGACGACGACACCCTCCATCGGGACGGAGTTGAGGACCAGACGCATCGCGTCGACCGCGGCGCCGTCGGCGCCGTTCTTGTCGCCGCGTCCGAACCACCGGCCGGCGGCGAGCGCAGCCGCCTCGGTGGCACGGGCGAGGTCCATGGCCAGGTTGCGGTCGGGCAGCTGTGGGGCAGATTCCATCGGAAGATTCTACTTGTGGGAATCCCGTCAGGCTTCCCTCCAGTCAGCCTTTCAGCTCGGGGATCACGTGTTCTCCGAGCAGTTCGATCGAATGCATGACCGCTTCGTGGGGAATCTTGTAGGGGTTCAGGAGGCAGAGCAGCAGGTCGCAGTCGGCCGCGTCGTAGCGCCGGGCCACCTCGAGGCAGCGTTCCGGTCCGCCCACGATGCAGGCGCCCGACGACTGGAGGTAGTCGAAGGTGAGCAGGGTCAGATCGAGATCGTTGATGGCGGCGGCGTAGTCGTAGGTGCCGAGCGGCTTGCCGGCCTGCCATTCCGCGACCGTCCCGATGTGCCAGAGCGCGGTGCGCACATACCACTCGAAGGATTCCGCGGCCTCGGCAAAGGCCTGCTCGTCGGTGTCGGCGCAATGGACCATGGTGAAGGTGGCGGCGCGGTCGTTGACGAACTTGCCGATGGGGTTGGTGATGTGGGTCTGGGCTTCGCGGTAGATCTTGATCCGCTCGGCGAGTTCCTCCGGCGGTACCCCGATCGTGAAGCTCAGGAGTCCGAGTCCGAACCCGCCGGCGATCGCGTGACTGTCGGGATTGGTCGACGCGACCCACAACGGAGGGTGCGGGGTCTGCAACGGCTTGGGATGCAGACGCCGCGGCGGGACCTTCCACGTCGGTCCGTCGGCACTGAACGTGTCGTTGGTCCACGCGTCGACCACCAGGCGCAGTCCCTCCTCCCATTGGCTGCGGGTGAGGTTCGGATCGGCGCCGAAACCTTCGAGTTCGGCGCGGGTCGACGACCGTCCGGTCCCGAACTCGAGTCGACCGTCGGAGACGAGATCGACGACTGCGGCAGCCTCGGCGGCGCGGACCGGGTGGTTGTACGGGTACGGGAGGAGCCGCACGCCGTGGCCGATGCGCATGGTGCTCGTCTGGGCCGCGATGGCGCCGTAGAGCGCGTCGGGTGCAGAGCAGTGCGAGTACTCGTCGAGGAAGTGGTGCTCGACGGTCCAGAACGAACTGAACCCGGCCTGCTCCCCGTGGACCGCCTGCGCAATGGTGTTCTTGTACGCCACGTGATCGCTCTCCGGACCCCAGGGTCGGGGCACCGGGATCTCGTAGAACAGGGCGAAATCCATCGACATCTCTGGCTCCCGGTGATTTGACGGGGGGTCGGAATCCCGGGACAGTAACGCGTTCTCGTTACTCGTCAGGAGGCCTCAGTGGGACGGATCGACGGCAAGATCGCGGTGGTGACCGGCGCGGCGTCGGGGATCGGACTCGCCGCGGCCCAGCGGTTCCGCGCGGAGGGCGCGACGGTGGTGGGGTGGGACCTGGCGGGCGCGGATGTGGACCTCGACGTGCGCGACGAGGCCGCGATCGAAGCCGCGGTCGCGGCCGTGGTCCGCGACCACGGCCGGCTCGATGCCGTGGTGCACGCCGCGGGCGTGGCCGGTGGCGGCGCGGTCCACATGGTTCCCGCGGAAGAGTGGGACCGTGTCGTCGACATCAACCTGAAGGGCACGTTCCTGGTGGGCAAGCACGCGGTCGCGGCGATGCTCGAGCAGGCCCCGATCGACGGTGAGCGCGGTTCGATCGTGAACATCGCGAGTGTCGAAGGGTTGGCCGGTACCGAAGGTGGGTCGACCTACAACGCCGCGAAGGGCGGCGTCGTCATCCTCACCAAGAACATGGCGATCGACTACGGCCGCGCGGGGATCCGGGTCAATGCGGTCTGCCCCGGATTCATCGACACGCCGATGCTCCAGGGGGTGTTCGCGATGGACGGGATGGACGAGATCCTCGCCGACATCACCGCCGCCCATCAGCTGGGCCGTCTGGGTCGGGCCGAGGAGGTTGCGTCCGCGGCGCTGTTCCTCTGCTCGTCCGACGCGTCGTTCGTGAGTGGTGTCGCGCTCCCGGTCGACGGCGGGTACACCGCGGGTCACCGTCACGGCGTGAGCGAGATGCTGGGTCTGGGCTGAGTCTTGACGCAGCCGGGTGCCGCGCCAGCGGACCTTCGTGGCGACCCGGCCGGGCGTGGGAGACTGACCGGATGTCGGAACGGGACTTCTCCACGTATTCGGGGATCGAGGTGGATCCGGTCTACGGGCCGGCGGACGCCGAACGGCCCGGCGAGTGGCCGTACACGCGCGGTCCGTACGCCGAGATGTACCGCTCGAAGTTGTGGACCATGCGGATGTTCGCGGGCTTCGGGACGCCGGTAGATACGAACCAGCGGTTCAAGGAGTTGCTCGCGGCGGGCGGCGACGGGCTCTCGACCGCCTTCGATCTCCCCACGCTCATGGGCAAGGATTCCGACGACCCGATCTCGCTCGGCGAGGTGGGCAAGTGCGGCGTCTCGGTGGACACGCTCGCCGACGTCGAGGACCTCTACCGCGACATCGACCTCGGCGCGGTGACGACGTCGATGACGATCAACTCGCCGGCCCCGATCCTGCTGGCGATGTACGTCGCGGCGGCGGAGAACGGTGGGGTCGAGCGGGCCCGGCTCGGTGGGACGCTGCAGAACGACATGCTGAAGGAGTACCAGGCGCAGAAGGAGTTCGTGTTCCCGCCGCGCCCGAGCATGCGACTCGTCAGCGACGTGATCCGGTTCACCACCGCCGAGATGCCCCGGTGGCACTCCGTCTCGATCTCCGGATACCACATTCGCGAGGCCGGTTCGACTGCCGCGCAGGAACTCGCCTTCACGGTCGGCAACGGGTTCGCGTACGTGGAGGCGGCGATCGCCGCGGGTCTCGATGTCGACGTCTTCGCACCGCGTCTCTCGTTCTTCTTCAACGCCCACATCGACTTCTTCGAGGAGATCGCGAAGTACCGCGCCGCCCGCCGCATCTGGGCCCGGTGGATGCGCGACCGCTACGGCGCCACCAACGAGCGGTCGCGGCAACTCCGCTTCCACACCCAGACCGCGGGCGTCTCGTTGACCGCGCAGCAGCCGGAGGTCAACCTCGTCCGGACCGCGATCGAGGCTCTGGCCGGGGTGCTCGGCGGGACCCAGAGCCTCCACACCAACTCGTTCGACGAGGCGCTGGCACTCCCCACCGAGAAGGCGGCCCGGCTGGCCTTGCGTACCCAGCAGGTGGTCGCGCACGAGACCCGGGTCACCAACGTGGCCGATCCGTTGGGCGGGTCGTGGTACGTCGAGGCGCTCACCGACGAACTCGAACGCCAGGCCGAGGCGATCTTTGCCCACGTCGAGCAGTTGGGCGACGGCTCGATGCTCGAAGGCGCGCTCGTCGGCATCGAGAACGGCTACTACCAACGCGAGATCGCGCAAGCGGCCTACGACATCGAGCGCAAGCTGAACGACGGGCGCCACGCGATGGTCGGCGTCACCGACTTCTACGAAGGCAACGATGAGCCGCCGCCGCCGACCCTCGAGATCGGGCGGGAGTGCGAGGAGCAGCAACTGAAGCGGCTCGCCGCGGTGAAGGCAGACCGCGACGCGAACGCGGTGGACGCCGCGCTGGCACGGTTGCGCGCGGATGCCGCGGACCCGTTGGTCAATCTGATGCCGGCGCTGCTCGACGCGGCGCGCGCGTACGCGACCGTCGGGGAGACGATGGACGCACTGGCCGACGTCTTCGGGCGGTACCGCGAAACGCCGGTGATCTAGTCCGATGCTGACGGAGACGGAACTGACGGTCGCGCGCGCGGCGAAGGGCTTCATGCCCGACGCCGAGGGTCTCGCGCTGCACGATGCCGGGCTCGACGGCGGTCGCGTCGGACCGCTGTTGGAGATCGGGTCGTACTGTGGAAAGTCGGGCGTGTATCTCGGGGCGGCCGCGAGGGAGCGCGCCACCGTGCTGTTCACCATCGATCACCACCACGGGTCGGAGGAGAACCAGGCCGGTTGGGAACACCACGATCTCGACGTCGTCGATCCCCGCACGAATCGCATGGACACGCTGCCGTTCTTCCGCCGCACGATCGAGGACGCGGGCTTGGAGTCGGTGGTCGTCGGCATCCTCGGCGACTCGCCGACGGTGGGACGGTTCTGGACGTCGGCCCTCGGGTTCCTCTTCATCGACGGTGGTCACGCCGAAGCCGTTGCGATGGCCGACTACCGCACCTGGGCCCACCACGTCGTCGCCGACGGCATTCTCGCGATCCACGACGTCTTCGAGGATCCCGACGAGGGTGGCCAGGCCCCGTTCCATGTCTGGGAGCGGGCGGTCGCCGACGGCTTCACCCCGCTCGCCACCACCGGCAGCCTCCGCACCCTCCGCCGGTAGGACCGGTTCTCCTACGCGAAACGGTCGCTGGAGCGCGATTCGCGATCGCGAACGAGGTGGTCGCGTTACTGGGCGCGTTCGCGGGCGATTTCGACGCCGGCGGCGAGGAGTTCCTCGGCCGAGAGTCCCACCGGGAGGCCCTCGCCCCGGAAGAGGCCGGCGGTCGGACCGTCGCCGCCGAGGGCATGGGCCGCGAGCACGACGGCAGCCGAGTTCCATGTGGGCTGGTCGGCGGTGAAGTACTCGCCGGGCCCGTCGTACCGGGCTCCCTCGAAGTTCATGCCGCACCAGTAGGAGCCGTCGGTGTGGCGGAGGAACTGGACCCAGCGGAAGAGGTCGTGGGCCCGGTCGTTCTCACCGATCGCGTCGAGCGCCATCACGAGTTCACACGTTTCGGCGGCCGTGACCCACGGCTGGTCCGAGACGCAGCGCACGCCGCGGCCGGGAACCACGAACGTGTCCCAGAACGCGGCGATGCGGGCCTGCGCAGCCTGGCCGCGCAGCACGCCGCCGAGGATCGGGTAGTACCAGTCCATCGCCCAACGCGACTTGTCGAGGAAGCGGTCGGGCCGGTGCGCGATGGCGATTGCCAACGCGCCGACCGACAGCTCCCAGTCGGGTCGGTCGTGACCCAGGCGTTCGGCGATGGCCACGGCACACCGGAGCGAGTGGTGGATGCTCGACGATCCGGTGAGCAGCGCGCCGTCGGCCGGGTCGTCGGCGCGCCAGGCGATCTCCCCGGTCTCGGTCTGGAACTCGAGCGCATAGTCGATGGTTCGCTCGACCACGGACCAGTAGTCGCGGAGGAACGCGGTGTCGCCGGTCGAGAGGTAGTGGTGCCATACGCCGGTCGCGAGGTAACACGCAACGTTGGTGTCGAGCGTCGGATCGGTGACGTCGTCGCCCACGTAGTACGAGTGCCAGCCGCCGTCGTGCCGCTGGTTGGCACGCAACCATCCGTACGCGCGCGCCGCGTCCTCGTGGCGGCCCCCGACATCGAGTGCCATCGCGGCCTCGACGAGGTTCCAGGGGTCGGTCTTGGTCCCGGGGGTCCAGGCGATGTTGCCGTCGGCAGTCTGGACGGACGCGATCGCGTCGACGGTGGCGCGCAGGGCCGTGGTGTCGAACACGCCGGGGACGGTCACGCGTCGACCTTCTGCGTGTAGATGACCAGGCTCTTGCCCATGATCGGGTTGATGGCACGATCGACCGCGGCCAGCCACTTCGGGTTCTTCATCAGTTGATACACGAGCAGGTCGTGGTAGCGCTTGGCGATCGGACGATCGGGTTGGTGTACTCCACCGGCGCAACGGATCCACCAGTACGGCGTGTGGAGTCCGTGCGCGTGGTGCGAGCCCCGCAGCCAGACGCCGGCGGCCTCGAGATCCTGTTCGAGCTCGTGCTGGCGGAAGATGCGGACGTGGGCCCCGGGCTGGTCGTGGTACTCGTAGTCGAGCGCCCAGTTGATGCGTTCGGGCCAGCGGGTCGGGACCGTGACCGCCATCCGACCGCCCGGCTTGAGCACCCGGACGAGCTCCGCGATCGCGCCGCGGTAGTCCCAGAGGTGTTCGAGCACTTCCGAGCAGACGATCCGGTCGACCGAGTTCGACGGCAGCGGCAGGCGCAGCGCGTCCCCGTTGATCGGGAGCCAGGGCTGGGTCTTCGGGACCTCACCCGCTTCGTGCATGGCCGCGACGGTGGCCCGGACGTCCTTGAGGTCGGCCTCGGAGTAGTCGAGTGCGATCACCGAGGCGCCGCGCTTCATGGCCGCGAACGCATGGCGGCCGCCACCACAGCCCATGTCGAGCAGGCGGTCGCCCGGGCGGAGCTGGAGTCGATCGAAGTCAACCGTCAGCATCGATCAGGCACTCGCGGGGTTCGAGGTCCACACCGGCGGTCCGCTCGGACGCGCCGATGGCGCGGCCCCGGCGGCCTGGTGCATCTCCAAGGTCTCGTACCAGTTCTCGATCATGCCTTCGGCGGTCTTGCGCCACGTGAAACGGTCGAGGATCCGGGCCCGGCCGTTGGCCCCCAGCCGAGCCCGCAGTTCGGGGTTGTCGAGCATGGTGACGATCGCGCTCGCCAGCTCACCGGGATCGTTGGGCGGGACCGTGAGCGCCGCGCCACCGGACGGGCCGGTCACCTCGGGCAGCGCGCCGCCCGTGGTGGTGACGAGTGGAGCCGCGCAGCTCATGGCCTCGATGGCCGGCAGCGAGAATCCTTCGTACAGCGACGGCACGACGGCCATGTCGCACTCGGCGTACAGCTCGACGATGCGTTCGGTGGAGACGCCCGAGACGAACTCGACGTGGTCCTTCAGCCCGAGTCGCTCGAGCAGCGCCGGGATCTTCGAGCCGTCCTTGGGCTTGCCGATCACGACGAGGTGGACCTCGTTGCGTTCGGTGCGGACCTTGGCCACGGCCTCGAGGAGTGGGACCAGACCCTTGAGCGGTTGGTCCGACGATGTCGTCACCAGGAGCCGGCCGGGCACGCGCGCGACGTGTGGCAACGGGCGGAACACGTCCTGGTCGACGCCGACGGGCACGATGCGGAGCTGTTCGTCGCGCATGCCCATCTGGCTGATGATGTCCTTGCGCGAGTTCTCGCTCACGGTCACGAGGCGCGGCACCTGCCGGGCGACCTTCATCTGCATGTCGAGGAAGGCGTACCAGCGCTTGAGGTTGAACCGCTGGAACGCGTTCTTGGCGTGCGCTAGTTCGAGGTCGCGGTCGACGGTGATGGGGTGGTGGAGGGTGGCGCAGACCGGCCAGCCGTCGCGCATCATGCCGGCGAGCCCCGACCCGAACGACTGGTTGTCGTGGACGAGGTCGAAGTCGGCCCGGTGGGCTTGGAGCCAGCGGCGCGCCCGCAACGTGAAGGCCCACGGCTCGGGGAACACGCCGGTGCACATGAGGCCGAACTCGCCGAGGTCGACGGCGTCGCGGAACTCCCACGGCCACGGCACCCGGAACGGGTTGCCGGAGGGATAGAGGTCGAGGCTCGGGATCTTGACCAGGCCCTGGGGATCGTCGAGTTCCGGGTACGGCGGACCCGAGAGGACCTCGACGTGGTGCCCGAGTTCGATCGCCTCGCGGGCGATGTAGCGCGTGTAGACGCCCTGTCCGCCGCAGTGGGGATTGCCCCGGTAGATGAGCCAGGCGACGCGGAGTGATTCGGGTCTCTGGGCCGTGCTCGAACGTGCATTTCCGGGTGCGGGGGAGGTCGCCATGAGAGGCCGCAGCCTAGATCAGGGCCCTGCTGGGGTTCCTGGCGTACGGTCGACCGCATGGAATCGAGACTTTCGTCACGTGCGATCGCCCGCACCAAGGCGGTGGCCGAACCCCGCTGGTCGCCCGCCGGCCGATGGCTGGGATGGCTCGAATCGATCGACGGCCGCAGTGACCTGCTCGTGATGCCCGCGGACCGCAGCGGCCCACCGGTCGTGGTGACCGCGGAGCACGCGCTCGGCCGGGTGGGGGCCTATCGAGGCGGCGCCTGGTGCTGGGCCGGTCCGGATCAACTGGCGGTGGTCACCGCGGCGGGGGCGATCGCGCTCGTCGGGGTGGACGGGGGACCGGGCCGGGTCCTCGGGCACGACGGGCAGGCGGCGGCGCCGGTCGCCTGGCCGGGCGGGGTGCTCTTCGCGTCCGAACGCGACGACGCACTCGACGTGTTGGAGATCCCGTCGTCAGTCTGGACCGGCGGTCCGCCCGCCGGTCGGCGCTGGTCGACGGCCGACTTCGCGTGGGATCCGACGGTCACGCCGGACGGTGGGTCGGTGGCGTGGCACGAATGGGATCTCGCGCCGATGTCCTGGACCAGTTCGCGGATCGTCCTGGCCACGCGAAGCGGTGCCGCGCCACGGGTCGTCGCCGGTGGACCGGGCATCGCGGTCGGCCAGCCCCGGTTCTCGCCCGACGGCGCCCACCTGGCGTACGTGGCGGACGAGTCCGGGTACTGGAACGTCGTCATCGCGCGCGCCGACGGCACCGGCGCGCGGCCGCTGATCGCCGAGTCGCATGACCACGCGGAACCGGCGTGGGGACCGGGTCAACGGTCATTCGCCTGGTCACCGACGTCGGACGCGATCGCGTTCTGTCGAAACGAGGCCGGGTTCGCCCGTCTCGTCGTCGCCACCCTCGACGGAGCGGTCACCGAGTTGGCCCGAGGTTGGCATCACGGCATCGACTGGGGTGAGCCCGGAATCGTCGCGGTGCGCTCGGGCGGCAAGACGCCTCCGCAGATCACGGTCTGTGATCCGGTCGACGGTTCCCGCCGTGTGGTCGCACGCGGCGCGCCCGCGGGCGTCGAGCGGGGCGCCGGCGAGCCCGAGCCGGTCACGTGGACGTGTGGCGAGGTCACGGTCCACGGGCTCCTCTATCCGCCGGACGAACCGCCGGAATCCGCGCCGCCGCTGCTGGTCGACGTGCACGGCGGGCCGACGGGGCAGGCGACGGTGGCCTGGGACGGGTGGTTGCGGTACTTCACGACGCGCGGGTGGGCGGTGCTCCGCCCGAACTACCGGGGCTCGACCGGGTACGGCCGGGCCTACGCGCAGGCCCTCGCCGGCACCTGGGGCCACGACGACGTGGAGGATGTGGCCGCGGGGATCCGGGCCGCCGCGGCGCAGGGGTGGTGCGACCCGGCACGCGTCGCGATCGCCGGTGGGAGCGCGGGTGGCCTGACCGCCCTGCTCGTGGGGGCGAAGCATCCCGACCTGGTGCGCGCCGTCGTGTCGGCCTACGGGGTGACCGACCTGTTCGATCTCGCCGCCACGACCCACCGCTTCGAGGCGCACTACCTCGACGAACTCGTCGGCGTGTTGCCCGCGGCCGACGCGCGGTTCCGGGCCCAGTCCCCAGTCACCTACGCAGCGCAGATCACGGTGCCGCTGCTCGTCCTGCAGGGTGACGAGGACAAGGTGGTCCCGCCCCAGCAGGCCCAACTCGTGGTGGACGCGGTGCGGGCAGCCGGTGGGATCGTGGACCATCACGTGTACGAGGGTGAAGGGCACGGTTGGTCCAAGATCGAGACCGTGCAGGACGAGTTGGAACGCATCGAGGCGTTCCTCGAGCAGTGGGTGACGACGCCATGACGAAACTCGAATACGCATACCAAGGGCCGAAGCGCGGTCGCGCGCGCGTGACGGACCGGGCGGTGCTCCTGGCCCACGGCGCCGGCGCCGACATGCATGCCAAGACCCTCACGACCGTGACCGACGCGCTGAGCGAGGCCGGCATCCCGAGCCTGCGCTTCCTGTATCCCTACCGGAGCGCGGGCAAGAAGGCGCCGGACCGTCCCGCGGTGTTGTTCGAGGCGACGCGTGAAGCGGCGGCGGAACTCGCCCGGCGGACCAAGCTGGCACCCGAGCAACTCGTCCTGGGCGGCCGGTCGATGGGTGGGCGGTACTGCTCGATGATCGCGGCGGGCGGGATGCCCAAGGACGAGGAGACGGGGGTGCCGTGCCTCGGGTTGCTGCTGCTCGGCTATCCGTTGCACGCCGCCGGGAAGCCGGAGAAGGAGCGCAGCGATCACTTCCCACGCCTCACGGTGCCGGTGCTCTTCGTGAGCGGCACCCGGGACGCGCTCGCGTCCCGGCCGGCACTCGAACTGGCGGCCCGGAAGGTCAAGGGTCCGCGCTCGTTCCACTGGATCGAGACCGGTGACCACGGATTCAAGCCGTTGAAGTCGAGCGGGCTGACCGTCGACGGCGTGCTGGTCGACGTGGCGACCGCGGCGACGGAATGGGTCGGGGGACTGCCGGGTTAGCCTGGCCTGCGTGTCCGAGACCACCACCGCGCCCACGTTCGCGCCGACGATCGCGCCGACCATCGCGCCGACGATCGCGCCGGCCGAAACGCCCGTCGAGTCACCATCGCGGCCCGTCACCGACGACGGCGACCACGACCGGTTCTCGCATTACGCCCGCAAGGAAGACGTCACGCGCGCCTACGTGACCGGCGAGGCGATCGTGGCGCTCTGCGGGAAGAAGTGGGTCCCGTCCCGCGATCCCAAGGGGTACCCGATCTGTCCCACGTGCAAGGAACGCAAAGAAGCCGGCTGGAAGATCTGACGTGCGGGTCGCGCGGACATTTGCGTTCGTGGACCTCTCGGGGTTCACGCAGTTCACCGACCTCCACGGCGACGACGAGGCGGTCGCGGTTCTCACACAGTTCCGGTACGCGCTGCGGGCGACTGCGTCCGACATCGGTGTGCGGATCGCGAAGTGGCTCGGCGACGGCGCCATGCTCGTCTCGGTCGACACCGTGACGCTGGTGGAGGCGACCGTGTCGCTCGCGGACCGGTTCGCGGACGAGGGTCTGCTCCCGTTGCGGGCCGGCGTCGCCGCGGGCGACGTGATCCTCTTCGAAGGCGACGACTACACGGGCGGTGCCATCAACCTCGCCTCCCGGCTCTGCGATCTCGCCCAGCCGCTCGAGGTGCTCGCGACCGTCGACGTCGGCGAGCAGGTGCCCGAGGGCATCGCCGCGGTTCCGGCCGGTACCCACCTGATCGCGGGACTCGCGATGCCGGTGGAGGTGGTGCGGCTGGTCCACGCGTCGCGCTTCGAGGTCACCGGCGAGGTCCCGCTGCCCCGCGGCTGACCGGCGCCCGGTTCCCGAGCGCGTCGCTACGCTCTCGCGCCATGACGACCGCAGCCATGGAAGCGATGAACACGCTCGAACTGACCGTCGACGGCCACATCGGCCGGTTGACGCTCAACCGGCCCGACAAGTTGAACAGCTTCACCATCGAGATGTGGCGGGAGTTGCGGGAACTGGGCGAGCGTCTCGTCGCCGAGCCCGGGGCCATCCGGGCGTTGATCGTGATCGGTGCGGGTCGCGCGTTCTCGAGCGGGATCGACACCTCGGTCTTCTCCGGGAGTGGTGGCGACAGCATCGCCGGCGGGCCGGACGCGGGCAGCCGGCACCCGAATCCGCTCGTCGACGGCATCATGCGGACCCAGGAGTCGTTCTCGTGGCTCGAGGATGCGCCCTTCGCGACCATCGCCGCGGCGCGCGGCTTCGCGCTCGGTGCGGGGCTGCAGATCGCGCTCGCGTGCGACATCCGCATCTTCGCCCACGGGATCTCCGTCGGGCTGCTGGAGCACAAGTACGGCATCATCCCGGACCTCGGCGGCACGCAGCGCCTCCCGCGCATCGTCGGCGCGGGCAAGGCGAAGGAGATGATCTTCACCGCGGCCCGGATCGACGGTGAGGAGTCGCACCGCATCGGACTGTGTGAGCAACTCGTTCCCGACGAGGAGTTGGAGACCGCGGCGCACAAACTGGCGGCGCGCATCGCCGCGCAACCTCCGCTCGCAGTGCGCGAGGCGAAGCGCGCGGTGAACGCCGGCTTCGACCTTCCGATTGCCGACGGCCTGCGCGTCGAGGCCGAGGCGCAAGCCGTGTGTCTCCCGTCCCAGGACATGAAAGAGGCGATCAGCGCGTTCGTCGAGGGTCGGGCCGCGATCTACACCGGAGCGTGACGGCTACCCGAGGACGTTGACCGCGCGGGCGATGACCAGTGCGACGGTCACCAGCGAGATCGCCGACTGCGCCAACATCGTGAGCTTGGTCCAGTGGGTGAGGGGCATCACGTCGGTCGGGCTGAACGCGGTCGCGTTGGTGAACGAGAGATAGAGGTAGTCGACGAAGAGCGGTTCCCAGTCGACCGGGGCGTGCTCGGGCGCAGTCATCTGGGGGAACAGGAAGTCGGGGACCTGATGGGTGGCCATCGCCCGTTCGGCCGGACCGCCGCGGTCGAACTCCCAGTAGACGATCGCGAACACGATCATGTTGGTGGTCCAGATCGACACGCCGGTGAGGAGGAGGGTCTCGGGGGTCCGGATCCCGGTCGTGTTGACCAGGTCGACGATCAGTCGGCCGGCCGAGATCGCGTTGCCGATCGCGATGACCGCCAGCAGCGTGAATGCGATCGGGCGGAGCCGGCGAGACTTCGTGTCGACTTTCATCGGGTTGACGATGATCACCACGAGCAGGAGCAGCGACGCGAGGCCGGGAACGAGCCAGCGGGGATGGTTCGCGACGCGGTAGGGGAGGAGCGCCATGAGGACGATTGCCACCACGATCGTGGCGGTCACCGCGATGCGTGACTCGACGCTCGTGACCTGCTGCCAGGCCGGTCGCGTCGCGTCGCCGACGGCACGCAGCGCGCCCTTGCCCGGTCGCAGCACCGGCTTGAGGAGCCGCTCGATCTGCTCCAGCCGGCGCTCCATCTGCTCGGGGGACTCGGAGGGGGACTCGGTGGAGTCGCCCGGTGGCGGCGGTTCGGTGGGTTCCATGGGCTCTCGGCTCGGTCGGAACTGACGACGGACGGAAACGCTGGCCGAGGCTACCGACGCGTCGCGAGTCGGTGGCGCTCCGGGGTTCGCGGGCCATGGGCCGGTACCCTGCATCCCATGAGTGCGGTGAGAGTACGTCCCGCCGGACCGTTGGCGGGCACGGTCAAGGTGTCCGGCGCCACCAAGAACTCGGGTTTGAAACAGCTCGCGGCGGCCCTGCTCGCGTCGGGCGTGACCCACGTGCGGAACCTGCCGCGCGTGCGGGACCTCGACGTGATGCTCGACGTTCTGCGCGCGGTCGGGGCCACCGTCGAGTGGACCGGCACCGACGAGCTGACCCTCGACACGAGTGGTCCGCTCCAGCCGGAGGCCCCTTACGAGTTGGTGCGCCTGATGCGGGCGTCGATCAACGTGTTGGGTCCGCTCGTCGCCCGCTGCGGTGAGGCGCGGGTCGCGCTCCCCGGCGGCGACAACATCGGGAACCGGCGACTCGACATGCACATCCGCGGGCTCGAGGCCATGGGGGCCGAGGTCGTGGTCGAGCATGGGTTCATCCACGCCCGGTGCAACGCATTGGCCGGCGCGCGCATCGTCCTCGACTTCCCCAGCGTGGGTGCGACCGAGAATCTCCTCACCGCCGCGGTGCTCGCCAAGGGCGAGACCGTTATCGAGAACGCGGCGCGCGAGCCCGAGATCACGGACCTCACTGCCTTTCTCAACCGGATGGGCGCCCACGTGATCAGGGCCGGCACGAGCACGATCACGGTCGAGGGCGTGGACGAACTCGTCGCGGCCGACACCGAGATCATGGGCGACCGGATCGAGGCCGGAACCTTCCTCATGGCGTGTGGCATCGCGGGCGGCGAGGTGGAACTCGTCGGGGTCCGCCTCGAACACCTCGAGATGGTGGCGATGAAGCTCGGCGACATGGGCATGCGGGTCTCGTCGACCACCGACGGCATCTGGGCCCAGGCCCACGAACCGATGCGCGCCATCGACATCCAGACCCTCCCGTACCCGGGCTTCGCGACCGACTTCATGCCGATGGCCGTGGCACTCCTCGCGGTGAGCGAGGGGACGGTGATCGTCACCGAGAACGTCTTCGACAACCGGCTCTCCTTCGTGGGGGAGCTGGCCCGCATGGGCGCGGACATCCGTCACGAGGGCCGCCATGCGGTGGTGCGGGGCCGGCCGCGGCTTTCGGGCGCGCCCGTACGCGCCTTCGACGTCCGCGCCGGGGCCGCCCTGGCCCTCGCCGGGATGCGGGCCGACGGCGAGACCCTCATCGACGACTGGGACCACGTGGACCGGGGCTATCCCGACCTGCCTGGTGCCCTGGCCGGCCTCGGAGCCGACATCGAGCGGGTGTGAGCCGTCGGGAACAAGTCCGGTAACGTCGGCGTTCCTACCCGTTCGGAGGTGCCAGATGAGCACGGACACCATGGAAGCCGGAGTCTTGGAAGCGATCGACGCGATTCGTCCTGCCCTGCAGGCCGATGGTGGCGACATCGTGTTCAAGACCATCGACGACGCCGGTGTGGTCCACGTGGAACTCGTCGGCGCCTGCGGTACCTGTCCGGTCTCCACCATGACGCTCAAGGCGGGCGTCGAGCGCATCATCATGGACCGGGTGCCGGGTATCACCGAAGTCGTCAACGACTAGTCCGCCGCGATGTCTCGTGATCCGGTCGCCCTGGTCGCGCGCGCCACGGCGGGTGAGCGCGGTGCGATCGCCAAGCTGATCACCATGGTCGAGACCGGCGGCGCGGATGCCGCGGTCGCAGGCGCCGCGCTCTACCCGCACACCGGCAACGCGTACACCGTGGGACTCACCGGCGCGCCGGGCGCGGGCAAGTCGAGTCTCACCGACGCCCTCATCGGTCGGATCCGCAAGGACGACCTCGAAGTCGGCGTTCTGGCCATCGACCCCACGAGCCCGTTCAGTGGTGGCGCGATCCTCGGTGACCGCGTGCGGATGCAGGACCACGCCACCGATCCGGGCGTCTACATCCGGTCGATGGCGACGCGGGGTCACCTCGGCGGGCTCGCCATCGCCACCCCGCGCGCCGCCCGAGTGCTCGACGCGGCCGGGAAACCGTGGATCATCGTGGAGACCGTCGGGGTCGGCCAGGTGGAGGTGGAGATCGCCGGCGCGGCCGACACCACCGTCGTCGTGGTGAACCCGGGGTGGGGCGACGGCGTCCAGGCCAACAAGGCAGGGCTGCTGGAGATCGCCGACCTGTTCGTGGTCAACAAGGCCGACCGCGACGGGGTGGCCGAGACGGTCCGGGACCTCGAGATGATGCTCGACCTCTCCGGCCACCGCGACTGGCGACCCAAGATCATCCAGACCGTCGCCACGCGCGGCGAGGGTATCGACGAACTGTGGGACGCGATCCGCGCGCACCGGGAGTTCCAGGAGGCCGACGGTCGGCTGGACCGCCGCCGGGCCGCGCGCCTGCGGGACGAGATGCTCTCGATCGTCACTGCGCGGCTGGCCGAGCAGGCCGCGGGAGCATGTAGCGGCGAGCACTTCGAGGAACTGCTCGATGCGGTCACCCGCCGGGAACTCGACCCGCACGCGGCGGTTGCCCAGCTCCTCGACGCCGCCGCGGACCGGTCCATCTAGGTCGGTCCCTCCGAGGGCATCGCTCTAAGGTCGTCGGCATGGCTGACGAACTGGTCCTGCGCGAGTCACATCCCGAGGGCGTGGTCGCGCTCCGGCTCAACGCGGGGCCGATGAACCCGCTGTCGAACGCGTTATTGGGCGCGCTCGGTGACGCGGCGGCCGAGCTACGTGGAGACCCGGACGTGAAGGCGGTCGTGGTCTTCGGGAGCGAGAAGGCACTGGCGGCGGGGGCCGACATCAAGGAGTTCGGCGACCAGGCGGCGGCGCGCACCATCGGTCTCGCCTTCCGCCGGGCGTTCGACGGACTCGCGGCCATCCCCCGCCCGGTCATCGCCGGAGTGCGCGGCTTCGCGCTCGGCGGCGGTATGGAACTCGCACTCGCCTGCGACCTGCGCGTCGCGGCCGACACCGCCCGGTTCGGTCAGCCCGAGATCCTGCTCGGCATCATCCCGGGGGCCGGCGGGACCCAGCGACTGGCCCGGCTCGTGGGTCCGGCGCGCGCGAAGGACCTGATCTGGAGCGGCCGCCAGGTGAAGGCCGAGGAGGCGCTGGCCATCGGTCTGGTCGACCGGGTCGTCCCGGCCGCCGACCTCGAGGCCGCCACCATCGACTGGGCGACCGAACTCGCGCGCGGTGCGGTCGTGGCGATGGGAATGGCCAAGGGCGTCATCGACGCGGGACTCGACGGCTCGCTCGAGCGCGGCATCGACCTCGAAGCCGCGGCGTTCGTCGACGTCTTCGGCACCGAGGACGCGGCGACCGGCGTGGCGAGTTTCCTCGAGCACGGACCCGGCCGCGCCCGGTTCTCGGGGCGGTAGTGCTCGGCCGCTGCCGGTCAGCGCTCGGCGAGATCCCGGAGGCGGTTGAGGTTCTGGCGCCAGATCCCGCCGAAGACCGGGCGGGCGAGTCGCTCGGCCGCTCCGCCGCCGAGGTGGGCCGGGAACACCAGGTCTTCGGTCCAGCAGAACTCGGTCAGTCCGGCGCCGACCGCCAGGAGCGTGAACCGGCCGCGACCGGTGACGATGCCGTGGTGTTCGATCCCCATCACCGCCTGCGGTTCCCATTCGGTGACGCGCATCCGGTCGACGGTGCTGAGCGGTCCGACCCTTGTCAGGCAGTCGAACTCGGTGCCGACCCCGGAGTGTTGCTCGGTGCGGAACGTGATCGACTCCGCGTCGGTCATCCATTCGGTGTGGGTGTCGACCGCTTCGATCACTCTCCATACGTGGTCGACCGGCGCACCGATGGTGATGCAGAGATGGATGTGCATCAGTCGCCCCGCAGGAACGCAGCGCCCTGCTCGGGCGCCATCGAGTTGGCGTAGATCCCGCTGCCCAGTTCGAACCCGGCGACCACGCTGGTGCGGGGCACGATCTCGAGGTGCCAGTGCATCTCCGCGGCCCGGACGCCAGGGGGTGCCGTGTGCACCACGACGTTGTACGCGACGTCGCCGAGGGTCGCGGTCACGCGTCCGAGCGCGGCGTGGAGGGCGATGGCGACCACCCGGATTTCGGCGTCGGTCGCCTCGTCGAAACGCGCCCGGGTCGAACGGTGGGCGACCCGCATGAGGTACGGCGACCAGGATGCCGGTGGGCACCAGGCCATGGCCGGTCCTTCCACCACGACCAGGCCGATCTTCCGCGCGTCGGCGATTTCGCGTGCGACAAGATCGGTGGCGAATCGTTCGGTCATGTCGATGACGGCGGCGCTCGGCGCGTCGGGCGCCACGATCTGCGCATGCGGGTGCTCGATCGACGCGCCCGCGGCCCGACCCTGGTTGACGAAGACGCTCACGAAGGCGCGGCCGGCGTCGAGATGGACCCGAGCCCGGTCGCGCATCACCAGCAGCGCGCCGACGGCCTGGTCCTCGGTCAACTGCGCGAACCCGGCATCATGATCCGGTGAGAGGATGATCACTTCGTGTGCGCCGGTCGCGTCACCGGTGCCTGATTTCGCGTCGCCGCCGACGATCGGATACAGGTTCGGCACCACGCGCACCGTCCACCCGACGGTGTCGGGCGCGCCGTCACCGGTCCGACAGGTCTCGGGCGGGGTCTGATCCTCGTGTCCCGGACAGAACGGGCAATGCTCGGGTCCGCTCCGTGGGACGGCGTCGGCCTGAGCGGTGTAGGGGCGGGCGGCCCGGTCGGCCGCGATGATCACCCGGCGATCGAGGATGGGGTCGTGGCGGTACTCGGGCATCGGGTCGAGGCTAGGTGCCGTTAGCGTGAGGCCCGTGACTCGACGACTCGTGATCATCGGTGGCGGCCCGGCGGGGAACACCGCCGCGACTGTGGCGGCCACCCTCGGTGCGGAGGTGACGCTCATCGAGCGTGACGTCATCGGCGGTGCCGCACACCTGCTCGACTGCGTGCCGTCCAAGGCGATGATCGCCACCGGCGGCGCGCTCGCCGGCCTGCGGCGGGGCCGCACCATGGGAATCGTCGCGGAGGGCTCGCTCGATGTGGTCGCGCTGGGGGAGCGGGTCCAGGCGATCGAGGATCGCCTTCGCCGCTCGGTGCACGACCTGCTCGAGTCCCAGGGCGTCGAGATGATCGCGGGCGCAGCGAAGTTCGTCGACTCGCGGACTGTCGCGGTGACCACGCCATCGGGGATCCGTACGGTGACCGGCGACGTGTTCCTCGTCGCGACGGGATCCCGGCCGCGCATCCCTGCCTGGGCGACCGTCGACAACGAACGGGTGCTGCTCACGCGCGATGCGTACCCACCACCCTCGATCCCCACGCATCTCTGTGTGATCGGGTCGGGCGTGACCGGGGTGGAGTTCACCCACATGTTCTCCGCCCTCGGCAGTGAGGTCTCGCTCGTCGTTTCCCGTCAGCAGGTCCTCCCGCAGAAGGACCCCGAGGTCGCGGCGGTGCTCGAGGACGCATTCCTCGCCCGGGGTGTGCATCTGTTGAAGGGCGCGCGGGCGGAGTCGGTCGTGCGCGACGGCGACACCGTGACCGTGAAGTGCAACGACGGCCGCCACGTGGAGGCCAGCCACGTGGTACTGGCGATCGGCTCGGTTCCCAACACCGACGACCTCGGGTTGGAGGCGGCCGGTATCGCCACCGACGACGCCGGCTACATCACCATCAACCACAACTGCATCACCACCGTCCCGAACGTCTACGCCGCGGGTGATGTCTCCGGGAAGTTGCCGTTGTCGTCGGTGGCCGCGATGCAAGGACGCAAGATCGCGGAGCACCTCATGGGACTGCACGCGCTCGAGCACCGGCACCTCGACTACGAGAAGGCCGCGTCCGCGATCTTCACCGAACCCGAGGTGGCCGACGTCGGCCTCGCGGAAGCCGACGCGTTCGCGTTGGGTCGCAAGATCCGCGTGACCAAGGTGCCCTTCGCCACCAATGCGCAGGCGCTGATCAAGGGCGACCCCCGCGGGTTCGTGAAGGTGATCTCCGACCCTGCGACCGGGGTGGTCCTCGGCGGCTCGATCGTGGGTGCCAATGCGGCCGAGCTGATCTCGGTGATCGCGATCGCGGTCACCAACGACCTGCGCGTTTCCGACATCGTCGACTCCCTCCTCGTCCATCCCTCCATGGCCGAGTCCCTCGCCGAAGCCGCGTCCTGACCTCGCATGATCGCAATGGGTCGGGCACCCGACCAGGCCCTGGTGCGGAACGTCCTGGAACACGCCGAGGACCATCCCTGGCGCGTCCAGGACATCGGCGTGTTGGCGGTGTGGCTCGACGACCGGCATGAGAACCGCCTCCACGTGTGGGACGGGGACATCGCGATCGGCGACCCGCCGATCCACGACCATCCCTTCGACTTCTCGTCCACCGTCATCGTGGGCGAGCTCGTGAACACGCGGTACGTCGAGGACTTGGGCGGCCGCGAGTATCGGCGCGAGCGCTACTTACCGGGCGACGAGGACGACCGGCGTGCCGACACGGTTCGGTTGGTGGGCGCTGCGGAAACGCTGCGCGCCGGTGATCGCTATCGCCAGTCGGCGCATGAACTCCATGACAGCCGCCAGACACCGGGCACTGTGACCGTGATGTATTTCGAGTCGGTCGTCGACGACCGAACCGAGCTCACCGTGTGCCGCCGACCGGACACACCGTGGGTCTCCGCTCAGCCTCGTTCGGCCACGCCGGACGAGGTGCAGCGCATCACGGCCGCCGCACTCGCGTTGTTCGATGTTCCGGAGCCTCGCGCGTAGTGCTCGGGGCGTCCCGCAGCCAGGTAGGTCACACGGTCGAGGTGGCCTACGTGGTGGCGGTCGGAGTGATCACGTTCCTCGCCACCCGGGACCCGAATCACTTCCGGCGTGGCTGGTGGGTCGCGTCGCTGGTGTTGTGCCTTCCGGCGATGGTCGCGGTGTTGCCCGTGCTCTACGTCGCCGGGGCCGCGGCGTGGAACATCACCGGCGCCGACCACGGTGGTACCGCGTGGCCCGTGACGGCCACCTATGTCGCGGTGCTCATCCTCGCCGCGATCGTCAATGTCGTCCTCGCCCGCTGGCGGCTCCGCCGCCACCGACCCGGCGACGACCGGCTCGAACCGTTCGGCGATCTCTGCGGCGATTGTCGCCTCAGTGCGTCTGGGACTCGTTGAGTCGACAAACGGTCGGTGGTGGTCGGGTGTCGTTCACGCGCCCCTGGGTGGGGTGCCGCGTCCCTCCTTCTACGGATGGACCGCGGTGACTTTTCGATTTTCGTCTGAGGTATACACGCGTATACCTCAAGGCAATTCTTCGAAACGGAGATACGTGGTTCGGACCGTTGCCAGTTTCTGCCACGTCCCGCGGAACGCATCGGTCGCAGGTGGGAACATGGCGGGGTGATGCGAGGGGCAGCGTGATTCCAGGGGCAGCCACCGGCCGGGACCGGCCCGGTTGGTGGCAGACGCTCGGCGCGGTGTTCTTCGCCGCCGTCGTGGCGTTCATCGTCGGTGCCCTGACCGCGCTCCTCATTCCTGACTCCGATCGCTACTTCACCGACCGCGCGGCGGGCACCGTGGCCTTCCTGGTCGTGCTCTGGCTCCTCGCCCGATACCTGATCCCGGGGCGCCGGCCGCGCTCGATGCCGGTGCCGTGGGGCACGATCGCCGGGTCGGTGGGAGGCGGGTTGCTCATCGCGGCGATCGCGATCGGGTGCACGTGGGCGTACCTCGCCTCGATCACGATCGACGACGGCCTGGAAGGACTCGTGTTCCTTCCACTGCTGGGCGCGGCGGGCATCGTGGTCGCGCTGGTCGCCCGAACGGCGACGGCCCGGTTCCGACCGGTGGTCGGATCGGTGGCCGCGTGCGTCGGCACCGCGATTGCCCTGACCGTGCACGGCTGGAGCCGGTCCGGCGGCGGCCCGTCGTTATGGCCGACCTACACGGTGACCGTGCTGGTCCTGTTTCCCCTGACGTTGTGCGGCGTCGCGATCGGGACCGTCGTCGGCGACTCGCTCAGACCTCGATGTCGGCGCGCAACACGGTGACCGCAGCACCGGCAAGGAAGACGCGATTACCCGCGAGCCGGCAGTGGAGTGCGCCGCCTCGCGGTGAGGCCTGGTGGGCGACGAGGTCGGTGCGGTCGAGCTTGGCCGCCCAATAGGGCACGAGGGTGCAGTGCGCGCTGCCGGTGACGGGGTCCTCGTCGATGCCCGCGCCGGGGACGAACACACGGGAGACGATGTGCGCCTCGTCGACGTCTGACGGTGCGGTCACGATCACGGCGCCGCTCCCGATCGGGGCGAGCAGTGCGAAGTCGGGCTGCAACCCGCGCACGTCGGCGGCCGACGCGACTTCGACGACCAACCACCGGTTCGCCGACTCGGAGACGGCGACCGCGTCGGTCAGGCCGAGCGCCGCCAGCAATCCGTTGGGAGTTTCGCACGGAACCGGCGCGGCGGCCGGGAAGTCCATCTCGATCCGGTCACCCGCGCGGGTGCACGTGAGCACGCCCGACATCGTGTGGAACGCGACCCGGGTCTCGGTGGCGTCCGACGAGAACAGCACGTGGGCCGACGCGAGGGTGGCGTGACCGCACAACTCGATCTCGCGCGTCGGGGTGAACCAGCGCAGGTCGTAGTCGCCGTCGGCCCGGGGGACCAGGAACGCGGTCTCGGAGATGTTCAGCTCGAACGCGAGCGACTGCATCCACTCGGGGTCGGCGGCCGCGTCGAGCACGCAGACCCCGGCGGGGTTCCCGCGGAACGCAACGTCGGTGAACGCGTCGACCCAGACCAACGGTGTGCTCATGGGTCGAGAACCTAGAGCGAGCGCGACCACACCGCGAGCGAGTTACTCGATGACGATGAGGACGTCGCCGGCACTGACGGTGTCGCCGCCGGCCACGCGGATGTCCTTGACCGTCCCGGCCTGCTCGGCGCTGATGTGGTTCTCCATCTTCATCGCCTCGAGCACGAGCACCGACTGGCCGGACTCGACCGCGTCGCCGACTTCGACGGTGACCTTCACGATGGTGCCCTGCATCGGCGCGGTGATGGTGCCGTTGCCGCCGGAGCCCGACGACGACGCCGCCTTGGGCCTGGGCGCCTTTCGGGCACCGCCGCCACCCGCGGGCGCGGCACCGACGAAGCCCTCGGGCAGCAGTGCCTTGACCTCGAACTTCCGGCCGTTGACCTCGACCGTCATCTCCTGCGCGGTGGGCGCCTCGGGCGCGGTGCCCGGCCGGCCGGAGTCCGACACCAGGCCGCTCAGGTCGACCTCTTCCTAGAGCCAGCGGGTGGAATGGGTCCCGGCCGCGAAGTCGGGATGCGCAAGGACGAGTTCGGCCGCGGGCACCGTGGTGTGGATTCCCTCGACGTGCAGTTCGCCCATGGCGCGCAACATGCGGTGCCGGGCGCGGTCGCGGTCGGGGGCCCAGACGACGAGCTTGCCGACGAGGTTGTCGTAGTACTGCGAGATGGTGTCGCCGGCTTCGTAGCCGCCGTCCCACCGCACGCCGGGGCCCGACGGGATGTCGAGCGCGGAGAGCGTGCCGGGGGAGGGCAGGAACCCCTTGGCGCAGTTCTCGGCGTTGATACGGACCTCGATCGAGTGACCGCGGCGGACGATGTCGCCCTGGCCGAACGACAACGGCTCGCCCGACGCGACGCGGATCTGCTCGGCGACGAGGTCGAGCTGGGTGACCATCTCGGTCACGCAGTGCTCTACCTGGAGCCGGGTGTTCATCTCGAGGAAGTAGAACTCGCCGTCCTGGTACAGCATCTCGACCGTGCCGGCATTCACGTACCCGGTGGACTGCGCCACCTGCACGGCCGACTCGCCCATGGCGCGGCGAATGTCTTCGGTGAGGCCGGGTGCCGGCGACTCCTCGACGAGCTTCTGGTGGCGCCGCTGCACGGAGCAGTCGCGCTCACCGAGCCACACCGCGTTGCCGTGGGTGTCGGCGAAGATCTGGACCTCGATGTGGCGGGGCCGGGTGAGGTACTTCTCGAGGTAGGCCTCGGACCGGCCGAAGAACGCCAGCGCCTCACGGGCTGCGGAGTCGAGGGCCGACTGCGCGCTCTCGGCATCGTGGACGACCTTCATGCCCTTGCCGCCGCCGCCGTACGCGGCCTTGATCGCGACGGGCCATCCGACCTGTTCGCCGAACGCGATCACGTCGTCGACGCTCGTGATCTCCTCGAGCGTTCCCGGGACGCTCGCCACGCCACCGCGGGCGGCGGCCTTGCGGGCCGAGATCTTGTCGCCCATGACGTCGATCGCCTCGGGCGGTGGGCCGATCCAGGCGACGCCACGCGAGGTGATCTCGCGGGCGAAGTCGGCGTTCTCGGCGTAGAAGCCGTAACCGGGGTGCACGCCGTCGGCGCCGGAGCGCTCGATGACGTCGAGGATGGCCTCCGTGTTGAGGTAGCTCTCCGCTGCGGTCTGACCGCCGAGCGCGTAGGCCTCGTCGGCGTAGCGGGTGTGGAGCGCGTCACGGTCGAGCTCCGAGTACACCGCCACCGTGGTGATCCCCAGCTCACGACACGTGCGCATCACCCGCACGGCGATCTCGCCGCGGTTGGCGATCAGGATCTTCTGGAGCACGGATTCCCCCGTTTGGCCCGGTGACAGAACGCCGTATCCTACGGGCCGTGGCGATGCCCGAGGCCAGTCCGACCGTCTTCGGCGCCGTGCACTGGGTCTCCGAGATCGACTCCACGAACCGGTACCTGCTCGACGAGGCCCGCGGGGGTGCGCCGGCCGGCCTCGTGGTGGTGGCCGATCACCAGACCGCGGGCCGGGGTCGCCTCGGCCGCACCTGGGTCGCGCCGCCGGGCGCGTCGCTGCTGATGAGCGTGTTGTTGCGCCCGTCGATCCCCGTCGACCGGCGTCACGTGCTGGTCATGACCGCCGGTCTGGCCATGGCCGAGGCGGTGGAGTCCGAGACCGGCGTCGTCGCCGGGCTCAAGTGGCCGAACGACCTGCTGGTGGGCGACCGCAAACTCGCGGGGATCCTGGCCGAGGCCACCGGCGACGCGCTCGTGATCGGTATCGGGGTCAACCTCGACTGGACCGATGTGCCGGCCGATCTCGCGGCCATCGCCACGGCGTGCAATCTCGAAGGTGGCCGCCCGACCTCACGGGAGGCGGTGGTGCAGGCGTTCCTCGACGGGTATACGGCCCGCCTCTCGGACCTCGACCGGGCTCGCCACGACTACGAGCAGCGGCTGCTCACGCTCGGGCGCCACGTACGGGTGGAGCAGTCGACGGGGATGCTGCACGGCACGGCGCGGGCGGTCGACCCCTCGGGCCACCTCGTCCTCGACCTCGACGACGGCACGCGGGCCACGGTCGCGGTCGGCGACGTGGTGCACCTGCGCGAGGTGTAGTCACGCCGGCGTGTCAACCGTGCGGTTCGAGGTGGGCCAGCTCGCGCAGACTCGCGATGCGCTCCGAGAGCAGCAGCGGCCCGAGGCCGGCACCGTGCCTGCGGGGGGTGGCGTCGGCCCCGACGACGAGGGACTCCGGGACCTCGATCCACAGGGGTGCGGTTGCGGTGGTGATCGACGTGACGGTGGCGGGGTCTGCCGCGAGTCGTTCGAGCGCCCGCACCAACGACGCGGGATTGCGACAGACCGCCATCGCGGCCGCGTCGCGCTGCCGGCCTTCGTCGCGCAAGGCCCAGGTCTGGAGGCGAACCGCGAGCCATCGGTTCGGCGCGCCGAAGATGGCGGTGGAACTCGCGTCCACCTTGGCGAGCGCGCTGCCGGTGAGCGCGGCGGTCCACGTGGCCATCGCGACATCCCAACTCGCGACCCGGGTGATCTCGTAGGCGAGCACCGCTTCGAGCTCGTCGCGCGACAGGGTGTCGACCAACCCGGTGGTGACCCCGATGACGGTGGCATCCGGTTTGGTGCCGACGCCGTACGAGTTGGGCGCCGGATCGTCCACCACGCCGAACCGGGGCGTCGGGATCCCCGCGGCGATCGCGAGACCGTCGAGCAGGTTGCGCACTCGCGGGAGGGTGTCAGGGTCGACGAACGTGGTGTGGGTGTCGGCGAGGATCTGGGCCTCGAGGCGCCGCCGCAGGGTCGGGATACGGACCACCGCGACGATCCCGCCCACCACCGCCGAGACCACGATGATCGCGAGTGCGCCGATACCGAGGTACTTCAGGTCGTCCAACGAATCCGGCAAGCTGTCGGCGTGGGCCAGGATCCAGATGACGATCACGACGCCGGTGACGGTCGCGCCGATCACGGCCGCGATGCAGTAGTTGACCACCGCCAGCAGGATCAGGGTACCGATGCGAGCGCGGTTGCGCGCTTCGTCGATCACCGGTCAGGGATCCAGATCACGGGCGACGAGGTCGGTGAAGGCCAACGCGAGCCGGGTCGTGATCGGGCCCGGCGCGGCGGGGAGCGCGGTGCCGTCGACCGATGCGATGGCCTGGACCTCGCGGGTGGTGGAGGAGAGGAAGGCTTCGTCGGCAGTGGCCAGCGCCGTGATCGGGCAGGCGGTCTCCTCGACCTCGATGCCGATCCGAGCCGCGACTTCGAGCACCAGGGCGCGCGTGACGCCGAGGAGGCAGCCGGAGTCGGCCGGGGGAGTGACGACCGCGCCGTCGTGCACGACGAACACGTTGGAGCCGGTGGCCTCGCACAGTTCGTCGCGGGTGTTGGGGAAGATCGCCTCGCTCGCGCCGTGCTCGTGCGCGTGGGCGAGGGCCCGCACATTCTCCGCGTAGGAGATGGTCTTCAACCCCGCAGTTGCGCCGCGTTCGTTGCGGGGCCACGGGACGGTGACGACCGCCGCGGTGGGTGGCCAGGGGGTCACTGCGCTCGCGGCCACGATCACGGTGGGCGCGACGTCGGCCCGTTCGGATCCGAGGGGGGCGGGACCGCCCGTGATCGTGATCCGCAGCCGGGCTTCGGCGAGATCGTTGGCGCGCAGGACCGCGTCGGCCTGCTCGCGGAGCGGTCCCGCCTCCGGCACCCGCAGTCCGAGTCCGGCCGCCGACCGGGCGAGGCGGTCGAGGTGACGCGTCCACGCGAACGGGATGCCGCCGTAGACGCGCATCGTCTCGAACACGCCGTCGCCGACGAGGAGGCCGTGGTCGAGCGGCGAGATCCGCAACTCGTCGGCCCCCCCGAGCTCGCCGTTCACGCAGACGATCACGCCGTGACCTGAGACGCGGCGTCCGGCCACGCCGGATCCGGCAACGCGGCGGCTTTCACGACTGCAGTGCCGCGACCGCGGCCTCGCGCCGCTCGCCCGCGAGGTTCAGGAGGCGCGCCGCCTTGAGTTCGGTCTCGGCCCATTCGGCGGCCGGGTCGGAATCGATGGTGATGCCCGCGCCGACGCCGAACGTGGTGGCCGACGGGGTGCAGGTGAACGTCCGGATCGCGACCGCCAGATCGGCGCGGGCGGCGTCGACGTCGATCCAGCCGATCGCCCCGCAGTACACGCCGCGGCGGACCGGTTCGAGGTCCTCGATCACCTGCATGACCCGGGGCTTCGGCGCCCCGGTGATCGACGCGGGCGGGAATGTGGCGCGGAGCAGGGCACCGATCCCGACCTCCGGCCGCAGCTCGCCGGTCACGGTGCTCACGAGGTGGACGAGTCCGGGGTGCGTCTCCACCCGACACAGCTCGGGTACCGCGATCGAACCGGGCTCGCACACACGACCGAGGTCGTTGCGGGCGAGGTCGACGATCATCACGTTCTCGGCCCGGTCCTTCTCGCTCGACCGCAGTGGGGTCGCGCGCGCCGCGGTGCCCTTGATCGGCCGGGTCTCCACCCGCCGCCCGTCGACGCGCAGGAACCGCTCCGGCGACGCCGAGACGATGCCGAGGCCCCGACCGTCCCGCCAGAACATCGCGTGCGGTGCGGGGTTCCCGGTCTCGGTCGCCGACCACAGCCGCACCGGGTCGGTGGGCGGACCGGTGAGCCGACGGGTCAGGTTCACCTGGTAGCAGTCGCCGGCCCGGATCAGTTCGTGGACGGACCGGACCCGCTGCTCGTACTCCAGCCGACCGAGGCTGCTGGTCCATGCGGCGCTGGGGGACGGGACCTCGACCGGGACCGGGTTCGCCAGCGCGTGGTCGAGGGCGCGGCGCTCGGCGCCACTGCCGAACAGCTCCACGTCGCCGCCGGCCCGGATCTCGGCGCGCGCCGCGAAGCGGACGAACCCGAGGTCGGCGAGGTCCGGATCCGCCGCGGTGCAGGGGTCGACCCGCTCCACGGTGCGCCCGAGGTCGTACCCCGCGTACCCGGCCCACCAGCCCTCATCCATCCGATCGAGCGCGGCCAGATCGCCCGATCCGAGACCGATCGCGTCGAGGGCGCCGGCCGCGACCACCGTGCGGTCGCCGTCGCGGACGACCGTCGCCGGGAGCGCGGCCGGGAGCGCGGCGAGCACGGGGCCGAGGGACATCGGGCGCAGGCTAGGTCAGCGCCCGGGCCTGTCCCCGTGGGGGTTTGGCGCGCGCCCCGAAAATCGTCCGCCCCGCCGCTACCATCGATGGGCCGTGGCTCTGACCCCCGCCTTCTGGCGTGTCTTCCGGCGTCGATTCGTCACCGCGTGCGCGGCTGCACTCGTGGTGATGGTCGCGACCGTCGTCGTCCTGAACTACAAGGTCAGCGACACGCTCGCCCGCACCAAGAAGATCAGCGGGCTCCACTTTCCCGACGGTCCGGCCCAGGGGGGCAACTACCTCATCATCGGCTCCGATTCCCGCGCGTTCGTCGACAATGCGGCCGAGGCAAAGGCGTTCGGCTCCGCCCAATCGCAGACGGGCCAGCGGGCCGACGTGATGATGGTCCTGCACATCGATCCGGCGACCAAGAGCAACTTCCTCGTCTCCATCCCGCGGGACCTCCTGGTCAACTTCCCGGGTCAGGGCATCCGCCAGATCAACTCCGCGTTCGACTCCGTCGACGGGCCGCAGAAGGTGATCGACCTGCTCCGGGACGATTTCGCGGTGAACGTCCAGCATTACGTCCAGGTGAACTTCAAGGCCTTCATCAGCGTCGTGGACGCGATCGGGACCATCAACGTGCAGTTCGACAACCCGACACGCGACACGTTCTCGGGGCTCAACATCCCGAATCCCGGTTGCATCGCGCTCGACGGCAACACCGCGCTCGCCTTCGTCCGCTCGCGTCACATGGAAACGCTGAACCCGAAGACGGGCCGATGGATCGACGCCAGTCCCCGAGCCGACCTCGACCGGATCGCCCGGCAGCAGGACTTCATCCGCAAGCTCGCCTCCAAGGCATCGGCGAGCGCAGGCCAGAACCCGCTCGACGCGATCAACATCGCGAACGCCGTGGTCCCCAAGCTCTCGGTCGACAAGCAGCTGACCTCGGACGACATCCTGCGGTTGGTCAAGACCTTCCGCAATGTCGACCCGAAGCAGCCGGGTGCGCTGGAGATGCAGACGCTCCCGGTGGTCCCCGCACCGAGCGACCGGAATCGCCTCGTGGTCGACCAGGCCAAGGCCGACCCGGTGCTCGCCCGGCTGCGGGCCTTCGGCGACACCCCGACGACGGCCCCGGCGTCGATCGACCCCTCGTCGGTCACGGTCCAGGTACTCAACGGCACCAGCATCAACGGTGCCGCCGGAAAGGCACTGGCCCTGCTCCAGGAACGGTCGTTCTCACCGGGATCGCCGAGCGACGCGCCCAGCCCGGTAGCCAAGACCCAGGTGCGCTACGCCGTCGGTGCACTTGCCAAGGCCCAGTTGGTCGCGCGGTTCCTCGGTGGTGTGGGTGCCCTGATCGAGGACCCGACGCTCAAGGACGTGGACGTCAGCGTGGTCATCGGGACCGACTGGCGGGGCGTCCACGGCCAGGACAAGACCGTGAACGCGACGCCGACCACCACGGCGAAGGGGAGCGCGAAGGGGTCGAAGTCCTCGACCACCACGACCGCTCCGGCCGGCCCGGTCTGTTAGCTCTCGGGCCCTCCGCCTCGGTCCGGGTGCCCGGGCTGCCAGAAGGGCGGTTCCGGGCCTCTAGAATCTCCTGATGCCTACGCTTTTGGTGACCGGTGCCGCGGGGTTCATCGGCTCGAACTTCGTCCGTCACTGGGTCGAGCGCCACCCCGACGATGCGATCGTCGCGGTCGATGTGCTCACGTATGCCGGGAATCGCCCGAATCTCGCCGATGTCGAGGACCGGATCACGTTCCTCCAGGCCGACATCGGTGACGGCCCGGCGATGCAGGCCGCGCTCGAGACCCACGGTGTCGACGTGATCGTGAACTTCGCGGCCGAGTCGCACAACAGCTTGGCGATCCTCGATCCCGGTCGCTTCATGCGCACCAATGCGCTCGGCACCCAGGTGCTCTGCGACGCGGCCCGGCTCGTGGGCGTGGAGCGGTTCCACCACGTCTCCACGTGCGAGGTCTACGGAGACCTCGCACTCGACGATCCCGGGGCGTTCACCGAGGACTCGCCGTACCGGCCGCGGACGCCGTACAACGCGTCCAAGGCCGCCGCCGACCACATCGTGCGGGCCTACCACGAGACCTTCGACCTGCCGATCACCATCACCAATTGCTCCAACAATTACGGGCCGTTCCAGTTTCCCGAGAAGGTCATCCCGCTCTTCACGACCCGGGCCCTGAACGACGAGTCGCTGCCGCTGTACGAGTCGACTGCGAACCAGCGGGAGTGGCTCCATGTCCTCGACCACTGCACCGCGATCGAACTCGTCCTCGAGTCCGGCCGGGTGGGGGAGACCTACAACGTGGGGAGCGGCGTGGAGGCGAGCGTGGCCGAGATCGCGGATCTCGTGCTCGCCGCGACCGGCAAGCCGGCGTCGTTGAAGACGATCGTGCCCGACCGACCGGGTCACGACCGGCGGTACCTGCTCGACAGTTCGAAACTCCGCCGGGAACTCGGTTGGGAGCCGGTCATCGGGTTCGCGGACGGCATGCGCGACACCGTCGCCTGGTACGCCGAGCACCGTGATTGGTGGGAACCACTGAAGGACCGGGCTCCGGTGGTCGAGGACTCGTGGGTGGGCACGCCCAAGTGAACGGCCACGCCGTGAATGGGGCCGACCGGCAACACCGGGACAAAGGCTGGGAAATCGAGAGCAATGAGTGGAGATCATGAGTGATGTAGCGATCATCGGCGCGGGGTACGTGGGTCTGACCACGGCCGTGTGCCTCGCCCACCTCGGCCACGACGTGGTGTGTGCCGACATCGAGCCCGAGCGGGTGGATCGCCTGAACAAGGGCGAGGTGCCGATCCTCGAGGACGGGCTGCCCGAACTGCTCGCCGAGGGGCTCTCGTCGCGCCGGTTGCGGTTCGTGCTCGGCGCCAAGAACGCGGCGAGCGTCGCCGGGTTCGTCTTCCTCTGTGTCCCGACACCCCAGGGCGACGACGGCGCCGCCGACCTCTCCTACGTGGACGCGGTGGCGCGGGAGATCGCGCCGGTCCTGAAGCCCGGCACGGTCGTGATCAACAAGTCGACGATGCCGGTGGGCTCGACCCGCATGGTGCAGCGTGTGCTGGCCGAGGCCGGTGCGCCGCCCGAGGAGGTGCTGGTCGCGTCGAACCCCGAGTTCCTGCGCGAAGGCACCTCGATCCGCGATTTCCTCGAACCGAACCGCGTGGTGATCGGCTGTACCGACGCCTCGGTCGCGGTGCGCGTCTCGGACCTGTACAAGAACCTCAACGCGCCGATCCTCGTCACCGACCCCGCGTCGGCCGAGATGATCAAGTACGCGTCCAACGCGTTCCTGGCCACGAAGATCTCGTTCATCAACGCGATTGCGAACCTGTGCGAAGCCGTCGACGCCGACGTCCGCGAAGTCGCGCTCGGCATGGGGTACGACCAGCGCATCGGGTTCGAGTTCCTCCACCCCGGACCGGGGTACGGCGGCTCGTGCTTCCCGAAGGACACCCAGGCGCTGCTCTACACCGCACGCAAAGCGGGCTACGACTTCTCGCTGCTCAACGGTGTGGTGCAGGTCAACAAGGAACAGCACGAGCGGATGGTCACCAAGATCACCGATCTCGTCGGTGGCTCGCTCCGGGGTGTCACCGTCGCGTGCTGGGGACTCACCTTCAAGGCCAACACCGACGACCTGCGGGATTCGCCAGCGCTGGTGTTCGTGCGGCGCCTGATCGAGGAGGGTGCCATCGTCCGCGCCTACGACCCGGCGGCCGGCGAGCGGGCCGGCGAGATGATCCCGGAACTCAACGTGTTCGCGGACCCGTACGAGGTGTGCGAAGGGGCTGCGGCCCTCGCCGTGCTCACCGAATGGGACGAGTTCCGCTGGATGGACTTCGACCGGGTGGCCGAGATGTTGCAGACTCCTACCGTGCTCGACACCCGGAACCTGCTCGACCCCGCGGCACTGCGGCGTCACGGGTACACCTACGAAGGCGTGGGCCGCTAGTGCCGGACCCCACCGCAGCGCGTCCCCGCCGACGGGCGACCGACGCACCCCGCCCGCGCGCCGTCGTGAGCGGCGCCGCCGGATTCCTCGCGTCGCACCTCTCGGAGAAGCTCGTGGCGGACGGTTGGGACGTCGTCGGTCTCGACAACCTCCTCACCGGGCGGATGGAGAACCTCGACAAGCTGCTGCCGCTCGAGCAGTTCACGTTCGAGCATTACGACGTGACGAACTTCGTGCACGTCTCGGGTGCGATCGACGCGGTGTTGCACTTCGCGAGCCCGGCGAGCCCGGTCGACTACCTCGAGCACCCGATCAAGACGATGAAGGTCGGCTCGCTCGGCACGCACAACATGCTCGGCCTCGCCCTGGCCAAGAACGCCAAGTTCTTCCTCGCGTCCACGAGTGAGGTCTACGGCGACCCGCTGGTGCACCCTCAGACCGAGGACTACTGGGGCCACGTGAACCCGATCGGCCCGCGCGGCGTTTACGACGAGGCGAAGCGGTTCGCGGAGGCACTCACCCTCGCGTACCACCGCAGTCACGGACTCGACGTCCGGATCATCCGGATCTTCAACACCTACGGCCCGCGTCTGCGTCCGGCCGACGGTCGTGTCGTCTCCAACTTCCTGGTGCAGGCGATCCAGGGTGACCCGCTCACCGTGTACGGCGACGGCAAGCAGACCCGCTCGTTCTGCTTCGTGGAGGACGAGATCCGCGGCATCGTGGCCCTGTTGAACTCCGACTACGTGGGTCCCGTCAACATCGGCAACCCGAACGAGTTCACGATCCTCGAACTCGCCGAGGCCGTCATCGACGTCACCGGCTCGTCGTCGGAGATCATCTTCGAGGACCTGCCGGTGGACGACCCGATGCAACGCAAGCCCGACATCAGCCTCGCGAAGTCGCTGCTCGGGTGGGAACCCACGATCCAGCTCCGCGAGGGACTGGAACGGACCTACGCCTGGTACAAGGCAGAGCTCGAGGCGCGGGGTGCCTGACATCGACGGCCGACCAGTGGATACGGGCGGGTACACCAAGCTGTCGGTCATCGTGCCGATCTTCAACGAGCGCAACACCGTCGTCGAGATCATGCGGCGCATGCGGGCCGTGGAGCTGCCCATCGAATGCGAGTTCATCCTCGTCGACGACGGCAGTTCGGACGGGACCCGTCAGGTCCTCCAACAGCTCGGCGACTCGACGGTCCGGGTGGTCAGCCATCCGCAGAACCGCGGCAAGGGCGCGGCGATCCGGACCGGGCTCGAGCACGTCACCGGTGATCTCATCCTGATCCAGGACGCCGACCTCGAGTACGACCCGGACGACTGGCCCAAGCTCCTGGCGCCGATCTTCCGCGGGAAGGCCACCGTCGTGTACGGGTCCCGGTTCACCGGCGAGCGCCGCAACATGTTGTTCCTGCACTGGATCGGCAACCGCATGCTGTCGCTCACCACGAACGTGCTCTACAACACGACGCTCTCCGACATGGAGACCTGTTACAAGCTCTTCGACCGCAAGGTGTTCGACGGCGTGACGATCCGGTCCGACCGGTTCGACTTCGAACCCGAGATCACCGCCAAGGTCCTCCGCCAGGGCATCCGGATTTACGAGGTCCCGATCTCCTACACCGGGCGCGAGTTCCACGAGGGCAAGAAGATCACCTGGCGGGACGGATTCGCGGCTCTCTATGCGCTGGTGAAGTTCCGCTTCGTGCAGTGAACGCGGAGTCCGGCCCCGAGCCCGACTGGGCCGCGGTGGTCGTGAACTACCACTCCGGCCCCGTCATCGCCGAGTGCGTCGCGTCGCTCCTTGCCGATGTCGGCACCGCGGCCGGCCCCCCGGAAGTGGTGGTGGTCGACAACGGTTCGGACGGTGACGCACTCGCGACGTGGCTCGCGCCGTTCCCGGCCGTGACCGTGCTCCGGCCCGGATCGAACCTCGGGTACGCGCGCGCCGCCAACCTCGGGATCGCGGCGACCCGGGCGCCGTTCGTCGCGGTGTTCAATCCCGACGCCAGTCTCGAGCCCGGATCCGCGGCCGCGGTGCTGGAGGCGTTCGCGAACGACCCCACCGTCGACGTCGTCGGTCCGCGCATCCGCAACCCGGACGGTTCGGTGTACCCGTCGGCGCGCCAGGCTCCGGGAACCGGCATCGCCGTCGGGCATGCGTTGCTGGGTGGCGTGGCACCGCGCAACCGGTTCACCACCGCCTACCGCCAACTCGACACCGATCCCGACATCGCGCGCGAGGTCGACTGGGTGTCGGGTGCGGCCCTGTGGTTCCGCCGCGCCGCACTGGACCGGGTCGGAGGATGGGACGAACGGTTCTTCCTCTTCATGGAGGACATCGACGTGTGCCGGGAGATCCGGGACCACGGCGGCCGGATCCGGTACGAGCCCCGCGCCGGCGTGACCCACACGGTGGGGACCAGTCGCGCCGCAGCACCGTCGCGGTCGATCGCGCTCCACCATCGGGCGGCCTACCGCTACCTCGACAAGTGGTGGCGGGGCCCGCAGCGGCTCGCACTCCCGGCTGCGGGCGCGTTCCTCGGGGTCCGAGCGGGCTGGTCCATCGGGGCGTCGAGGCTGCGGGCGACGGTCGCGCGACCCCGTCCCGGATCCCGGCCGCCCACCGGATAGCCTGACCGCCGCCATGGCCAAACCGAAGACGAGTAAATACAGCCGCGCCCGTATCCGCTCCAAAGTGCGGCGGCCGAAGCGTGCCGGCGCGTCACGCGGCTGGATGATCGCCACCATCGCCATCTTCGTCGTCGGGGCCCTCCTGGTGGTGCTGAGCTACAACGACCGCAAGAACGCCGCTGATGTCGCCCCCCGCCTCGGCGACCACTTCCACGCCTATCTCGGCGTGAACATCTGTGGCACCTGGGAGCCCGCGGTTCCCGCCTTCGAGGGTCGGGACGGCAGCAACGACCCGAACGCGACGCCCCGAGCCGGGATCCACTCCCACGCCGACTACCTGATCCACGACCACCCGTTCTCGAGTGACGAGTCGGGCAAGAAAGCCACGCTCGGCCGCTACCTCGGGTACGCGCAGACCCAACTCTCCGACTCGGCGATCAAGCTGTGGAGCCAGTGGGTCCCGAACGTCGACAAGAAGAACGGCCAGACGTGCCCGGGTGGCAAGAAGCCGGGCGAGGTCCAGTACAAGGTCGGTCGGCTCGGCGATCCGTGGCCCAAGCAGGCCAAGTCCGGGAATCCGGCCGACTGGCACATCGCGAACGGCGAAATCATCGCGTTGTACTTCCTGCCCAAGGGTGACGCGCTCGACCAGCCACCGGGTTCGGATCAGGCGCTGAAGAGCATCAGTGACCTCGGTGGGCAACCGGCGGTTCCCTCGTCCTCGACGACCGCCGCCACGACCGCCACCACCGCCCCGGCCACCGGGAGCACGACCTCCAGCAGCCCGGCAGGCAGCAGCACCACGACCAAGCCGTGAAAGCCGTCGTCCTCGTCGGTGGCGCGGGGACGCGTCTACGTCCGTTGACGTTCTCGACGCCGAAGCCGTTGCTGCCGATCGCCAACGTGCCGTTCCTCGAACGGCAGCTGCAGTGGCTGGCGGAGTACGGCGTCGACGAGGCGGTCCTGTCGCTCGGCTACCTGCCCGAGGCGTTCACCGAGCATTTCTCCGACGAGCGTTTCGGCGACATGAAGCTGCGGTTCGTCGTCGAGCACGAACCGCTCGGGACGGCCGGCGGTATCCGCCTCGCCGCCGACGGCATCAACGAGCGAATCGTCGTGTGCAACGGCGACGTGCTGACCGACCTCGATCTCGGCGCCTTCGTCGCGTTCCACGAGGCGCGGGGCGCGGAAGCGACGATCTCACTGGCGCGGGTGGACGATCCGTCGGCCTTCGGTGTCGTGCCCACGCGTCACGACGGCGAGGTGATCGCGTTCGTGGAGAAGCCGCCGCGGGAGCAGGCGCCCACCAACTGGATCAACGCGGGCACCTACGTGCTCGAACCCTCGGTCCTCGCCTCGATCCCACCGCGCTTGAACGTCTCGATCGAACGGGAGACGTTCCCCCGGATGCTCGAACGCCCGGGTCGGCTCTACGCCATGAAGTCCGAGGGCTACTGGCTCGACATCGGGACGCCCGCGAAGTACTTCGAAGCCCATGTCGACGTCCTGGCCGGCAAGGTCGGACTTCCGCCGACGCCCGACGCGCACGAGCAGGCCCCCGGTGTCTGGCTGGAACCCGGTGCCACCGTCGACCCGTCCGCCACGTTGACCGCGCCGGTTCTCGTCGGTGCCCGAGCGCGCATCGGCGCCGGGGTCACGGTGGGTCGCAGCGTGATCGGTGCCGACGCGTCGATCGAGGCCGGTGCCACCGTCACCGACAGCGTCGTCTTCGGGGGTGTGGCCATCGCCGCCGGGGAGACCGTCCACGGCGTGGCGGTCGACCGTGAGGCCCGACTCGCATTGGAAGGGGAGCAATGAAGGCGCTGATCACCGGGGGAGCCGGGTTCATCGGCTCGACGCTCGCCGATCGTCTCCTGGCCGACGGCTGGTCGGTCGACGTCGCCGACGACCTGTCCAGCGGATCGCTCGCGAACCTGGCGGGTGCCCGATCGGTCGGGGATCGCCGGTTCTCGTTCCACCGGATCGACATTCGCAACGCCGCCGTCACCGACCTCATCGAGTCCCGCAAGCCCGACGTGGTCTTCCACCTCGCGGCGCAGGCCGACGTGCGGGTCTCGGTCGCGCGGCCCCAGTTCGACGCCGAGGTGAACCTCATCGGCACCCTCAACGTCTGCCAGGGCGCACTCGCCGCCGGCGCCAAGAAGGTGGTGTTCGCCAGTTCCGGTGGGACGATCTACGGCACCCCCACCGAGATCCCCACCCCGGAGACGCACCCGCAGCGGCCGGAGTCGCCGTACGGCGTGGCCAAGAAGGCCGGTGGTGACTACCTCTTCTATTACCGCGAGATCCACGGCCTCGACTACGCAGCCACGGCGTTCGCCAACGTCTACGGCCCGCGTCAGGACCCCCACGGCGAGGCGGGCGTGGTCGCGATCTTCACCGGCCTGTTCCTCGAACGGCGCCGGCCGACCATCTTCGGCACCGGTGACCAGACCCGGGACTTCGTCTTCGTCGACGACGTCGTCGACGCGCTGGCCCGTGCCGCGGAACGCGGTGAGGGGATCATCAACATCGGGACCGGCGCCGAGACCAGCGTCAACGATCTCTACGGGTCGATGGCCCGCGCCACCGGCTACAACGAACCGCCCAACTACGCGCCGGCGCGCGTCGGTGAGTTGGAGCGGTCCGCGCTGGCCGTCGGCCGGGCCTACGAAGAGTTGGGCTGGAAGCCGTTCACGTCGCTCGACGAAGGCGTGAGCCGCACCCTCGACTGGTTCCGCGACCGCCGCTGAAGTCCACCGGCGCTCAGCGCTGCACCCGCAGTTCCTCCATCGGGATCGGCGGGCGTGGCCGCCCCACGTACGCGGGGTCGGGATGGCCGACGAGGACGAGCGCGTGGGGGAGCCACGTCGGGTCCAGGTCCAGTGCGTCCCGGGCCGCCTCGGGGCAGAAGATCGGTGCCGCCACCCAGCAGGACGCGAGGCCGAGATCGGCCGTCGCGAGCATGAGGTTCTCGACCGCGGCGCCGAGGGACAGCAGGGCCATGCCCCACTCGGCCCGCTGCCGGGGTTCGTCGGGATACCGGTCGAGGCCGTTCCAGGTGAGGCACCCGAGCACGAGGGCCGGGGCCGACTCGATCTTCACCCGGGACCGATCGATGAGGTCGTCGACGGTCGCGTCGGCCACGCCGTCCCGCGCGAGGTCCACCCGCCACTGCCGGCCCATGCCCGCCGCCAACTGCTGCTTCGCCGCCTCGGATCGGATCACCACGAAGCGCCACGGTCGGGAGTGATGGGGCGCCGGGGCCGAGCACGCGGCGCGCACCGCGGTGTCGAGCAGTTCGGGATCGACCGGGGCCGCGGTGAACGACCGGATCGACCGCCGGGCGCGGATGAACGCCGGGATCAGGTGGTCGGACACGGGTCGGCCTCGGCTCGGATCATCGGAACAGGTCGTCCTCGGCCGGGCGGATGAGGTCACGCACCGAGCCGTCGGTGAACCACGTCGGGTCGAGGCCGCGGACGACGGCCACCGGGACCCCCGTGGCCTTGCCCATCACCAGTTCGGCCGCGCCCGCGATCTCGTCGGCGAGCGCGACCTCGGTCACGCGGAGTTCCTGACCCCGGTCGTCGGTCTCGCCGCGCAGGTCGACCACCGCGGCGATGCCCGCGACGCCGATCGCCACGTCGGTCAGTCCGTGGCGCCACGCACGCCCGAAGGTGTCGGAGACGACCACCCCCACCTCGATGTCCGCCTCGGCGCGGATGGCGTTGCGGATCCGGTGCGCGGAGCGGTCGCTGTCGACCGGCAACAACGCGGCGTATCCGTCGTCGACGTTCGAGAGGTCGACGCCGGCGTTGGCACAGATGAACCCGTGCCGCGTCTCGGTGATCACAAGATCGCCGCGCCGGCGCAGGACGCGCACCGTCTCCGCGGCGATGACGTCACGACGGGCGGCGAAATCGGCGTGGTCGAGTTCGACGAGGCGCCCCTCCGCCTTCGAGACGATCTTCTGGGTCACGACCAGGCAGTCGCCGGCCGCGAGTGGGGTCGCCTGCTCGCGGGTCGCGGCGAGGATCAACGGCCCCAGCGCGTCGCCGGGGCCGATCTCCGCCATCCCCTCGATCGGGAAGACGTGCAGGCTCACGCGACGGCGTCGAGGGTGTGCCGGGCGAGGGCCGCGGCGACGCGCGCATCGCGCATCAAGGTGTCGGCGACGATCACCTGGACCCCGGCTGCCTCCACCTCGGCGGCGCGCGCGGCATCGCCCGAGTCGATCACCAGCGTGCCGCAGAACTCGCGGTACGCCTGCGCCACGCCCACGCAGCTCACTTCGATGCCGAGCGGGTCCATGAGCCGGTCGGCCGGGCCTTTCACCGGTGCACCCGCGATGATCGGGCTGACCCCGACCACCCGGTCCCGCCGCCGGACGAGCACGTCGCGGATGCCGGGGACCGCGAGGATCGGACCGATCGAGATGACCGGGTTGGACGGGCAGACCAGGATCGTGTCGGCCGTCTCGAGCGTGGCGAGGACATCGGGTCCGGGGGCAGCGTCGGCTGCGCCGGCGAACTCGACACCGACCACCGGGGGCGCAGTGCGCTCGCGGACGAACCATTCCTGCATCGCGAGGGTCTCGATCTCGCCGCCGGGCCGCCGGACCGAGATGCGGGTCGCGACCCGGTCGTCCGACATCGGCAGGATGCGCGACTGCACGCCCCAGGCCCGGGTGATCTCGCCGGTGACCTCGGTGAGTGTGGCCCCCTCGTCGAGACGCCGGGTGCGGTAGAGGTGGGTTCCGAGGTCGCGGTCGCCGAGCCGGAACCAGGTGGCGGCGCCGTACCGGTCGAGGGCGTCCATGGTCGTGAACGTCTCGTCCGCGAGCCCCCAGCCCTGTTCCGGGTGCTCGGCCCCGGCCAGGGTGTAGGTGACGGTGTCGAGGTCGGGGGAGACCGACAGGCCGTGGAACCGGTCGTCGTCAGCCGTGTTCACGATCGCCGTGACCGAGGTCGGGTCGACGACGCGGACCAGGCCCCGCAGGAAACGTGCAGCTCCGACTCCACCGGCGAGGGCAACGACCATGGCAGCAGCGTAGGGATTCGACACCCGCGCCAGCGAACGTGGCCGGGCCCGGAACCACAACGACCCCCTCCGAAGAGGGGGTCGTTGGGCTCCGCCCTTCGTCAGCGCGGGGGGAGCGCTGACGAAAGTGGACTGGGGTGATCAGTTGTCCGACTGGCCGCGGAACGACTGCACGCGGGCCTTGCCCACCTCGACGGCCTTGTTCAGCTGTTCCGGCAGCGCCTGGACCGGTGCGGTGACCGAGATGCCCTTGAGTTGCTCGATGACCGGCTCGACCCGCTGCTTCACGTCACCGATGACCGGCTCGACCCACTCGCGGGGGTTCAGCGTCTTGATCGTGGCGGTGGCGGTGTCGATGCCGGTCGTCGCGGTGTCGGTGACCCGGTCCCGCAGCGTGGCGGTCTGGTTCCCGATGGTGTCCTGGGCGTCCTTGGCGATGGCCGCGATGCGCTCGCCGGCCTCGCGACGACGCACCTGGGCCTGCTGGAATCCGAGGACACCGGCCCCTACGGCGATGTACGCGGCGTCGGCGGCGGTCTTGCGGAGGTCGAGTTCCATGATGCTCCTTGACGATGCTTCGGCGTACCCGTGTGCGCCGTTGTGGTTGCATCATACAGCATCTTGCTAACTTCTGCAAGCACTCGGGTCCCGGTTCGAGCCCATCGTGACGGCAGTCACCCGGTCGCGGTCGCCGTCGTGCTTCGCGGTGGCGCGAGGCGTGACCGGTAGGGTGACCCAGCCCATGGACGCCGAACGCCCACCGTCGGAGCCGGCTCCGGCCGACGATCCGGCCACCGATCCGGTTCCCCCGGCGAACGCCCGCCCGGTGCCGTCGGCCCCGACCGACCGTGGTGCGGTCGACCGTGGCGACGAGGGCGTTGACGACGAGGCGGCGGCCCCGGTTCCGGCCGTGGTGGCGGTCGTGGTCGCCCGCGACGACGCCCCCTACCTCGAGGGCTGTCTCCAGGCGCTCGGCGCCTCCGACTATCCCGATCTCACCGTGCTCGTGATCGCCGCAACCGACGCGGAGCTCACCCCGCGGGTCGCCACGGCGCTGCCCGGTGCCTTCGTGCGCTCGGTACCGCCCGGTGGGATGGCGGCGGCGGCGAACGAGGTCCTCGGCACCGTGGCCGGCGCCCCGTTCCTGCTCTTCGTCCACTCCGACACCGTCTGTGATCCGCGGGCGGTTCGGCTCCTGGTCGAGGAGGCCTACCGCTCCAACGCCGCCATCGTCGGGCCGAAGGTGGTCGACGTCGAGCGGTCGGAGATCCTCCGTGAGGTGGGGTGGTCGGTCGACCGGTTCGGCACGCCACATTCGGAGATCGAGCGCGACGAACTCGACCAGGAACAGCACGACGCGGTGCGAGACGTCTTCTTCGTCACCGACGTGTGCATGCTCGTCCGCGCCGACCTCTTCGGCGAGCTCGGGGGATTCGATCCGGATTGCGACCCCGGGGCGCGCGAACTCGACCTCTGTTGGCGAGCCCGGCTCGCGGCGGCGCGGGTGATCGTCGCGCCCGAGGCACGGGTGGCCCATCACGAGGCCGACGGCCCGGAGGAGCAGGACCGCAGGCTCGCGACGCGTCATCGGGTGCGCGCGTTGCTCACCAATACCTCCGGGGTCCGACTGCTCTGGATCGCACCGGTCGCGTTCATCGTGCATTGCCTCGAGGCGGTGCTGTTCATCTTCCGCCGGCAGCCGAAGCGGTCGGGCGAGCTCATGGGCGCGTGGATGTGGAACCTCGGGCGGCTGTCGTCGCTCACCACTGCGCGTCGTCGGACCCAGGGTGCGAGGGTGGTGCCGGATCGGGAGATCCACGCCCTGCAGTTCCGCGGCAGCGTGCGGATGTCGGCCTACGTCACGACCTCGCTCCACGCCGAGGACCGCGTCCGCACGTGGTCCCGCCGGGGTCGGACCGTCGCCGAGACCGCCAACACCAAGTTCCGCAGCACGCGCGGGCTCGTACTCGTCGCCTTCCTCGTCCTGGTACTCATCGGCACGCGCGACCTCTTTCTCGGGCGGTTGGCGACGGTCGGCCAGTTCGCGCCGTGGCCAGGGGTGGGCGACCTCCTGCGCGCGTTCACGAGCGAGTGGCGCTACGCCGATCTCGGCGCCCACGCGCCGGCACCACCGATGCTGGTTCTCGCCGCCGTCTTGCGCATCGTGACCCTGGGCAGCGGAGGGTTCGCCCGCACGCTGCTCGTCGTGGGCGCGGTGCCCGTCGGTGCGTTCGGCGCGCAGCGCGTCGGCCGACGCATCGCGGGACCCGGTTGGCCGAGCACGGCCGTGGCCGTGGTCTACGGGATCGTCCCGCTGACCCGCAACGCGGTGGTCGCCGGACGGCTCGGCGCGCTCGTGTTCTTCGCGGTGGCACCGTTCGTCCTCCTGGCCATCACCCAGCTCGGCGGGTTGGTGCCCTCCCGTCGTCCGGCGGCGCGGGTGGCGATCGGCGGCGCGCTCGCGCTGGCCGTCGCCACGGCCTTCTGGCCACTCGCGGTCGCCTTCCCGCTCGTCGTGGTCCTGGCCGCGGCGGTGGCGGCTCCGCTCACCGGCGACTCCCTCGCGCAGCTCGTCCGGATCGCGCGGGGCAGCGTGATCGTGGTCGGAGTCGGGCTCCTCGCCCTGTTCCCCTGGCCGCTCGCGATCCTCGGTGCCGGTGACCGGTTGGGCGCGCTGGGCATCGGGTTCGCGCCGATCGGATCGGTGGGTGCCGTCGCCCGCCTGGTCACCGGACCCAATGGCGGTGGGATCGGGAGCTGGGCCTTCGTCGTCACCGGCCTGGCGGTCACGCTCGTCGCCAGCGGTGATCGTGCGGTGTGGTGCGTGCGGCTCTGGGGCATGGTGCTCGTCGCGTGGGTGCTCACGCTCCTGCCCAACTGGCTCGACACCGCCAGCCCGGCGGTCGAGGCGATGCTCGTCCCTGTGGCTCTCGCGTTCGCGTTGATGGCGGGCATCGGCGTCGCCACGTTCCTCGACGAGGTCCGCCGGCACGGACTCGGCTGGCGCCAGGCGCTGTCGGTGGTGGCCGCGGTGACACTGACCTTCGCCGCGCTCGGCTTCGTCGGCGACGCGGTCGGCGGGCGGTGGCACCAACCGACCGGAGACTGGAACGACACGCTCTCGTGGACCCGGCTCCAGCAGGACCGCGGTCCATTCCGGATCCTCTGGCTCGGTCGGGCGGACGTCGTCCCAGGTTCACCCCACCGGCTCGGCGCCGACGCATTCGCGCTCACCAACGACGGACCGGGGGACCTCGTCGACCAACTCCCGCCTCCGGGTGGTGCGGGCACGGCGGCGATCACGGCTGCCGTCGCCCGGCTCCACGCCGTCGCCACGACCCGTTTCGGCGGACTGGTGGGGCCGATGGACGTGCGCTACATCGCGGTGCCGGCCCGGCCCGATCCCGGCCCGGCGGCCGGCACGGCGGTCGAGCGGAACCTGGTCGGCGCGCTCTCCCAGCAACTCGATCTCCGGCAGGTCGACGTCGTCGAGGGGATCCGGGTGTACGAGAACACCGCTTGGCTCCCGGCCGCGGTGGCGAGCGCTGGCGGGTCCTACCTCTGGTCCCAGCAGTACTCGGGCAGTTGGCACGGCGAGCGCGCCGGACACACGCTGGTGCACCGACGGGCGTTCGGATGGACGAACCGCTTCGTCACCGGGTCCAAGGCCCCGGTCTCGGTCGCGGTCACGTTCGATCAACAGTGGTGGCGGTGGCCGCTTCTCCTGATGGAAATCCTCATCGTGGCCGGGCTCGTCCGGCGGGCGCGCCGACGGCGGCGCCGTGACCGTCAGGCCCGGGTGGATCTCGACGCGGGCCCGGTGTCGGTATGAGTGTGCTGCGCCGCGCCGGATTCGTCGTCGGGATCGTGATCGCCCTCATCGTCGCCGCGGTGGTCACCACGACCGGGACACCTCGGGACCGCGCGGTCGCGACCGGGCCCCGGGTGAGCGCCACCGCGGGTTCGTCCACGTGGTATTGCGCGGAAGGAACTTCGATCCCGAACGGGCGGGCCGACGAGGAGATCGTCCTCGGCAACGTCGGGCGCACGAAGTCGGTGGCCGTGGTCACCGTGTTCTCGGGAAGCGATGTCAAGCCGGTCCGGCGCACCGTCCCCGTCGCGGCTGGAGCCGTCGCCCGGGTCAAGGTGTCCGACCTCCTCGCCGCGGCGGAGCCCGGGGTGCTCGTCGAGGTACGCGGCGGTCCGACCGCGGTGGAACATCAGATCCAACGGGGGACCGACCTGGCCCTCGGCCCGTGCGCTCGAGAACCCGTCCGCCGCGTGAGCTTCGCCGGCGGATCGACGATGAAGGGTGCCGAGCTGTGGCTGGCGCTGTTCAACCCGTTCCCCGACGACGCGATCGTCGACGTGCGTGGCATCACCGGCGACGGCATACGTTCACCCGGCGTGCTCCAGGGTGTGGTCGTGCCCCGCTTCTCCCGGATCAGTGTCCCCGTGCACGACGCGATCCCACGCACTGATCTGGTCGCAGTCGAGATGACGGTGCGGCGGGGACGGGCGGTCGGGGAGCAGTCGCTGGCGCTCGACGGCACCGACGGTCGCCAGGGCCTCGCCCTCAGCGAAGGCGGCACCGCGGCGCGCCGGTGGGCGTTCCCGATCGCGCTCACCGGTTCGGGTCATCAGGAACGGTTGGTGCTCGCCAACGGCTCGAACCGCGACGTCCGGGTGACGGTGCGCTTCGCACTCGACGCCGCGGCTGCGGTGGAGCCCGAGACCCTGATCCTCCCGGGGACCACGGCCTTGGCGGTGGACACGAGCCGCGTACCACCGGACGTCGGCTTCTCGGTGGTGATCCGGGCCGACGCCCCGATCGTCGCAGAGATGGTCGGCGCGAGTGGCGCCCCGCAGCCGGTCGAGGCCCGCGGTCTCGCTTCCGACCTCGGATTCTCCGACGGCGCGCAACGTTGGGCCGTGGTGCCGGCGCGCCTGGCGGCGGGTTCGACGGACACGCTCGCGATCGTGTCGATGGACGGCCGCGCGCACCGACTGCAGCTGGTCCGCACCGACGGGAAACGTCCCCGCGTCGTGGCCCGGGTGAAGGTCCCGGCCTCGGGTCGTCAACTCGTCGACCTGGCCAAGCTGGTCCCGAGCGTCAACGTCGCGCTCACGGTCCAGGCCGACGGCGCGGTCGTGGTCGAACGCGAATCCACGCGCCCGGGGGTCACGCGTTCCCACGCGATCCCCGGCTGATCAGTCGTCGACCGCGTCGGCTTCCTTCCCGGGCGCGGCTGGATCCTGGGTGTCTGCTTCCTCGTCTTGCTCCTGTTGGATCGCGATCATGATCGCCTCGAAGATCTTGGCCGCGTCGGCGTCGAGGTGGTCGCGGGCGCGGAACAACGCGTACGCACCGAGATAGACCGGCGGTGTCACGATCAGCAGCGCGGTCCGCAGGTTCGTCAACTGGGAGATCTGGCCGACCACGAACGGTGCCGCCGCCGCCCCGAGGATCACCGACACGATGTTGAACGCGCCGAAGCCGGCGCCGCGGAGATGCGCCGGAACGGCATCGGCGACGCCCGCGCGAAGACCGGGGATGGCGAGCCAGATCGTGAACATCCCGACGAGTTCGAGTGCGAACGAGATCGGAAAGGGCATCGGGAGGTAGGAGATCGCGAACAGCGTCACGCCGACCGCGATGCAGTACGCCGGGATCACCACGCGCGCGCCGCGGATCCGCGTGGCGTATCGATCGGCGACGCGGCCTCCAAGCAGCAGGCCGGGGACGCCACCGAGAATGAGCAGCGCGGCCAGTGCGGTGGTCGCTTCCTTCTGGGTGAGTCCCGAGAACCGGTGATGGAACTCCGCGAGCCAGGCCCCGACCGCCTGCGCGGTGAAGAGGAGCGCGCCGACGCCGGCGAGCGCGTACCGCAACGTGGGGATGGCGAGGATCACGCGCATGTCTTGGCGCAGTCCGCTCCACATCTCGGCGAAGAACCGGATGATCCCGTGCTCGAACAGCCGCGCGTGCTCGACGGGGTCGTCACCGTCCCGGTCTGTCAGACCGAGGTGGAGCCGGTCGGCGTGGCCGCGCCGGGGCTCGCGCAACCGGTAGGCGAGCAGTGCGACCACGAAGCCGGCCGGCCCGATCGCCAGGAACGCCCACTGCCAGCCGAACGCACTGCCGATCGCGCCGCCGAGTCCGATGCCGATCGCCGCGCCGACGATGCCCATGATCTGCTGCAACGAGAACGCACTCGCGCGCGTGTCGGTGGGGTAGTAGTCGGAGATCAACGCGTTCGCCGACGGTTCGGTGATGCCCTGCCCGAAGCCGAGCAGCGCCCGTCCCACGAGCATCTGCGCGAAGTTCTGCGACGCGGCGATGACCATCGTCAGCGCACTCCACGCCACCACGGTGTGCCCGATCGTGCGTGTGCGGTGCCAGCGGTCGGCCAGATATCCGGCCGGAACCGTCACCAGGCCGTTCACCAGGACGAAGATCGACAGCAACAGGCCGATCTCGCCGTCACCGATCCCGAAGTCGTGCTTCAGCTGGGGGATGACGCCGCGCAGGATGTTCTGGTCGGCCTGGTCGATCATGATCACCAGACCGAGGATCCACATCGGCACGGCGCTGACGCGGGCAGGCGCCGCTGCTGGTCGACCCGCCGAGTTCGCTTCCGTGCCCACCGATCCTCCCCGATCGGCGCGCAGTCTGGCACGCGTCCCCGGCACCCGGGAGCGAGCCTGACGAACCGGCTCCGACAGGAGCGCGAGCCGACGGGCCGACAACCAGAACTCGGTTCGGCGCCGCGCGGCCGATAGCGTCGGACGCCGTGGCGACTCGAGTGCTGATCGCGGCCGCGGTCCTCGTGGTGGTGGCGCTGGTCGCCGTGGTGCTGGAGCGCCGACGCCGCGCCACGGCCCAACCGGTGCGCGACCCGTATCCCATCCCGCGCCAGCTGTTCCGCGCCGATTTCCCCCGCCCCGACGCCCCGTGGTTGGTGGCGCTGTTCTCCTCGGCGACCTGCGAGGGGTGCGAGGCCATGCGCCCCAAGGTGCTCACCCTCGACTCACCCGACGTCGCCGCGATCGACGTGTCGTTCCAGGCCGACCGGGCGCTCCACGAGCGCTACGAGATCTCCGGCGTGCCGATGGTGCTCGTGGCCGACGCCGATGGTGTGGTGCAGCGGGCCTTCCTCGGCATGGTCAGCGCGACCGACCTGTGGGCCGCCGTCGCCGGCGCGCGTGACCCCTCACTCGACATCAGCCACGGCCTCGACGCCCTCGGGTGAACCGGGAGCGCGCCGCAGGGACGCGCTCCCGAGCCGGAGCTTGCGGAGGCGAGCCGCGGCGAAGCGAACGCCCGTCAGGCGTGACGATCAGGAGCGTGAGCGGAGCCGCCGAAAGTACGTCAGTCGACGGGGGTGACGGTCCGGCCCTCGTCGTCCACCGCGTCGACGTGACCGTCGGCGTGGGTGAAGGTCCGGGCCCCACCGGCGTGGTAGCCGACCGCGCCGTCGACGAGGCGCTCGACCTCGAGTCCGTCGAGGGTCTCGTGCTGCAGTAGTGCCTGGGCGATCGCGTCGAGCCCGCCGCGGTACTTAGTGAGCAGTTCGACGGTGCGCTCCTCGCGTGACCGCAGGATGCGCTCGACCTCTTCGTCGATGACGCGTGCGGTCTCGTCGGAGTAGTCGCGGGTGTGCACGAGGTCCTCGCCGAGGAAGACCGCGCCCTGGGAACCCCAGGCCATCGGACCGATGCGGTCCGACATGCCCCACTCCCGCACCATGCGGCGGGCGATCTCGGTACCGCGGACGAGGTCGTTGCTCGCGCCGGTCGACTGCGACGCGAAGACCATCTGCTCCGCGACGCGTCCGCCGAGCATCACGCAGAGCATGTCCTCGAGGAAGTTCTTGTCGTGCGAGTAGCGCTCCTCCTCGGGGAGCTGCTGGGTCATGCCCAGGGCCATCCCGGTCGGGAGGATGGTGACCTTGTGGACCGGGTCCGCGTGGTCGAGCACGTACGCGGCGATCGCGTGGCCGGCCTCGTGGTACGCGGTGTGCTCCTTCTCTTCCTCGTTCATCACGACGGTGGGTCGCTTGAGGCCCATGAGCACGCGGTCGCGGGCGTCCTCGAAGTCTTCCTTGTGGACCGAGTTCTCGCCGCGACGCACTGCGAAGAGCGCGGCTTCGTTGACCAGGTTGGCGAGATCGGCACCCGACATGCCGGGCGTGCCGCGCGCGACGACCTCGAGCTTGACGTCGTCGGAGATCTTCTTGTCGCGGAAGTGGACCTTGAGGATCTGGATCCGCTCCTCGAGCGTGGGCAGCGGGACCATGATCTGGCGGTCGAACCGACCCGGGCGGAGTAGGGCGGGGTCGAGGATGTCGGGCCGGTTGGTGGCCGCGATCATCACGACTCCGGCACCGGATTCGAATCCGTCCATCTCGGCGAGCATCTGGTTCAGCGTCTGCTCGCGCTCGTCGTGGCCACCACCGAGGCCGGCACCGCGCTTGCGGCCGATGGAGTCGATCTCGTCGATGAAGATGATCGCGGGGGCCTGCTTGCGGGCGGTCTGGAACAGGTCACGGACCCGGGCCGCTCCGACGCCGACGAACATCTCCATGAAGTCGGAACCCGTGATCGCGATGAACGGCACGCCGGCCTCACCGGCGACGGCGCGCGCGATGAGGGTCTTGCCGGTGCCCGGAGGACCGACGAGGAGCACGCCGCGCGGGATGCGCGCGCCGATCTCGGCGAACTTGCCGGGGTTCTTCAGGAAGTCGACGACCTCCGTGATCTCCTCTTTGACCGGTTCGTACCCGGCGACGTCGGCGAAGGTGGTCTTGGGCTTCTCGGCGTCGTAGACCTTGGCCCGGCTCTTGCCGATGTTCATGACCGCGCCCATCTGGCCCTGCGCCCGACGGTTCATCCAGACGAAGAACCCGATCAGCGCCGCGATCGGGAGCAGGTAGACGAGGATCGGCAGCCACGGGTTCGACGTCTCACGCGTGTACTTCACGTCGACGTTCTGGTTCTGGAGTGCCTTGAGTTCGGTGGGCTGCAGATCGTTGTTGGGTCCCGCCGAGGTGAACTCGGTCTGCCCACCGATCTTGGTCGTGAACTTCACGGTGATCTTGCCGGTCTGCGGGTCGAACTCGACCGACTTGATGTGGCCCTTCTTCACCTCGCTCGAGAAGCGGCTGTAGCTGATGGCCGCCTTGCTCGTCGTTCCGCTGTTGAGGGTGGTGGTGAAGAGGACGAGTGCGACGACGGCGACGATGGCGAGGGTGACCCAGCGCGACCACGGCTTCGGCGCCGGACCGGGGGTGCCGGGGCCGGTCGGACGATCGGGGCGAGTGGGCGGCCGGTCTGGCGGTGGGGTACTCACGAGGGAGAGGAGCTCCTGGATCGAGGCGGGCCGGAACCCAATGTTATGGCCCGGGAAGGCCCCGGACCCGGTCGGTCCTGGCCAACAACTCGCGCGGCGAGGAGATTCCACGTGCTTCCCGCTCATGTTCACTTCGTTCACGGGCCGCCGTATCGCCGGGCGTGACCGCCGGGCAGCGCTTCGGGGCCACGGGCGAGCGGAACCCGGGTGGAAGGGAGCATGGATCTCCCCTCGCCCTCTCGTGCTCGTGCTCGTGCTCGTGCTTATGCTCACGCCGATGACCGCCGCACCGACGAGGATCCGTTGGGGGCTCGGCGACTTCGCGTGGGCCTGGCCCGCAGTCATCGTGAGCCAGATCGTGGTCGGCACGATCGTGATCGGTGCCCGGGGCGGGGGTCCCCACTACCAGTCCGACGCGGTCGACATCGCGGTCGTCACCGCCGCGAGCGCGGCGTTCACCGCCGTGATCCTGCTCGCGCTCGCCCGGGCCAAGGGCCGGGGATCGCTCCTCGCCGACTTCGGATTCCGGATCCGGGTCGCCGACGCGCCGTGGATCCTGGTCGGCGTGCTGGTGCAGGGGATCGCGATCGGGGCGGTGCAGTTGATCACGCTGGTGGCGGGTTCCGAACCCCGCCAGGATGTGGCGCGGGCCCTCGAACACTCGGGGACACCCGCCAAGGTCCTGGGTGCGATCGCAGTGGTCGTGGCGGCGCCGATCGCCGAGGAGTTGCTCTTCCGGGGTCTGCTCCTGCGGGGTCTGCTCCGCCGGTACGGGGCCCCGACGGCGGTGCTCGTGAGCAGTGCGGTGTTCGCGGCGGTCCATCTCGTGGACCCGAACGCGGTCACGCTGCTCGCCCCGCTCGCGCTCGTCGGGGTGGTCTCGGGCATGCGGGCGGTACGGACCGGGGAGCTCTCGCAGTCGATCCTGATCCATGCGGGCTTCAACCTCTTCACGGCCGTGGTGTTGCTCTCAGGCTTCTGACCTGCACAAATGCGTTACTCATCCCTCGAATCATCCCCCGTCATCCCGTGATCATCCTCCAGAAAATTCGCCCGAACCGTCGACATCATCATCACAAGGGCAACCCCAAGGAGAACGAGATGCAGTGCAGTCGGTGTGCCAGGCAAGGGATGGTCGAGATCCGGATGACGATCGCGGGCGAGGACGTGCTGTTCCACAGCTGCGGCCGGTGTGAGGCGCGGCACTGGAGTTCGCCGCAAGGTCCGCTGTCCCTCGACCACGTGCTCGAGCTGGCCCGCCAGCGATAGAGAACCCCGACCGATCAAGGACTGGGGCGCGCCACCACGGGCGCGGGGAATGACGGCCCCTGCGCCCACTCGCGGAGTGGAAGCGCCCGAGTGCACCGAGGGGGGTCCCGACCGGGACCCCCCTCGGCTTTCGTCCCGGCCCGGTCGGGCAGACCGGGGCGGAGTGCCCGCGACCCGGCGAAGGGGACGCGGCCTGGCATGCTGAGGGCGTGGCGCTCGAACCCGTGACCGTGCCGTTCGACGCGCCCACCGTCGGGCCCCGCGCGATGTTCCCGAGTGCCGCGGACCGGGTCGTTCCGCCGGCCGATCCCGATCTCGGCGCCACGTGGCGGGCACTCGGGATGCTCGTGGTCGTTGCGTGTTGCGGCATCGTCCTCTGGACGCTCGATCCGCGGTTCCTCCTGCGCAACACCACCCCGAACGGTGGTGATCTCGGGGCCCACGTCTGGTTCCCGGCGTACGTGCGCGACCACCTCCTCGGCGATTTCCGGGTCTCCGGGTGGTCGAACGACTGGTTCGGGGGATTCCCTGCGGGTCAGTTCTATTTCCCGCTGCCGGCGCTGGTCACCGTGTTCCTCGACCTGTTCCTGCCGTACAACGTCGCCCTCAAACTCACGACCGCGGTCGGGCCGGTCGCGATCCCGGCCGGGGCCTACGCCTTCGCCCGGGGATTGAAGCTCAAGCGGCCCGCGCCCGAGCTGAGTGCCGTGGCGGCCGTCGCCTTCCTCTTCTTCAAAGGTGTCGCCACCGCGTCACCCGCTGGTTCACCGATGGCGAACGTGCAGTTCAACCAGCGGATCATGGGCGGCACGCTCGTGAGCGCGCTGGCGGGGGAGTACTCGTTCTCCTTCGCGCTCGCGCTCGGCCTCTTCGCGCTGGGTGCGCTCGCGTTCTCGGTGCGCACCGGTCGGCGGGGGTGGCTCGCGGCGGTGCTGCTCGCGGCGACGGTGCTCTCGCACGTGGTCGTCGGGATGTTCGTCGGGGTCGGGGCCGTCGTGATCGTCGTCGCCGCCCTCACGATGCGCCACCCTTCGTGGGGTCGGGTGCTCGGTCGGGCCGGCGCCATCGGGATGGTCGGCGGGTTGCTCACCGCGTTCTGGTCGGTGCCCCTCGTCGCGACGTTCGGCTACACGGCGAACATGCGGTACACGAAGATCACCGAGTACCTCAATTACCTGGTCGTGGACGAGTTCCTCTGGGTGTACCTGCTGGCCCTGGTGGGTCTCGGCTTCGCGATCGCGTTCCGCGACCGGGGCGCACTGGTGGTGGCCACGATCACGCTGATCTTCGCCGGGGTGTTCCGGTTCTGGCCCGAACTCCACGCGTGGAACCTGCGGTTCCTGCCGTTCGTCTACCTCGGCTGCTTCCTGATGGCCGCGATCGGCGCGGCGGAGATCGTCCGGCGTCTGAGCGCGGAGTTCGGTCGGCTCTGGGTGGGTTCGCCGCCCGGCCCCGAGGAGGTCTACGAGTTCTCGCCCGCCGCCGCCGGACGCACGTACCGCGTCGTCACCACCGCGACCATCGTGGCGGTCACCGCGATCCTCGTGGCGACGGGCATCTCGTTCAGCTTCGCCCGACGCGGGTTCATCCCGTACTGGGTGGCGTGGAACGAGACCGGGTACGAGAACGCCGCCCGGCCCCACGATCCGCTGGCCAAGGCGCACGCGCAGAAGCAGTACGGCGAGTACCGCGCGCTCATCGACACCGTCGACCGGCTACCGCCGGGCCGGCTGCTCTGGGAGGGGGGCGGCTCGATCGACGTCTACGGCACGCCGCTCGCGTTGATGCTCCTGCCGTACTGGACGCACGGCCGGATCCAGTCGTTCGAGGGCCTCTACTACGAGTCCGCCGCGAGTACGCCCTACGTGTTCATGACGATCGCACCGCTCTCGGCGTCGGGGAACGCGTCGAACCCGGTGCGGGGTCTCGACTACCACGACCTCAGCGCGTTCCACGACGGTGTGCGCGCGCTGCG